>JBBSCQ010000047.1:0-24428 GCA_038250105.1 Burkholderiales bacterium | reverse complement strand
GTCAACAAAAAAGCCTTTCACGACTACTTCGTTGAAGAGAAGTTCGAGGCCGGCATGGTTCTCGAAGGTTGGGAAGTCAAGGCAATTCGGGCCGGCCGGATGAATATCAAGGAATCCTACGTCATCATTAAAGGTGGCGAAATTTTCCTGATTGGCATGCACATTTCCCCGCTGGCGATGGCCTCATCGCACAACAGCCACGATCCGGTCCGGACACGGAAATTGCTGCTGAATGCCAAGGAAATCATGAAGTTGATCGGCAAGGTTGAGCGCTCGGGCTACGCCTTGGTGCCGATCGACCTGCACTATGTACGCGGCCGGATCAAACTTGAAATTGGCTTGGCCAAGGGTAAAAAACAATACGACAAGCGTCAGGACGAGCAGGAAAAATCGGGCAAGCGTGAAGCGGCGCGCGCCATGAAGGATCATCAGCGCTAAAGTGAGCATGGACGCCCTGCTCTACTGGGTTGGTATGGCGGCAGTTGCCGTCAGCGCAATAACTGGCGTACTCGACTCCAGCCGCAAACAGATGGATTTGATCGGCGCGCTGCTCGTCGGCTTTGCCACCGCTTTGGGTGGCGGCACAATTCGCGATCTCTTGCTTGATCGTAATGTTTTCTGGGTAGTCGATCAGGCCTATTTGATCACCGCGCTCGGCACCGGCCTGGTCACCTTTTTCCTGGCCCGCACCCTGCCCCTGCCACCCCGCCTTTTCCTGATTCCCGATGCAATTGGTCTCGCTCTGTTCACTATTGTTGGCACACAGGTTTCTTTGCAATGGCACGCCCCATGGTTAGTCGCCAGCCTGATGGGCGTGATCACCGGCATTGTCGGCGGAGTATTGCGTGACATTTTGTGCAATGACGTGCCACTAGTATTTCTCAAAGGCGAGTTGTACGCAACCGCTGCCTGGGTTGGTGCCTTGGCTTTAATTGGTCTGCAGGAGATTGGCCTTTCGTCGGTTATCGCCAGTTGGCTGGCGATGGGTATCGTGCTCAGCCTCCGCCTGCTCGCCATGCGTTTCCACATCACTTTGCCGGCCTTTGGCCAATCGCGTAGTTAGTAAGGTTGAGGAACGATTGCGGCGAAAATCAGTCTTTCTTCCACTGATAATTTTTGAACTGATGCCATGCTGAACATTGATATCGTTGCCGACATCGTTTGCCCTTGGTGCTTCATCGGCAAACGCCGTCTCGAAACCGCAGTGGCCATCGTCCGCCAGACGCACCCGAAATTTGAATACCAAACACGCTGGCGCCCCTTCTTTCTGAACCCCGACACACCGCCTGAGGGTGAGCCCTACCTGCCTTTTCTTGAGCAGAAATTTGGCGGCCATGCACCGGTGGAAGCGCTATTCGAACGGGTCCGCGAGGCTGGTCAAGCCTATGGACTGAGCTATGTGTTTGAAAAAATACAAGTGCGCGCCAACACATTGCAAGCCCATCGCCTGCTTTACTGGGCACAACAACAAGGCACCGCCGATGCGCTTATTGAACGGTTGTTTGTTGCTCAATTTCAGCAAGGTGAAAATGTGGGCGACATTTCGACGCTGTGCAAAATCGCCGCTGAATGCGGCTTGCCGGCGCAGGCGGTCAAGAATTATCTCCACTCAGACCAAGACAGCAATACCGTCCGCGCAGATGAGCGGCAAATTCGCCAAATGGCCATCCGCATGGTGCCGACCTTTATACTGAATCAACAAAAGGTCATTGTCGGCGCGGAAGACCCCACGGTACTTGCTGAAGCCATAATGCAGGCACTGGCAAATCGATGACGCTGCAGTTCGGCTTTAGCCACCTGACAGACAGCCGAAACCACCCTCAACGTTGCCTCAAGAGAGCGTGCTGATTGCCCCGCGAATCAGCCCGACGGCAATACCCTCAATGGCGAACTCAACCTCGGCCGGGTTCACGATAATTGGCTCAAAATCAGGATTCTCGGCGATCAGTTCGATCAAGCCATTTCGCCGCTTCAAACGTTTGACCGTGACATCATCAGCCACACGCGCAATGACGATCTGGCCATCGCGGGCTTCTGTCGTTTTATGCACGGCGAGCAAATCGCCTTCGAAAATACCGGCGTCGATCATCGACAGCCCGCGCACCTTGAGCAAATAGTCAGCCCGTGGATTGAATAACTGGGCATCCAGTGCATAGCGACCTTGGACATTTTCTACCGCGAGAATTGGCGAACCAGCGGCGACCATGCCGATCAGTGGCAAACCGAGTTGCTCGACCAGCCGAATCCCGCGTGCCGAACCGGGTTCGAGGACAATCGCCCCTTTTTTGGCGAGCGCCTTGAGATGATCCTCCGCCGCATTGGCGGAAGCAAAACCGAAGGCCTGAGAAATTTCCATACGGGTCGGTGGCGCGCCCAGCACTTCAAGCGTACTGCGGATGAAGTCGAGAATTTCTTGCTGCCGTGGGGTGAGTTTCATGGCTTGCTCCACTAAAAACTAATGGCTGTATTTTTGTACAGTATTTGTATTTTAGCAAGCGAAGAATCAGCGAAAATCGGCTGATTCAAGCAAACCCTGATCGCGGCGTAGCGGCCGGTCGAAATCGGCCAGCCGCCAAGTACTATTTAACCGATTGGCGGTTAACCGCAAATGCTGCGGTCAACAGTCAAATACAGCCAAAAATAGCTAATTTCAGTGTTTGTGTTCCATTGGCGGCATAGCGGCTGCCGTCGGACGAACCACCTTGGCATCAACCTGCTTGCTGCTACCGTCGTCAAAGGTCAGCGTGATCGGCACGACATCGCCCTCTTTCATCGGCGCCTTCAGATCAATCATCATCACATGCAGACCACCCGGTTGCAGGACGGCCTGGCCCTTGGCTTTAACCTCAATTGCTGGCACCGGACGCATTTTCATGACGCCGCCTTCGTTCAGGTGCGTATGCAACTCAGTCACCTTTGACACCGGATTGTCGGCCTTGAGCACCTTCACATCCTTGTCACCATTGTTCTTGATCACCATGAAAGCGCCGGTCGCCGGGGCATTGGGTGGCGCCAAGCGAACATACGGATCCTGCACGCTAATATTGTCAGCCGCAGCAGCCAGTACTCCGGCCGAGAACAGCAGGCCAGCCGCCAGAAGTGATAGTTTTTTCATTAGCATTCTCTCTTTCATTAAGGAGTCAAACGTTTGCGAAGCTCTGCTGCCACTTGATCCGGCGGCGTTGCGTGGGCAATTTTGCCCAGCAACAGACCATCCGGTCCAACAATATAAGTATCGGCTGAATGGTCGACGACATAGCCATCACCGGCCGTAACCACTTTCTGCTTGGCGTAAAAAACGCCGTAGCGCTTAGCAATTTCCGCCAGCGCTCCCGGCGCCCCTGTCACACCAACCATCGAAGGATGGAAAAACTCAACGTATTCTTTGAGCCGGGCTGGCGTATCACGCTCCGGATCAACCGAGATGAAAATCATCGCCACGCGGGCGGCCTCTTCCGGCCTGAGTAGTTTCAAGCCCTCGGCCGTTGCGGCCAGCGAGGTTGGGCAGATATCTGGGCAAAAGGTGTAACCAAAATACACCAGCACCAGTTTGCCCCGGTAATCTTTCAAGGAAACCGGCCCACTGGCCGATTCCAGCGTGAAATCACCGTTGACCGCAGCTGCCTTGGGCAATGGGCGCTCCGGCATTTCTGGCTGCCAGAACAGGGCCAGACCGAGCACAAGCGTTGCCAATAAGCCAGCAATGATCATCAATATGCGTTCAGACATCTTATTCATGCCCTCCGGAATGCAAGCGATAGGGAATGGCAATCCGCTCGTTGCCCGACTCAATCAATACGGTGACCTGCCAATCCATCTGTCCAGTAATGCACACCGGTAGCGTTACGGTGGCAGAGAATTTACCCTCGCCACGCGCAGTGAGTTCCGGTCGATTCAAGCCCATATTCATGTCCACACCGGCAAAATCAACCTCAACACGGGTCGGTGCGAAGCCACTGCTTGTCAGAAGCACCTCGAAGGGTTTGACCATCGGCACGGGGCGCGTCCCCATCAAAAGTTCGATTTTTCCGCCAGAAGGCAAGTTGACCGGGCAAGCCTGCTGTTGCAAATCACAGTTTGGGTCGGGGTGGACGGTGACATCCGCCTTGGGCAACAACAATGGTGACAACTTGTAGCCAACCACAACCACTAGGGCAATCAGCAACACGCCAATCAAATCAATCAGTATTTTCTTATTCACAAGAGCACTTCTAGGCCTCGGGGCCGATGACGGTATCGCATTTTCCTTGAACAACTCCAAATGGAATTAACAGAGATCAATTTTTTAACATAGCCTGAGGAATACAGTGTGCGGCATATTGTCGCAGGGGGTATCTCGCCAACTGCAGCAATGGAGGGTAGGAAGTACAACTTCTTGTTTCAAGGGAGATTTCAAGATGAAAAAATTTGTAGTCAAATCGACGACGATGCTGATCGTTGCGGGGCTTGGCCTTAGCGCCGCTTCCGTCTGGTCAGCTGAATCGCTACAAGACGTGATGAAGCGTCGCAACCTCAGTCAGCAGGATCTGCTGGCGGCATCCAAGACCTACGTGCCAACCGGCAAGCGTGACGAATTCGTCGCCTTCAGCTCGGGCGGCCAGTCCGGCCAAGTTCTGGTGTATGGCATTCCGTCCATGCGCATCCTTAAGTACATCGGCGTGTTCACGCCGGAACCGTGGCAAGGCTACGGCTTCGATGAAAACTCCAAGGCCGTGCTGCGTCAAGGCAATATCGACGGCAAGGAAATCAACTGGGGTGATACGCACCACCCAGCGATGTCGGAAACCCAAGGTAAGTATGATGGCCAGTTTCTGTTCATCAACGACAAGGCTAATCCACGCCTCGCCGTGATCGACCTGCGTGACTTCGAAACCAAGCAGATCGTGGTCAACCCGATCTTTAAATCGGAACACGGCGGCGCCTTCGTTACCCCGAACACCGACTACATTATTGAAGCCGCTCAGTACGCCTCGCCGCTCGAAAACAAGAAGTTCTACCCGCTCGAAGAATTCAACGAGAAGTATCGTGGTGGTATTACTTACTGGAAGTTCGACCGCAAGGAAGGCCGCATCGATCCGAAGGCATCTTTCTCGCTCGAACTACCGCCGTACTCGCAGGATTTGTCGGACGCTGGTAAAGGCCCGTCGGATGGCTGGTCCTTCACTAACTCTTTCTGTTCCGAGCGTTACGTTGGCGGTATTGAAAAAGGCCGTCCGCCGTATGAAGCTGGTTGCTCTGCAAAAGACACCGACTATCTGCACGTAATCAACTGGAAGAAAGCGGCTGAACTCGTTGCTGCCGGCAAAGCCAAGAAGATCAATGGCCATGACGTGCTGATGATGGAAACAGCAATTAAGGAAGGCATCCTTTTCCTTGTGCCGGAACCTAAATCGCCGCACGGTGTTGACGTGACCCCGGATGGCAAGTTCCTGACTGTCGCTGGCAAGCTGGACACCCACGTATCGGTCTATTCCTTTGAGAAGATCCAGGCCGCCATCAAGGCCGGCAAGTTCGAATCGAAGGATCCGTACGGCATTCCGGTGATCGCTATGAAGGATGCGCTGCACACCCAGGTCCAGCTTGGTCTTGGCCCACTGCACACCCAGTACGATTCGAAACCTTGTATTGCCTACACCTCTCTCTATGTCGACTCACAAGTCGTCAAATGGAATCACTGTGATGGCAAGGTGCTCGACAAGATCTCCGTGCACTACAACATCGGTCACCTGATGACCATGGAAGGTGACTCGGCCGATCCTAAGGGGCGTTATCTGGTTGCGCTGAACAAGCTGTCGATTGACCGCTTCAACCCGGTTGGCCCGCTGCATCCGCAGAACCACCAGCTGATCGACATTTCGAACGACAAGATGCAGCTGTTGTACGACATGCCTGTACCACTGGGTGAGCCGCACTATGTGGTTGCCATCTCGGCCGACAAGCTGAAGCCTGGCGTCCGCTACAAAGTGGGTACCGATTCCCGCACCGACAAGCCGCATCCCGGCATGGTTCGCGCTGGTGAAGAAGTGACCACCAAGAAGGGCAACAAGATCGAAGTCAAGGGTACGCTGATCCGTTCGCACATCACGCCGGAAACCATCGAGGCTGAAGTGGGCGACGAAATCACCATTCACCTGACCAACCTCGAACGTGCCCAGGATGAAACCCACGGTTTCGCCGTTTCAACCTACAACGTGCACGCTTCGATCGAACCGGGCAAGACGGTTACCGTCAAGTTCAAGGCTGACAAGGAAGGCGTCTATCCTTACTATTGCACCGAGTTCTGCTCCGCACTTCACCTTGAAATGCAGGGTTACCTGCTGGTCAAGCCAAAGGGCTGGAAGCCGACCAAGGTCGCTGGCGAAGCCAAAGCCAACTACACCGAAGCCGACTATAAGGCGACTGTGAAGAAGGTGGCTGATACCCAAGTTGTGATTGATTCCGTGGTGGGCTACATCACCAGCGTCAATTACAAGGACTTCCCGGATGTCGTCGCGATGGTCGAAGATGCAACCGACCAACTCGGCAAGATTAAGGAAGCCAAGGGCAAGTCTGATGCTGCTGCCGCCAAGAAGGATTGGGACCAAGCCAATCTGTGGTCTGAGCAGATCTGGCAATACCAGGTCAAGGCTGCTGACATCGGTCTGCGCGCCAAGACTTACCTTGAGCAAAACGGCGCCAAGAAAGTCAAGTAAGCAAAACTTGATTTGACTTAAGGCAATTAGCGGGGAGCAGAGTCAATCTGCTCCCCGTATTTCATTCAGGAGGGAATAACCATGAAATTTGTAATGACTCTGTTGTCCGCAGTTGCTCTGTCTGCTGCTATTGCCGCCCCGGCTGCTGCCGCTATGGATGGTGCAGCGCTGTACAAAGACAAAACTTGTAATGCCTGTCATGGCCCAACAGGCAATAAGCCGCTGATGCCAAACTATCCGAAGGTAGCCGGCCAGAATGCTGCGTATATGGAAGCGCAAATGAAAGATATCAAGAGTGGCGCCCGTAACAATGGCCAAACCGCTGCCATGAAGGGCGTTATGCACTTGGTCAATGACGAAGAAATCAAGCTTATTGCTGAATATCTGTCTAAGCTGAAGTAAGCAAAAGGGGCCCGAATTAACAGGCCTCTGACGCACATCAAAGAACGCTGATATACCTTGCAGGACAATGCAGACAGCGTTCAGAACAATCTTTCTTAAAAGGAAAACAAACATGAAAGCACCACTCCTTTTGATCGGCCTGCTCAGTGCAGGTGTCGCCCTCGCCGGCCCTCCCGCTCCGCACCAGGACGGCATCGAAGGCAAAAATTACAAGTGGAATGCCGAAGGCGGCGAGAAGTCGGAAGCCTTGAAGCTCAAGGGCAACAAGAAAAATGGTGAGGAAGCCTATGAAGTCTGCGGCGCCTGCCACTTGCCCAATGGTGCCGGTCGCCCGGACGGCACCTTCCCGCAGCTCGCTGGTCAACACACCACCGTGCTGATCAAGCAAATGGCTGACATCCGTGCTGGCACTCGCGACAATCCGACGATGTATCCGTTTGCCGCGACTTTAACTGACCCGCAGGAACTGGCCGATGCCTCTGCCTACATTGAAAGCCTGTGTATTCCGATCGAACACGGAAAATACGAAGGTGTCGATGCTGCCATGCAGGTCGCCAAGGGCAAGGAGCTTTACGAGAAGCAATGTAAAGATTGCCACGGCGCAAATGGCGAAGGGGTCAAAGAGAAGTTTTATCCGGTGATCGCTGGTCAGCACTATAAGTACCTGCTGCGCCAGATGACCGAAATTCGTGATGGGCATCGCCGTAATGCCAATCCGGATATGGTTAAGATCATTAAGCCCTACACCAACGACCAGTTGGTTGCGATCTCGGCATACCAGTCCAGCTTGGTCATGCCAGGTTCAATGTGCAAGCCAAAGGCTGGCAAAAAGAAGTAAAGCTGTAATGTAATCGCCGCTGCCCGCAACATGCGGGTAGCGCCTCCCGGCATAGCGCCGGGCGTATCAAGACAGAGAGCAGAACGATGGAAAAACAAAATAAAATCGTTGGCGGTTTAACCTTGATCGCGCTAATCGCGCTGATCGCCGCCTATTTCGCCCCGATTTGGTGGGTTTCACTCACTGCCCCGAATTACCCGCCAGATGCTTTCCCTGATGGCATCCGCATCCATTTCCATTTCGATGGTGTCCATAACGGCTGCAAGGCGGCCGGCAAGGGCACCCGCATGGCCAACGAGATCATCCAGAAAGATCTTTCCCACGACGACGAACGCTATAACCCGATCACCGATGCCAAGAAAAACGTCGACAAGGGCGCCGAAGGCCTCGACTGTGTCCATGAAATGAACACCATCAACCACTATGTCGGCATGTACCCGATTGCCACCGGCGCACCGGTCGAAAAGCCACTGGCCAAGTTCTTCTTCGCCTTCTTTGCCGTGATGATGCTGGCCTTTGCCAGCCCGGTGAAAAAGACCCGTTTATTGGTGTTGACCGCAGGATTTTCTGCCATAGCTGGCTGGATGATTGTTGACCAGTTTCTGCTCGGCCATCTTGAAATCCACGTTCAGGACTACATGAAGGAATCTGGCACTTTCTTCAAGGATATGGACCGGATCACTATCTGGGGTGACAACGTCCGTAATTATTCAAAGATTGCCATCTTCGGTTTGATTGCCGTGATGGGCATCGTCATTGCGGGCGTCGCCAAGATTCGCCCCTTCCAGTTGCTGCTGGCGCTGGTTCCGGCCTTTTTGCCGGCATTCTTTGTCATCACCTACGCTGGCTGGCTATGGTTCTTCGGTCACAACATGCACCCGTGGGGCGCCTTTACCGTCAAGCCGTTCATGCCCACTGTTTTTGGCGAAGGCAAAGTCGCCCAGTTCTCGACCTTTTCCTACCCACACTGGGGCTACGGCCTGCTCGTCATCATCTTCGTCTGCATGATGTTGGCGCTGTTGATCCGGCGCAAACAGTTACGCGAAGGCAAGGCCGAGTAGCACCCATGCTGCCGCTGAAAAAATTGACCAAGGCGGGGTTGGCGACAGTACTCATCTTCGCCTTCTCCAACGGGTTTTCCGAGCAGGAGCGTGGTTCCAGCGCCGACATGAGCAATGCACCGCGGGTCACCATTGACCGCCCAAAGCCAACCTTCATGCTCGCCGAACGCGATAAGCGGGTACATGGCCTGAAGCCATTTCAGGATCTGGTCGACAAGGCGCCAGCTGGCTCGGTCCTCAAGCCACCGGCTGGCCAATACGCCGGCCCGGTGGTCATCAACAAGCCGCTGATTATTGAAGGCGGCGGCCTAGTGACGATTGATGCCGGCGACCGCGGAACAGTGATGGTGCTCAATGCCAGCGATAGCACCATTCGTGGCATTCATCTCACCGGCTCCGGCGACTCCCACGACACCGATGACTCCTGCCTTGATGTGCGTGGCCATCACAATGTGATTGAAAACTTGCAGGTCGACAATTGCCTGTTTGGCATTGACCTCAAGCAATCCAATCACAATCTGCTTCGTAACAACCAAATTCGCTCCAAGGATCGGGAACTCGGTGTACGTGGCGATGGCCTGCGCCTCTGGTATAGCAACGATAATGTGATCGAGAAAAATCAGGTCATCGACTCACGCGACATGGTGGCTTGGTACTCACATCGCAATAGCTTCCGCGACAATTTGGGTCGGCGCAGCCGCTACTCCATCCATTTCATGTTTGCCAACGACAATATCGTCGAACGTAACCAGTTTTACGACAATGCGGTCGGCGTGTACTTTATGTACACCGAAGGCGGCATCTTGCGCAATAACATCATTTCGCACGCCACCGGCGCTACCGGGATGGGCATCGGTTTCAAGGAAGCTTCCGGGGCAATTATCGAGAATAACGAGATCATCTATTGTGGCGTTGGTATCGGCTCCGATCTCTCACCTTTCCAGCCTGACAGCAGCATCGAAATTCGCGGCAACCGCTTTGCCTATAACGGAATCGGCATCCTGTTCAACAGCGAAACCGGTGGCAACAACATGGTTGATAATATTTTCGAAGGCAACCTGAGCCAGGTCACTTACGGTGGCCATGGTGACAATAACAACAACGCAAAGAATACCTGGTCGGGTAACTACTGGGACGACTATCAAGGCTTTGACCGTGACGGCGATGGTTTTGGCGACAAGACTCACGAGCTCTATTCGTATGCCGACCAAATCTGGATAGAACTGCCGATTGCACGATTTTTCCGCAGTTCGCCAGTCATGGAACTCCTGGATTTTCTTGAGCGCCTGGCCCCCTTCTCAACACCCGACCTGATCCTGCGTGATGAAAAACCACGCTTCATCAAGCCTGAGCGGATAGCGTAAACATGATCGAGAACGAGACTGATCGAAAAGCTGTTGCGGCTTCAACGCCGCCGCTTTCCAAAGCAAAAAAACAGACTAATCGCCGTCGTTTCCTGCGTACCACCCTACTGACCGGCGGTGTACTTGGTGCGGCGCTCTCGGGCTTTCTGCCGCTGATTTATTCCCAGAAAAAACGCCTGCGCCCGCCCGGTGCGCTCGATGAAAAAGACTTCCTCGGCAGTTGCATCAAGTGTGGTCAGTGCGTCCAGGTTTGCCCGGTGCAAGCCATCAAGCTGGCCGACCTGATTGATGGTGTTGGTGTCGGCACCCCGTACATTGACGCCCGCAACCAGGCCTGCGATTTTTCCTGCGATGCCGTACAGTGCGTTCTCGCCTGCCCGACCGGCTCACTGACTTACCACAAGCCGGATTTTCTACCGGTACGCGCTGGTGCGGCACTTTTAGCCAAGCCCATCCTGCTCGCCAAGGAAAAAGATGCCGAGCCGACGTTGAACATGCACGAACGCATTGGCGTCGCCCGTCTAAGCCGCCCGGAAGCCTGCCTCGCCATACAAGGCAAAGGCTTCAAGGGGCAAGCACGCGGCGCCGACTTCAAGGGCCATCTTCGCTACATGGAAGTTGACCGCTGGAAACCGATCAAGGTCAGCGACCATAAATATGACGTTGACGAATGCGACCTCTGCGTTCGCGCTTGCCCGATCAAAGGCGCCATTTCAATTGAAACCGTTTTTGCCCCGGATGGTTCGAAGCGGAATTCCCCGGTGGTGCACGAACCCTGCGTCGGCTGTGGCGTATGCGAGATGATCTGTCCGGTCGAACCGACCTGTATCACCATCGAAGCCGGCGAGGTCTGGAAGATATGAGCGACGTTCTAAAACGCCGATTTACCGAACAAATCAAGATCATGTTCGGCTGGGAACCACGCAAGCCTGAACAGATCACCGAACGGGCCCAGCAGGTGCACGTTCTCAAGCGGATGACCAACAAGCAGGATCTACAGGCGGTCAAAGCTCACCTCCGATCGCACGAAATAAAGTCAAATAAATGGCGCAATCGTCGCTGGATAACGCTGATCATCTCCAACCTGCTGTTCACTTTTTCATTTTTCCTCGACATTCAAATTCTCGAAGGCGCGTTAACCGCATCGCGTTTTGTCGGCTTCCACCTGATCGATCTCAATTCCGCGCTGCAGGTCATGCTGGCCCACAAGCACATCATCAACAACCTGGTCATTGGCACCGGCACGGTGCTTCTGCTGTGGGCGCTACTCGGTGGTCGCACCTTCTGCTCCTGGGTTTGCCCCTATCACCTGCTGGCCGAATGGGCTGAAAAGCTCCACCTTTATCTGGTCAAGAAAAAGCTGGTGACTGACCAGACGATGGATCGCCGCTTGCGTACCGTGTTCTGGATTATCTTTGCCCTGCTTGCCGTAGCCACCGGCTACACCGTCTTCGAAGCCATCTCACCAACCGGCATCCTTTCCCGCGCACTGATCTATGGCCCCGGCCTGGCCCTGCTCTGGGTGCTGGCGCTGCTCTTCTTTGAAGTCTTTTTCTCCCGCCGGGCCTGGTGCCGTTACGCCTGTCCGATTGGCCTGACCTATGGCGTGGTCGGCATCATTTCACCGGTCCGCATCAAGTACAAACTCGACGGCTGCTTCCACGAAGGCGATTGCCGCAAGGTTTGTCTAGTGCCACACGTGCTCGAGACCGTCATCAAAGGCCGCGCCGTCGACGTCGAAGTGCCGATTGGCCCGGACTGCACCCGTTGCGGCCTGTGCGTGGACGTCTGCCCAACCGGTTCGCTCAGCTTCGAAGTTAAGGGGCTACAAAAGTTGATGTGATAACGCTTCGATTTTTGATCGAAATCCAAGGTCGACCGTAGCAGCCCTCTTATAATTTGGTCCCATGATCCAGTTCAACAATGTCGCCAAAACCTTCCGCCGGGCCCGTGTGCTCGACGGCATTACGCTCAATATCGGCCTCGGTGAGCGCGTCGCGCTGATCGGCTCGAACGGCGCCGGCAAAACCACGCTGATCCGCTGCCTGCTCGGTGAGTACACCTTCGATGGAACAGTGGCCATCAACGGCCTCGACCCGCGCAGCAACCGCACGGTCGTCCTCGGCAACATCGGTTTCGTCCCGCAATTGCCACCGCCGCTGAAAATGCCGGTCGGCCAGCTCATCGAGTTTTCAGCGGCCCTTTGTGGCACTGACCCGCTGCGCATACACGCCATCGCCAAACGTCTTGGCCTCGACCTTGAAAGCATCCTGTCTCGCCAGTTTGTCCGTCTCTCCGGCGGCATGAAGCAGAAACTGCTGATCGCCATCGCCCTTGGCCGCGACGCCAAGGTGCTGGTGATGGACGAACCCGCCGCCAACCTTGATCCAGAAGCGCGCAAGATTTTCTTTGATCTGCTGGCCGAACGCCTGGAAGACGCAACGATGATCATCTCCAGCCACCGCCTTGATGAAGTCTCGGCCCTGGTCAATCGCGTGATCGAAATGGACATGGGCAAAGTGGTGCTCGACGACAAAGTGGCTGATGCAATTTCGCTGACAGCAACCCTGGCTTGCCGCATTGTCCTCAGCCGTTTTGAACCGGCATTTGCCAAAGCTTTGGATGGCTGGAAATTCACCAGCCGCGACGAAAATAGAATTTGGGAAGGCAGCATCGCTGGTCCGGATCGCCTGCGCTTCCTCGGCATCGTTTCCCGCTATACCGCGCTGGTCAGTGAGCTTTCACTGGCCGAAGCCAGCAACTAATCATGTGCCAGCCTCAACGCCGCCGCTTTCTCGGCCGCCTCGCCGCTGGCAGCTTTTTGCTCACGCCGCTCGCCGCCGCGCTGTCCGGCTGCAAGAAGGACAACTGGCCGGATGGCATGGTCGAGATCAAATGGGATCGCGATACCTGCATTCGTTGCAGCATGGTGATTTCTGACCGGCGCTTTGCTGCGGAAGTGCGTGGCGGGCCGGACAACACCGTATTCAAGTTTGACGACCCTGGTTGCCTCGCCTTCTGGCTCAAGGAAAGGACCGACAAGTACCCGTGGCTCAATGATGCTGCGACGCGCATCTGGCTGGCTGATTTCAACAGCAAAAGCCGCGAAGAAATGAGCTGGCTTGATCCGAAACGCGCCCAGTTCATCACCAAGACCTCGCCCATGGGCTACAACTTTGCTGCCGTGTCGATCCCGATGCCGGGCAGCCTCGATTTCACCGACATGCGCCAGCACACGCTGGCCAAAGGCAAATAAATGAAGCAACTGTGGCTGACTGCCAAACTCGACATCGTTGAATCGCTGCGCGCCCGCTGGTTCCAGATCTATACGCTGGTTTTCGGCGGCATCGTCGCTCTGCTCTTCCTCTTCGGCCTGACCGAATCGCGCGTCCTCGGCTTCATTGGTCTGTCGCGCCTACTCGTCACCTATATCCAGCTAACTATGGCAATCCTGCCAATTTTCGTATTGATCACGACCGTCCGTTCGGTGGCCGGCGACCGCGAGGCCGGCGTTTTCGAATACCTGCTGTCACTACCGGTATCACTCGCCGCCTGGTTCTGGGGCAAAATCCTTGGCCGCTACATTGTCGTCTTCGCGCCAGTTTTTCTCGCCATGCTTGGCGCTGTCATCTGGGCGACCATTCAAGGCATCGAAGTACCGTGGGAAATGTTCGGCTACTACACCGCGCTGCTCGCCGTGATGGCGATGTGCTTCCTCGGTATTGGCATGTTGATCTCCGCCGTCGCCCGCACCACAGACATGGCGCAAGGCGCCGCCTTCATGGTCTGGCTATTCCTGCTGCTCTTCCTCGATCTGATCCTGCTCGGCGTGATGATTCAAGGCAAGGTGGCCCCGGAAATCGCCGTAACACTGGCCCTGGCCAATCCGCTACAAGTTTTCCGCACCGCCGCACTGGCTCTTTTCGACCCGCAACTGATCGTCCTCGGCCCTTCCGCCTACGTCATCCTCGACCTCTTCGGCGTCGCCGGCTATAAGATATTCGCGCTGGTCTACCCGGCAACGCTCGGTTTGCTCAGTGCTACCATCGGCTACTTCATTTTCCGCCGTGGCGACCTGCCTTGAAAAAATTTCTGCCCAGTTTAGTTTTTGCCCTTTTTTCGACGTTGACCGCAGCACCAGCCGCTATTTCTATGGCTCAAGCTGAGGAAATGCCCTCCTCCGCCCCTTTGTTTGCAACCACCTTGAGCGACCTTGACGACAAACCCGTCGCACTTGCGCAATATAAAGGCAAGCCGCTGGTGGTGAATTTCTGGGCCCGTTGGTGCGGCCCCTGCCGGGCCGAAATTCCCGAACTGATCAAATTCCGCGCGGCGCACAAAGGAAAAATTGAAGTCCTCGGCATCGGTATCGAAGACAAGGCTGAATCTGCCAAAGACTTCGCCAAAGCTTACGAAATGGATTACCCACTTTTCGTCGCCAAGGAAAAGGGTATCCCGCTGATGCAGGCGATGGCCAATACCAAGGCCGGTCTGCCCTTTACAATATTCATCGACCGCAACGGTCAGGTAATCCAGAAAAAACTGGGCTTGATCAAGAAGGCTGATCTGGATGCAGCGGCTGAAATTCTGCTAAAAAAATAGTACCCAGGCCCACTATGTGACCTAGAACACAGACCACCCGAGTTCTCACCATTAAAATATTCCTGAAAGCTGTTTCGCCGCACCTGCATTTACTGTAGCGAAGCATTCGTACAACAGAAACACCGGAGAGACTCATGAAATTGAATCAACTTGCCGCTGCTCTTACCCTGGTTACCCTTTCCCTTGCCGGCACCGCCAGTCACGCCGAGGGCCTGACATTTTTACCCGGCCTGAATGCCGGTTTCAAGTATGAGCCTACGCTCGCGATAACCGCTGGCGTCATGGATGCCAACTCGGCCCGTGACAGCAGCATGACGGTCTACGGTATCGATTTCAATATGAACTGTGGCCTGTTCCAGACACCAGACAACCGTATCCGCACCCACGTCCAGTTCAACCGTGTCGATGAATCCGGCGTGAAGTCGACATCCTTTGAAATCTCGCCACGCTACACACTGCCCATCGGCAGTGGCTTCTCAGTTGGCGCTGGTCCGGTGCTCGGCATGGTGCGCGTAGATAACGGTAATACTGAGAAAAACCTCTTTGGCTACGGTGCAGTTGCCGGCCTCAACTTTCGCGCTGGCGCTTTTTACGCAGGTGCCGATGTGCGCTACCTGAACACCAATGAACGCAGCAACGTTGAGTTTGAAAACTGGGCGTTACTGGCCAAGGTCGGTATCAACTTTTAAGCACTTCATTGCCTTTGGCAAGTAAAAAGGGAGAGCAGTGCTCTCCCTTTTTACTTGGCTAAACGGCAGATACCTCAAAGCATTTCGTCAGTCACCGCAGCCAGCGCTGTGGCACCAGCCCGCACTGTTTCGCCATAAGACGTTGCCAGCGGCAACATCTGATCAGCGTAAAAATGCGCCGTGGCGATCTTGGCGCGATAGAAAGTCTGGTCACCTTCCGCCTTGTCGAGATAGCCTGCCGCAGCCAACGCAGCCTTGCCCATCAGCCAGCCACCACAAACGGTGACGGCCAGATGCAGATACGGCACTGCTGCGGTCAACGGCCCGGCAAGGCTATTTTTCGCATCAGCCGCCAGCCACTCAGTCGCCTCGGTCCAGGCTTTCAAAGCCACACCGAGACGCTGGCTGATGGCTTGCAACTCCGGCCGGGTTGAAGCTGCGAGTGTTTTAGTGGTGGCATAGACCTCACCGAAAACCACCCTGGCGGTAGCGCCTTGATCGCGCATCAGTTTACGGAAAACCAGGTCATTGGCCTGAATGCCGGTGGTGCCTTCGTAGATGGTGGTAATGCGCGAATCGCGCCAATGCTGGGCGGCGCCGGTTTCTTCGATGAAGCCCATGCCGCCATAGATCTGGATGCCGAGCGAGGTGACTTCGATACCCATTTCAGTACCGCCGCCCTTGACGATGGGGATCATGAATTCGGCAAGGAAAAGATTGCGCTTCTTTTCATCGGCATCGGCGATGGCATGCGCCCGATCAAGCAGGCCAGAGGCGAAATAGGCCATAGCGCGGCAGGCTTCGACGCGACATTTCATCAGCATCAACATGCGTCGAATGTCCGGATGCTTGTCGATAGTGACTAGCGCTTCGCCAGTCAGTGCATCGCGCCCTTGTTTGCGCTCGCGGGAAAAATTCAGCGCCTGCTGGTAAGCCCGCTCGCCGAGGGCAATACCTTGCAGGCCAACGCCAAGACGCGCTTCGTTCATCATGATGAACATATATTCGAGGCCACGGTTTGGCTGGCCGAGCAGGTAGCCGACGGCGCCACCAGCGAAGTTGCCATTATCGCCATAAGCCATGACGCAGGTCGGGCTGGCGTGGATGCCGAGTTTGTGTTCCAGCGAAACGCAATAGGCGTCGTTGCGCGCACCGAGCGAACCATCGGCATTAACCAAAAATTTCGGCACGAGGAACATCGAAATACCTTTCACCCCGGCCGGCGCATCCGGCAGGCGGGCGAGGACGAGATGGACAATGTTCTCCGTCATGTCGTGGTCGCCGTAGGTGATGAAAATCTTCTGACCGAAAACCTTGTAGCTGCCGTCAGCCTGCGGCTCGGCCCGCGAGCGAATTAGTGCCAGGTCGGAACCGGCTTGCGGTTCGGTCAGATTCATTGTGCCGGTCCATACGCCGGTCACCATCTTTTCGAGATAGATCGCTTTCAGTTCGTCGCTGGCGCAGGTCAGCAGCGCTTCGACGGCGCCGGTCGTCAGCAAAGGGCCAAGCGAAAAGGACAGATTGGCCGAGCAGACCATTTCCTTGACCGCCACGGCCAACGTATCGGGCTGACCATGACCGGCGTAATCCAGTGGGCCGGCAATGCCGTTCCAGCCCGCATCGCAGAAGGCCTTGTAGGCTTCCTTCCAGCCCGGTGGTGTGACCACGCCGTTTTCGGTCAGCTTGCAGCCTTGCTTGTCACCGGAGTGATTCAACGGCGCCAGCACTTCACCAGCAAACTTGGCGGCCTCTTCCAGAATGGCATCGGCCATGTCTGTCGTGGCCTCGGAAAAACCGGTGAACTGGCTCAGTTCCTTGTAACCAGCCAGTTCGTCCATCACAAAACGCATGTCTTTTACGGGCGCACGATAGTCGCTCATTTGCTGTCTCCTGTTTGCGGTGTTGTCAGTAGGAATTGCTGCACAGCGCCGCTTTGGCGGTGCGGTATTCGTCTTTCATCCGGGCGACCAATTCACCGGTACTCGGCACGTCGTCAATTGTCCCAATGCCCTGGCCGACGCCCCAGATGTCTTTCCAGGCCTTGGCGCCGGCCGCGGCACCGAAGTTCATCGAGGTCTTGTCGCGCTCCGGCAGATTGGCTGGATCAAGCCCGGCATTGAGAATGCTCTGCTTTAAATAATTGCCATGCACCCCGGTGAAATATGGGGTGTAAATGACGTCGACCGCAGCAGAGTCAACAATCGCCTGTTTGTAGGCCGCAACGGCGTTCGCCTCTTTGGTGGCAATGAAACGCGTCCCGATATAAGCAAAATCCGCCCCCATCGCCTGCGCGGCGAGTACGGCACTGCCGTTGGAGATAGCGCCAGAAAGAGCAATCGGACCATCGTAAAACTTGCGGATTTCACCAACCAGCGCAAACGGGCTAAGCATGCCAGCATGACCCCCCGCCCCGGCGCAAACCAGAATCAGGCCATCAACACCCGCCTCCAACGCCTTTTCGGCATGGCGGACACTGATCACGTCATGGAATACCTGGCCGCCATAGGCATGCACCGGCGGCACGATCTGAGTCGGCGCCGAGAGGCTGGTAATGATCAGCGGCACCTGATGCTTGACGCACAGTTCCATATCATGTTGCAGGCGCTCGTTGGAGGGATGGATGATCTGATTCACCGCAAACGGGGCAGCCTGCGGATCACTAGCCAGTTCAGCCTTGATCCGCGTCAGCCATGCATCAAGCGCCTCTTTCGGCCGCGCGTTCAAGGCCGGGAACGAGCCAATCAAACCGGCCATGCACTGGGCGATGACCAGATCGGGATTGGAAACAATAAACATCGGCGCGCAGATGACGGGCAGCGTCAGGTTTTTGTTGAGTGATGCGCGAATAGACATTACGGATTCTCCTTGGCCATTACGCCCCCTCTTTCAAGGCGCGCCGCAAAATTTTTCCGACGTTGGTACGCGGCAGGTCAGCGCGAAACTCCACGTGTTTAGGCACCTTGTAACCGGTGAGATGTTTGCGGCAATGCTTGATCAGCGCTTCCGGGGTGAGGTTGGGATCCTTGCGCACGACAAAAATCTTCACCGCTTCGCCCGAGTTTTCGTCAGGCATACCAATGGCGGCCGCTTCGGCCACCCCTTCGTGCATGGCGACCACCTCTTCAACCTCGTTCGGATAAACATTGAAGCCGGAAACCAGAATCATGTCTTTCTTGCGGTCGACCAGGAAAACATAGCCTTTTGGATCGATGTAACCCATATCGCCGGTATGCAGGAAGCCATCGGCAAACATCACGTTGGCGGTTTCATCCGGACGGTTCCAATATCCAGCCATCACCTGCGGCCCACGCACGCAGATTTCGCCGACCTGGCCAAGCGTTACCTCCTTGCCGACATCATCACGAATAATTACCTCGGTGGATGAAATTGGCAGGCCAATTGAACCGTTGAAATCCTTCATATGCAGCGGATTGATCGTCGCCGCCGGTGAGGTTTCAGTCAGACCATAAGCCTGCAACAAGGTCGAACCCGTCACTTTCAGCCAACGCTCAGCAACGGTTGCCTGTACTGCCATGCCGCCACCCAGGGTCACTTTCAGCGTCGAAAAATCCAGGCTGGCAAAGTCGGCATGATTGAGCAAAGCGTTGAACAACGTATTCACGCCAGTCACGACGGTAATCGGATACTTCGACCACTCTTTTATAAAGCCGGGAATATCACGCGGATTGGCGATCAGCAGATTGCTTGCCCCGATCATCAGGAAGGTCAGGCAGTTCGCCGTCAAAGCGAAGATGTGATACAGCGGCAAGGGGGTGATGATGAACTCCTCCCCCTCCTTGATCACCGGCTTGATCCAGCTATAAGCCTGCATCACATTGGCCGTAATGTTGCCGTGGGTCAGCATGGCGCCCTTTGAAACGCCTGTCGTTCCGCCGGTATATTGCAGAAAGGCGAGATCATCATGGCTTAGTGCCACTGTGTTCATGCCAAATCGACGGCCATCAGCCAGCGCCGATTTAAAACTGATCGCCTGCGGCAAAGACCAGGCCGGCACCAGTTTTTTGACGTGGCGCACAACTAAATTAACCAGCGTTCCCTTGAGCACACCGAGCATTTCACCCATCGGCGTGACGATGACATGCTTGACAACGCTTTGCTTGATGACTTGCTGCAGCGTATTGGCGAAGTTCTCGACAATCACAATCGCCGTTGCACCCGAGTCCTTGAGCTGGTGTTCCAGTTCACGTGGGGTGTAGAGCGGATTGCAGTTCACCACGACACAACCGGCGCGCAAAGTGCCGAACAGCGCCACTGGGTATTGCAGCAAGTTGGGCATCATCAGCGCGACCCGATCGCCCTTCTTCAAGCCCTTGGCCTGCAGCCAGCCGGCAAAATCGCGCGAAAGACTATCAAGTTCGCGGTAAGTCATCTCCCGGCCCATGCTGATATAGGCCACCTTATCGGCGTACTTGCGACAGGATTCTTCGAACAGATCGACCAGCGATGACACATGATCAATGCGGATCTCGGCCGGCACGCCGGGCGGGTAACTTTGCAGCCAGATTTTTTCCATGATTGTCTCCTCCTCCTTATTATGATCAGCTACCGAGCAGCGCTTTCTTGAGCGAAGCGTCTACCGGATTCTCTCCTAACCAAACCTTGAGCAAGGCCCGGCCAAATGTCGTGCTGACCACCTTGCCACGGGCTTCCCCATTCAAGCTTACGCCAACGCCATCCGGCGTAAAGTCAATTGCGACCGTATCGCCACTACGGGCATTGCCTATTTTTTTCATGATCTCGGCAAACTGGTCGATCGGTGTTTTCAGCACCGTCAGTTCTGCCTCGCTATTGTTGTCCTTGAGGCCATCACGCAGCGCGCCATAAAGCGTATCGGCATCAAGATCACGCAGCAAGCGCAAGCTCATCCGGCGGGCACTGCCAGCATCCAGCAAAGCCGCCGGCGTCGCCGCCTTCTGGGTGACATAGAGTGCGCCGACATACACCTTGATGAAAACCTTGCTGCGCAAACCAGCACCGTTCAAGACCAGTTCACTGCTGCCCACCTTGATATGCTCATCTATCTTTACCCCGGCCACTTCCGCCGCATACAAGCCAGGCGCTGCCAACAAAGTAGCGAGTAAGGCAGCAACCCTTAAGGAATGCGAAATCATCATTTGTCTCCTTCAGTAGATTTTTTGCCGGTAATGGTTTTTGTCGGCGATATAAACCGTGCGTTCTACGATGGTATGCACGGTGCTAGCTTCACGCTGCGCCCACATGGCTTTGCGGCAAAATATTCACGCTCAGATCCGCTCAATAATGCCGGCCGCACCCATGCCGGTACCGATACACATCGTCACCATGCCGTAGCGCCCGCCGGTACGTTGCAAACCATGCGTCACGGTGGCAATACGGACAGCCCCGGTGGCGCCAAGCGGATGGCCGAGGGCAATCGCGCCACCGAGCGGATTCACTTTGGCCGGATTAATGCCGAGTTCCTGCATCACGGCAATCGACTGCGCTGCAAAGGCTTCATTGAGTTCGATCCAGTCAAGATCATCCTGGCTGATGCCAACTTGTTGCAGCACCTTGGGAATCGCCGCCACCGGGCCGATTCCCATGATTTCCGGTGCCACGCCGCCAACGGCATAACCGGCAAAACGAGCCAGCGGCGTCAGATTGTGTTCACGCAGAATCTTCTCCGACACCAGCATCACCGCGCCGGCACCATCCGACATCTGCGACGAATTGCCAGCAGTTACGCTGCCACGCACATGGAAAACCGGCTTCAACTTGGCCAACTTGTCGAGGGCAGAATCCGGGCGCGGACCTTCGTCGGTATCCAGCAAACGCTCGCGAATAACGATTTCGCCTGTCTTCAAATCCGGCAATTGCTCACGCAGCAGGTATGGTGAAATTTCAGCTTTGAAGTGACCAGCCGCAATCGCCGCACAGGCCCGACGGTGCGATTCAACCGCAAAGGCATCCTGCGCCTCGCGGCCAATCTTCCACTGGCTCGCCACCTTTTCTGCGGTCAGCCCCATACCGAAGGCAATACCGAGGTTTTCTTCCTTGGCAAATATCGCTGGATTCATCGACATCTTGTTGCCCATGATCTGCGGCATGACACTCATCGACTCGGTACCCGCCGCAATCATCACATCGGCCAGGCCAAGGCGAATCTGGTTGGCGGCATCGGCCACTGCCTGCACCCCGGAGGAGCAGAAACGGTTGATCGTAATGCCCGGCACGGTGATTGGCAGCCCGGCCAGCAGCAGGCCGATACGGGCGACGTTCATGCCCTGCTCGGCTTCCGGCATGGCGCAGCCGACGATGACATCGCCAATCAGTGCCGGATCAATGCCCGGCACTTGGGCAACGACCGATTTAATGACGTGGGCCAGCATATCGTCCGGCCGAAAATTCTTGAACATGCCATTACGTTTCGCCACCGGCAAGCGGGTAGCGGCGACGATGTAGGCTTCCTGGATTTGTTTACTCATCAAAATCTCCTTTTCGACGCAAAGGCGCGGAGGAAGCTAAAAAATTGCATGGCTTTTCTCCGCAACTCTGTGACTCTGCGTTTCATTTCGTCAGTTACGCAGCGGCTTGCCGGTTTCCAGCATGTGCTTGATCCGGGCCTGGGTTTCGGGGGTTTTCAGCAGTTCGACAAAGAGGCGGCGCTCAACAGTCAGCAACCATTCCTCATCGACCAGACTGCCGGTTTCAATGTCGCCACCACATAACGCCGTGGCCGCCGCCTTGGCCACCCGGTAGTCATGCGCCGAGATCATGCCGCCCTCTTTCATATTGACCAGCATCATCTCGAAAGTGGCAATGCCGTTGCGACCGGCGACCGGAATGGCCCGCGGCATCAGCGGCGGTGCGTAGCCGGCATCGGCCATCGCCCGGGCTTCCTTGATCGCGACGTAAAGTAACTCGTTGGCATTGAAGAGAATGGTGTCGGAGGGTTTGCCAAAACCAAAATCGATCACCTCGACCGCACTCTTCGCCACCTTGGCCATCGCAATCGTCTGGAACACCGGTTGCAGGAAGTTAAAGACCTCACCCGGCGTTGCCGACTGGGCGGCCCACTCTGCCGCCCGTACAGCAAACTCCTTGCAGCCACCACCGGCCGGAATCAGGCCAACGCCCGCTTCAACCAAGCCGACATAACTTTCCAGTGCCATCACCCGCTTGCCGGCGTGCATGACAAATTCACAACCGCCGCCCAGCGCCAGGCCCTGCACCGCAGCGACCGTTGGGATCTGAGCGTATTTCAAGGTTTGCGAAGCACGCTGAAATTTCTCCACGGTTGCTTCCAGCAAGTCGAACTGGCCAGCGGCACAGGCTTCGCCTACCTGCTGCAGATTGGCCCCGACAGCAAACGGCGCTTCGTGCCAGATCACCACGCCATCGAGGGTTTGCTCGGCCTGACGGACGGCAGCAATGACACCATCGAGCACTTCGTTACCGATGGTGTGCATCTTGGATTTGATGGAAATGATGCCAATTCCGGCGTCGACCCTAGCATTGCGCCACAGGCGCACACCGTCGTTCTCGTACAGTGTTTCGCCGGATTTTTCAGGCAGCGTGGCAGTTTCACCGAGCACGCGCTCGGGGAAGAGCTGGCGCTGATAAACCGGCAACGCTGAACGGGCGACATAAGCATTCTTGCTCGCCGAGTAGGAACCTTGCGCCGTATGCACGCCGGTGCGGCCACTTTCTTGCACCCAGGCCGGCAGCGGTGTAGCACTCATCGTCTTGCCGGCGGCAATATCAGCGGCAAGGGCTTGGGCAATATCCGACCAACCTGCCGCCTGCCAGGTTTCAAATGGGCCTTGCGACCAGCCGAAACCCCAGCGCATGGCGAAATCGAGATCACGGGCGTTGTCGGCGACGTTTTCCAGTTGCACGGCAGCGTAGTGGAAGATGTCGCGGAAGATGGCCCAGAGGAATTGGGCTTGCGGCTGGCTGGAAGCCCTTAACGCGGCAAACTTCTCGGCCGGGTTGCGTATTTTCAGGATGGCAGCCACTTCCTCGGCAATTTCACCGGCTGAAGTGCGGTAATCCTGAGCCGCCAGATCGAGCACCTGGATTTCCTTGCCCTGCTTGCGGAAAATGCCGCAACGAGTTTTCTGGCCGAGCGCGCCCTTGCCGATCAGGGCCTGCAACCAAGCTGGCGAGGAGAAATAGGCGTGCCACGGGTCATTCGGCAGCGTGTCCTGCATGGTTTTCACCACGTGGGCCAGCGTGTCGAGTCCGACCACATCGGCGGTGCGGTAAGTCGCGCTCTTCGGGCGGCCAATCTTCGGGCCGGTCAGCGCATCGACTTCATCAAAACCCAGACCGAAGGCGGCGGTGTGATGCATCACGGCCAGAATGGAAAAGACGCCTATGCGATTGGCCACGAAGTTAGGCGTATCAAGTGCGCGGATAACGCCCTTGCCGAGCCGCGAAGTCAGCCAGGTTTCGAGCGCATCCAGCGTGCTGGCATCGGTCGTCTTCGTACCGATGATCTCGACCAGATGCATGTAACGCGGCGGATTAAAAAAATGAATGCCGCAGAAGCGCGGCCGGACATCGGCCGGCAGCCCTTCGGCCAGCGTGTTGATCGACAGGCCGGAGGTATTGGAAGCAATCACCGCATTCGGCGCCAGGTGCGGCGCAATTTTGGCATAGAGATCGTTCTTCCAGTCCATGCGTTCGGCAATCGCCTCGATCACCAGATCGCACTCGGCGAGTAGCGGCAGATGCTCTTCATAGTTGGCCGCGTCAATAAACTTCAGCTTGCCCTTGTTGGCCAGCGGCGCCGGGTC
>JBBSCQ010000046.1:0-24548 GCA_038250105.1 Burkholderiales bacterium | reverse complement strand
GAGTTTCAATCCACGCCCCCCGTTGCCGAGGGGCGATGCGACAGAGGATGCCAGGCATACGACCAGCGGACAGGTTTCAATCCACGCCCCCCGTTGCCGAGGGGCGATGCCCATCTCCCGTAACTACCGGAAACAAGGGCACAAAACAGCCGCATTGCGCGAACGTCCTGAGCCAGGAGCAAGAGCGATCTTACACGAGATGCTTGATCGCAAAAAACGTGAATAAATTCAGCGTGATAAGCCGTGCGCGAAACTCCCGGTGAAAGCATGGTCACTATAGGTACGCGCAAACTCACAGCACCAGCGGCGCATCGAAATCAGTGGCGCGAAAACAGCCGTGTTCCCTGACTTCATAGCCTTTCAATTCGGCGATTCGATAGAAACGCAGGTTGTCTTCACCGACCTTGATTTCATCGACCAGACTGCGCTCCAGAGATTCAAAGCGGGCGCGGTCGACCTGACATTCAAAGACAGATTTCTGCACTCGCTGGCCGACGCTTTCGCAGAGCTTGGCAACGCGGCGCAAGCGGCGCCTGCCTTCGCGAGTTTCAGTATTTACGTCGTAGCAAACGATGACCAACATAAGCTCAACGCACCAGATAGGGCAGATATTCGGCGGTGTCGCCGCGTAATGTTCGGGCCAGTAATCTGGCCTGCAGGTGCGGCAGCAAGCCGAGCGGGATAGGTTCGCTGATCAGCGGGTGGCTCAAGTTTTCCTGCTTGCGTTCTTGGTAGGCGACGAGAACGACCTTGCGCGCATCACCTTCAAGCAGCACCGCACCGCCTTCGCGCTCGACAAAATCAGCCGGCCCGATTTGCCCGCGATTGATCAGCGACAGGACTAGCCGATCGGCAAAGGCGCGAAACTCTTCCATCAAATCAAGCGCCAATGCCGCCCGTCCTGGACGCACGACATGGAGAAAACCGATTTGCGGATCAAGGCCGGCAGCCTCGACGGCCGAACGACAATCGTTCATCAGCAGCGAATAGACAAAGGACAGTAGCGCATTGATTCTGTCTCGTGGTGGGCGGCGGTTGCGGCCGTCCATGCGGAAACTCTCGCGGGCACTGGCCTTGACCAGATACGTCAGCGCCGCAAAATATTGGCGGGCGGCCTCGCCTTCCAGTCCGCGTAAGGTATCGGGATCGCCCGCGGTAGGCAGGGCGCGCAGCGTTGCTGCCAAGTCTGCAGCACCTCTCGCCAGTATGGCCGCCTCTTCCGGCAACTTGGCCTCACGCGAACCGCGCAGCAAAACCTGCCGACAGTTGCGTACCTTGCCGGCGATGCAATTGCGCGCTACGCCGAGGGCAAAGGCCGGGTCGCCGGCCAGCCGATGCTGCGCCTGCCGAAGAAGTACGTTACCTGAGACGGCGCCCTCCAACCGCGCTTTGAAGCGGCCATGCATATCGAGCAAAACCAGACTGATGCCCGTATCCGCCAGGCGATGCATAAGCGGCAGCGACACCGAGACATAGCCAAAACACACCACCGCCCCAAGGTGATGCAGCGGCACCCGTAAGCGCGTTTCCTTTTCCACTTCGACGCGCAGCGTATCGTTATCGAGGTGGATGTAACTCTCCGGCGTCGTCACATAGAGCGTATTGAGTAGTTGCATATCAATCTTCCGGCTGAAAAAGTGCAATCAAGGCAGCGGAGCGCTCCGGCGAGTGCAGCACTGCCTCCGGTTGGCACAGGTCGTGCAGTGAGCAGGCGCGGCAATGGTCATCATTAAGCGGTGGCGGTAGCGTTTTCGCTAAAAACAGTTGCCGGACGGCGTCTACGGCGATTTCGATTTTTGCCCTTAAATCGGTGTTGACCGCAACAATGCGTCGCCGCCGTGACGAGGCGTAATACAAGGCGCCTTCCGGCACCGGCCGGCCGAACATTTCCTCCAAACAAACCGCCTGCGCCGCCAATTGCAGATCGTCGCAGGCCGCAATGTCCGCCCGCTTGTGGCGGGAGCCATGTTTATACTCGACCGGATACGGCGTACCATCCGGCGAAAACTCAACAATATCGGCCTTGCCGACCAAGCCCAGGCGGTCGCAAAACAGCGGCAAGGCTCGCTCGACGCGCACCCCGTCACGCACCTCGAAACCAGGGTCGTCCACCCGCTTGTGCAAAGCCTGACCACGCTGGGTGAACAGGTTTTCGGCAAAGACCTGCTCGATATGGATCAAGGCAAACTGGCGCGGGCAGTAGCACCAATGCTGCAGGGCGGAAAGTGGAATGGGGTCGAGGGGCTCAATCATTACCGGTGCGCTATCGTATGAACTTCACTAAAATTCGTTGTCTGACGACAAAGAGGAAAATGGCATGTCATTTACTTACCAACAGATTGCTACCGAAGCCATGAAGCTCACTCCCCAGGAGCGAGTTGATCTGGCTGAAAAGCTGTGGATCAGCGTCGATACGCCGGAAGCGATTGCTGCGGCGTGGGATGCTGAAATTGAACATCGCCTGGCCCAACTTGATGCCGGTGAAGTTGAAACATACCCCGTGGACGAAGTCATTGCTGAGCTACGCGCCAGACTGCAGTGATGGAAATTCGCCTGCATCCGGCCGCCAAAGCAGAACTCCGCCAGGCTGTCGAATGGTATGTTCGCGAAGCCAGCAAACAAATCGCGGCTGGTCTGGTCGACGATTTTGATCATCTCCAATCGCTGATCCGGGAACATCCGCATATCGGCGCACTTGGAAAACCGGGCGTACGCAAACTGGTTTTCAAGCGTTTTCCTTGCACGCTGATTTATCGTCTTCGCGGCGAAATTGCCCAAGTGCTGGCAGTTGCCCACCACAGCCGCTATCCGGAGTATTGGACGGGACGGCTGTAGCAGTTCAACTACATCAACAGCGTTTAATCAGCGTCACGCCAGCCGGCAATTCAGCGTCATCAACTGTAACCTCGTAATCAGAGAAGCTACGCGGCACCTCGGCACCAGCCTTTCGTGTGACCCGGATACGATCAAACAGCGCATGAGCGTGGGCGTTGCCGAGTTCCGAGTCATGTTTAAAGACATAAAGCCCTCGCGTCGACATTTCCCCGCGCGCCGCCGAGCGGTCATGCTCGAACATCTGCTCCAGCGCTTGCCACAGTAATTCGAGGTCGTCCTCATCAAAGCCGGTTTGCTTGGCAAGGAAAGAGGAAACGAAACCGTGAGCCACATAAATGCCGTAGGGGACGGTGTGCTTGCGGCCCATCGTGCGATTGTCGCCTTGTTGCTTTTCGGCTTCCGCTTCGGTGGCCACGGCCATCCGGGTAATTGAGTGCTCCTGAGCGATGATCGGGTCTACCGAACGGGCGAAAGTGAGCTGTACCGGGCCGCGTACTTGGCCGCAATTGACACCCAATGACATCACCGCGCCAAAAGTACGAACGTCGTAAAAGTTGGCGCACATCCACTTGCGTGCTTTGTCGACCGTATCGCCGCTTCCCTTGCGTTTTTTACCTTCCCCTTTGAGTTCATCCTCGGCGCCGACCGCAACGTAGGCTTTTTCGTGAGCTTGGTTGAGGACGGCTTTCTCCTTGACGTAAATATCGAAGGGTGGCGTTTCGCCTTTAACCAGCCCAACAAAGTTGCGCACCTTGCGTTTCAGCGAAACATCCGTCACCAGACCATGGCCGGATTCGGCATCGAGGCGGGGCAGGTTGCCGGCATCCGGATCGCCATTGGGGTTGCCATCACGTACATCGAAGACAAGTACAAAGTCATAGCGGTTATTAAGGTTCATTTGGATTCTCCCTGAGTTGATTCGCTGGATTCTGGTTTGCTGAAAAAGTCCTGACGCTGGTGGTAGTAGCCGAGGGCAAAACGGCCTTGCTCCGGCAGGTTCAGGTGTTTTGGAAAGTCGGTCAGTCCGCCCATGATTTCGCCAATCAGGCGCTCTAAATTGACCGCGCGACCCCGGTTGGAAAGCTTGGCCAGATGATGGTTTTTCAAACGCAACAAGGTCGTGAATACGCTAACTGGCGTACTTGATGCAGCGCCGTAATAGCGTTCGCGAATTGTTGCATTCAAGCCAGGGCTGGCTTCTTCCTGTGCTTTTTCGAGGACGGCAAAGAGGCGCCCCAGTCGATAGGCGGCGCTGGGATTTTTAAGGTCGAGCATGGGCAATAATTCCTTCTCGGGAGCGTTATTAGTGTGAAAACGGGTACGGCGATTCAGACAGGCTTTGATCACAGCAGCCCGTAAATAATTGACGTTCTGTTCGGCTCGGCAACGCAATACCGCAGCATTGAGCCAAGTGGCGGGAAAGGGGCCACCGGAAAGAATGGCCCGCATTACCTCACCCCCCAGGTTGGGCGGAATGTTGTCGGCTTTGCGCAACAACGCGCAGGCGGTCAATAAGCGGAACAGGCTGGGATACTCGGGGTCGTGAGGAGCGCGAACCAAAGCCAAATCGTCGAACCAGCAGCGAATCCGCGCGGCAATGGCAGTCAGCGGCTGGGCATGCCAGAAGCGCACGGAAATTCGTGCTGCGTTCGGCGCCAGACCGAGTACATAGAAACGGTTGTTGCCCCTTCCGCCATCGAACTGGCCCGCCTGAACGGCGTCCAGCAAAGCGCGGATTTGATCGCTGCGGGCATCAGGATCGTCCTGCTCGCCGAAGATGGCTGCAAAGCCATCCTCGAATGCATCCTCTTTTTGTGACCAGAAGACGGTGGAGGCATCACCGACCTGGATGCGCTGCCGTGATCCTTTTTCCAGCAAATGATTGAGGGCAGTGGTGTAGGCGAAGGCCGCCATAGTGCTGACCGGTGCATTGCAGCCCTGTTCTTTATTGAAAGAGGTAAAGGCGTCGAGGTTGAAGGAAACAATATTGGCGCCGGAACTCTGCGCTCCCCAGACGCCTTTGATCGAGGTGTGCAAGCGTTCGGGCGTTGCTGACGCCCCAGTCACCAGGCAGATCGCGCCACCGCCGGCGGCATCGTCGAAATCATTGCCCAAGCCGGCTACAACCGCCGGCCGTTGGCAGACCAGATCGCTGTCTCCCGCCAGACGAAACGTCATCACCGGATTGATTTCAAGGATTTCAGCCCACGACGGATCTTCGGACAACGCCGCCACACCCTGAGTTTCGTAAAACGCCTGGATGGCCTGAATGCCGGCATCTTCGCGAGAGGCTTCCGGCAACTCGGCGATCCGCTGGCAAAAAGCGGCATGTTGCTCGATAACTCGCTCCGGCTTGCCTTTGGTATCGATGCCCAAAACGTATTCAGCGTTATCCCACAGTAAATTTGCGGCAACACCGGATGTTTTCTTGACGCCCTTTGGTACGAGATAACGCCGGGCCTGTTTCTTTTTCCCGTCGCCTTGCCGCGTATCCTTGATCGCCACCGGTTGGCCTGCTGCGGTCAACTCGATAATAAAGGGAATTTCCTTGTCTTCCAGACCAAACGCTGGCAGACGTCGGGCCGGGTCGGGGTCAGCGATCTTGCGCTGGTAATACTCGTAAAGCGATTGCAGGATCATCCCATCACCTGCGCTTGGCTCAGATCAATCAGCCCCTTTTCAAGTTGCGCACGGAAGAAACGTGGCTGCGGCTCGCTGGGATTTTTGAAATCCATGTCGTAAAGCATCCAGCCCAGATCACGGCTTTCATCGAGTGCCGGTGGTTCGCTGCTCAGGTCATCTACCAAGCGAAAACGAGCGGCAAACTCGCGGCACCCCAGATAGGGCTGATTGACGCATTGACCCTTTTCGGCCCGGCGCTCGAACATTTCCCGATACTTGGCCGGATTGGCCAGTGCGTCATCGCCGACGGGCAGCAAATCGGCATGCAGGCGATAGGCTACGTCACGCAGGAATAGCCCGGCGCGCTGCTGGCGATCTTCTTCGATATAGAGTCCGAGATTGCCGACGCCGCTGTTCATGGCTGTTTGGGCGTTGCGCACCGAAACCTTCGAGGCCACTTCGTTCCGTCGCACACTCATCCAGCGAATCGGCTTCAAAACCTCGATCCGCCGCATCTCCCAACGAATCGCCGGCTTCCACAAAATGGCCTCAAACACCGATCGCGCCGCCGATGGCGTGATGACATCGTAGGACACCCGCTCAACTTTCATTTCCGGCCGGGTAAAGCAGGCGTAGTCACCTGATACCTCAAGACAAAAGCTGGTCATTGTTTCTCCCGTTTGTATTTCATGAATTCTCGCAGATGCCAGTCTCATTTAACGAGACTGGCCGGATCACCCGGCGCACCATCAACATTGACCCCGAGCACCGAGTCGTAAAGCAGATCACTGTCCTGCACATAGAGCCCCGGCCAATCGCCGCCTAGCGGGACAACATCGCCAGCCAGCAATAATCGCTGCAAGTCGTACTGATAAATCGTCACCGCGTAGCGTTGCAGCTTGCGCAGTAGCCAACGATCCGGCCCGTCTTTTCGGAGTTTTTGCAAAAGAATGTTGATGCCGCTCTCTGCCTCGCCCCGCTGGTAACGAACAAAGACTGTTGCACTGTCCTGGTTGTCGATCAGGCGAAAGGATTCGGCAGCGGCGCGAAAATTGACATCGGCTTCTTTGCCGACCCGCAGCAAATCAGCAATCCCCTTTTCGTCCAGGTTGGCATCTTCATACAACTGGCGGAAGTATTCGGGAAAGCGGCCAACACCCAAGGGATCAGCATCCGGCGGCAAAGCCCCCCACACGGCGCGGGTAGTCTGCTCGGCCTGGCGCAGCAAGCCGGCGGGTGGGCGTTTGGGCGGGACAAAAACGTGGACGTCGCCCTTCTCCAGGCGGCCTTCCCGGTTACAGCGCCCAGCCGCCTGAGCAATCGAGTCCAGCCCGGCCAAAGCGCGATAAACCACGGGAAAGTCGATGTCGACACCGGCCTCCACGAGCTGGGTGCTGACCACCCGGACAGGGAGCGGCTCGTCACCCGCCGCAAGCGCCTTTAGCCTGGCTTTCAATGCAGCCTTGATGGCGCCGATGTTGTCGCTGCGATGCTGGGCGCACATCAGTCCGGAAAGATGCCAAAGACCTTTATGGTTTTCTTTCTTGAGGCGAGCATAGAGTTCGCGTGAATCGGCGCGGCGGCTGACGATGGTCAACACCGCATCATGGTTGGCCATTGCCGCTGCCAGGCCATCCCAGTTTTGTGAAACATTGAGGTCAGTCGGTACATGAACCCTGACCCGATCCAGTGCGGCATAGAGGCTGCCAATGTCATCAATGATTTCGGTCATTTCGTCCGCCTGAAAGCCTCGAAGCTGGCGGGCCGCATCAAAGCTGGCGCGGGTATTCAAGGCTGGCTGGGTGGCCGTGCACAGTACCAGCGTTACGCCATAATCCTTGACCAGCAGGCGCAACACATCAATCACCGGCTGCAGATAAGACACCGGCAACAGCTGCGCTTCGTCGAGAACGATGACGCTGTTGACCAGATTGTGAAGCTTTCGGCAACGCGAGGTCTTGCGGGCAAAGAGGCTTTCCAGCAGTTGGACGTTGGTCGTTACAACTAGTGGCGCATCCCAGTTTTCGCAGGCGAGCCGCGAGCGCGAGGTTTCCTGAGTCGGCTCGGCTTCGACATTGCTATGGTGCTCGATAACGTTCGCTTCACCAAAGATGCCGCGAAAAATATCGGCCGTCTGCTCGATGATGCTGGTATAGGGAATGGCGTAGATGACTCGCCGCTTGTCGTGCCTGACCGCGTGACGCAGGGCAAAGGCCAAACTGGAAAGGGTCTTGCCGCCGCCGGTGGGCACCGTCAGCGTGAAAACGCCCGGCGGCATTTCAGCTTTGTGCCGGCAGGATTGCAAGACCTCAGCGCGTTTTCGATTGACCGGGCTATCAGCTTCGCCACGGGAAATGACTTGGCTGGCCATTTCTGCCAAGCGGGTCGCCAATGCCTTTTCCATCTCGGCCAATGGCATGAACCCGTTTCGGGCTACGGCTTTGTCCGGCGACATGAATGCTTCGGTATCGAGAAAGTCGGCATCGACCAGGCAGGAGAACAGCATCCGAACCCAGAGGGCGAATCGGCCAGGAATGGCGAGCGCCTGATCGGCACGAATCGTGGCGATCCCGGGTAATTCGGCGATAGGGCGCAGGATGTGCGCCGGCAAGACGGCCGCCAGTGCATCGGCCAATTCCTTTTTGCTTTCATCCTTGCTTAAGCGCTCGTTCAAGCCACCAAACCAGTTATCGAGGCCGGCATGGTGACCGGCAATCAGGTAAGCCATGACGCGAGCGAGGACCGGACCGGCCCGTCGGTCGACTTCCGTTAAATATTGCGCTGCCCATAACGCCCCGGCCGCCGAATGGGTTTTTTCCGGCCCGGCGACCCGATTTTCGATATGCGCATCCGGGTCGCCGCATTGACGGATGTAGCGTTGAAAGCCGGTGCGGTATTTGCCCAGGTCGTGCCAAAGTCCGGCGAGGCTGGCCCAGTCAGCACTATCAAACTCGGCGGCGAATTCTGCTGCCAAACGTGAGACTTCACTCAAATGTTCCGCGAGAGGATGCGGAATCAAAATTCCATCATCGTTGCGAATGTGAGCGAGAAACTCTGCCGAGTTCGGGTTTTGGCTGTCACTCATCGCCATACCTCCCCACCGCCTCCTTTAACAACCGCTCAACTTTCTCCCGCAACGCCACCGGCGCCAGCACCTCACACTCCGGCCCGTATTTCAAAATATCCATGATCAACTCCGGGTCGTTGCTGTAAGGAATGCGCAGCTCATAGCTGCCATCGGCTTGAAAAGCGCCTTGCTGTTCCGGGTGCCATTGTTCGGCGGCGACCCAGCGGGCGCGTTCGGGGGTGAAGCGCAGCGTGGCCTGATGCCTGGCCTGGCCGGAGAAGATGCCGTAGCCGGCGCCGAGCGTGCTGTCGATTTCCTGGTCTGGTATTTCGCAAGCCGTTTGCGCAAGCGTTTTTAGGGTTTTTATCGCGTCGACCGCAAAACTGCGCAGTTCGTCGCGCAGGTGGCACCAGGCGTCGAGATACCAGTTGTCGCGGTAGTGGGTGAGGCGCAGGGGCGAGACTTCGCGCTGCGTGGCGTTGCCGTTGCTGCGTGCCTGGTAGTCGATGTGTAGCCGGCGGCGCGCCATTAAGGCGCCGGCGATAGCCTGGAAGTGGGCTGGCGGGTAGCGCCGGGCAGCAGCGGCGACGACGCGAATGCGCCGGGTGATGTCTTCGGCCGGGTGCTCGCCACGCGCCAGCAATTGGCTCAGCCGCTCTTTCAGCGGGTCGAGTTGTTCGCCGAGCAGACCGCCGGGGTCGAGATTGGCCAGCAGTTGGCGCATGGAGAGCAGGGCGTGGGCTTCGTCAGCACTGAACCACAGGCCGGGTAACTCTTCCCTTTGCGCGTTGCGGTCGAGTCGATAGCAGCCATTTTCCGGATCATGGATGACTGGCACCCGCATGCGATCACGCAAAAAGGCCATGTCGCGAAACAGCGTGGCGCGCGATACCCCGAGTTGCTGTTGTAGATCAGTAAAGCTGATGCTGCGCCGATCGCGCAGCAGGCGTTCGATTTTGCTGAAACGTTCGGTACGAGACACTTTCCACCCCTAAACCATTTGTCTGATGTTTTGCCGGCATCATATCCCCTTGGGCTGCCCAAGACTATTTGACGAAAGGCATAGTCGGCAACGCATCCGGGAAGGGGCGGCAAAATTGAAATTTTCGCCGTGACTTATGCCGGCCCACATTCTTACGTTTCGGTGACAAACCCTGTCATCAAGGCTTAGTAATGGCGGGCTACCTTGAGTGTTTTCACGGAGATGCCATGTCGCCACCTTCCCCGCATGAACTGGGTTTGGACCCAGCCAATGAATCCCCCTTCAAGGGCAAAACCGGGCTGCGTCGGGTCTGGAATGCCTTCAGTTATTCGATCGCTGGCCTGAAAGCGGCCTATTTGTGTGAAGACGCTTTTCGCCAGGAGGTCTGGCTCGCCGTAATGCTGATTCCCACCGCGCTGCTTTTGCCGGTGCCGTGGATCGGGCGCGGTTTGATGATCGGTAGCGTCTTGATGGTGTTGGTGGTTGAGCTACTTAATTCTGCCATCGAAGCGGTGGTCGACCGCGTCAGTCTGGAAAATCACCGCCTCGCCAAGCGCGCCAAGGATATTGGCAGTGCGGCGGTACTCGTTTCCTTGCTCATGGTGGCCGTGGTTTGGGCTTGCGTTTTGTTGCAGGGGACGTGATGTCGCTGAAAATTACCTTTGTGACCGAAACTTTTCCCCCCGAGGTGAACGGTGTGGCGATGACTGTCGGCCGACTGTTCAGCGGCATGCGCGAGCGCGGCCATCGGGTGAGCGTGATTCGGCCGCGCCAGAGCAAGGCCGATACCGGCAATGAGCATGAGACGGCGATGCCCGGCCTGCCCTTGCCCGGGTACCCCGGCTTGCGCTTCGGCTTTCCGGCCGGTGCGGCGCTGGCGCGAAGCTGGAAGCAGCAGCGGCCTGATCTGGTGCATGTGGTCACCGAAGGGCCGCTCGGCTGGTCGGCAGTCAGCGCGGCGCGGCGGCTGGGGATTCCGGTAACGTCTGGTTTTCATACCAATTTTGATCGCTATAGCGTGCACTACGGTTTCGGCTGGATGCGCCCGGCCGTGGCGGCGTATCTGCGCACCTTGCATCGGCGAACGCGGGCGACCATGGTGCCGACGGCGTCGCTGGCGGCTGATCTGGCCGGTGAGGGGATTGTCGGTGTGCGGGTGGTCGGGCGTGGCGTCGACACCCAACAGTTTGACCCGGCCCGCCACTCGGCGGCTTTGCGCCAACAATGGGGCGTCGCGCCGGAAGCTTTGGCTTGCCTGTATGTTGGGCGAATGGCGGCGGAGAAAAACCTGGCGCTGGTTGAGAAGAGTTTTGCCCATATTCAACAGGTATTGCCGACGGCCAAAATGATCTGGGTCGGCGATGGCCCTTCGGCCGCCAAGTTACGCTTGGCGCATCCCGATCACTATTTTGCCGGTACCCGCTATGGTGAGGATTTGGCGGCGCATTACGCCAGCGCAGACCTTTTTCTCTTCCCCAGCCTGAGCGAAACTTACGGCAATGTCGTGGCCGAGGCGATGGCCAGCGGCTTGCCGGTGCTGGCCTACCGCAGCGCTGCAGCGGCCGAGTTGATTTGTGACGGGGTCAATGGCCAATTGGTGCCACCGGGCGATGAATCCGCCTATTTGTCGGCTGCACTGGGTTTGGTAGCGCATCGGGAGTGCTTGCCGGAAATGGCGGCAGCAGCGCGCTACACCATGATGCCGCGCAATTGGGGCAATGTGGTTGAGCGCTTTGAGGTCGTCGCCCGCGAGGCGATGGCTTAGATTTACGACAGGTGGCGGATTTGTACGAGTTCGGGGAGATTGGCCGAGTCGATCAGGATGCGTTTGACCCGATCCTGCCAGAGTTCGCCAAATAGTTTTCTCGTTGCCGTATCGGCCTCGCCCCGCACCACCGCCGGCAACAGGCTACCCATGCGTGGATCAGCCGGCACCAAATTTAGCCGTAAAGTGCAGTCGACCGCAGCATTCGTGTCGAGCCGGGTAAAGGCCATGCCGGCGACGCCGGAAATGCCGAAATCAAGCAAATTGCGTCGTGAATAGCGGCCGCCCAGCCCTTTGAAGCCGCCATCACCTGCTGCTCCGGTGAGCAGCGTGGCGACGCTGGCCATTACCCCGGCGACACCGCTATCGAGCGTTTCGTGCACGGCTACGGCAATATTGCCGCGTTCCGGAATGGCGTCGCCATACAAGGCTTGCAGGCCGTGCACCGTCAGCAGCCAGGCGCCGGCTACTGTCGGGCAGGAATGGCCGGCCAGTTTGACGGCATCGGCAAAGCAATATTCGATCAGCCCGTCATCGGCCGCGCCGAGCAGTTCGGCCAGTGGGTCGCGCAGTGTGATCGGCGGAATGCGGGCGAAAAATTCAGGGAAGGCCATGGCGAACTCCAGCAATATTGGTTACGCCGGCAGTATGGGCAGCTGATGCTGCCCTGGCCTTGATCTGGCTCAGGCGCGCTGGATTAGTTCGATCTTGTAGCCATCGGGATCTTCAACAAAGGCAATGATCGTGCTGCCATGCTTCATCGGCCCGGCTTCACGCGCCACCTTGCCGCCGCGTTGCTTGATTGCGGCGCAGGCCGCAGCGGCATCGGGCACAGCGAGGGCAATATGACCATAGCCGTTGCCCAGTTCATAGCTTGCCGTATCCCAGTTGTGGGTCAATTCAAGCACGGCGCCTTCGCTTTCCGGGCCGTAACCGACAAAAGCCAGCGTGAAGCGGCCTTCCGGGTAATCCTGGCGGCGCAGCAACTGCATGCTGAGCGTTTCGGTATAGAAGGCAATCGACTGGTCGAGATCACCGACGCGAATCATCGTGTGCAGAATGCGCATGCTGTTTTCCTTGGGGTTCAGAGTTTGGGGATTTGCTGGGCAAGGCGGCGCAGTTCCAGCCGACGGGCCCGCCAATCCGGGCAAAGTTGCTCCACCACAGACCAGAAGCGCGGGCTGTGGTTCATTTCCTTGAGGTGGGCCAGTTCGTGGGCGACGACGTAATCGACGATCGCCAGGGGCATGAAAATCAGCCGCCAGTTAAGGGCGATGCCGCCGTGGTGGCTGCAACTGCCCAAACGTGTGCGGGCGGAGGAGAGGCGGAGCGGCGGCGCGCCAACGCCAAGCAAAGGGGCGTAGTGGGCCAGGCGTTCGACAAAAATGCTCCGCGCTTTCTCGCGCAATGCCTTTTCCAGCAACTGGTTGGCGTCAGCCGTCGGCGTGGGTTTGAGGTAGAGCGTGTTGCCGGCAAATTGCCATGCGTTGCGGCCAATATCGGTGATTGCTACGGTCAACGGCTCGCCAAGGGCAAAAACCACGCAACCCTCACCGACGATCAGCTTTTCCGGGGGTGGGCGGTCGCGCCAGGCGGCGAGTTTGTCGAGCACCCATTGGCCGTGTTGCTGGATCAGCGATTCGATATCGCCCTGGCGTGCTCGCGTTGGCGCGCCGATGCGCAGGCCGCGATGGTCGATGGAGAGGCCGATGGTGCGCCGCGGGCTGCGCCGCAAATGATAGGCGACGGCCTGGCCAGCGATGACGATACGGTGCGTCGGGTCAGGCTTGGCTGCTGGCGGCATCAGGGTAGCGATGCGGCGAGAGGCGGCGCATCTCGGTTTCGATCCAGTTCTCGGCGCGCTGGTTGACGGCCAGTTCGCTCATGCCGGTGGCGTCAAAAGCCGGGCCGATGCTGATCGTTATGGTCCCGGATTTCTTCAGAAAAGCTTGGCGTGGCCAGAGTTCGCCGGCGTTATGGGCGATTGGCACGACCTTGCAGCCAACATGCGTGGCCAAATAGGCGCCACCTGCTTTGTAACGTTTTTTCTGGCCCGGTGCGACGCGCGTGCCTTCCGGAAAGATGATGACGTAAAAGCCTTGTTGCAGCCGTTCGCGGCCCTGCAGAACGACTTGGTCAAGCGCATCCTTGCCGGCGGCGCGGTCGATCGAAATCATCTTCATCGCGCCCAAGCCCCAGCCAATCAGCGGAATGCGCAGCAGTTCCTTTTTCAGGACGAAAACGCAGAAGGCGCCATTCGGCACGCAGTCCTGCAGGGTCATCGTTTCCCACGCTGACTGGTGCTTGGAGAGAATGACGCAGGGTTCGGCTGGCATGTTCTCCTGGCCGACAATTTTGGTCTGGATGCCGAGCAGGAATTCCACGCCCCATTGGGTGCCAAGGCGCCACAGCTTGCCAGCGCGATAACCCCAGTTGCCCCGCAGGAGGAGCGCGGCAATGACGACCAGCGGCGCGGTCAGGATCGACCAAAGCAGCACCCAGGCCATGAACAGGGTTGAGCGAACGGTGCTCATGACTTGCTCTTGGCGAGCAGGCCATCGACTGCGGCGGCGAGGTTGGCGAACTCCAGCGTACCCTCGGGCAGGTTGCCTTCGGCCTTGGTTTTTTCACCCTTGCCGGTCATGACGAGAATGGGTTTGCAGCCATAGACGACCGATGCTTGCAGGTCGCGCAGCGAATCGCCGATGGCGGGTACGCCCTTGAGGTCGGTATTCATTGTTTCGGCAATGCGTTTAAACATGCCGGGTTTAGGTTTGCGGCATTCGCAAGCCGAATCTGCCGCGTGGGGGCAGTAGAAAATAGCATCGACCCGAGCACCGACAGCGAACAGCGCCTTGTGCATTTTTTCGTGGATGCTGTTCAGCGTATCCATGTCAAACAGGCCGCGGCCAATGCCTGACTGGTTGGTCGCGATGACGACGCGATAACCCGACTGGTTGAGCTTGGCGACGGCTTCTAGACTGCCGGGAATCGGCTTCCATTCTGCCGGGTTCTTGATGAACTGGGCGGAGTCGAAATTGATCACGCCGTCGCGGTCGAGGATGACAAGTTTCATGCTGAGAGCTTCGAGAGGTCGGCGACTTGATTCATCGCCAGATGCAGCGTCGCCAGTAGGCCGAGCCGGTTGGCGCGCAAGGCCGGGTCTTCGGCATTGACCATGACGTCATTGAAGAAGCTGTCCACCGGTTCGCGCAGGGCGGCTAGCGATTGCAGCGAAGCGGTGTAATCACCCTTGGCAAAGGCAGCATCGGCTTTCGGCTTGACCTCGGCCAGCGCGGTATTGAGGGCGATTTCAGCCGCTTCAATCAGTAAATTTGGCTCAATTTTGGCGTCGACCGCAGCATCCACTTTCTTCAGGATGTTGCCGACTCGCTTGTTGGCCGCCGCCAGACTGGCCGACTCGGGCAGCGCAGCAAAGGCGCGGACGGCAGCGAGGCGCTTGGGAATGTCGCCCAGACGCTGCGGCCGTTGCGAGACCACGGCGTCGACTTCCTGCGCCGTGTAACCCTGCTCGCGCAAGTTGCCGGCGAGGCGGTCGTAGATGAAATCGGCGATCGCGGCTTCGGCCCGTTTAAAGCCGTCGACCGTCGCAAACGCTTCCGTCGTGGTGGCCAGCAATTCGCCGAGTGGCAGGGCGAGATCGCCTTCGCTTAACATGCGAATCACCCCCAGTGCATGCCGGCGCAGCGCAAACGGGTCACGGTCGCCGGTCGGCATCTGGCCGATACCGAACATGCCGACCAGCGTTTCTAATTTATCAGCCAGCGCGACGATGGTGCCGACTTGCCCACGCGGCAGGCTGTCGCCGGCAAAACGTGGCTTGTAATGGTCTTCGATGGCATCGGCGATGTCGGTGGAAAGGCCGTCATGCAGCGCGTAATAACGGCCCATCGTGCCTTGCAGTTCGGGGAATTCACCCACCATGTCAGTGAGCAGGTCAGCCTTGGCGAGCAAGGCCGCCTGCTCGGCCTGAATGGCGATGCCTTCGCCACACAGTTGCTGACCAATCGCCTTGGCAATGGCACAAACGCGCTGCACCCGTTCGCCTTGGGTGCCCAGCTTGTTGTGGTAAACCACCTTGGCCAGGCCGAGAACGCGCGACTCCAGCGTCTTCTTGCGATCCTGATCAAAGAAAAATTTGGCATCGGCCAGCCGTGGCCGAACGACACGTTCATTGCCGCCGATCACCGCGCTAGCATCAGCCGGGCTGATGTTGCTGACGACGAGGAATTTATGGGTCAATTTGCCAGCGGTGTCGAGTAACGGAAAATATTTCTGGTTGGCCTTCATGGTCAGAATCAGACATTCCTGCGGCACAGCAAGGAATTCTTCCTCGAACTGGCCAATCAGCACATTCGGTCGTTCAACCAGCGCCGTCACCTCGTCGAGCAGCGCCTCATCTTCAATTGGGGTCAGACTCGATTTGTTTTCACCAGCGGCCTGTGCCGCAGCCTGCAACTGACGGGCGATTTCGGCCCGACGCTCGGCAAAACTGGCGATGACGGCCCCGTCGCTTGCCAACTTGGCAGCGTATTCGTCGGCGTTGGCAAATACGACGGGATCAACCGCAGCTTCAAAGCGGTGACCGTGTGTTTCACGACCGGAAGTCAGACCTAAAATGGCCAGTGGCACGATGTCAGCGCCATGTAGCGCCACCAGACCATGCGCCGGGCGAACGAAGTTGACCGATGTCCAGCCATCGGCCAATTGGTAAGTCATTATTTTTGGAATCGGCAGCGCCGCCAAGGCAGCTTCGAGCGCCTTCTGCAAACCTTCGGCCAGCGTTGCGCCTTTGGCCAGGCTGTCATAGAACAGGATGTCCGCCTTGCCATCATTTTCCCGGCGCAGGCCGATGACGACGGAAGCGGTGGCGCCTGAATCTACACCCAATCCGGCTAGTTTCTTGAGCAAGGCCGGCGTGGCGTTACCGCTGGCATCAAGGCCGACGCTTGCCGGCATCAGCTTCTGGGCGACCGGTTTGTCGGCGGCAACTGAGGCGACTTCGGTGATGTGGGCGGCCAGTCGGCGGGGCGAAGCGTAAGGCGTGATTGCTGCGGTCGACGCGACTAAACCGGCATTTTTCAGAAATTGCGCCAAGGTTTGGGCAAATACTTCTCCCAATTTTTTCAGCGCCTTGGGCGGCAGTTCTTCGACAAACAGCTCAACTAACAGATTTTTCGTATTGCTCATGCTTGGTTCCTGTCATTCCCGCGAAGGCGGGAATCCATGGTTGGTCGGGGCGTCTGGATTCCCACCTGCGCGGGAATGACGTTGCTGCGGGTCATCAGGCAACTTTCTTTTCAATCTGGGCCAACACTTCATCCGCCCATGCTTTCGGCGCCATCGGGAAACCCAGGCGGGCCCGGCTGTCGAGATAAGCCTGCGCCACGGCGCGCGCCATGTTGCGGATTCGGCCGATGTAAGCGGCTCGTTCAGTCACCGAAATGGCACCACGGGCATCGAGCAGGTTGAAGGTGTGCGCCGCTTTCAAAACCTGTTCGTAGGCTGGTAGCGCCAGTTGGGCGGTCATCAAGTGCTGCGCCTGCTTTTCGTGCGCCCCGAAAGCGGTGAACAGGAAGTCAGCATCGCTATGTTCAAAGTTGTAAGCTGACTGCTCGACCTCATTCTGATGATAAACATCGCCGTAAGTCAGGCTGTCGGTCCATTTCAAGTCATAGACGTTATCCACGCCCTGCAGATACATCGACAGGCGTTCCAGACCGTAAGTGATTTCACCGGTAATCGGCTTGCAATCAATGCCGCCGACTTGCTGGAAATAGGTGAATTGGGTCACTTCCATGCCGTTCATCCAGACTTCCCAGCCCAGGCCCCAGGCGCCTAGAGTTGGGTTTTCCCAGTCGTCTTCGACGAAGCGAACATCATTTTTCTTCAGATCGAAACCAAGCGCTTCAAGCGAGCCAAGGTAAAGCTCAAGAATGTTGTCCGGCGCCGGCTTGAGCACGACCTGGTATTGATAGTAATGCTGCATGCGGTTCGGGTTTTCGCCATAACGGCCATCCTTCGGCCGGCGTGAAGGCTGCACGTAGGCAGCTTTCCAGGGCTCGGGGCCGATCGCCCGGAGGAAGGTGGCGGTATGGCTGGTGCCGGCACCGACTTCCATATCGTAAGGTTGCAGCAGGGCGCAGCCTTGCTTGTTCCAGTATTCCTGCAGGCGCAGGATAGTTTCCTGAAAAGTCGGTTTATTGCTGGTGGTCATCGTACTTACTCAACATGACAGAATTGCCGTGATTTTACTTGCTTTTGCCTTGAATCGGCAGGCCGAGCCGGGTTTGGCCATAGCCTTGGTCGGATGGTCCGGCGAACCATCATTTGGGCTGCGCGCAATGCTTGTGTTTGAGCTGATTTGTTGTTGCGGCGCAACACGTAGATCCTTGTCTATTCTGTGTTCGATTGACAATATTCAATATAATCAATAGACTGTATTTCATGTTGCGGTGCAGCATCGGTTTCTCGGGTGCCAAGCTTGGCACCATGCGGGATTCGAGCCCATCTCTAAGGGCGTCGCCGATGTCGTACCCCCTGTAACCGTTCGTTGTCGGAGAAGTTTTCTGGCTGTGATCACTGTGAAGGAGGCCGCATGTTCGCTTCGACAGTTTTTTCCTCTGCCATGCTCCGCGTTTCTGCGGTTGCCCTTGTGTTGTTCCAGAAGTTTCTGATGGTCGCCGGTTTGGTTTTTGTGCTCGGCCTGATTGGTATACAAGCCGGTCACGCCGGCCTGATCGATGGCTTGAAATCATTGATGCCATCAGCCGAAGCCTCAGTTGATGATGAATTGGCCGATGAGTTACCCGCCGAGCTATCGGTTGAACCAACGGTTGAGACCTTAAGCCCCAAAATGCGCGGCGCCCTCGACTATGTTTCCCGGCGATATCACGTCTCAACCAACGCCTTGCTGCCGATTTTTGCCACGGCTCAGGCAGCCGGACGCGAGTTGCGGCTTGATCCGCTACTGATCGTCGCCGTCATTGGCGTCGAATCTGGCTTCAATCCCTTCTCGCAGAGTGTTTTCGGCGCGCAGGGTTTGATGCAAGTGGTGCCGCGTTTCCATCTTGACAAGCTGCCGGAAGAGGCTGATAAATCTGCCTTCCTTGATCCGGTAATCAATGTTCAGGTCGGAGCGCGTGTTCTGCAGGAATCCATCCGGCGCAATGGCGGTTTGGAGAATGGCCTGCAACAATTCGGCGGTGCGATCAACGATCCGGGCCGGCGTTATTCGACCAAGGTGTTGGCGGAAAAACAACGCCTGGAGCAGGCACAGCAACGCCAGCACAGCACCTGATCGTTTAGCGGGGCGCTGATTAAATCAATTTTGTCGTTCCCGCGTAGGCGGGAACCCAGGAAAAACAAGGAGCTGGATCCCCACCTACGCGGGGATAACGAATAAATCAGTGGCTCCTTAGCGGCGGTGCGGCCACTGGCTGGCCAGCAGTAACAGGCCGGCCAGTAGCAAAAAGCCCAGATTGCCAATGTGAGCGTAAGGCGTCATGCCCTGATAGGCGCGTACTTCGGCCTTCAAAACGCCCTGCGTGAAGGCCGGCAGAATGGCTTGCACGGAACCATCGGCACCGATCACTGCGGTCATGCCGGTATTGGTCGCCCGGAGCATCGGCCGCCCGGTTTCGACGGCTCGCATACGGGCGATCTGCAGGTGCTGCGGTTGGGCCAGTGAATGACCGAACCAGGCGGTATTGGACAGGTTGGCGAGAATGCCAGCCTGCGGCAGGGCGCGAATGATTTCCTCGCCAAAAACATCTTCATAACAGATATTGACCGCCACTTGCTGGCCAGCCACGGCCAGCGGTGCCTGTTTTTCTGGGCCGCGCGAGAAGGACGACATCGGGATGCTGGCAATATTCATGAACCAGGAAAAGCCGGGTGGAATGGTTTCACCGAAGGGGACCAGATGGGTTTTGCTATAAACCTGCAAGGGCGATTTACCGACGCTGATTGCGCTGTTCCAGTAACGCTCGCCTTGACCGCTCAAGGTGCCGAGAATCAGGTCGCCGCCATGCGCTTGTGCGGCGGCTTTCAGGGATTCAATATAACCGGGGGGCAACTGGTCGAAAAAGGCTGGAATGGCCGTTTCCGGGAGCAAAGTCAATTGCGCTGGATTTTGCTCAACCAGTTCGCGATACAGCGTCAGCGTTCGGATAAAAGCTTCCGGGCGAAATTTCATTTCTTGCGGAATGTTGCCCTGAATTAGCGCCACGCTGATGGGCTCGCCGCTGGGCGACGTCCACGGCACTTGGCGCAAGCCAAAACCTAGGGTGGTGCTGAGGGCGAGAAAACCCAGACCAACTCGCCAGCGCAGCAACAATGCACCGGTGAGGGCGACGAGCAGACTCAAGCCATGCACACCGAGTAGCGGCGCAAAGCCGGCCAACGGGCTCGGTGGGGCTTGCGAATAGCCGACAGCCAGCCAGGGAAATCCAGTGAAAATCCAGCTTCTTAGCCAGTCGACCGTAGCAATCAGCAGGGCGAAGAAAATTGCCTGCCGCCAGTGCTCAGCCGGTTGCCAGCGCTTGAAAATCCAGCCGGCCAGCGTCGGGAAGAGCGCCATGAAGCCGCAAAATAAAAACGCGGCAATCCCGGCCAGCCACCACGGCATGCCGCCGAAGACGGAGAGGCTGACATAAACCCAGGAAACGCCGGTGAGGAAAAATCCGAGTCCAAAGGACAACCCGGTGAGCGCCCCTTGTTTTGGCGATTTGGCGCGCAAGAGTAGAGCGAATAGCCCGCACCAAACCACTGGCGCCAGCCAGAACAGGCCAAGGGGCGCGAAGCACAGGACGCCACTCGCCCCAATCAGGGCGGCAATGGCGTAGTGTGCGGCCGGTTTATTTGCCAGTAAAGTCTTCAGCAACGGCTTCGGATTTTTGTGGCGGGGAAACGAGTAGCGTGTAAAGCCGCCGGCTATCAGCGCGCAGCACCTGAAAACGCGTGCCGTCAATGTCCATCACTTCGTTACGCTTGGGAACGCGGCCGAGGTGGCGCAAGACCAAGCCGCCGACGGTATCGAACTCTTCATCGGAGAACTTCGTTCCAAAGGCCGCGTTGAAGTCGTCGATCTCAGTACGCGCCTTGACGCGGTAACGGCCGCTGGAATCGAGACGGATGTTGTCGTGCGCTTCATCGAAGTCGTATTCGTCTTCAATGTCGCCAACGATCTGCTCCAGCACGTCTTCAATGGTGACCAGCCCGGCGACGCCGCCGTATTCATTGACGACAATCGCCATGTGGTTGCGCGAAACGCGGAACTCCCGCAGTAGCACATTGAGGCGCTTCGATTCGGGTATGAACACCGCCGGCCGTAGCCAATCGCGCAGATCGAAACTCTTTTCGGTGTGAATGCGCAGCAAGTCTTTGGCGAGCAGGATGCCGAGCACCTTGTCGCGGTCGCCGTCAACCACAGGAAAGCGCGAGTGGGCGGCTTCGATGACCACCGGGACAATCTCGTCCATCGGATCGTCGACATCAATGACGTACATCTGCGCCCGGGGAATCATCACATCGGTGACACGGGTGTCGGAGGCCGCCAAGGCGCCTTCGATGATGGTCAGCGCATCGCCGTCCATCAGGTTGCGCTCGTGGGCCGAGTGCAGAATTTCAAGCAACTGCTCGCGGTCTTCAGGTTCGCGGAGCAGCAGGGAAGTCAGTCGTTCAATAAAGCTGGGTCTACTAGGACTATCCATAATTTTTAGGCGGCGGGGTTGTCCAGATAAGGATCTGGATAGCCCAGCGCAGCAAGAATCTCCGTTTCTTCGTCTTCCATGGCCTGGGCATCATCATCGTTCTCATGATCCCAGCCCTGTAAATGCAGCATACCATGCACGACCAAATGGGCGTAATGGGCGGCCAGCGGCTTGTTTTGTTCGACAGCTTCACGCGCCACGACGCTCGGGCAGATCACCAGGTCGCCGCTCACTACCGGTTCAACGTCATAAGGGAAGGATAGGACGTTAGTGGCGTAATCCTTGCCGCGATATTCCTTGTTCAGCGCTTGCCCTTCATCATCCTCCACCAGCCGGATGGCGATTTCGCCACCGCCGACCAGTGCCGCCCGCGCCCAGCGCACAAAATCTGCGCGCAAGGGTAAGCCGGCCTTATTACAGACATATTGCACGGAAAGATTAAGGCGTTTGGGGGGTATTGGATTCATAGGCGGCAACAATGCGGGCAACCAGCGGGTGGCGCACGACGTCTTCCTTCAAAAATTCGGTAAAGGCCAGGCCGCGCACGTCTTTCAGAATATCCCGTGCTTCGCGCAGGCCGCTCTTTTGTCCTTTGGCCAGGTCGATCTGGGTCAGATCGCCAGTGACGACAGCCTTGGCACCAATGCCGATGCGGGTCAGGAACATTTTCATCTGCTCGGGCGTGGTGTTTTGCGCCTCGTCGAGAATAATGAAAGCGTGGCTCAAGGTTCGGCCGCGCATAAAGGCGAGCGGGGCGATCTCGATAGCGTTCTTTTCGTACAGCTTGCTGACCCGGTCGTGGCCCATCAGGTCGTACAGCGCATCGTAAAGCGGGCGCAGGTAAGGGTCGATTTTCTGCGTCAGATCGCCCGGCAAAAAGCCAAGCCGTTCGCCGGCTTCAACCGCCGGACGCGTCAAAATAATGCGTTCGACCATGTCACGTTCAAGCGCATCGACCGCGCTGGCCACGGCAAGGTAAGTTTTGCCAGTACCGGCCGGGCCGATGCCGAAAGTAATGTCGTGCTCCTGAATGGCTTTCAGGTAAGCCACTTGGCGCGGTGTACGGCCGTGCAGGTCAGTTTTCCGGGTCAGTAATTGTGGCCCATCGCTGATGCCGGTGCCCGGTACGATGCTGCGCACGGGCGCATTGAGCCGTTCGATCAAGCCCAACTGAATTTCATCAACCGACAGTGGCGCTCGGGCCAGTGAGTAGAAGTGGCGAATGGCATCTGCCGTCAGTCGCGCTTTCTCGCCGCGCACCGAAAAGCGCTCGTTACGGCGCTGGATGGTGACATCGAAGCCGGTTTCAATCTGGCGGATATTTTCGTCGAGTGGGCCGCACAAATTTGCCAATAAAACGTTGTCGACCGGAGTAAGTGTGACTTCCACCGGCCGGCTCTTTGGCGCCGCTCTAGTGGCAGCCCCTGTTTTAGGCTTCTCGGATGACAATCTCGCCCCTCAAGCTGTGTGGCAATGCAACGGTGATGCGTACATCGACAAAGGTATTGATCAGCCGGGGATTGCCCGCCAGATTGACCGTTCGGTTATTGTCCGTGCGTCCAGCCAGTTCGTTAACGTCCTTCCGCGAGGTGCCTTCGATCAACACCCGTTGCACGGTACCAACCATCGCCTGACTGATCACTTGTGCCTGTTCTTCAATCCGCCTCTGCAAGCGCGACAGGCGGGCCGATTTAACCTCGTTGGGTGTCGAATCCTCCATTTCTTCCGCTGGCGTGCCGGGGCGCGGGCTGTAAATAAAGGAGAAAGAGTTGTCAAAACCGACATCCTCGATCAGCTTCATGGTCTTTTCAAAGTCTTCATCCGTTTCGCCGGGGAAGCCGATGATGAAATCGGACGACAGTGAAATATCCGGCCGGGCCGCCCGCAGTTTGCGGATGATCGACTTGTACTCAATGGCCGTATAGCCACGCTTCATCGCGGCCAGTACGCGATCAGCACCGGACTGAACTGGCAAATGCAATTGGGAAACCAGCTTCGGCACCTTGGCGTAAGTGTCGATCAGTCGTTGCGACATCTCGCGCGGGTGCGAGGTGGTGTAACGAATGCGCTCAATGCCGGGGATTTCAGCAATGTACTCAATCAATATGGCGAGGTCGGCAAACTCTTCCGAATCCGCCATGGCGCCGCGAAATGCATTGACGTTCTGACCCAGCAAAGTCACTTCCTTGACGCCTTGGGAGGCCAGCCCGGCAACTTCAGTCAGTACATCATCAAACGGCCGCGAAACTTCACCGCCCCGGGTGTAAGGCACGATGCAGAAAGTGCAAAACTTGGAGCAGCCTTCCATGATCGAGACAAACGCCGTGGCGCCTTTAACTTCGGCCGGCGGCATCGAATCGAATTTCTCAATTTCAGGAAAAGAGGTGTCGACCGCAGCCTTGCCCTTTTTTTTGCGCTCAGCGATCAGTTGCGGCAAGCGGTGCAAGGTTTGCGGCCCGAACACGATGTCTACATAAGGAGCGCGCGTCACAATCGCCTCGCCCTCCTGGCTGGCAACGCAACCGCCGACGCCAATGATCAGATTGGGATTCAGCTTCTTCAGGTGCCGGACCCGGCCGAGATCGTGGAAAACTTTTTCCTGCGCTTTCTCGCGCACAGAACAGGTATTAAACAGAATGATGTCGGCGTCTTCCGGCTTGTCTGTTCTGACAATACCTTCTGAGGCATTGAGCACATCGGCCATTTTGTCCGAATCGTACTCATTCATCTGGCACCCGAAAGTGCGGATGAACAATTTTTTAGGCATGGATAATTACTTTGCGAATCAGGGTCGCCAGCTTGGCAACGAGGAGGAAGAACAGAGGCGGGAATTATAACCGAGCACAAATTCGTTGACCGGAGAAAGCCCATTAAACTACAATCCGCGGCCTCGCAAGCGTGGTGATGTAGCTCAGTTGGTTAGAGCGGTGGATTCATAACCCACAGGTCGGTGGTTCAATTCCACTCATCACCACCAGTAAATGCTGAAAAAGGCCAACCCAAGCGGGATGGCCTTTTTGATGTCTGGTCAATTTTTGGTTAGAGTTGGGTCGAACCTGATCAAGCTGCTTCCAGTGCGGGCTCGACTAATGTTGCGGCAAGAAGAACCCAGCGCCTGCGAGAATCAATTATGACTACCTGTATGCGATTGCAAAGTGCTTCGCGGTGAGTGTTGATAGAGCTAAAGTTTGAAAGTTGATGATGTGTTTTATTTTTGACTAAGTATTGACGACAGGTTTTAAATCCGTAGAATGCGCCCCTCTCCTGCAGCGGCGGATGTTTCGGCGGTGTTGGGAGGGTCAGGCGGTTCGGCAGTAACAAACGAAGGGCTTGACGAATTAGAGGAAAGGGTTCATAATCTTTCTTCTGTGCTGCAGACGGGCTTAAGGGTTTGGCGCAGCGATGATCTTTAACAATTTGGACAACCGATAGGTGTGGGTGCTTGGATGCGAAGTGACTTTGGTCACAACAAAGCATTAAAGCAATCACACGGATGTAGAGATACATCGAAGTAATGAGAATTACTGTCAGTGGATTGGAATT
>JBBSCQ010000045.1:0-25323 GCA_038250105.1 Burkholderiales bacterium | reverse complement strand
GGGCAACGCCACGGTCTACACCGCTGGCACGACCGCCGCCATTGCGGGTGTCGGCACCTTGGTCATCAACGCCAACGGCAGCTACACCTTCACCCCGAACGCCAACTACAACGGCACCGTCCCGGTCGCCACCTACACCCTGACCGACGGTTCCAGCGGTGACACCTCGACCCTGGCCATCACGGTCACCCCGGTCGACGACGCCTTCACGGACGCCAACGAAATTGTTAGCGTTGCCGAAGACACCACCCTGACCGGTAGCGTCCTGACCGGCACGAGCAGTGTTGACGGCCCGGTCACCGTCACCAGCTTCCAGCTGGCGGGCAACGCCACGGTCTACACCGCTGGCACGACCGCCGCCATTGCGGGTGTCGGCACCTTGGTCATCAACGCCAACGGCAGCTACACCTTCACCCCGAACGCCAACTACAACGGCACCGTCCCGGTCGCCACCTATACCCTGACCGACGGTTCGGGCAGCGGCGACACCTCGACCCTGTCGATCAATGTCGCTCCAAGTGTTGATCTTGGCGCCCGCTGGATTGACTACTGGCAGTTTAATGAGGGGGCAGGCACTACGACTGCCAATCGCAGTCCATTTGCTGATCAGACAGGAACGATCACAGATAACGATAAGGTCGGCTTTAACCCCGCGGCAGTTCTTCAGCCGACTTGGACAACTGGCCGAAACGATTCCACTGCAATTCAGTTTAATGGCGTTGGCGGAGCTTCTGCTGTACGCGATGGTGGATGGGTCGCGCTTGGCACGTCAGTTACCGATCCCTTGGCTGGTCAGACAACTTCTAAAGACGCTTCACTTTCTTTCTGGATAAAGACAACTCAGGTTGGCGCCGGTATTGGTTGGGATTCCCCGTCAGTGATTGGTATGGAAAACAATGGCGGGGTTGCTGATATTCAGTGGGGAACAATCAATGCTAGCGGCAAAATTGGTCTCGGTATGCGCGATGATGCTGGTGTTATGAGCACAACGACCATTAATGATGGCGTGTGGCACCAAGTTGTGATCACCCATAACTTCACAAGTGGTGCGACACAGGTTATCGTTGATGGCACTGTCGAGGCAACTAGGGTTTTTAATGCCGGTGTAATTTCCCAGAATAAATTTCTTGGGCTTGGAGTTACTGCTGATGATGGCGGTTCATCCCATCGATTCTTGAATGCGGCTCTCGAAGATGTTCGAATTTATGATTCGTCTTTGAGCGCGACCCAAGCTCAAGCAGTTTATAAAACTGAGTTAATGGGAAATCAGGATAATGTCATTGCAAATGATGGCCAACCGATCCATTTTGCGCTGAGTGTAAATGATGCCGTCTCTACGGTTCTTTCCGGGCTGGTGAATGGAACTGTTGTGACTGATGGTACGCATTCATTTACGGTGGTTGGTGGAACGGCAGATGTTTCTGGATGGAATGCTCAGGAAATTGCGCTAAGCAATTATGGTTCAGGGTCATTCATGTTTAGCTTGACGGGGACTGATGCCGCTGGAAGTAAAGCGACTGAGTTCTTGTCCGTGGTCACAGCGGGTGACATGTACACCGGAACTGACAGCGCCAACTCCCTCACAGGTAATGGAAATAGCAATGTTCTCTCTGGTGGTGCCGGAAACGATACTTTAGATGGTGGTGCCGGAAGTGACATGCTGATTGGTGGAAAAGGTGATGATCTCTTGATTGGTGGAACGGGCGCAGACCTCTTTGTTTGGAACTTGGCCGATAAAGGGACTGTTGCTGTGCCCGCGGTCGATACCATTACGGGTTTTGATGCTACCGCTAATAGTGACAAACTGGACTTAAGGGATCTGCTGGTTGGCGAGTTACATACGGGCACTGATGCAGGAAACTTGGCAAATTATTTGCACTTCAGTGTTGCCGGTGGCACGACGACTATTGAAGTCAAATCGTCCGGCTCTGGTGGGTTTGATCAAAGCATCAAACTAACCGGTGTGGATTTATCTACCGGTATTTCGCCTGCAGCCGGACAGTCGATGGATCAGGCCATCATTCAGGATCTTCTAATCAAGGGTAAGTTGATTACCGACTGAGTTACTACGGTCAACGACAAAAAAGGGGCGATTTTTATCGCCCCTTTTTATGTCCACTTTTGCCGTCGATTAACTTACTTCGAGCGGCGAGCGTTCTTACCCTTCGTGTTGGCGCAGTTTTGCCACGCAGGGAATGTGGATCTTTCGTCCTTCAACCACAATCAAGCCCAGTTCCGTCAATTCATGCAGAATACGTGAGAAGTGTTCCTGGGTGAGGTTGAGGCGGGAAGCGATGACGCCTTTGTTGGTGGATAAGGTGACAGAAACGTGTTTACCGTTTTCCTCGGCTTCCGGCAATTCGCGCAGCAGGTAGCCAATGATGCGCTGCTTGCCGGAGTGCAGCGAGTAAGACTCGACGTCGTTCATCAACTGGTGCAGGCGCATGGCCATGCCGGCGAGCATTTTGCGACAAAGATTGTGGTCGCGCTGTAACTCTTCGAAGACGGCGGCCTTGGAGACGTGCAGCATCAATGAGTCGGTCAGTGCCTGGGCGAAGACGATGTAGGGCTTTTCCATGAACATGATGGCTTCGCCGAAACTTTGGCCTTGGCTGAGGATCTCAACGACTTTCTCGTTACCTTGCGGCGAGGTGAAGGCGAGTTTGACCTGGCCGTAGACCAATAGGTGAAAGCCAGTGCAGAGGTCACCTTTATGGAAAAGAATGCCACCTTTCGGGGTGCTTATTTCACGGGTTGAGCGGGCAATTCGAGCGATTTCTTCAGGCGCTAGCCCGTTGAACAGCGGAATGTGCATCAACAAGGCTTCGATATTGATAGGGTGGCTGGACTGCATTTTTTTGATCTTTGTTAAAACAATGTTGCCGCATGGTGTCATCACGCTATAGCCGAGGCAATACGACTTTAGAACTACTGCTGCGTCAATTGTGCGTAGAGTAAAGGTAGGCGACGCGGTAATTCTTCGGGTTTGCGGATGACACAGAAACCAGCGGGTCCGAACAAATATGGCAGGTAGGCGCCAGCTTCCCGGTCGATGGTGACGCAAAATGGCGTCAGGCCCATGCGGCGCGCTTCGAAAACAGCCATTCGGGTGTCTTCAATGCCGTAGCGGGAGTCGTAGAGATCCAAGTCGTTTGGTTTGCCATCGGTGATGATCAGCAGGAGACGGCGACTGGCCGGTTGTTCGTAAAGAATATTGGCGGCCTGACGGATTGCGGCGCCCATGCGAGTATAGAAACCGGGTTTTATCGCCAGGATACGACCGCGAGCCGCAGCGTTGTAGCGGCCGTTGAAGTCCTTGAGCAGGTGAAAGCGGATATTTTGCCGACGCAACGAGGAAAAACCGTAGATGCCGAAGCGGTCGCCGGTGGCTGAGAGGGCTTCCGAGAAAAGCAGCAATGAGTCACGGATGACATCAACGATGCGGTGGGTATCGGAAATCCAGGCGTCGGTGGACATCGACAGATCAGCCAATAACAGGCAGGCGAGATCGCGTTCGCAGCGGGCTTGCGCCAGGTAGCCGCCGGTTTCCGGCGTGTGGCCGGAGTGGCGGTCGGCGTGATTGCGCACGCAGGCGTCGACGTCGAGTTCGGCGCCATCCTGCTGGGCCTTGAGCCAGCGCCTTTGCGGGGTGAGGGCGGCAAACTGGCCACGCAGTTTTTTTGCCGTGGCGGCGAGGGCCTCGGGGAGTTCGGCCGGCAGGGCGTCGTGGGCGATCATCGGTTGGACACGGCAGTGCTTTTCGTACATCACCGCTTTGCGGTAATCCCATTCCGGCAGGGCGATGCCGGGGCCGATTGGCATATCGTCCTCCGCCGCCGAGGGCAGGTCGAGGTCGAATTTGACGCGTGAAACAGCTGTTTTGCCATCACGGGTTAAGGAAAGTTTGTCGAGATCATTGGCGACATTTTTCGCGTTAGGGTCTTCTTCGTCATCATAGGCGCGGTTGACTTTCACGTACTCGGCCCAGGTTGGCAGGCTTTCGGCGCGGAACATGATCAACATCGGCGCTTCATTGTCTGGTGTTTCGACCTGTTCAGCCTTGTGCGCCTGCTTTTCTTTCTCGGCGCTGCCACTGCCTTCCGGCGGCAAATGTTCGTTCGGGTCGGCTGCCTTGCCGGCGACTTGTGCGGCGCTGGCAATTAGCCAAAGGATAACGGGTTGGGGTGGCCGGGATTGACGCGAATTTAGCGGTGGCAGGCCGTCGACCGTGGGGCCGGCCGGGGTTTCTCTGGTCGCCACCGGGCATTGCAGGGCTAGGCGGATAGCAATTTCTTGTGCGGCTTCATCGGGCTGCAATTGCTCCGGGGCAATCCGGTTAGCCAGATGCGCTGCAACCAGTCGTTCGTAACGCGGGCGTAGGCCGGGAAAGGTGGCGAGCGCGGCCTGGCTGGCCAATTGATTGCGGATAAACCAGGGTGCGCCGGGGGCTACGTCATTGGCAGCTAAGGCGGCCAGCCAGAGGTAAAGATCGCGATTGAGCGATTTCTCCGGGAAGGCGGCAATTTCTGGCGGCAGACGCAGGGTTTCGGCGTCGCGCCGGGCCAGCGATTGCTTTTCGCCGCTGCCCGCGATGCGTTGCAGCCAGGTGCGCCGGGCGCCATGTTTATCGTCGGTGGCGGCTGCAACTTTCAGGCCAGGGTCGCCACCGAGGGCGCGAAAGAAGATGCCCACTGTTTTTTCGACGTCGGCCAGTTTGACAGCGGCTTCGGGAAAATGTCCGTCGGCGGTCTTAGTGACCCAGTTGTGCCAGATTTTTCCGACAAATTCTTCCATTTTCTAGAGTTTCCCGCCGGCGTCTTCGTCGACATTTGATAGAGCTGAAAAACGTGCTTCGTTGCGTTTTGCATCGTCGTTACTGACCCAGCGCAGCAGTTGTCCGTTCGGATTGCTGCGGTTGACCGTGCCACAGGCCGAAATGCATTGGCCGCATTGCGTGCAGGCGAACATCCAGCGTTTGACGTTGCGTGGCTTGAGGCGCATCGGGCAGACTGCATCGCAGGCGCTGCCATTGCCGTTCAGGCAACTGGCACAATCAGTCAGGCGTTCGCGTTCAAAGCCGACGACCATCGCCTTTTTGTTGGCGATCCAGGCAAAACTTTGAAAGATGCCGACGGCGCAGGCGTAGCGGCAAAACAGATGGCGGGCAAAGAGGAATTCGAAGCTCAGGACAGCGGTTGCCGCGCTGAGGAAAATCACTTCACCGCGCAGCAGTGTGCCGGTCAAAATGCCGTGATAAACCTGCATTGGCGGCATTAGGTAGGTCAGTCCGACGACCGCCCAGGAAAAGGCAAAGCCCACGGCGGCGGGTGCGACGATCAGCCAGTAGCGTTTATCGCGCTTGGCCGGTGTGCCGTCGGGCTCCCACGGTGGGGTTTGCTTGTTGTCCCAAACGGAATGCTTGCCGGTGGCAATCAGCATCAGTTGATTGATCGTCTCAACGACCGAAAAGTGCGGGCAGAGCCAGCCGCAATAGAGCCGGCCCCATTTCCAGGCGACGCCAATGAGCAAAGCGCCGGCACCGAGTATCGGCAAAAATAGGTAAAAAATCAGGTTGACCGCAGCAGTGCCTGAATCCACCCGGCCGGCAATCAGATCGTCGATGCCGATGTGCCATTGGTAGGTGAGGAAGTAGGCGTGTTTCTCGGTCAGGTCGTAACGCAGGAGATCGAAAATGGGCGTCAGCGTGAATAGCGCAAAGAAGCCCATTTGCGCCCACAAGCGCGCCCGTTGCAGTGCCGGCTTGGTCATTCGAGGGTCGGGCCGATTAGCGGGTAGCGCCAGGTTTGACCAGCCATTGCCTTGGCCAGGCCGAACATGCCGAACATCACCAGCGTTGAGTGGACGCAGGTGAAATACATGATGACGATGACCCAGGTCCATTCCCAGTGCAGCCCGCCAATGCCGATGAAAAGGCTGGAGAGCAGGATAATCAGCAGGCCGCCATAAAAGCTGACGAAGGTCGTTTGCCGTAGGTGCTGGCGGGCAAGCGGGGAAGCGCTGGCGCGGTTTTTCAGCCAGAGCCAGCACAAAATTGCAAAGGCGATGCCCGGTATCAGCAGCAAGTTGGCGAGATAAAGCGCTTCGGCGAGAACGGCCAGGTCACGGCCGCTTTCTTCCGAACTCTCGTCAGGATTGGCGTTTAAATTATCGGCCGAAAGTGGCATTGACGATTTCCATCAGCGCTTCGACGGTTTCTTCATCATCGGTCAGTGTTTCGACCAGCGCGGCGCGGCAAGAGGCGGTGACGTCGAAGCCGGATTTGATCAGTGTCGCGGCATAAACCAGCAGGCGGGTACTGGCCACTTCTTCCAGGTCGCGGTCTTTGAGGGCGCGGAACGCCTTGCCGATGCCGACCAGACGTTTGGCCAAGTCAGCGTCGCAACCGGTTTCGCTGATCAGGATGGACTGCTCACGCTCGGCGCCGGGGAAGTCAAAGCGCATCGAAACAAAACGTTGGCGGGTTGATGGCTTTAAGCCTTTCATCAGGTTTTGATAACCCGGGTTATAGGAAACCACCAGCATGAAATTATCGGGTGCTTCGAGTGTCTCACCGGTCCGGTCGATTGGCAGAATGCGCCGGTCGTCGGCCAGCGGGTGCAGAACGACCGTGGTGTCTTTGCGCGCCTCAACGACTTCATCGAGATAGCAGATGCCGCCTTCGCGCACGGCACGGGTCAGTGGGCCATCGCACCAGTAGGTGCCTTTGTCCGAAATCAGGTGGCGACCGACTAGGTCGGCGGCGGTCAGGTCGTCATGGCAGGCAACCGTATATAGCGGCAATTTCAGGCGTGCTGCCATGTGCGAGACAAAGCGGGTTTTGCCGCAACCGGTCGGGCCTTTGATGAGTAGCGGCAGGCGCTGTTTGAAGGCATGTTCAAAGAGGGCGATTTCATCGCCAGCGGGTTCGTAGAAGGGGAGTTCGGTCATTTGAGAGAGATCCAATAAGCCAACAGAATCATGCTGGAAACGAAAATGAGCCAGCCTTCGAGCAGTGCTCGCCACATCAAAGGCGCGCTGCGTAGTTCCATGAAATCAAGAATCACCAGCCTGCCTTTGATGAAGGCGATGAGCAGCATGGCGACAATGGCACCGGTTCCGGCAGCGCCGACTTCGCCCAGATACCAGGTAATCACGGTGGCAATGATCAGCAACAACCAGGCGCGGTTGGCGGGGTTTTTCAAGGTGTTCATCAGCGCATCACATAGACGAGGGGGAAAAGGATGATCCAAAGTAGATCAACCATGTGCCAGTAGGCGGCGCCACTTTCAAGGCCGTGCGCGTTCTGGCTGGTGTAGGCGCCTTTTCTTGCTTGCAACCAGATGGCCGTGAGGATGACCATGCCGAGAATGACGTGCATGAAGTGGAAGAAGGTTAGCGAGATATAGAACATGTAAAAGGTGTTGGTCGACAAGGAAATGCCGGCGCCAAACTTGGCCGAGTATTCGAAGACCTTGACGACCAGAAAGGCGCCACCGCAAAGAAAGCCGAGGGCGACATTTCGCGTCACGGCCTTATTGTCATCGCGATGAGCCGCCTGCACGGCGAGCACAACGAACCAAGAACCGGTAATCAGCAGCAAGGTATTGAGCGCACCGGCGTTGCGGTCGAGGGTTTGCTGGTAGAGATTGAACATCTCGACATTTTTGGCGCGGGCAAAGGCGTAAGCAGAGAAAAAAACCGCAAAGGCGAGCATTTCCGCCAGGATAAAAATCCAGATCGCCAAGTCGCCAGGGAGGCGTTTGCTGGGTGGTGCATCGGTTGAATTTGTTGCTGCGAGTGTCGTCATGAACGGATGGTAGCTGTTCTCATCAGCATCACAATTGATCTGTCCCAAAAATGAAAAAAGCGCGGATCTTTCGATCCGCGCTTGGCGTAAACCCAGAAGCTAACTAACTAATTAAGCTGTTTCTTTTTCGTCGCCGCCAATAAAGAAGCTGGCGATGTAAAGAATAAGGCCGATCAGGAAGATCACGCCACTAACTTCACGCGCCCAGTAGAACACGGCAATCTTTTCCTGCACCGCCATGAAGGGCAGCGGCGTGTCGGAGACACGTTGCAGCCAAACCTGGAGGATACCGGCAGCCGTCAGGAACAGGGTGATGAAGGTGATCGCGACAGTCATCAACCAGAACGCCCACATTTCAACCACTTGCGACTTGTTGCCATTGGCAGCACGGCCGCGCAGGATCGGCATGGCGTAGGAGATCATCATCAGGACAACCATCACATAGGCGCCATAGAACGCCATGTGACCGTGCGCTGCGGTGATCTGCGTGCCGTGGGTGTAGTAGTTGACCGGAGCCAGGGTATGCAGGAAGCCCCACACGCCGGCACCGAGGAACGACATGACGCCCGTACCCAAGGCCCACAGTACGGCAACCCGGTTCGGATGTTCGCGACGACGACGGTTGACCATGTTGAAAGCAAAGACGGTCATGGCGAAGAAGGGAATCGGCTCCAGAGCGGAGAAGATGGAACCCCACCACTGCCAGTATTCCGGCGTACCGATCCAGAAGTAGTGGTGACCAGTACCGATGAGGCCAGTAATCAGCGTCAAGGTCACAATCACATACAGCCACTTTTCGATCACTTCGCGGTCAACACCGGTGGTCTTGATCAGGACAAAAGCCAGGAAGGAGCCAAGAATCAGTTCCCACACGCCTTCAACCCAAAGGTGCACCGTCCACCACCAGAAGAACTTGTCGAGAACGACGTTCACCGGGTTGTAGAAAGAGAATAGGAAGAAGACAGCCAAGCCCCACAAGCCAATCAGCAGCACCATCGAAATGGCTGTTTTCTTGCCCTTGAGCACCGTCATGGTGATGTTGAACAGGAAAACCAGCGCCACGATGACGATACCAACCTTGGTCGGTAGCGGCTGTTCGAGGAACTCACGGCCCATCGTTTCGAGCAGATTGTTGCCGGTCAACTCAGCCAGTGTCGCGTACGGCACGGTCAAGTAACCCACAATGGTCAGCGCGCCTGCCACCAGGAAAACCCAGAACATGAGCAGCGCCAGTTTCGGGCTGAACAGTTCAGTTTCGGATTCTTCCGGAATCAGGAAGTAAGCGCCACCCATGAAGCCAAAGAGCAGCCACACGATGAGCAGGTTGGTGTGGACCATACGGGCCACGTTGAAAGGAATGGCAGGGAAGAGGAAGTCGCCGAGCACATACTGCAAGCCAAGAATCAGGCCGAACAGGATTTGACCGACAAACAGACCAATTGCCGCGATGAAGTAGGGTTTTGCAACCGCTTGCGATTTATATTGCATGTTCAGTTCTCCTCTCGATCAGCCTTGGCTGTTTGGCGGCCAGTTGTTGGTGTTGATCGAATTGACGTGCTTCAGGAAGGCCACAATGGCATTCAGTTGTTCGTCAGTGAAGTTGAACTGCGGCATGCTGCGGCGGCCCGGGATACCGTCTTTCGGACGTCCCTGGATAAAGGCTTTGACGCCTTCTTCGCCGTAGCGAACGATTACGTTGCCCAGTTCAGGGGCAAAGTAGGCGCCTTCACCCAACAGGGTGTGACAGCCGATACAGTTGCGGGTCTCCCAGAGCTTCTTGCCCTCGGCGATTTGCGGCGTGATGTTTTGCCGATTGTCGCGTTTGGGAAGTTGCTGCAAGGTGTCGAATGATAGCGACAGAAGTAACAGGAAGAAGAACACAGTCCCCCCGTAGAAAATATTCCGGGCCATCGATTTTGTGAACGTACCACTCATTATTTTCCCCCTTTCGGAAATTGTTTGGCCGGGCGATGGTAGAGGCATGCCTATCCGGGGGGATTTGATCTTGGCTAAAAAACCCTTGCTAATTCTTGGTCAAGGGTAAATTTAGCTATTGCGCAGGTAAAAAATGGCCGTTTATTTATTTTTGCAGTTTTACGGTGCAGCGTTGGCCGGCGGTGGTTTGGTAAAAATCGGGTTCGGTTTGCCTATTCGGTTCGGGCCAAATTGTTCCTGGGCGCGCAGTTGATTCGCCAGCGCCTGCGTGCTGTCCCGCTTTTTTTCGGTATAGGCGCGCAAGGATTTCAGCGTTGCGGCCGAGGGAGCCGCCGGGCTGAGTTGCAGCTGTGAAAGTTGTTCAAAGCTGTCATCGTAGTATTCAGTAATCTCGCTTTCCACCCGCTCCGCCAACTGGTTTAGAGAAAGGCTGCGCTCGCGATCCTGCCGGATGATGTCCTGCCATTTCGTTTGTATCCCGACTTCTTCACTGAGAAACTGGCTGATTTCCTGGCGTGCCGCTAGTTCATCGCTCCAGCGATAAGCCGGGGCCGGAATGTGGGTGGCGAGCAGAACAATGGCCCCGGTTAGCAGTGTTCCGGCAAGAACACGATCCTGCCAGCGCCAGGGGTTGATCTGAGTGAGTGGTCGGCCGAGCAGCAAACCGAGCAGGCAACCGGCGAGCAGGCCCCCCATGTGGGCACTGTTGTCGATGCCGGGAATGATCAAGCCGAGGATGATGCTGATCGCAGAGAAACCCAGGCCACCCCAGAAGAGCCAGCGAAATTCACGGGTGTCGAGTTGCTGCCGCTCGCGCCAAACGAAGATGAGCAGTGCGCCATAGACCCCGAAAATCGCGCCGGAAGCACCACCAGAAATGGCCTGGTTGCCTTGATTCACCAGCGATAGCAGGTTGCCGCTCAGGCCGCTGGCAAAGTAAATAAAAATAAAGCGCAAATGGCCATACATGCGCTCGACCAGTTGCCCGCCATCCCAGAGCGCCCAGAGATTCATCGTCAGATGGATGAGGCCAAAATGCAGGAAGAGGGCGCTACCCAGCCGCCACCACTCGCCATCCTGCGTGGCCGGGCCAAAATTTGCCCCCCAGGCGAGTTGCACGCCGGTGTGCGAGTGCCAGAGGCCGGCACCTGCATTCAGCATAAGCAGGAAAATCAGCAGATTGGTGCCGATCAACAGCAGCGTGACCGGCACGTGCGCTGCTTTCGACTGCAGGCGGTCGTAGAGCGTGGGTGGTAGTGTTGGCGACATTGTTGGTGATACTGCTGGCGGTGCTTTAGGCGAATCGGGCATGGCAATGTTGGGCTCGGTGATTTGCCATGATAACGATCTGCCGGCCTTGTGCCACTTTCCCCTGAATGATTTAGCTGGCCGGGCTCGGCAGGGCGATCAATCGCCGGGATGGAGCGATATACTCGACGCTTTCCAATTCGGATGACAGATATGGCCGCACCGACTGATAACGCCAGCATGGCGCTCTTTTGTGATTTCGAGAACGTCGCTCTCGGTGTGCGCGATGCCCAGTACGAGAAATTTGACATTCGTCCGGTGCTTGAGCGCTTGCTCGCCAAGGGCAGCATTGTCGTTAAAAAGGCTTATTGCGACTGGGATCGCTACAAGGCGTTCAAGTCGGGCATGCATGAGGCTAATTTCGAGCTGATCGAAATCCCGCATGTGCGTCAATCCGGCAAAAACTCGGCCGATATTCGTCTGGTGGTTGATGCGCTGGATCTTTGCTACACCAAATCGCACGTTGATACCTTCGTCATCATCAGTGGCGATTCAGATTTCTCACCACTGGTTTCCAAGCTGCGTGAAAACGCCAAGCGGGTGATCGGTGTTGGCGTCAAGCAATCCTGCTCGGATTTGCTGATTGCCAACTGCGACGAATTCATCTATTACGATGATCTGGTCCGTGACCGTGAGGCGGCGCGGAATAACGCTTCGCGTCGCGAAAATCGGGAGCCGGCGCCACGCCGGACGCCGGAAGAAGAAACCAATCGCCGCGAAAAGCTGGAGGCGCGAAAAACCAAAGCGGTTGAGCTGGCCGCCTCCACCTTTGCCGACATGAGTGCCGATCGGGGTGAGCAGGAACGCATTTGGGCTTCCGTGCTGAAAGAGGTTATCAAGCGGCGCAATCCCGGCTTTAACGAAACGTATTTCGGCTTCCGTAGCTTTGGCAATTTGCTTGAGGAAGCGGCAAATCGTGGTTTGCTCGGCTTTGGTCGCGATGAAAAATCCGGTGCTTACGTCACGCGGGCGCAGGCCCGGTCGGTTACGCCGGAAGGGGATGCCCTGCCGGTTGATTTTGTCGCCGAACCTGCTGCTCCGCAAAGTGAACTCCGTCGTGCTGCGGTCAACGTCGAAAAAGAGGCAAAAACCGAAACGCCGACCGAAGAAGCATCCGTTTCTCCGGCTACTTCTCGCCGCCGTGGTGGCCGCCGGCCACGCAAGGAGAGCGAAAGCAAGGTCGTGGTGGCTGCGCTGGAAGTTCCGTTCAGTGAGCCGGCTATTAAGGAGCAGGAAGTGCCAGCGGCTTCGGCCGAGGAAAAGGCACCGGCCAAGCCGCGTCGCCGTAGTAGTCGGCGTCCGCGTCAGGAGGGAGATATTGTGGCGGGCTCTGTGGCTGTGGCACCAGCAGTCGAGGCGCCGGCGCTGGTTCAGGCTCCAGCACCAGAAGTTGTCGCCACTGCAGCGAAAAAACGCGCACCCCGTGCCCGCAAACCCAAAGCGGCAAGCGAGTAAGTATTAAAGACCGGGCGAAGCTTGCTTCGCCCGATTAGCCTTGCGACAGATTTCGGTCGTATTAGATGATTTTTAGCAGCTGAGTCCGCAAGGTCTCAGCCTCGCGCCGGCCTTCGCGTGACATCACAATGGTGTGATACCACTCGTCGTAGATTGCGCGCAGGCCGGGGTGGCCTTCGGCGTTGTCGATACGGTCGAGGAGGGAACTTGTCCCGAGCGCGCCGACAAAAGCTTTCAGCGTGTTGAGCATGAAATTTCGCGACTGCTGCAGGCGGAGTGCATCGAGGGTTTCTGGCAGGGAACCAAAGGCAGTAATCGAAAGCGTTGCCTGATTTGGCTGGCTGCTCGATGCGCTTGTCGCATTGCTCGTCACCAGCTCAATGTAGGCTTCTTCCTCCAGCATGCCAAGCGTGTGTTGCAGGTCGTCGGAACGCAGCATCTCGCGCATTTCTTCAACGCTGCGCTTACCATCCACTAAAATCAGCACGCGGCGAACGCGTGGTGTCAGGCCGCCGGCCTTGGTGGAAATTTCACTCTGTCCTTTGGGGGTTTTGGTGAATATGACACCCATATTGTTTGTCTCCTACATTAGGTTTTTTTGTAGGGCATTGTACCTTCACAAAAAAGAAAACCCGCCAAGGGGCGGGTTTTTGCTGATTCGCTGCGCTGAAAAAAATCAGGCGGCAGCTTGCGTCGGAATCTTGTGACCGCGACGGGTGATGCGGTTTTGTGAATCAACGTAGATCAGATCCGGCTCGTAACGCGCCAGTTCGATCTCGTTATAGACGGCAAAGGTGGCGATGATCAGGATGTCACCCGGCGCAGCACGGCGAGCTGCCGAGCCGTTCACGGAAATAACGCCTGAACCACGCTCGGCGCGAATGGCGTAAGTGGTGAAACGCTCGCCGTTGTTTACGTTCCAGATATCAATCTGTTCGTATTCCTTGATGTTGGCTGCTTCGAGCAAATCTTCATCAATGGCGCAGGAACCCTCGTAGTGCAGGTCGGCGTGGGTTGCAGTCACGCGGTGCAACTTGGATTTCAGCATTGTTCTCTGCATGGTTTCACTCATCCAGACAGTTAGGGGAAGCGCATTGTAGCGACTAATGAATCGCTGTCAACGCGCGTAATTATGGATGACGGTGCTTCGTTAAATCTCAATGTTATCAATGAGCCGGGTGTTTCCCAGGCGGCTGGCGGCAAGGACCACCAGCGGGGCGTTTGCGCTCTTCGGCATGGCGAGATCGACTTGTTGTCGCACGGCAACATAATCGGTTTTCCAGCCGGCTGCGGTCAACGCTGAAATTGTGGCATTTTCCAGTCTCACCGTATCGGATTGACCCGCCCGGACCGCATTACGAATCTTGATCAATTCGCGAAACAGACGCGGCGCTTCGGCACGCTCGGTGGCGCTGAGATAGCCGTTGCGTGAAGAAAGGGCCAAACCGTCTTCGGCGCGCACCGTTTCACCGCCTATGATGTCAATCGGCAGCGCCAGTTGGCGCGTCATGTGGCGGATCACCATCAGTTGTTGGTAATCCTTCTTGCCGAACAGCGCAGCTTGCGGCTGGACGATATTGAACAGCTTGAGGACAACGGTGGCGACCCCACGGAAATGACCGGGGCGGAACTCGCCATCGAGAATGTTCTGGATAGCTGGTGGTTCAACAACGTATTCCTGTGGTTCCGGGTAAAGATCAACTTCGGTCGGGGCAAACAAGACATCCACGCCGGCGGCGGCCAAATTCTCGCAGTCGCCCTGAAAGGTGCGCGGGTATTTGTCGAAATCCTCGTTCGGGCCGAATTGCAGACGGTTCACGAAGATGCTGGCGACCACAGTGTCGCCATGGGCGCGGGCCTGTTGCATCAGGCTGATATGGCCGGCGTGCAGGTTGCCCATGGTCGGCACGAAAACGACGCGGCCGCGTCCTTGAAGCGCCGTGCGCAGCTCGGCGATGTGGGAAATAATTTGCATGGAATTAAGCGGCGTAAGTGTGTTCAGGGCCGGGGTAACTGCCATCTTTGATGGCGGCAACGGCACGGCAGGCGGCATCGTGAATGCTGCTGGCGCCGTCCATGAAGTTGCGGACAAACTTGGCTTTCTTGCCCGGCGGGATGTCGAAAGCATCGTGCAGCACCAACACTTGGCCAGAAGTTTCCTTACCGGCACCGATGCCGATGGTAATGATCTGCAGGCTGGCGGTCACTTCAGTGGCCAGCACGGCGGGAATGGCTTCGAGGACGAGCATCGTCGCGCCGGCATTCTGCAGCGCCAGCGCATCGTCCTTCAGACGCTGAGCAGCGGCTTCGCCTTTGCCTTGCACCTTGTAACCACCCAAAGCGTGCACCGACTGCGGCGTCAGGCCAACGTGGCCGCAGACGGGAATGCCGCGTTGAACGAGGAAGGCAACGGTTGCGGCCATTTCCTTGCCGCCTTCGAGCTTGACCATTTGCGCCCCGGCGGCCATCAGCGTGACGGCATTGCGGAAAGCATGTTCCGGCGATTCCTGGTAGCTGCCAAAAGGCATGTCGGCGATGATAAAGGGCCGGTCGCTGCCGCATTTGACGGCGGCGGTGTGATAGGCGACGTCGGCAACGGTGACCGGCAGGGTCGTGTCGTGGCCCTGAATGACATTGCCCAGCGAGTCACCAATCAGAATGCTTTCGATGCCGGCGCCGTCGAGCAACCGGGCAAAGCTGGCGTCGTAACAGGTGAACATGACAACTTTTTCGCCTGCCTGATATAGCTTGGCGAGGTCGGCCTGGGTCAGGCGGCGAGTAATGGTTTGGGCAGACATGGTTTGAGTAGACTCAAGTCCTGAAAACGAAATAGACGGCGCCAAGGATACACATTGCGGCCCATAAATAGTCAAGCTTCAGGGGCTGGTCCATGTAAAAAACAACAAAAGGCACGAAGACGGTCAGCGTGATCACTTCCTGCAGGATCTTCAATTGGCCAAGGTTCATCTCGGTATGGCCGATACGATTGGCCGGCACTTGCAGCCCGTATTCGAACAGCGCAATGCCCCACGAAATCAGCGCGGCAATCCACCACGGCTTGTCATTGAGGTGCTTGAGGTGCGAATACCAGGCGAAAGTCATGAAGACATTCGAACAGGCCAGAAGAACCACCGTCTGCCAAAGCACGGGGATCTGCATGCCGAATAGATTCACAGTTTGGCGATGCCCTGGATGGCGACAGCCGGCAGCCAGGCGGCAATGTTGCCACGCCCGGGTATAACGATTTCTGCTGCGATTTCGGCCAGCGGATGCAGCACGAAGGCGCGTAGGTGCAGGCGCGGATGGGGCAGGGTCAGGCGCGGCAGGCTAAGTTCATGATCGTTGTAGAGCAACAGATCGAGATCAAGTGTACGCGGGCCGTTTTTTTCAGCGCGCCGGCGGCCGAAACGGGTTTCGATTTCCAGCAGCGCATCCAGCAAGGATTCCGGGGCGAGCGTTGTTTCGAGTTTGGCGACCGCGTTGATGAATTCCGGTTGCTTGATATTGCCGATAGGCGCCGTGCGATACAAGGACGAGCAGCGGACAACCCGGCTTTCCGGCAGGTTGGCCAGCGCTCCGAAGGCGGCGCGGAGGGTGGCAGCCGGGTCGCCCAGATTGGCACCGAGCGCAACGTAAGCGGTGTTCATTCGGCGCTGCTGCGGTCGACGCCGCTGGCGGCCGGTTTTTTGCGGCGGCGCCGGCGTTTCTTGTCACCGGCTTGTTCTGGCAGCAGCATATCACTGCGCTTTTCACCATCGACATTCTGGAAGTTCGTCCACCACTCGGCCAGTTCGGCATCAACTTCACCGGATTCGGCGCGCAACAGCAGGAAGTCGTAGCCGGCGCGGAAACGCGGCTGTTCGAGCAGGGCGTAGGGGCGTCGGCCAGTCCGCGCCTCGAAGCGCGGCTGCAAGGCCCAGATATCCTTGATGTCACCGATAATGCGGCGGGTGATGGCGAGCTTTTCAGCCTGTACATCGAGCACGGTATCCATTGCCTGAAAAAGCGCCGGAATCTTCGACTCGCCCTTGGCCTTGAGTTTTTCCCAATGCGCCAGTACCTCGTGCCAGAGCAGCGTAGCGAACAGGAAACCGGGGGAAATGCCTTTGCCTTGACGCACGCGGTCGTCGGTGTTGGCCAGCGCCAACATGACAAACTTCTCGCCCATCGGCTGTTCAAGAATGACGTCGAGCAGTGGCAACAGGCCGTGGTGCAGACCTTCGTCGCGCAACTGGGTGATGCATTTGACCGAGTGACCGCAAGTCAGTAGCTTGAGCATTTCGTCAAAAAGGCGGGCGGCGGGAACGTTTTCCAGCAAGACGGCCATTTCGCGGATTGGTGCTTTCGCCGCCGGGTCGATGCTCAGGCCAAGCTTGGCGGCGAGGCGGGCGGCACGCAGCATGCGCACCGGATCTTCGCGATAGCGGGCGCGCGGCTCGCCAATCATGCGCAAGGTTTTTTGCTTGAGGTCAGCGACGCCGTTGTGATAATCGATCACCGCCTCGGTGGCCGGGTCGTAATACAGCGCGTTGGCGGTAAAGTCGCGGCGGGCAGCGTCTTCCATATGGCTGCCGAAAACATTGTCGTGCAGCACGCGACCGTGTTCGTCAGTCTTCGTCTTCTCGTCCAGCGTGCCGCGGAAGGTGGTCACTTCCAGCGTTTCCTGGCCCATCATTACGTGCACGATCTGGAAGCGGCGGCCGATGATGCGGGCGCGGCGAAAGGCTTTGCGCACATCTTCCGGCGTCGCGTCGGTGGCGATGTCGAAATCCTTCGGCTCGGCGCCGATCAGCAGGTCGCGCACTGCGCCGCCGACGACATAAGCCTTGTGGCCGTGGCCTTGCAGGGTTTCGCAGACGCGCCGACTGCCGGAACTAATGCGGTCACGGGTGATGCCGTGGGTGGAGACGGGGATGACAGCCGGTTCATGATGGCCGGCCTTGGCTTTTTTGCCGCCTAATACGCGGGAAATGAATTTTCGGATCACGAATTACCGTTCTGTGAGCGTCAAAGCGCTGCGGGGGAAAGCGCCGATTTTACCGCAAACTAATGATTATCCAGCCCATTTCACTACTGTGATGACGCAGTTTGTCATCCGGATCAACCGCTACTGGCGTCTTTACCTTGCCCATCAGCGGCAGGTCGTTATGTGAATCGCTGTAGAAAAAACTGTCTTCAAAACTGGCCCAGCACAGGCCGAGCGATTCAAGCCAGGCTTCAACCCGTTCAATCTTGCCCTCACGGAAAGCCGGTGTGCCGCGTGGTGCACCGGAAAATGCCCCGGTTTGCGGGTCGACCGCAGCAATCGTCCCGATCAGGTGGGGAATGCCGAAGGCGCGGGCAATCGGGCCGGTGACGAAGCTGTTGGTGGCGGTCACAATGGCGCACAGATCGCCGTTGTCGAGGTGTTGCTTGACGACATCGCGGGCTTCCGCACCCATGATCGGCAGAATGTGGCGCTCCATGTATTCGGTGTGCCAGGCATCAAGTTCGGCGCGGGAATGACGGGTCAGTGGGGCCAGTTGAAAGTTGAGGAATTCGTAAATGTCGAGGCTGCCGGCTTTGTATTGCTCGTAAAACTGGATGTTCTTGGCTTCCTGGATTTCGCCGTCGACGACGCCTTTGCTGATCAAAAATTGGGCCCACTCGAAATCGGAGTCGCCGGAAAGCAGGGTGTTGTCGAGGTCGAAGAGAGCGAGATTCATCAGGTGTTTTCCAGATTGAGCAGTTCGCGCAGCAGCGGTAGCGTGACAGCGCGTTTTTGTTCGAGGGTGTATTGATCGAGGGCGACGACCAGCATGGACAGCGTGCGCATGTCGCGCGCGGCGTGGCGGAGCAGGTAGTTGATCGCTTCCGGTGAGAGCTTGAGGGCGCGTTCCTTGGCCTGAGCGGCAATGGCCTCGGCCTTTTCGGTGTCTGATAATGCTTGCAACCGGTAAATCAAGCCGGAGCCAAGCCGGGTCCGCAAATCTTCACGTAAATCGAGGTGGGCGGGGGGCTGCGCGGCCGCAGTAAATAGTCGTCCACCGCCCATTTTCAGGCGGTTGAACAGGTTGAACAGGGCAATCTGACCATCGGCATTCAGCGCTTCGACATTGTCGATTGCCAGTTGGTCGGCAACAGCGATATTTTTGAGCATCGGGTTCATGCCAGCGTCGACATAATCAAAGCCGCTGGCCTGCAATAGGTGCGAACGTCCGCAGCCAGATTCACCGTAGAGGCAGAACGAGGTATCGCTCAGCCCACCGGCCAGCCATGTGGTCAGCGCCGCAAGGGTTTCCGCGTTGCCGCCGGCGACAAAGTTATCCAGCGTGGGTGGGCTTACTGGCAGCAAATCAAGAATCAGCTGGCGCATGGGTAGGTCGGAATGAAACAGGGGCGGCGATTTTAGCATTTGTCCTGAAATTGGCTCTGACTTTGCCAAGCGGGCATAATTCGGGTTTTCCTCTTGAGTCTCTTTTGACCATGTCCGGTGATCTGTTTAGCCCTACTTCTACAACTTTCCAGCCAGCCACATCGCCAAGTCATGGCTTGTCGCTCGACGCCAAAACCGTCGCCCTGGCCAGCGCCTTGTTGTGGACATTTCGCACGCAGACTGATTTATTTAATCTGCTGACGAAATTCGGTGTGTCGGCTGAAGGCGGCAAGCGTTTTACGGCGGTCGCGGTCAAAGCGGCGCTCAGTGAAATGAAGGGCAAAGGTCTTCTCGTCGAGGAGGAAAATCGTCTCGGTTATTTTCATCTCGTTGATCCTTTGCGTATCGCGCTCTACCGCGAGTTGCTGGCTGGGCCGAATGGTAAAAATCTAGTCCAGCAGATTGCTGCCTTTGACGATGTTAACCTGCAGCGCCCAACCTATTACTGGGCGAGCGGGCGGCAGCCAACGGTGGTGGCGCTGGTGCGGGCGCTGTTACTCTCCGGCGCCAATACCGATGCTTTGTCGGCGATCAAAATAACTGTCGAGCATTATCACGAATGGCCGACGATTCTCGCCTTAGCTGTACTTCTGCCGTTCGACGCTGAAAGTTTCCAACGGATTGATCCCGTCTTGCGTGACGATTTGGCGTACAACGCGACCTACTCTTTTGCTGTTTATTGGATGGGAAGTTACCAGCCCGTCACCGCCTGGGCATTTGAGGCATTGGCGACGCGGCCGGCTGAACTGTCTGTAGGTTTACAGTTGGCATTGGCTGACCTAGCCTTGCAGCAAGGCAAGTTTGCCGTGATGGAGCCGGCACTTGATGGGCTGGATGATGGCGCCGTCAATGCGCTCCGCGCCGGTGCGCTGATTCTCGATGGGCAGTGGGAAGCTGGACAAAAAGCCTTTGAAGCGGCGATCAAGCAGCGGCAGGGCGAAACGGGGGCGCGCAAGCAAATTTTCCCGCCCAGTATTGCTTGGCTGTACCCCTTGGCGCTACTCGCCCAAGGAACGCCGAAGCACCTTGAGCTGGCGCGTAAATACTGCGTCGCCGAATCAGGCAAGCGCGATCCAAGTCCGCACGATGCCTGGGGGCGCTGGGTCAATGCGATTGATTTCCGCTTAGGTAAGACAGCGCTTGCCGTTAGTGCTTTTTCCTTGGAAACATCGGTCTACGAACGCGTGTCGGTGGGTAGTTTCTGGAAGGTCTTGCTGGCCGCCTGGCTGGGTTCTGAAGCTTTTACGCCGCCAAATAGTAAACCTGAGCGGTTGGGCCAAAGTGGGCTGATCAAAATCCTACGTAGTCATTTTGATGCGATGCAGATGTCGGCACTAAACCGCCTGCTCGATGGTGCGCAGAAGGTACTTAACAATGGCGAGCCGCCCGCCGGATTTTTTGTTGGCAGCCGTGGCAACGACTGGCGCGATGTTCTGGCCGCACTACAAGTGCTGGGCGCTGAGTCGGTTTTGCTCGACGTGGGCGCTGGCCAAGGTGACAAGCTGCGCGTGCGCTGGGAGATCGTCATCGACAAGGCGGGGGAACCGAGGGGGCTCGTGCCGTTCGAGCAGAAACGCAGTGCGCGCGGCTGGAGTACGCCAAAACCACTCAGTTTGGGCAAGCTGGCAGCCAATCAGGATTTGCCACCGTGGGATGCCAAAGTTGCCCGCTGTTTGCGCGCTGAGCGGCATTACGCCAAGCGTTTTTACTTTGATCTGGCGGCAGCGATTGTGGCGCTGGTCGGCCATCCGGTGCTGGCGCTGGCAAGTGCGCCGGGGCAATTGATCGATCTGGTTGAAGCGTCGCCAGAAATGGAAGTTCTGCGGCAGGGCGATAAGTTTGTCATGCAGGTTACGCCGCCTTTGCGTCTTGAGTTTGAGGGTGCTTATTACGAAGATGCCGAAGCGCGGCGGGATGCTGAGGCGTTGCGTTTGATTACGCTGGTGGTGGATTCGCCGCAACGTGTTCGGCTGATTCGCTACACAGCCGCCCAGCGCCGCGCCGCGCAAATGGTGTCCGGCCGTTTTGCCGTGCCGGCGAAAGAAAAAGCGGCGCAGGCCGAGCTCCAGAAGACCCTGCAAGCCTTGTCCGGGCATTTTCAGGTCAATGCCGATTCGGCACAGGCCTCGCGGCAGGTGCCGCCCGAATCTCGTCTGCGTGCCGAGTTGGCACCGGTGGGCGACTTTCTTTCGTTGCGTCTGGTCGTTGCCCCCTTGGGTGAAGATGGCCCGCGCCTGCCTGCCGCCAGCGGCCGGGTGCGCCTGATGGCGACTATCGGTACAGAAACCGTCGGAACGCAACGCGATCTGGCAATTGAAAAAAGCCATCTCGAAGCGGTCCTCGATGCGCTCCCGTTTCTGGAAGCCGGCGAAGCCGATAACGAGTGGATAGTCGAAGACCCCGAGCAGGCGCTGGAACTGGTCGAGGTTTTACCCGGCCTGCCAGCGATTGCTGCGGTGGACTGGCCAAAAGGCAAGAAAATCCGCGTCGTTACAGTCGATCCTGGCCAGCTCGGCATCAAGGTTAGCAAGGAGCGCGAATGGTTCCGCGTCTCCGGGCAGGCTGGGCTGGATGAAGGCTTGGTGTTGCAACTGGAAACCCTGCTTGCGGCGGCGCGGGAGAAGAGCCGCTTCATTCCCATGGGCAATGGGATTTATGCCGCGCTGACCCGTTCGCTCAAGCAAAAGCTGCTTGATCTCGCTGCGGTGGCTGAATCCGACAAGCAAGGCAGCAAAGTGCCGCAAATCGCCGCCGCCTGGCTCGACGAAATTCTCGATGGCACCGAACTCGACGCCAGCGTCGATTTCCGCCAAGCCATTGAGCGCTTGCGCAGCGCGCAGGCAGAAAATCCGGTACTGCCCAAATCCTTGCAGGCTGAACTGCGCTCGTATCAGGAGGAAGGCTACCAATGGGCGATGCGCCTCGCCGCCGCCGGCATGGGCGGTTGTCTGGCCGATGACATGGGCTTGGGCAAAACGTTGCAAGCGCTCGCCGTCATGCTCGAACGCGCCGCCGCTGGCCCGACGCTGGTCATCGCACCGACTTCGGTGTGCGGTAACTGGTTGGCCGAAGCTGCGCGTTTTGCCCCCAGTCTCAACGTCCGCATTTATAGCGAAGGTGGCGAGGCGGAGCGTGAAACCTGGGTGGCCAACGCCGGGCCGCAGGATGTGCTGATCGTTTCCTACAATTTGGTGCAACTGGCACAGGAGCGCTTCGCTGCTCGCCAATGGCATACGTTGGTCGCTGATGAAGCGCAGGCAATCAAGAATGCCGCCGCCAAACGGTCGCAGGCGGTGTTCGATCTACCGGCAGATTTCCGGCTGGCGCTCTCCGGTACGCCGGTGGAAAACCGGCTGGCCGAACTGTGGTCAATCATGCGCTTCGTCAATCCCGGTTTGCTCGGCACGATAGGGCGCTTTAACGAGCGTTTCGCGACGCCGATCGAGCGCAACCGCGACCGCGACGCGCAGCATGTTTTGAAACGTCTGATCGGCCCCTTCGTCCTGCGCCGAACCAAAGGTCAGGTCTTGCAGGACCTGCCACCGCGCACCGAATTAATTCTTTCGGTGGTGCCCGAAGCAGCCGAGGCAGCGCATTACGAAGCCTTGCGCCGGCAGGCAATGCAAGATGTCAGCGAACTTGGCGAAGGTCTGGGCGGCGCCCAGGCCGGTCAGGCGCGCTTCAATATCCTGGCCCAATTGACCAAGTTGCGCCGCGCCGCTTGCGACCCGCGTCTGCCTAGCCCGGAATTCGGCATTGCCGGCGCCAAGGTGCAAGCCTTCGCCGAACTGGCCATTGAACTGACTGCCAACGGCCATAAAACGCTGGTCTTCAGTCAATTTGTCGACTTCCTGCAAATTCTCAAGGCACCGCTCGATGCGGCTGGCATCAGCTATCAATACCTCGATGGCTCAACGCCTGCCGCCGAACGCAGTAAACGCGTCGCAGCATTTCAGGCCGGCGAGGGCGATCTTTTTCTGATCAGCCTGAAAGCCGGCGGCTTTGGCCTCAATCTCACCGCCGCCGACTACGTTGTCATTACCGACCCGTGGTGGAACCCGGCGGCGGAAGATCAAGCGATGGGCCGGGCTCACCGTATCGGGCAATTACGCCCAGTCACCGTCTATCGACTGGTCAGCAAGGGTACGATTGAAGAGCGCATCGTCGATCTGCACCACGACAAACGAGCGCTCGCCGACAGTATTCTGGCCGAAGGCGAGGCGTCGGCATTGCCGTCGACCGAGGATTTGGTCGCGTTGATTCGGGGCGATTGAGGATAATCAGGGAATGGCGACCGGCAAGGGGGAAAAGCGTTGCGGCTCATTTGGGCGTAACGATCAATGGACTGGCCGCAGCGTGATCTGAGCGGCAGATCTGACCGGAAAATCTCGATTGCTACGGTGCACGGCGAAAAAACAGTAAAACCGCACTCCGCTTGCCGGGATTTCATACCCGATGACGCGCGGGCTATTGTTCTTTCGCGATGCTTCGGAAGCGCAAGGATAGCCAGCCAGTCAGCAGACCCAAGATCAGACCACCCAGGGCATCGAGCGCAACGTGCTGGCGTGTGGCCAGCGTCGAATAGATGATGGCGATGCACCATGCCCAGTTGAAAACGAGTATCCACGGCGGCCCGCCCAAGCGGCGCAATAAATGATGAAGCCAGACCGCAGAGAAAGCGGCGGTGGCGACGTGCAGTGAAGGGCAGGCGTTGCCTCCGGCATCGATGTTTTTGAGGAATGCCATTTCAGAAAAGATAAAGGGGACGCTACCCTTTATCTACCAAAAGCCACCACCATCGCAGGCTTCTAGTGGGCTGGTGTCAAGTTTGACCCCACCAGCAACCAGCGCCAGACCACAGTTTTCGGCTGTTTTTGTGGTCGACCGTGGCAATGAGTGGGGCCCCTAGTTTGCCCCGGTTTTGTTCTTCAAAATAATCATCAAATGATGCTAAAGTTGATGCGTTTCTAAAAAGGAGATTTTCTATGCGCACGACGCTAGCCCTCGATGATGATCTACTCGCCAAAGCTCATAGGCTGACCGGTGTTTCAGAAAAAACAGCCTTGATTCGCGAAGCCTTGTGTGCCCTGATCCAGCGTGAAAGCGCTAAACGACTGGCCCTGCTCGGTGGCTCGGAGCCGCAATTGGACGATGTGCCAAGGCGCCAGTCGGAATCGGCATGATCCTGGTCGATACTTCCATCTGGATAGACCATCTCCGTCAGAGCGATGAACAGCTAATCCGCCTGCTTAACCAGGGGCGGGTGCTGGCTCACCCTTATGTAATCGGCGAACTAGCCTTGGGTTGCCTGCAAAATCGCGATGTGATCTTGAGTGCGCTACAGGATTTACCGCAAGCGCAGGTCGCTATGGACGGTGAGGTGCTGCGTTTCATCCGGGAAAATGCACTCTACGGCATTGGTATTGGATACATTGATGCGCATTTGTTGGCAGCTGTCCGTCTTACGTTGGGGGCGACGCTGTGGACGCGAGATAGGCGCCTACTTGCTGCTGGAACGAAGTTCGGATTGGCAGAAAACGGCGTGCATTGAGCGGCTGGTCTCCGTATTCGGTTTGCAGATAGAACTAACAACAAGGAATGAGCTACGGTTTTGCCGTGTTTTTCGCGGTTGACCGTAGTGATTAGCAGGAATGCCCTTCTTTCCAACAAAGAGGAGGCTAATTACAACCAGCTCACCAGCCCGTAATTTTTCTTGCCCCGGCGCAGGATGGTGAAGCGGCCGTAAAGGCGCTCTTCCTGCGTGATGGCATGGTCCAGCGCCTCGATCTTGTTGCCGTTGATGCTGACGCTGCCGCTCTGGATGAAGCTGCGGGCTTCCGATTTCGATTTGGCGAGATTGGCGGCGACCAGGGTGTCGATCAGGCTGCTGGCGGCTTGGTCGATTTGTACGCCGGGCATGCCGTCTTGGGCCAGTTGTTCAAGGTCGTTTTCGGTCAAGTCGCTGAGTTCGCCGGAGAACAGGCAGGCGCTGATGCGCCGGGCGGCCATTAGGGCGACTTCGCCATGCACCAGACGGGTGGCTTCTTCGGCCAGAATGCGTTGGGCTTCCGGCTTGCCGCCGCTGGTTTGGTCGGCGGCTTCGATCTCGTTGATGCGGTCGACCGGCAAAAAAGTGAAAAAACGCATGAACTTGTAGACATCGGCGTCGCTGGTGTTGAGCCAGAACTGGTAGAAGGCGTAGGGCGATGTCTTTTTTGGGTCGAGCCAGATGGCGCCGGATTCGGTTTTGCCAAACTTGGTGCCGTCGGCCTTGGTGATCAGCGGCAGGGTCAGGCCGAAGACGTGGTGCTGGTGCAGGCGGCGGGTCAGGTCGGTGCCGGCGACGATGTTGCCCCATTGGTCGGAACCACCAATTTGCAGCACGCAGCCGTAGCGTTTGTTG
>JBBSCQ010000044.1:0-25401 GCA_038250105.1 Burkholderiales bacterium | reverse complement strand
GGCCGAACTGCAACTCTCACGCCAGCCACGTGAGTTGCCGACCCTCTGGATCAACCCCGAAGTGAAAGATATTTTCGCCTTCCGCTTCGAGGATTTCCGCCTCGAAGGCTACGACCCACATCCGCACATCGCCGCCAAGGTTGCCGTTTAAGCAATGATTCTCGGCGGCGATCTCGGCGGCACCAAAACACTGCTGGCACTTGCCGAGCAGATTGATGGCCACATCGAGATCATCCGCGAGCAGCGTTTCGCTAGTGCTGATTACGCAAGTTTCGATACGCTGCTGGCCGAGTTTCTCGGTGACACACCCGCCATCGCATCCGCTTGCTTCGGCCTCGCCGGCCCAAGCGATGGACAAACCGCCCAACTCACCTATCTCCCCTGGCAACTCAGCGCCAAGGCGCTTGGCCAGCGTTTCGGCATCGGCAAGGTGAGCCTCGCCAATGATTTCGCGGCGGCGGCTAACGGCCTGTCAGTGATCGATCCGGCAAATATTAAAACCCTGCATACCGGCGAACCAATCGCCCAAGCACCGCGCGTCATTCTCGGCGCCGGCACCGGCCTCGGCGTTGCCGGCCTAGTTTGGGAAAACGGGCGCTATCACGTTATCCCCGGCGAGGGCGGGCACATTGGTTTTTCCCCGCAAACAACGCTACAGGGAGAGCTCTGGTGCTGCCTACTGGCACAAAATGGCCGTGTCACGACTGAAGATATCGTTTCTGGCCCGGGCCTGGCCCGAATTTATGCCTTTTTAGGCGGTCGACCGCAGCAAGCGGATGTTATCGGCCAAGCAGCCTTGGCTGGCATCGACCCGTTAGCGACGCAGGCTGTACAACTCTGGCTTAGTTGCTATGGCGCCTTTGCCGGCGACTTAGCGCTGCATTGGTTGGCTGGTGGCGGCGTCTACCTAGCTGGCGGCATGGCGGCAAAACTGATGCCCCACTTCGACACCACGCCCTTCACCGAGGCATTTCTCAGCAAGCGTGAACACGCCCACTTGGTGAAAAACATGCCAATTTACCTGTTGACCGCAGAAGACCTCGGCCTGCGCGGCGCGCTGGAACTAGCACGGGCATTGGCTGCCGCATAAGGCAAAAGCCGGTGCGGCTTCAGCAATCGATCTGCTGCGCGCCGAGAAAGGCTGTGGCGTATTGGCGATAGACGTCGCTTTTCAAAAAAATCGCATGCAGATCCGGATCGATATGGCCATTGTTTTTGAAGTTTTCGAGAATACTCAGCGCCTGCGACAACTTCATGCCTTCCTTGTAGGGCCGATCTTTGGCGGTCAAGGCCTCGAAAATATCTGAAATACCCATAATCCGCGCCTGCCAGCTCATTTCTTCGCGCTTGAGACCTTTCGGATAGCCTTTGCCATCCATCCGCTCATGGTGGCCACCGGCGTATTCGGTGACATGCTTCAAATGCTTCGGCCAAGGCAGTTGCTCCAACATCTTGATCGTTGCGACAATATGGTGATTAATCGTTTCGCGCTCTGTCTGGGTCAGCGTACCGGCGCGAATCGTCAGGTTCTCCAGCTCATTTTCCGTGAGAAACGAGACCTCTTCGCCGATCACGTTTTGCCAGCGGTAAAGGCTGGCCATTTGCTTAATGCGTGCAATATCCTCATCGCGCATGCGCTCAGCGCCCATGTTGGCCTGGCGGAGAAAGTCCCGGTCGACATCGCATTGCCGGCAAAACGCCAGATAGCCGTCTTCGGCTTCGCTCCGGCCTTGCCCCTCGGCAATGGCCCGCCACTTCCGCACTTCGGCATCCCGCTTCAGCACTTCAAAACGGGTATCGAGCAAATGAATCCGGTCGAAAATAGTTTGCAGCTTGGTCGCTTTGTCGACCACATGCACCGGCGTCGTGACCTTGCCACAATCGTGCATCAGCGCGGCAATCCTTAGCTCATAACGATCCTTGTCGGTCAGCGTGAAATCTGCGAGTGGCCCTTCAGTCGTCGCATTGACAGCCTCGGCAAACATCATGGTCAATTCCGGAACGCGCTGGCAGTGACCGCCGGTGTAAGGCGATTTCTCATCAATCGCCAAGTTGATCAACTTGATGAACGACTCAAAGAGGGTTTCGAGTTGATGCACCAACTGACGGTTAGTTAGCGCAATGGCCGCCTGCGAGGCGAGCGACTCAGCGAGGCGCTGATCGGCCGGCGAGAACGGAACAACCCGGCCACTCTGGCTGAGAGCGTTGATCAGTTGCAGAACGCCAATAATTTCATTTTCATGATTCCGCATCGGCACGGTCAGGAAGGACTGTGAGCGATAACCGGTACCGGCGTCGAATTTGCGCGTACCGGAAAAATCGAAGCCCTCGGCGACATACGCGTCCGCGATATTGACCGTTTTTCCGGTCAGCGCGGCATAAGCGGCAACCAGACTGTCATTGGGCCCGCCATCCGGCTTGTACAAGGGTAAATCAGGAAACTTGCCTGAGGTAGGCTGGCCGCTGGAGCCACCGAAAGCAATCCCCAAGGAATCGGTACGAACGATCTCGAAATGCAGGCGTTGCCCGTCCTCAGAGAGCAAATAGAGCGTCCCGCCATCGGCCCGTGTGATGAGCTTGGCGGCGAGCAGGATTTTTTCCAGCAGCAGCTTCAGGTTGCGCTCATTCGAGAGTGAAGCACCAATATCATTGAGCTGCTCAAGGCGCTCAAAAAGGTCGTCACGTGTTTCCATAACCCCTTGGATCAGAACTCGAAAAGCTGATTATTTTCCAGCATCCGGGGCTGGAAGGCATTCAGACAACGGGTGATTTCTGCCATGGTCAGCTCACTTTGGCCCGGCTTCAGATGGGTAATGTAGATCGCGCAGGCGCGTTCGAGCTTGGCCAATTCGCTGGCCAGCATATCGGGGCAAAGGTGCTTGGAAAGCAAGGCTAAGGGATGTTCATGATTGGGAAAAGCGCATTCAATAATCAGGTATTTGAGATTGTCGATGCAATTGACCGCTTGCCAAAAGGCAGCACAAATTCCGGTATCGCCGGAAAAAACCAGGCTACCCGTGCCCGAATCAATCCGGTAAGCGACCGCCGGCACCGTATGTTCAACCGGTAGCGCGGTCAAGTGGCGGCCGTCCAGGGTGATGGTTTGCCCAAGGGTAATCGGCTGATAACGCAAAAATGGTTTGTCGGCGCTGGGCAGTTCAGCGAAATCCGGCCAGATATAGCCATTGAATATGTGCTGGCGCAGGATGCTCAGCACGGCCTCGGTGCCATAGACCGTCAGCGGTCGGCTGCGCCGATCAGCCACGGTGTCGATCATCAGTGGCAGCGCCGCAATATGATCGAGATGCGTGTGGGTCAGAAAGACATGATCGATCGCTACCAGTTGATCCATCGACAAATCAGCAGCGCCGGTACCGGCATCGATCAGAATATCGTGGTCAAGCAGCAGGGAGGTCGTCCGCAGATGCGGACCACCGATGCCACCACTACACCCGAGAACGCGTAGTTTCATGCTTATTTAGTCTGATAAGTCGTCACGCCGTTCCACAAAGCGTCGGGAGGATTCGCCCGCAACGCCACGATATGCTCTGCGTAAATCGCATACAGCCGGCAAGCCGGCGCACGCTGCCGCAGATTGTATATCTGCAACTCGGCTCGATCCCAATCCCGAGACCGATAAAGCCGCAGCGCGTGCTGCCACATCTTCAATTCATCGAAGGTCGCCGCTGTCAAATCCTTGGTCAGCCCGAGCGGCTCATAGATTGCCACCGGCTCTTCCTTACCCTTCACCCGTACCCGATCCAGCTCGCGAAAAGTGACATCTGTAACCTGCTCCCGGGTCATTTCGCCCACGACAATACCAACCCCGTATTCCTTGGTAATCCCTTCCAGGCGGGAGGCAAGATTGACCGCATCGCCCATCACCGTATAGGCCTTGCGAAGCCGTGAACCCATATCACCGACCGTCATCATGCCGGTATTGATGCCGATACCGATCTCCAGCGCCGGCCAGCCGCGCGCCCGAAAAGGTTCAGCCAGAGCCTGCAGTGCCTGCTGCATGCTTAATGCGGTCAACACCGCGTGGCGGGCATTTTCCGGATCACTCAGCGGCGCACCCCAAAAAGCCATGATGGCGTCGCCAATGTACTTGTCCAGCGTTCCCCGGTTGGCCCGGATGACATCCGTCATCGCCCCGAGATATTCGTTGATCAGTTGCGTCAATTCGGTCGGGCCCATCCCTTCAGAGATTGAAGTAAAACCACGAATATCAGCAAAGATTACCGTGAGCTCGGCATTGCGCCCTGCCATGCTGTAGCTTTCTGGATTTTTAGCCATTTCATCAACCAGTTCCGGCGGCACGTATTGTCCGAACAACTCGGCAAACAGCCGTTTGCTGCGCGATTCGACAAAATAGCCCCAGGACATATTGATGCCATAGAGCAATACCGTCAGCAAGACCCCGGAAGCGAGCGGCAAGACCAGATTGTGTACGGTCCATAACCACAGGTTGATGCTCAGCACGGCGGCCAGGCTCAGTATGGTCAGCAGCGTTGCCCGCATCGGCGAAAGCAACGGCAATAGAAGAACCAGCAGGCTACCGAAAAACAAGATTTGCAGCACCTCGGCACCGAGCAAATACCCCGGCTTACCTTTGATGCTGCCATCAAGCACACCGGCAATCAGGTTGGCATGCACTTCCACACCGGGATAAGCACCGCCCACCGGGGTTGCCCGCAAATCCATCAAGCCTGGCGCCGTCGTACCAACCAACACAATACGGCCGGCCAGTTGCTCCAGAGGCAGCCGCCCTTTCAGGACATCAACGGCAGAAAGATAGTTAAAGCTGCGTTCATGGCCACGATAAGGAATCAGTGCCGCGACATTCTCATCAACCGGGATTTCCACGCTTCCCCGCTCAGCCACCAAGTCCAGCCACTCGATCGTTTTTCCTTGCTCAGCAAATCGTGGCCGCAATTCGCCGGGACCAAGCAAGGTGCGCAGCACCGCCAATGAAAGTGCTTCGTAATAGGCGCCCTTGAACTCAACCAGCATCGGCACCCGGCGCGATATGCCATCGTAATCAACCAGAGGATTAAAATGTCCGCTGCTCGCTGCCGCCGCCTGCAACAATGGCAGATTGGCGCCAAAACCATCCCAAGAAACAAAAGCCGCATCCCAGCCAGCAAAACTACCGGGTGGGAAAGCTGCCGGCGGCAATGCGCCGCCCTGTTGCGCATTGCTCATGCTGGAAAAATAGAAACCGAGCACGACCGGGCGACCCCGCAGGGTTTCAGCGAACAAATGATCAAAACTCAGGCGCGGCCGAAGTTCACTCAAGACGCGCTGATAATCAGTATTCCCTTTTAGCTGCTCGCGACCAATCGCCTCGAGCACGGGCAAGCCGGAGCTGACATCCGGCTCGGCAAACACAACGTCGAAACCAACCACAGAAACTTGGTATTGATCGGTCAGGCGACGCACCAGTTCGGCCAACACATTGCGACCCCAGGGCCAGCGGCCGATTTCCCCCAGACTTTTTTCGTCGATATCGACAATGACAACTCGCTGATCAACGGTGTCCGGCATGGTGATGCGGACGCCCGCATCATAGAGATAAGCATCCAGCGCTGTCACAAAAGGAATACGCCAGATATGCCCGGCGTGGCCGAGTATCAGAAGAACACACAAAGCACCAAGGAGGAAACGGGCGAGATGTTTTCTCAGCATAGCGTCAGGCCCAGCGATGCGACCGGTCCTGCGTCCAGCGAGAGGGCGTACAGGCGGTCATTAATTTTGCTCAGGCCTTGAGAAAAAATTCCATCTTGATCCCGGCGATCTCGATTACATCATGATCGCGCAATGGCCGCGCCTGAGCATCGAGAACCTGACCATTGACGATCGGAAATTGTCGACCTTCAACGTGCGTCACGAAATACCCATGCGGCCGCCGAGCGATCACCGCCACCTGCAAGCCGGGCTTGCCCAAGGTGGTCAGCGTTTTGGTCAGATCCAGTTCTTTGCCGACATTTGGGCCATTCAGCAACTGGATAGCGGCGGCAGGAATAGACGGTGCGGGCGGGGCGACTCCGATATTGGAGCGGGTCAGAATATCAGTCGGTGCCAGTTGCAACTCGCCGGGCGGCCGTAGCGTACCGGAGCGCGTCGCAACATTTTTTTCGAAATCACTGGCGGCAGCGCCCGACTGCAGATCGGTCATGTACTTGAGCTTGTATTTTCCCAGTTCAACGACATCATTGTTACGCAAAAAATGTTTCTTGATCGGCTGGCCATTAACCAAAGTCCCATTGGTGCTGTTCATGTCTTCCAGAAAGGAATCATTGAGGATATTGACTACCACCGCGTGCTCACCGGAAATGGCAAGGTTATCGATTTGAATGTCGTTATGCGGCTTGCGACCAATGCTCAGGCGTTCCTTGTTCAGCGGAATCTCCTTGAGCACCAGTCCATCCATCGAAAGGATCAGTTTTGCCATCTTGCTACCCTCGTTTTACTTCAAGCCGGCCAGCAGCTTGCGCCACCAGCCTCTTGGTGAAGCGAACTCACCCTTGATCTTCACCAAAATAACCGAAATATTATCCCGCCCCCCGTGCTCATTGGCCAAGTGCACCAAATGCGTCGCCGCCAGGTTCAACTCACCGCCCAATGTTTGCAGGGTTATTGCAATTTCTGCATCCTCAACCATATCGCTTAAACCATCGGAACAGAGTAATACGATATCGCCCGTCTGCACGTCGTAATCATGTATCTCTGTTTCAACTTCGGGGTCCACTCCAAGTCCGCGCGTCACCAGATTCTTGTTTTCCGAGTAGCGCGCCTCTTCAACGGTAATCATGCCACTATCAAGCTGTTCTTGTAAGAGGGAATGATCACGCGTCAACTGCTCAAAGTGCTCGCCGCGCAGACGATACAGGCGGGAATCACCAAGATGCCCAACAATCATCCGGTTGTCGTAAAACCATGCAACCACCAACGTTGTTGCCATGCCGGCATACTGTGGCTGACTGATCGCGGCATTGTAGATTGCCGAATTGGCCACCGCCACCTCACTAGCGACCAGATCTTCGGCCGCCAGAAGACTACCTGCAGCTTCCGCCTCAAGGGTAGGAATAACGCGGCCAAAGTTGCTCGCCAGCAATGTCGTTGCCATGCCGCTGGCGACCTCGCCCGCCTTGTAGCCGCCCATACCGTCAGCCAGTAGGGCAATCCCCAGTTCGGCATCGACAAAAACGGCATCTTCATTATGCGAACGAATCAATCCAGAATCGGTGCTCGCGACCATTTCCAGTGCATTGGACAACTTCATCGGGGCAACCTGGCAAAATACTGCATCAGGCGACTCCTGCCGGCAGTTTGTCGAGGCAGAGACGGAGATCGGCGGCCATTTCGGCACCAGTCTGATAGCGCTCGGCAATATCCTTGCACAGCGCCTTGTTGACCACGGCGACGACTCCAGCGGGCAGCGCGGGGATAATCGAAAGCAGTGGAACCGGCTCTTCATTGGTGATCTTGAACATCAACTGGGCGAGAGAATCGCCGATAAATGGCAGTTGACCGCAGCACATCTGGTAAAACATCACGCCCAGCGAAAAGAGGTCGGAACGGCCGTCAATCTTCTTGCCGGCGAGCTGCTCTGGCGACATATAGGATGGCGTACCAAGCACCATGCCGGTTTTTGTCCGCGAGGAATCGGTAATCCGGGCAATGCCAAAATCGGTCACCTTGACCTGATCACTGGCGGCCTCATACATAATATTCGCTGGCTTGATGTCGCGATGGACCACCTGCTGACGATGGGCGTAATCGAGCGCATCGGCAACGCGCGCCAGAATTGAAAGCACGGTAGGCAAAGGCAGTAGTCCGGCCGCTTTGCTCTGCGGCACAAGGTCTCGCCCTTTCAGAAACTCCATCGCAATATAGGCAAGATCATGCTCTTCGCCAGCATCGTACATCGTCACGATATTCGGATGACTCAAGCGGCCGGCCGTTTCGGCTTCCCGGAAGAAACGTTGTTTGACATCGGCCAACTCGTCCTGGTCGAACGCCTGCGCCAGCGCCATCGTCTTGATAGCCACGACGCGATTAATTTTCGGGTCACGCCCGAGATAAACAACGCCCATGGCGCCCTTGCCCAGTTCTTTTTCCAACTGGTAGCGACCCAACATCGGTTTTTCCAATTGCGCATCACCGAGAATCAACGTTCCGTTCGGCGTTTGTCCATGGCCACCAGCCAACATCACTGTTTCGGACATCTGTTTAACCCGACTAAAGCGAACAGACACATCGCGAAACTTCGGATTGAATGCCAGCATGCTGGCAAAAACAGCCTCCGCTTTGTTGAATTGGCGCTTGCGCTCGTAATCCAGCGCCAAGTTGTACATATTTTCCATCAGGTCGTCGTTCATCGGGCACTTGCGAAATTTATCGAAGGCCATATCGAGTTGGCCCTGCCCTTGAAATGCCAAGCCCAGCATGCGATTCGACTCGGCCGACTCGAAATCGGCTTTTTCCTTGCCGCGCTCGGTCATCAGGAAGCGTTTAGTCGTTAGCAGCAAATGTCCGACGACAAGCAAACTGGCTGCCCCCATCAGTTGTAGCCATATGGCGGCCCCCAGCATCAGGCCAAAATGCGTGCCCAACAACGTCAATAACAAAGCCAGCGTCGCCAGTGCGGCCAAGCCGGCGCCCAAGCGCGGCAGCAGAAAAATAATGTAAAGCCCAACCAGGAGCAAGGCTCCCAGGCTCGCCCAAACACCCCAGACCGGCGTGACAAAAAAGTGTTCTTGCAAAATACTCGATACCGCATGCGCCATGCTCAGCACCGGCGCCATCGACGGCGAAACCGGCGTCACCTGCGGCGCCCCGACACCGGCGGCAGTGGCACCGATCAAGACAATCTTGCCGGCGTACTTGCTGGCCGGAATTTTGCCGCTCAGGACATCGTAGAAGGAATCCGCCGGAAAGGCTGGCCGCCCTTCGCTTCCTTTGTAAAAGAAAGTATTCATCCGGGTGGCGCTATCGGTCGGAATGCGCAAGCGGCCCAAACGCACCTCCTCACCCAGGCTTACCCGCATGTCAGCCGGCCCGAGATTCAGGCTATGCGCCGCCAGCATCAAGGCCAGCGAGGGATAAAACTGATCAAAATACTGTATGACTAAGGGCTCAGTGCGCACCCCACCATCGACGTCAGGACTGCTATTTAGATGCCCGAGGCCCAGCGCTTGACTACCCAGCGCTTCCAGCGGCAACTGAACGCGCAGCGCCGGCAGAGCCACTCCGCCACCATCGTCTACTTTAAGCAGGCTATTTTTAGTCACGAATACAGGCAAGACTTGGTCCGGGCGGCCACGCGCTTCACCGAGTTCAAACAACATCGGCAGCACAACATTGCCCGCCTTGGCATAGCTGTCGGCCAGCTTTCGATCGGTATTCAGCGCCACCTCAGCCTCCGCCAGCAGGGCCGAAATTTTTTCGGTCTCCGGGTTGGGCGCAACGCCCTCAACGGCCGAGTGGCTGACCACATCAATCAACTTGCTAATATAGGTATAGCCCGGGTCGATCTGTGCTTCGGAGAAAAATATCGTGTTGCCAATGACCTTGGCCTGAGCGCCCGCCAATAGATCGGTCATGCGGGCATGTAAGTCTCGCGACCAGGGCCAACGGCCGAGGTTGGCAATGCTTTGGTCGTCGATGGCGATTACCGCAATGCGGTCTGAGGGGACACGACTGGATGCTTGCACGCCGATGTCGTAGGCCTTGCGCTCAAGACTCTGGATCAATTCAGACGTACTAGCGAGCAGCATCAACAGGGTCACGACGACCCCGACTAACCAGTCAGACTTCCAGAATACCGCCTTTGCCATTTATACCCTTTGGGTTACCAACACCTCCCCATGGAGGATAGGTTAGCGAATTGTATATTTTTGCCCCAATAAAAACCCGGGCAAAACTCACATTCGCGATCTTATTGCATCGGTATTTCCAGCCCCAAACCAGCGGCTTCGGCCGCTGCCAGCAGGCGTAAGGCAACAGCAAGATCCTGAATGGCCATTCCCTGGGACTCAAATAACGTAACTTGACTGGCCGCGTTGCGTCCGACATGGCGACCAATGATGACATCACCAAGTTCGATCAGCTGACGCGAGTGCAAGCGCCCCTTTTCCAGCAAGGGCAATAGATCACCGGATTCTGCCAGCGCCGTCGGCACGGAATCGACCGTTACGAGATCGCAACGTCGGATTGTCGCCTCCGACAATTCCTGACGAATCAAAGCATTGGAGCCGGCGGCATTGATGTGTGTACCGGCTTCCAGCCAGTCAGCATCAAACAAAGGCTGTGTCGCAGTCGTAACAGTGCCCACCAAGTCACTGCCGCGCACGGTTTCTTCAGCGCTCGCTACCGGCATAACGGCAACCCCAGTGACTTCGCTCAAACGCTGGCAGAAAGCCTGCAATTTGTCCGCATTGCGGCTGAATACTTTGATGCGTTCAAGCGGCAAAGCCGCGCAGATAGCCCGGATATGCCCCTCGGCCTGCCAGCCGGCACCAAAAACCCCCGCCACCTTTGAATCAGGTCGGGCCAGCCATTTGGCAGCCAGTCCACTGACTGCGCCGGTGCGAATCATCCCGAGATAGTCAGCCTCAATCACGGCCTTTAATTTTCCACTCGCCGCATCGAATAAATGGACGAGAAAACGATTGCCGCTGCGGTTGGTGGTGTAAGCCTTGTAGCCAATCACCCCCTGCGCCGGCAACGCCCCCTGCAAAATATGCAGCACCGTTTGCGGCAAACGACTGCGCGCCCGGGGCGTATCGATTGCCTGGCCGAGCGCCAGATCACGATGCGCCGATTCAACGCCTTCCATCGCCATTGCTACGGTCAACAGCTTTTTTACGTCATTTTCCGAGAGAAACAAAGCCATGCTGTGCACTCCTTAAACGATGGTGACATCCTGCTTGGCGAGCATGCGCTGTTCCAGCCAGCGACCGACGCCGACCACCAGGACGGCTCCGATGACACCGGCGGCTTTCGCCCCCCAAGTCGGCAAGGTCGGCAATAGCGCGATCACCCCTGGGTCGGAGAAAATCATTTGTCCCGCGACATAACCAAGCAAGGCCGCACCAAACAGGACAATTGACGGCCAGCGCTCCATCCAGTGCAGAATCAGCTGGCTCGACCAGACAATCAGCGGAATGCTCACGGCCAAACCGAAGAGTAGCAAGGGCAAGCTACCGTGCGCCGCGCCAGCCACCGCGACGACGTTATCCAGGCTCATGACGAAGTCGGCCACGACGATGGTCTTGACGGCACCCCAGAGATTGGAAGATGACTGGATATCGTGACCCTCGGCATCTTCTGGCAGCATGAGCTTGACGGCGATCCAGATCAGCAGCAAACCGCCGACCAGTTTCAACCAGGGTAGATTCATCACCAGTGCGGCAAAAACGGTGAGGACAACGCGCAAGCTGACCGCCCCGGCAACACCCCAAAAAATACCCGTTTTTCGCTGCTCCGACGAGAGATTGCGGCAAGCCAGCGCAATGACTACGGCGTTGTCGCCAGAGAGCACAATATCGATCAGGATAATCTGGCCAACAGCAATCCAGAAGAGGCTAGAAGTTAGATCAAGTTCCATAAAACCCAGGCGAAAAAAAAGCGGGCATGCAGCCCGCCTTTTTGGTTGAGCAAGGCGCGAATTTTACAGCAATGCCTTGAGCAGCTTGGCCATTTCGGACGGGTTACGCGTCACGGTGAAGCCACAGGCTTCCATGATTTCAAGCTTGGCATCCGCCGTATCAGCACCGCCGGAAATCAAGGCACCGGCATGGCCCATACGCTTGCCAGCCGGGGCGGTGACGCCAGCGATGAAGCCAACGATCGGCTTCTTCATGTTTTCCTTGCACCAGATGGCAGCTTCAGCTTCATCAGGACCGCCGATTTCGCCGATCATGATGACCGCATCGGTATCCGGATCGTCGTTGAACGCACGCATAACGTCGATGTGCTTCAGACCGTTGATCGGGTCACCACCGATACCGACGGCAGTCGATTGACCCAGACCGATTTCAGTCAGCTGGCCAACGGCTTCGTAGGTCAGCGTACCGGAGCGGGAAACCACGCCGATACGACCCTTGCGGTGAATGTGACCGGGCATGATGCCGATCTTGATTTCATCCGGCGTGATCAGACCAGGACAGTTCGGCCCGAGCAGCAGCGTCTTCTTGCCACCAGCGGCTTCCTTGGCCTTCATCTTGGCACGCAGGATCAGCATGTCGCGAACAGGAATGCCTTCGGTAATACAGATCGCCAGATCGAGGTCAGCTTCAACGGCTTCCCAGATTGCGGCAGCAGCGCCTGGGGGCGGCACGTAGATGACGGAAACAGTCGCGCCAGTGGTCTGGGCAGCTTCCTTGACCGAACCAAAGATTGGGATGTTGAAAATGCTTTCGCCAGCCTTCTTCGGGTTCACACCAGCGACGAAACAGTTTTTACCGTTGGCGTATTCCTGGCACTTTTCCGTGTGGAACTGACCGGTCTTGCCGGTGATGCCCTGGGTGATGACTTTGGTATCTTTATTGATGAAAATGGACATTCAATAGCTCCTTACTTGACCGCAGCAACGATCTTGGTGGCGGCCTCTGCCATTGAATCAGCAGAGATGATGGGCAAACCGGATTCCTGAAGGATCTTCTTGCCCAGATCCTCGTTGGTGCCCTTCATGCGCACAACCAACGGCACGCTCAGGTGGGTTTCCTTGGCCGCGGCAACCACACCGGCGGCGATGGTGTCGCACTTCATGATGCCGCCGAAGATGTTGACCAGAATGCCCTTGACCTTGGTGTTCTTCAACATGATCTTGAAAGCTTCAGTCACCTTCTCGGTCGTGGCACCGCCACCGACGTCGAGGAAATTGGCCGGCTCGGCGCCGAACAACTTGATGGTGTCCATCGTCGCCATCGCCAAACCAGCGCCATTCACCAAACAGCCAATATTGCCGTCGAGCGAGATGTAAGCCAGATCAAACTTGGAAGCTTCAACTTCGTCAGCATCCTCTTCGTCCAGATCGCGGAATGCAACGATTTCTTGCTGACGATAAAGCGAGTTGGAATCAAAGTTAAACTTAGCATCCAGCGCCTTGATGTTGCCATTGCCTTCGAGAATCAAGGGATTGATTTCGGCCAGCGAAGCATCGGTTTCCATGTAGCAGGTGTAGAGATTCTTGATTGCTTCGATCGCCTGCGCCTGGGAGGTAGCGGGAACGCCGATACCAGCAACCAGGGTCTGCGCCTGTTCGTCGGTGACGCCAACGAGTGGGTTCACAAAAACCTTGATGATTTTTTCCGGGGTCTTGTGGGCAACTTCTTCGATGTCCATGCCGCCTTCGGAAGAGGCCATTATCGCCACGGTCTGCGTGGCGCGATCAGTCAGCGCGGCAACGTAGTACTCGTGTTTGATATCAGCGCCTTCTTCGACCAGCAAACGACGAACCTTCTGACCTTCTGGGCCGGTCTGGTGCGTCACGAGTTGCATGCCGAGAATCTGGTTGGCGTATTCGCGCACTTGCTCGAGCGACTTCGCCACCTTGACGCCACCACCCTTGCCACGGCCGCCAGCATGAATCTGGGCTTTGACGACCCAGACACTGCCACCGAGGGTTTCTGCTGCCTTGACCGCGTCATCGACGGACAGGCAAAAGATCCCGCGCGGAACCGTAACGCCGAATTTTTTCAGGAGTTCTTTACCCTGATATTCGTGAATTTTCATGCGCTTTCCTTGCGTTTAGTTGAGTTGCGAGCAATGAACGGCAGCCAATAAATCCCCCAGCCCCGCCCGGATATACGGTATTCAGACAAAAATTTTACCACATACCGGAAAAACTAATACAGCCCAAAATTCATAATTACAGACCCGACTCAGTCGCGCGCATCGCCTGGCGCAATAGCGGCAACAGCAGCAGCGCGGCCAAAACCAGACCGATCACCGCCGCCAACCAAAATCCGGCCACCCCCATGGCCGGTTGCCAGCGGTAGCAAAGCCAGGCACCACCAAACAATCCAACGCCCCAGAAGCAGAAAGTCTGCACCAGCATCGGCACAAATGTCACCCGATAGGCACGCAAGGCATGGCCGGCGACGGTCTGCACGGCATCAAAGAATTGGTAAATAGCAACGTAAACAATCAAACTCATGGCAACCGCGCGCACCGCCGGATCATCCGTATAGGCCGCGATCAGTGGCCCCATAGCAAGCCAAAGCATCAGCCCCGCCAACGTTGACAGCCCGGCAGCCAAAACCAGACCGGCGCGGATGGCGGCATGGGCGCGCGGCCAGTCTCGCCCACCCACTGCCTGCCCGACTGCCGCCATTGTGGCAATAGCGAGCGAGAGCGGCAGCATGTAGGTCAGCGCCGAAATATTGGCGATGATGCGATGGCCAGCGACCACCGTAGCGCCCAGCGAAGCGATAAACAGACTGACCAGCGTGAAGGAGGTAATTTCCACCAGATTGGATAAACCCATTGGCAACCCCAAACGCAGAAGTTTCCGCCACATCGCCCAATTTGGCCTTTGCCAGCCGGAAAACGGCCGATAACGCTGCCCCAGCGGACCGAAGGCAAGATAGGCAGCACCACTTAAACAGGCCGACCAGCCAATCAGGATGTTCGAGAGGGCGCAACCGACGACGCCGAGCGGTTCGCCCAGCCACCCTTGCAATGCAAAACCCCAGGCGAACAGTGCGTGCAAGGCGAGACTGAATAGGCCAATCGCCATCAATACGTGCGGCTTGCCCAGCGCATTGCAGAAGACATAGAAGGTGCGATAGCACAGAGCGGCCGGCAAGCCCCAGGCGAGCAAGGCCAAATATTGCCGAACATTGGCGTCGACCGTAGCATCCATGTCAACGATGCCGAGCACAGCGCCGGGATGCAGCAAGAAGAGCACTCCCGGCACCGAGAGCAACAACGCTAACCAGAAGCCGTTTTGCAGAACGCCGGCCACCTCGTCATCGCGCTTGGCGCCATGCAAATGCGCCACGACGGGCGCCACCGCCTGCAGGATGCCGACCAGCCCAAAAACGACGGAAACGTGGATGCCGCCGCCAATCGCCACCGCCGCCAGTGACCAGGGGCTGACATGGCCGAGCACAACCGTATCGACCACCATCATGCCGATCGAGGAGAGTTGGGCGACAAGAATTGGCAGGGCATGGGCAATTAGCCCGCGAGCGGCAGCAATAAACATGTAGCGATTGTCGCACGCTGAAATTGACTGCTGCGACCATGGAAACAACAGCTGGCCTTAGGGTCGACCGGCAAAAACGGCCTCAATTGATCTGGCTCAAGTGGCCTCTCCCCGGTCTGGTTGAAAATTCGTTCTTCAGGGGGAAATCAAAATGAGTAAGGGATTACATGCTATCGAAACTGCAAGCCGCGACGAAATCGTGGCCTTGCAGACAGAACGTCTCAGTTGGACCTTGCAGCACGTTTACCAGAACGTGCCGCATTACCGGGCCAGCTTCGATGCCGCCGGCGTGCATCCGGATGATTTCCATTCGCTTGATGACCTGCGCAAATTTCCCTTCACGACCAAACAGGATCTACGCGACAACTACCCTTATCGCATGTTTGCCGTGCCGCGCCAACAGGTGGTGCGCATTCACGCCTCCAGTGGCACTACCGGCCAGCCGACTGTCGTTGGTTATACGCAAAAGGATATCGACACCTGGGCCGATCTGATCGCCCGTTCGATTTACGCCTCCGGTGGCCGCCCGGGTGACATCGTCCATGTCGCTTATGGTTACGGTTTGTTTACTGGTGGCCTGGGGGCGCACTATGGCGCCGAAAAACTGGGCTGCACGGTGATCCCGATGTCAGGCGGGCAGACCGAAAAGCAGGTTCAGCTGATTTGCGACTTCAAGCCGAATATCATCATGGTCACGCCGTCTTACATGCTGAACATCGCCGACGAGTTTCGTCGCCAGGGCATCGACCCGAGGAGCACGGCCTTACGCATCGGCATCCACGGCGCCGAACCATGGACGGACGCCATGCGCGGGGAAATTGAAGCGGCTTTTGGCATCGACGCCATCGACATTTACGGGCTGTCAGAAGTGATTGGGCCGGGCGTGGCCAATGAGTGTGCGGAAAGCAAAGATGGCCCGGTGATTTGGGAAGACCACTTTTTCCCGGAAATCATCGACCCGCTCACCGGCGAGGTTTTGCCCGAGGGCAGTCAGGGCGAACTCGTCTTTACCTCTCTGACCAAAGAAGCGATGCCGGTCATCCGCTACCGCACCCGCGACCTGACCCGGCTACTACCGCCGACCTCGCGCACGATGCGCCGGATCGGCAAAATCACGGGTCGCTCGGACGACATGCTGATCATTCGCGGCGTCAATGTCTTCCCCTCGCAGATTGAGGAGCTGATCCTCAAGCAGCCGAAGCTTTCGCCACATTACGTACTGGAACTCAGCCGCGATGGCCACCTGGATTCGGTCAAGGTGAATGTTGAACTCAAGCCGGCTTTCGAGTTTGCCAGTGCGGCCGAAAAGGAATTCGTCGCCCACGACCTGCAGCACCACATAAAATCCTACATCGGCATTTCCGCCAAGATCGAGATCGTCGAAATTGGCGGCATCGAACGTTCCATTGGCAAAGCCCAGCGGGTTATCGACAAGCGTCCGAAGTAGCTGCTATACGAAGCGCCTAAACGATTCGCGCCTGCAGTTTTCCAACGCCATCGACCCCGGCCTCCAGCACGTCGCCCGGGACAATCGGGCCAACCCCGGCCGGCGTGCCGGTGTAGATTAGATCGCCCGCTTCCAGGCGCACCAGTGTCGATAAATTGGCGATGATGTCGGCCACTTTCCACATCATCGCGGCCAAATCGCCCTCTTGGCGCATTTCGCCATTCACCGTCAGCCAGATACGACCCTGAGACGGATGGCCGCTCAGCCCGACCGGCTGAATGACGCTCGCCACGGCAGACTGATCGAAACCTTTGCCCATGTCCCACGGGTGACCCTTTTCCTTGGCCTTGCTTTGAATATCGCGCCGCGTCAGATCAAGGCCCACGGCATAGCCGAAAATTAGGCATTTTGCCGCGTCGACCGTAACATTCGCCCCGCCCGCGCTCAGGGCGACAATCATTTCAACCTCATGATGCAGGTTTTTGGTCATCGGCGGATAGGCGACGGCAATTTCACCCACCCCACCAACCACCGCATCGGCTGGCTTCATAAAGAAAAACGGCGGCTCACGACCATCCGCCTGCTCGGCAGCGCCCATTTCACGGGCGTGATCAGCATAATTTCGGCCGACGCAAAATACCCGGCGAACCGGGAAGCGGCTGTCCGTTCCAGCAATCGGCAGCGAGGTCACGGGGTGGGGCGGAAAGGCAAAGTTCATGGCGCGAATAATTCAGGAGATCAAGAAGGAGAGTGTGCAATATTTCGCCCCGCAGACGCCAGCGCAATGTTAATCTTTTGACATAGCAAGTAAAAACCAGAGGTTTGACGGGGTGCATCATTAATTCGAGTTTTTTGCCTTTCAGCGCCATCAGCGCCCTGTTTTTCTCCAACTATGCCTGCGCGCTGGGTTTCGGCGAAATCACCCTGCACTCACGGATGGGTGAGCCGCTCCGCGCCGAAGTCGCCCTGCATGGCAGCGACAATCAAGAAGTTGAGGCCGCCTGCTATTCCTTGACTCCCTTACGCGGCTCGGACTTGCCCGTAATGACCAATGCCCGAACCCGCCTGGTGCGCACCGGGCAGGATTTTCGTTTACTTATCACCGGCAACCAGCCGATCGCCGAACCGGTGTTCATGATCGGGCTTCGCGCCAGTTGCGGCGCCGATCTGCAACGCGACTACGTACTCATGCCGGCCGCTCCGCTCACGCTGAGCGAAAGCCCGCGCCAACCACCCATTGCTGCGGTCGACCGGGCGCCAAGGCAAAAATCGGGCAGTACACGGGAATGGCCGGCCCACGATGGCGACACCTTGGAATCCATCGCCGAGTCACAAGCCCCCGGCAGCATTATTGAACAACGTCGCCTGCTCGCCGCCATACAGCGCGCCAACCCCGGTATTCAGGCGGAACAGCCCTTGACGGAGGGCACCGCCGTCCGCATCCCCAACCGGGCACAGCGCATTGCGGCCGAGCAGCGACTTGACCCGGAAGCGCAGGCCTTACCGCCCCGCCCACAAAGTGAAGAGCGCCCGCCGGCTCCCCGAGCGAAAAAACCAGTCCGCCGTAACACTTTGGCCGAACTCGGCATCAAGGGCGCTGACCGGGTCATGCTCGGCGCGGAGCCGGAAGCATTAAAGCCAGGCGAACTGGCGGTTGCCCAGCGCAACGAAGTGAACGAAATGGATGGGCGAATGCTCAAACTGGAAACCAGTTTACGCACGCTCAACCTGCAAGTCGAAAATCTCAATGCAGCAGTGGAGGTGACGGCGGAAGCAATGGCGCTGCGCCAGAAACTGCAGGCAGCCCAGGCGCAACTGGCGCAGGATCAAGCTGAGCCACCGATCAAGTTGGCCGGCAATCCGGCTGCGATTCCGGCTGCGATTCCGGCTGCGATTCCGGCAGCGATTCCGGCAGCGATTCCGGCAGCTACCGCGCAAGCCACTGACAACTCAAGGATGGGCAACTGGCTTGAATTGCTCTTCAGCGCACTAGCCGGGGGGTTAATTGCTGGCGCTATCGCTCACCTGCTCGGCAAACGACAAGCGGCGCAGCCAATCGATAACGGACAAGTGATCAACCTAAGCGCTGCCCGCCGCAAAAAACCACGCAAAGTTTAGACCGGGTTAGCGATGTCAACGAAGGTGCAATCCAGCCCGAACCGCTTTGCCAGATGCGTTGCCACGGCCTGAACGCCATAGCGTTCCGTTGCGTGATGCCCGGCAGCCAGATAGGCAACACCGCTTTCGCGCGCCAGATGGACGGTTTGCTCGGAAATTTCACCGGAAACATAGGCATCCACCCCAAGCGCAATCGCCTGTTCAAAATAGCCCTGCGCCCCACCCGAACACCAAGCAATCCGCTGAATCGGCCGGCCCCCCTGGCCAATCACCAAAGGCTCCCGGCCGAGCACCTGCGCCACTTTGCCCGCCAGCGCGTCCAGCTCACAAGGCTCAGCAAGCCGGCCCAGCCAGGCGATATCCTGCTCGCCAAAGCGCCCTTCCGACAGCCAGCCGAGGCGCAATGCCAGTTGTGCGTTATTGCCAAACTCAGGATGTGCATCCAGCGGCAGATGGTAGGCCAGCAGGTTGATGTCGTGATTGATCAGCGTGCCCAGACGCTGCCGCCGCAGGCCGGTGATCCGGCCATCATCACCCTTCCAGAAATAGCCGTGGTGCACCAAAATCGCATCTGCCTGCCGTTCGACCGCCGCATCAAGCAAGGCCTGACAGGCGGTAACACCCGCCACAATGCGCTGAACCTCGCCGCGTCCTTCCACTTGCAGGCCATTTGGGCAATAATCGCGAAACTTCGCGGGCTCAAGCAGCCCATCCAGATAGCTCACCAATTCTTCACGTTTCATTGATACGGTCTTTCATGCACAGGTTGTGGCTGATTTTTGCACAAACGGTCACCGTTGCGGTGGCGATTCTGTTCGTCGTCACGACCTTGAAACCGGCGTGGCTACCGACACAACCTGCCGTTATTGCGTTGCAGGAAGCCCATCCCGGCACCGCTGACGACAAGCGCTCCACCGGTTCCTATCGTGAAGCTGCACGCGCTGCCCTGCCCTCGGTTGTGCATATCTACACGACGCAACAGATCAAGCAGCAAAACCATCCCCTCTTCGAGGACCCGATTTTCCGCCATTTCTTTGGCGACCGTCCGGAAGGCCAGCCGCAACGAAACTCCGGCCTAGGCTCCGGCGTGATCGTTAGCCCCAATGGCTACATCTTGACCAATTTTCACGTAGTTGAAGCCGCCGACGACATTCAGGTTTCCCTCAACGACGGGACGACCCACAAGGCCCGCGTCGTCGGTAGCGACCCGGAATCCGACCTGGCTATTTTGCAAATCAAGGCAGAAAAGCTGCCCACCATTACCTTTGGCCAGATGGATAATCTGCGCGTCGGCGACGTCGTCCTCGCCATCGGCAACCCCTTCGGTGTCGGCCAGACAGTGACCATGGGCATCGTCTCGGCACTGGGTCGCTCGCACCTCGGCATCAATACCTTCGAAAATTTTATCCAGACCGATGCGGCGATCAACCCGGGCAATTCCGGTGGCGCACTGGTCGATGTGCATGGAAATCTGGTCGGGATCAATACCGCCATCTATTCCCGTACCGGCGGCAACCACGGCATCGGCTTCGCCATCCCGGTTTCCAGCGCCCGCAGCATCATGGAACAGATCATCCAGAACGGCACGGTCACACGTGGCTGGATTGGTGTCGAAGCCCAAGAAATCACCCCCGAACTGGCAGAATCATTCAGCCTGCCAGATACCGAAGGTGCGCTGATTGCCGGCGTCGTGCGCGGCAGCCCGGCCGATACCGCCGGCATTCGCCCGGGCGATGTCCTGCTCGCCGTCAGTGGCAAGGCGGTCAAGGACCCACAGATCATGCTCGACCTGATTGCCGCCCTGAAACCGGAAGAGCGCGCCGGCTTCCGACTACGCCGCGACAAAACCATCCTTGAAGTTCAGGTAAAAATCGGCAAACGCCCAGCCATGCGCGCCCCCGAGAAAGAGTAAGCCATGTGCCAGTTGCTCGGCATGAACTGCAACGTGCCAACCGACATCTGCTTCTCCTTCGCCGGCTTTCAGGCGCGCGGCGGTGCCACCGATGTTCACTCCGATGGCTGGGGAATTGCTTTTTTCGAGGGCAAGGGCACCCGTATTTTTCTTGAGCCAAAGCCTTCCTGCACCTCACCCGTTGCTGAGTTGGTTAGCCAGTACCCAATCCGCTCGACCAATGTAATCGCGCACATCCGCAAGGCGACGCAAGGGGTAATTGGCCTCGAGAATACCCACCCCTTCATGCGCGAGCTATGGGGACGCTACTGGATTTTTGCCCACAACGGCAATCTCCTCAATTTTCAGCCTGACCTCGATGGCAGCTTTCTGCCGGTCGGCTTGACGGACAGCGAGCGGGCATTTTGCTGGCTGTTGCAAGAATTGCGGCGGCACTTTGGTAGCAGCGCACCGGAACGGGCCGATCTGTTTGCTCGCATTTACGCCCTAACGCTGGAAATTGCCAGTCATGGCGAGTTCAACTTTCTGCTCTCGAACGGCGACTGCCTGTTCGCTCACGCTTCGACCAAGCTCAGCTACATTGTCCGGCAGGCGCCCTTTGCTCAGGCTCACCTCAAGGATCAGGACATCACCGTTGATTTCAGCGACGTCACCTCACCAGAAGACCGAGTTGCCGTTATCGCGACGCTGCCGCTAACCGACAACGAGCCGTGGACGATGATGCCGGCGGGAACACTCTGGTGGTTTGAAGAAGGCGCGCCCGTGGAAACACGGAAAACACGCCCCGGGCTGGTAAAAACTCAGGCCTGACTACTTGCCGGACAACTTGCGGAATTCTTCTTCCGCTGCATCCATTTCGTTGTTCATCTCGCTGTCCATATTTGCCGATTTTTCCGCGTCGACCCTGGCGCCAGCCGCTGTTTCCATGGTCGCAGCAGTCTCTTCCGGAGCAGGTTTGGAGACCAGACGCGCCGCCAAAATACCTACCTCGTAGAGCAGACACATCGGAATGGCCAGCGCCAGCTGTGAGACAACGTCAGGCGGCGTTACCACTGCGGCGACAACAAAAGCCCCAACAATGAAGTAAGAGCGCCACTCCTTAAGCTTTCCAACCGTAACCAAGCCCATTTTGACCAGAACAACCAGCGCCACTGGCACTTGAAAAGCCAGACCGAAAGCCAAAAACATGGTCATCACGAAAGACAGGTAGGCTTCGATATCAGGGGCAGGAGTAATGCTCTTTGGGGCAAAACTGGCGATGAAGTGGAAGACTTGGCCAAAGACGAAGTAGTAACAGAAGGACATGCCCATCATGAACAACAGGCTGCTGGAAATAATCAGCGGAACACCCAGACGCTTTTCATGGGCGTACAAACCCGGTGCAATGAACGACCAAACCTGATAAAGAATAAAGGGCAACGCCAACACGAAGGCAACCATCATCGTCACCTTAAGCGGCACCATGAATGGCGTAATGACCCCGATCGCCACCATCTTGGTACCTTCTGGCAAGGCGGCAGTCAGCGGCGCGGCGAGAAAGTCATAAATCTCGCCAGGCCCTGGATACAAACAAAGAATACCGAGCATGACGGCAACGGCAATCAGGCTACGCAACAAGCGGTCGCGTAACTCAACCAGATGGGAGATGAAGGAGTCTTCCTGAGCGGAGCTTGCCTCGCTATCGCTCATAGAACTGGCTTAGTAGTGGATTCAGTCGCCACTGCGCTGCTCGACTTCAACTGGGCTGCAGCGGCATCAAGTTCGCCGACGGCGGCCTGAACCGGTGTTTCAATGGAACTCTTGGCCGTCTGATATTCCTTGCGCACCGAGTCCTCCAGCGCGCGAGCAGAATCGGTCACTTGCGTCTGAAGTTTTTTCAATTCGTCGAGCTGAATTTCACGGTTGATGTCGGACTTCACATCATTGACGTAGCGCTGGGCGCGACCAAGCAAATGCCCAAGCGTACGCGCCACTTTAGGCAAACGCTCCGGCCCAATAACAATCAGAGCAACGATACCGATCACCATGAGTTCAGAAAAACCAATATCAAACATGCGTAGCGCCAGTCATGCCAAAGGCAAGCAAGCCAGCCATTTCAAGGGTTACGATTTTGTTTTTTCCTTGACTTCAACGTCAATGGTTTGACCGCTGACCTGTTGGGTTGGCTGCTCAACAGCGGCCTCTGCCGTCTTGTCAGCCGTAGCATCCTTCATCCCGTCCTTGAAACCCTTGACCGCACCACCCAGATCGCTGCCGACATTGCGCAGTTTTTTGGTACCAAACACCAGCATGACGATGACCAGAACGATCAGCCAGTGCCAAATGGAAAAACTACCCATATCAATCTCCTAGAGACGTTTCAACATGGGGCCAACTGGATCTTGGCCACCCACGATATGCATATGCAAGTGGGGCACTTCCTGATTCCCCACCCGACCCGTATTGATGATGACACGAAAGCCATCCGGACTACCCTGCTCCATGGCAATTTCGTTCGCCTTGGCCAGCATCTTGCCTAACACCAGCGTATCTTCCGCTGTTGCCGTGGCTAGCGAAGTGATGTGCTTTTTCGGAATCACCAATACGTGGACAGGGCGCTGTGGATAAAGATCCTTGAACGCGAGAAGATCATCGTCCTCGAAAACCTTCTGGCAAGGAATCTTACCAGCGACGATTTTGCAGAAAACGCAATCACTCACTTACTTGGCGCCTCGGGAGGCCTTTTCGTCGATACCGGAAATACCTTCGCGACGACGCATTTCCTGGGAAACATCTTCAATGCTCAAACCGTAAAAGGCGAGCAGAACTAGGACGTGATAGATCACATCGGTCGATTCCCAAACAACTTTAAGACGCTTGCCCTCCTTGCCGGCCATGATCAGTTCGGCGCATTCCTCGCCGATTTTCTTCAGAATCGAATCCGGGCCTTCAGAGAAAAGCTTGGCAGTATAGGAGACTTCCGGGTCAGCATTACGACGTGAAGCCAGCGTCTCAGAGATACGGTGCAGGATGTCATGCGTGCTCATTTTGCGTAAATTTCCTTAGGTTTTTTAAAACCCCCTCTGAGAAGACTGCAAACAGAGAGTTCGTAGCTAAATTTAACTTTTCGGCTACACGCGTAGCTACTCAGAAAGTTCAACTTGCCCAAGCTTGATTTTAACATCACACGCCGTGTAGTTACGATGATCTACCGAACCTTCACCCACCCCCCCACCCAAAACCAGCGTTGTACTTGTGTCGATTTAAAGACCAAACAACCGCGGGGAATACAGGGGGACCTCAATCTCGACTGTGGGCACAAACTCAGACCTTTTTGTATATCGTTGCCAATTGCCCACTTCATTGCCACAAAGTACAATGCCGCGCTTTGGTTTGAACACTCAATTGCCTGACCATGCCCCAAGAAACTCAGCGCCTCGCGCTGCTGAAACTCCTTGAACAAAACCCCAACTATAGCCAGCGCGAGCTGGCCCAGGTCATGGGCGTTAGCCTGGGTAAAGCCAATTACTGCCTCCATCCGCTTATTGAAAAAGGCTTTGTCAAGTTTGGCCGCTTTTGCCACAACGAAAACAAAACCATTTATGCCTACCTGCTCACCCCGGCTGGTATTGAAGAAAAAACCCGCATCGTGCGCAGTTTTCTCCAGCGCAAAGAAGCTGAATACGACACTATTCAGCAAGAAATTGCAGCACTCCGGCGCGATTTTCCCGAAGCTCAATTAGCCGAAGTCACCAGCCCCTAACATGCACCTTCAACCCGTCATTCTCTGTGGTGGCTCCGGCACCCAGCTCTGGCCGCTTTCCCGCGAGCAGTACCCGAAGCAGTTGCTCAAGCTCTCTGGTGACTACACCATGCTGCAGGCCACCGCTCGCCGCCTCAATGGCGCGGCCTTTGGTGAACGCTTAGACGATACTTACGGTCGTTCCTGAGCAAATATTCAAGCGATGACACAGCGCCTACAGCTACGAAATCTTTGGCTGCACCGTCGGCATCCAGTTTCCCGTCGTCAAACTTCTCGACTACCTGCCGCAAACAGAAGTCCTGCTCACCAACCCCAATCCCTTTGCTTTAGTCACCGCAGCCCATCTTCTTACCCGGCAAACCAAAGGAGACGACAGTGGGCGACTTGCGGCAAAATGGCGGTTGGCCAAACTACTTTACGAACGAAACTGGGATAAACAACGCATCATTGACCTCTTCAGCGTCATCGACTGGATGATGCAAGTCCCGGTAGAACTGCAAAAGCAACTCTGGCAAGACATCGAAAAACTGGAAAGGAACCGCGCCATGCCCTACATTACCTCAGTCGAACGCATCGGTATCGAAAAAGGCATGCAACAAGGCATGCAACAAGGCTTGCAACAAGGTGAGGCTGCACTAATTGAGCGCCAGCTCAACCGTCGTTTTGGCCAGCTATCGGCCGAAACACTGGCCCGTCTTCAAACCGCCACCCTTGAGCAACTCGAACAATGGTCCTGCAACGTAACCGTTAATCCACCGGCGTTCTTGCCTACGCTTGGAGGGTATGCAAAGGCGAGCGGAGGGGATTGGCGGCGAAGAGGGGTTTCCAAAGACGCGGCGTCAGTTCGTGTACACGGCTGGCCGGATGCTGACTGACGCGCTGCAGGACATCGACGAGATAATCGTAGGGATCAATCTCATGCAGTCGGCAGGTGACGATCAAGCTCTGCATGATCCCGACGT
>JBBSCQ010000043.1:0-25580 GCA_038250105.1 Burkholderiales bacterium | reverse complement strand
TTCATGGCGTGCTCGATTTCATGACGGCGCATACGTTCGGCCGAGTCGCGCAGAGAACGAATCACCGGCACGGTGTCACGCGCCTGCAGCCAGCCGAGAAAGTCGTGGACGCGGGTGGCAATAATTGTTTCCGCCTCAACCACCGCAGCCTGCCGCGACTCACGACCGTTTTCAACGACCTGCGCCAGATCATCGACGGTGTAGAGAAAAATATCGTCCAGTTCGCCGACTTCTTCTTCGATATCGCGCGGCACGGCCAGATCAACCATGAACATCGGCCGATGCCGCCGCGCCTTGACGGCCCGCTCAACCATGCCCAGACCGATGATCGGCAGCGGGCTGGCGGTGCAGGAAACGATAATGTCGTGCTGGGCCAGATGTTCGCCCAGCTCATCAAGGCGAATGGCCGTGCCATTAAAACGCTCAGCCAACGCCCGACCGCGCTCCAGCGTGCGGTTGGCGATGGTCACCTGTTTCGGTTGCCGGGCACAGAAATGGGCAGCGCACAGTTCGATCATTTCGCCGGCACCAATGAAGAGGATGCGCTGCTCCTCCACCGAGCCGAAAATCCGCTCGGCGAGATGCACGCCGGCGGCGGCCATCGAAACAATATTGGCGCCAATCGCCGTCGTGCTGCGCACTTCCTTGGCGACTGAAAAGGAGCGTTGAAACAGCTTGTGCAGTTGCGTGCCGAGCGTGCCGCTCTCTTCGGCGATACGCACCGCATCCTTCATCTGACCGAGGATCTGTGGTTCGCCGATGACCATCGAATCGAGGCCGCTGGCAACGCGGAAGGCATGGCGAATGGCTTCTGGCTGATCGTGAGTGTAAAGATAGGGCGCCAGATCGGCGCGGTCCACCTGGTGATACTGGGCCAGCCAGTCGATCACTACCTCCGGCGTATCGGCCGAACAGTAAATTTCGGTGCGATTGCAAGTGGAGAGAATCGCCACCTCCTTGACCGACGGACTGTGTGTCAAATCAGCCAGCGCAACGTGCAATTTTTCAGCATGAAACGCCACGCGCTCGCGGATGGCGAGCGGCGCAGAGTGATGGTTGATGCCGAGGGTAAAAATCACCGAGATGGGCTGGATCGCACGAAATGGGCGCCGATTATATCACCCACCCCCGACCCCCTTCCCCGATCTGGATCAGAACAAAAATGCCTGTTTTTCCGGTGTTGACCGGGGCAAGTCATCGGCACCGAACACTTTCATCTGCCGCGGCCGGAACCAGACCGACTGGCCAGCCGTGAGCTGCAGCGCCTCGTGCCGCTCACGCGACAGCTCGACTTCGATTATCTCGTTGTTGTGATTGAGCTCAACGCGAACAAGCGGGCCAATCGGATGCACGTGCTGCACGCTGGCCTGCAAGCCATCATCGAGCGGGTGGTGGGCAATATCAATGTCGTGTGGGCGGACGAAAGCCGTCGCTTTTTCGGCCACCTCACCGTTGCGCTCAACCTCGGCATAACCGCCGTGCACGCGGCTGTGAAAGACATTGACGTTGCCGAGAAATTGATAAACGAAGGGCGAGGCCGGGTTGGAATAAACCTCGTCCGGCGTACCGATTTGCTCGATCCGGCCATGGTTCATTACCACCACCCGGTCGGCCACTTCCAGCGCCTCTTCCTGATCGTGCGTCACGAAGACGCTGGAGATGTGCATGTCGTCGTGCAAATGGCGCAACCAGCGGCGCAGTTCCTTGCGCACCTTGGTATCGAGTGCGCCGAAGGGCTCGTCAAGCAACAGCACTTTTGGCTCAACTGCCAGTGCCCGGGCCAGCGCAATGCGCTGCCGCTGCCCGCCAGAAAGCTGCGAGGGATATCGATCGGCCAGCCAGTCAAGCTGCACTAGACCGAGTAATTCCATCACCCGGCGCTTGATTTCCGCATCGCTTGGTCGTTCCTTACGCGGCTTGACGCGCAGGCCAAAAGCGACATTTTCAAACACCGTCATGTGGCGAAACAGGGCGTAATGTTGGAAGACAAAGCCAACCTCGCGCTCGCGGGCGTGCAGGTGCGTCGCCTCGGCGCCTGAGAACATGATTTCGCCAGCATCCGGGCTTTCCATGCCGGCGATGATGCGCAACAGTGTCGTCTTGCCGCAGCCGGACGGCCCGAGCAGGGCGACCAGTTCGCCGGTCGGGATGTTGAGATTGATGTTGTCGAGCGCGACAAAATTGCCGAAGCGCTTGGAGATATTGCGGATTTCGATACTCATCAGGTTTTCTCGGGGGCTAATACGGTATTCAACATGTCGGTTTCCTTCTTCATCCGCCACTCGACGATGGTCTTGGCGACCAGTGTCACCAGCGCCAGCAAGGCGAGGATGGACGCGGCGGCGAAGGCACCAATCGCGTTGTATTCGTTGTAGAGGATTTCGACGTGCAGCGGCAGGGTGTTGGTTTCGCCACGAATGTGGCCGGAAACCACTGACACCGCGCCAAACTCCCCCATCGCCCGGGCATTCGACAGAATCACCCCGTACAGTAGGCCCCATTTGATGTTGGGTAGCGTCACCCGGCGGAACATTTGCCATCCCGAAGCACCCAAGGACACCGCCGCCTCTTCCTCCTCCTTGCCCTGCGCCTGCATCAGCGGAATCAGTTCGCGGGCGATGAAAGGGAAAGTGATGAACAGGGTGGCGATGATCATCCCCGGTACCGCAAAGATGATCCTAATGTCGTGCTCCGCCAGCCACGGCCCGAAAGTCCCTTGCGCCCCAAAGAGCAGAATAAAAACCAGGCCGGCAACAACCGGGCTGACCGCGAAGGGCAGATCGATCAAGGTAATGAGCAGCGCCTTGCCACGAAATTCGAACTTGGCAATCGACCAGGCGGCCGCGACGCCAAAGACAATATTGAAGGGCAGCACGGCGAGTGCGATGACGACGGTCAACCAGATTGCTGAGCCGGTTTCCGGTTCTTTCAAAGCTTCCAGATAGATTGGCACGCCTTGCGCCAGCGCTTCGGCAAACACCGCCACCAGAGGCAGCGCCAGAAAGAAAAACAAAAAGCCCAGGCCAATGGTGAGCAGCGTATAGCGTACCCAGCGCGGCTCTTGTGTGGCGCGAGTTGATTTCATGCCGCCACCCCGCTAGCGCGCGCTGCCACCACTTCGAGCGGCTCGCTGTTTTTATGGCGATTCGCCGTCCACCATTGCAGCACATTGACCGCCAGCAGCAAAACGAAGGACAGCGCCAGCATGACGACGGCCAGCGCCGTCGCCCCCAGCACATCGTATTGCTCGAGCTTGGAGATGATCAGCAATGGCGTAATTTCGGAAATCAGCGGCAGGTTGCCGGCGATGAAAATCACCGAACCGTATTCACCGAGGGCCCGCGAAAAGGCCAGTGCAAACCCGGTCAACAAGGCCGGCGAAATGGCTGGGAAAATCACTTTGATGAAGGTCTGCCAACGGGAAGCACCCAAGGTGGCTGCCGCTTCCTCCACCTCGGTTTCGATATCCTCGATCACCGGCTGCAGCGTGCGAACGACGAAGGGCAGCGTAATGAAGATCAGCGCCACGACGATGCCCGATGGCGTGTAGGCAATCTTGAAACCGAGCGGTTCGATGTATTGCCCGAGCCAGCCGTTACCGGCATACAAGGTCGCCAGCGTAATACCGGCCACGGCAGTCGGCAAGGCAAAGGGCAGATCAACCAGCGCATCGACGAAGCGCTTGCCGGGGAAGGAATAGCGCACCAGTATCCACGCCACAATCAGGCCAAAAAAAGCGTTGACCGCAGCCGCCAGCAAGGAGGCGCCAAAGGTGACACGAAAGGCGGCCAGCGAGCGTTCGCCCAGCGCAATATCGATAATCGCCCAGAAACCGAGCTCCGACGCCTTCAATATCATGCCGCCCAAAGGCAGCAGGATCAGGATCGAGAGATAAACCAGCGTGTAGCCCAGCGCCAGGCCGAAGCCGGGCAACACGCGATGCGTTTTTGTCGCCATTTATTTACTTTGATAAATCTGGTCGAAGCTGCCGCCATCCTTGAAGTGAGTGGCGAACGCCTTGTTGGCACCGCCAAACACCTCTTCCACGGTAAACGTCTTCACCGGCGGGAAAAATGCGGCGTACTTCTTCAGCAACTCGGCATCACGCGGCCGCAGGTAATTCTGCGCCGCATTCTCCTGGCCCACCTTCGACCACAAGTAATCGAGATAAGCCTGCGCCTGCTTGCGCGTCCCTTTCTTATCGACCACTTTATCGATAATGGCGACCGGGAATTCAGTCTGCATGGTCAGGCTGGGATAAACCACCTCAAACTCACCCTTGCCGAACTCCTTGGCGATCATCTCGGCCTCGGACTCAAAGGTAATCAACACATCGCCCATCTTGCGCTGCATGAAAGTAGTCGTCGCATCACGGCCGCCAGCGGCAAACAATGGCGCATTTTTGACCAGTTTGGCGACGAACTCCTGCGCCGATTTATCGCTGCCAGCCGGCTGCTTGAGCGCCCAGGCCCAAGCCGAGAGGTAACTATTGCGGCCATTGCCGGTGTTTTTTGGGTGCGGAATAATCACTTGCATACCGCTCGCCGCCAAATCGTTCCAATCCTTGATCGCCTTCGGGTTGCCTTTGCGCACGATGAACACCATCGTCGAGGTATAGGGCGAAGCATTATTCGGGAATTTTTTTGCCCAGTCTTTCGCCACAAGGCCTTTTTCAGCGAGAAACTCGATGTCGTTTGACTGATTCATCGTCACCACATCAGCCTCCAGCCCATCGGCCACCGCCCGCACCTGTTTAGTCGAGCCACCGTGCGATTGTTTCAGCTCAATGGTCTCGCCCGTCTTCTGTTTCCAGTGTTTCTGGAACATCGGGTTGAAATCTTTATAGACATCACGCGCCACATCGTAGGACGCATTGAGCAGCGTCACGTCGGCCATGGCCGCGCTAGCCACCAAGGACAGGAGTAGACCAGAAAGCGAATTGCGGAATTGGGACATGGTTCACCTCGTTCGATAACAGGGCGCAATTTATCCGACGCTTTTATAACAACAAAGACAAAATTTGAATTTGTTTATTTCGATTTAGACTAAAGACTTGCTTGAATGACACTGCAATGTCCCATCCAGCGCTGTTCGGCAATCACTCAAGCGGCTATCATGCGACATTCTCCTTGCTGCCGAAAACCAAGATGCGCGCCTCCCTGCCAGCCACTCTCCTGCTTTCTGCCCTGCTTGCCGCCTGCGCTTCAACCCGCGACATCCCGCCCAGCAAGAACATTTCGCAAAGCGGCCCGCTAAAGGTGAACCCCAGCCTGTTGGGACAAGCAACATCAGCCGAATTACAAGCCCCCCAACCGGCCACGGTGAACGCCCCGGCTGTAACAGCGGCACCGCTACCGGCATCAGCATTGGCAACAGCGGCATCTAAACCAGCAACTGACACCGGCATCAAGATGGACCACGCCGGCTTGCGGATGCAACGGAGTGTTTACTTCGACCTCAACAGTGCCGCTGTACGCAGCGAATTTGATCCGGCGCTACAGTCACACGCCCGCTATCTGGCGGCGAATCCGCAATCCCGCTTGCGCATTGATGGCAATGCCGACGAACGCGGCTCGGCCGATTACAACGCCCGGCTCGGCCTGAAGCGCGCCGAAAATGTACGGCAAGCGATGGTCAGCCATGGGGCGCCGGAAAAACAGATTAGCCTGAAAACACTGGGTGAAGCGCGACCGAAGTTGAAAGGCCACGACGAGGAGTCCTGGAGTGAAAACCGTCGCGCCGACGTAATCTACGAGAAAGAGCAATAAGTACTTCACACCTGTCTCGGCAATAAAAAGGCCCCATTTGCACTATGGGGCCTTTTTATTGCCTGACTTTTTATTGCCTGACTTTTGGTTGGCCGATCACTCTTCTTAGGTTGATTTCGCCAGATAGCCACGAAACTGGGCCAGCCAGTCGGAAAATGGCACCTCGCGAACCTCCGGCATACGCCGCTCAACCGAACGCCGACGCTCGCGCCAACCATTCGGCGGACCGACCTCCCGATCACGCCGATCATCGAAACTCCGTTTATTATTCGGGCCATTCATTCCACACCTCACGCGCACCTCATCCAGCCAAGCGGCAAAAACAAGTGTTTAAACCGTGCCCTTACTTTATGGTCAGATCAAAATCGCAGCAGTGACAAAATTCACATATTGCTGAATTCAAGGAAGTAAGCATGAGTTGGGAGAAAACAGCCGATTTGCCAGAGACGGATCGCGGGACACGCATCGCCTTGATCTTTGCCCTCGCCGCCGAGCGTTTGACGGCTTATTACGAACACGAGCAATGGCTTAGCGAAGCCCAGGGCGCAACACTTGCCGCCGACTGGCTGGCGCGATCAAAACGCCGACTGGCGATCAATGAGCGCCGACATTTATCGGCATTGAGTGATCAATTGGCCCGGCAGATTGCCGCCACCCTGAGCCGGGAAGCGGGACTGTACACCGCTCACGAAATGACTGAGTCGCTCGACCCGAACTACCATTCCGAGATCGCCGAATCGTTGATGACTGAATGCGAGCGACTACTCGATAACGAGCCTGTCACTTAGCTCGGCAAACCCTGATGAGCTAATTAATGGGTTCTGCGCAAGTGCGAAATCACTTCAATGGCAGTGATCAAAAAAGGACTAATGCGGGCTCAAGACATCTTTAAGCCAGAAATCAGGCAACAAAAAACCCGCGACTGCCGCGGGTTTTTTGCGGGGCGGGAAAAGCTCAGGGGCGCTTGTTGCCGGTGAGTTTTTCGTACTTGACCCAAAGCAGATCTTCGGTTTCGACATTGCTGGCATCTTTCGGGATGCAATCGACCGGACAGACCTGAACACATTGCGGCTCATCGTAGTGACCGACGCATTCGGTGCACTTGTTAGGGTCGATGACATAGATTTCTTCGCCCTGGGAGATTGCCTCGTTCGGGCATTCCGGTTCGCACACGTCGCAGTTGATGCACTCGTCGGTGATGATCAGAGACATAGCTGTACTTCCTCTCTCAATTTACTGAAGTTGTTGTCGCCCGCAGGCGCTTTTGGACACAAGGTTGAACAAATTTACTGACATCGCCACCGAGGCGTGCAATTTCGCGCACCATGGTAGCGGAGATAAACATGTATTGCTCGCCCGGTGTCAGAAACACAGTTTCGACCTCGGGATAGACGCTTCGGTTCATACCGGCCATCTGAAATTCGTACTCAAAGTCCGAAATGGCGCGCAAACCGCGCACGACGACCTTGGCACCCTTTTCGTGCACAAAATCCATAAGCAGGGTATTGAAGCCGACAATTTCGACATTTTTGACGTCAGCAAGGATTTCCTGCGCCATCGCAACACGGTCGGCCAGCGAAAAGCGCGGCTGCTTCGATGGGCTTTCAGCAATCGCCAAAATCAGTTTATCAAACAGGCTGGCCGCCCGCCGCACCAAGTCTTCGTGACCGAGGGTGATCGGATCAAAAGTGCCCGGGTAGATTGCTACGCGATGATCAAGTTTTTTCAAGCCGTCTGCCGCCGCAATAAGTGAAAGTGGACTTCGCCCGCCCGGCCGTGACGCACAGTGTGCCACTCGCCGAGCGATTCTATTTTTTGCTCCGCCTCGACGTAGACCACAGCATCTTCGTTCAAAACGCCAGGAAGGAGTGGCTCCAGGCGAGGAATCCAGCCTTTGTTGTAGGGTGGATCGAGGAAGATCAGGTCGAACTTGGCTTTTGTCGAAGCCAAATATTGTAGCGCATCCCGGCGAATGATCTCAATTTGCGGCGGATTTTCCAACATTTCGGCGTTTTCGCGCAATGCGGCGATAACGCGCGGCGTTTCTTCGATCATCACGACCCGCGCCGCGCCCCGCGAAGCGGCCTCGAAACCAAGCGCGCCGCTGCCGGCGAAAAGATCAAGGCAATGCCAGCCATCGAGTTCCTGCCCGAGCCAGTTGAACAAGGTTTCGCGAACGCGATCCGGCGTCGGCCGTAACCCCTCGCTATCGGAAAACTTCAGGACGCGGCGGCGCCAGGCGCCACCGATGATGCGCACCGAGTTCAATCTGCGGCGACCGTCACAGTAATCAAGTCAGCCGGTCGAACCCGACGGGCAAAGGCCTGTTTGATCTCATCAGCCGTAACCGCCTGCACTTTGGCCTGATATTGGTCGAGGTAATCGAGCGGCAAGCCGTAAAAACCAATCGCCGCCGTGTTATCAAGCAGCTTCTTGTTGCTGTCCAGACGAAGCGGGAAGCTGCCGGTCAGGTTGGCCTTGGCGGCGGTCAATTCTTCCTCGCTTGGACCTTCCTTGAGGTAGCCACCGAGTACATCGCGCGCCACCTTGATTGCATCCTTGGCTTGCGAACGCTTGGTTTGCAGACCGATCTGGAAAGGCCCGGTCTGCTTCAGCGGGGCAAAGTAGCTATACACGCTATAGGCGTAGCCACGTTTATCACGGACTTCTTTCATCAGCCGCGAGACAAAACCACCGCCGCCCAACGTGTAGTTGCCGACGAGCAAGGGGAAATAGTCCGGATTGCCACGTTCGATCGCCGGCAGACCAATATAGATATGCGCCTGGCTGGCCGGGTGCGGCAGCTTGGTGACGCTACCCTTTGGCGGCGCAGGGGCTGGCGGCAGGCTGGCGGCTTCCCCCTTGGGCAAGCCAAGCGCGATTGATTCGGCGATGTTTTCAGCTTCGCCCCGTGAAATATCACCAACCAGCGTAATGCTGGCATTGGCCGCCACGTAGTAGCGCGAATGGAAGGCCGCCAAATCGTCACGATTCAGCGCCGCAACGCTTTCCGGTGAAGCTTGCTGACCGTAAGGATGGCTGGGGTACATAGCGACCCAGAAAGCCTTGCCGGCGATGCTGTCGGGGCGGGTCATTGCTTCTTTCAGCCCAGCGATGGTACGTGCCTTTTCCCGCTCAAAAATGGCGGCATCGAACAAGGGTTTGTGCAATACGTCGCGGAGAATCTCCAGCGCTGGCTCACGCTTGTCCTTGGCCGACAGCGTGCGCAGGGCAACGCTGGCGCGGTCGGTATCAGCACCGCCGCCGAGGTTTGCGCCGATGTCGGCGAGTTGTTCGGCAATGGCGGTTTCATCGCGGCCAGCGGCGCCAAGATCAAGCTCGCCCCGAGTCAGCGCGGCGAGGCCGGATTTGCCGGTTGGGTCGAACATCGAACCAGCAGCGAAATCAACTTGCACATCGAGCATCGGCAGGACGCGACTTTCAATGAAATAAACCCGGGCGCCAGAAGGCGACACCCAATGTTCAATCTTTACCCCGGCCAGCGCGCTTTGCGCGATGAGCAGGGTGATTGCTACGGTCAACAGCTTTTTTAGGGTCATTTTCTAGTACCGGATTCTGGTTTAATGGTGCTTAGTGGCGAACAGCAACGGCAGGACGGCGCGGTTTGCCGTCGAGCGGTTGCGGATCAAGCACGCCAATGGTCAGCGTGTCATCGGTGAAGTATTTCTTGGCCACGGCCTGGACTTGAGCCGCAGTCACCTGCTGCAATTTTTCCAGCATGCGGTCAATTTTTTGGTAAGGAATACCGGCCGACTCCGTCTGGCCGATTTCCATCGCCTGACCAAACATCGAATCGAGCTTGTAGACCTCACCAGCCAGCAACTGCGCCTTGGCTCGCTTCAACTCCGGCTCGCTGACACCATCTTTCTGGACACGGGCGATTTCGGCCCGTATCGCAGCCTGCAGATCAGCCACCGTCTTGCCTTCCGACGGGCTGCCGTGAATATGGATCATGCCCGGACCGCGCGCCGTACTGTCGTAGCCAATACCGACGGAGAGCGCCACTTTGTCTTCACGCACCAGCTTCTTGTTGAAACGCGCCGCGTCATGGCCGTCGAGAATCGCCGTCAGCATCTCCAGTGCGTAAGGGTCGCTGTCCTTCTCGACATCGCGCAAGACCGGCGCCTTGTAGCCCATGATCAGCACCGGCAACTCAGCCGGCGCCTTGACGGTCACCTGACGGGCGCCCTCCTGCGCCGGCTCGGTCTGAGCCCGCCGCAAGGGCAGAGCGTGGCCCTCAAGTGGGCCATAATATTTTTCTGCCAGCGCGAAAACGGCTTTGTGATCAACATCGCCGGTAATCACCGCGTAAGCGTTATTCGGCACATACCAGGTGTCGTACCAGACCTTGGCATCGGCCGCCGTCATCGTTTCCAGATCATTCATCCAGCCGATGATCGGCCGGCGGTAGGGGTGGGCCTGAAAAGCCACGGCGTTCATCTGCTCGAAAAGCTTCGATTGTGGATTATCGTCCGTGCGCATGCGGCGCTCTTCCATCACCACCTTGATTTCCTGCTCGAATTCCTTGGCATCGACGTTCAAGTGACGCATGCGGTCGGCCTCAAGCTGCATCATTTCTTCCAGCTTTTCCTTCGGCACCTGCTGGAAATAAGCGGTGTAATCGCGGCTGGTGAAAGCATTGTCACGCCCACCAGCAGCGGCAACCCGCTTGTTGAATTCGCCCGGACCGACGCTCGGCGTGCCCTTGAACATCATGTGTTCGAGCACATGGGCGACACCGGAGCCACCATCGACCTCATCAATGCTGCCGACCCGGTACCAGACCATCTGCACTGCTGTCGGGGCTCGGCGGTCTTCCTTGACGATGACGCGCATGCCATTTTGCAGCGTCATTTCATACGGATTGGCCTGTGCTGCGGTCAACAGCCAGGGCGCGAGCAAAAAGGGGATTACTTGTCTTAGTCGCATGGGGAAGCGGGGCTTTCTCAAAGGTCTTTCTGCTAAAATCGGGATCAATTTTGCATCGATTCGAGCGGCATCTTAACGGCTTGCCGCTCACCTGTCAGCTTGACTTGAGACCACTTCCCCCATGTTCAGTTTCCTGAAAAAATCCGCCCCCGACGCCAAGGCGGAGACTCTGGCCACCCCGCCGGTTGCCGCATCGGCCGCAACCGCCGCGCCCAGCTGGCGTGAGCGCCTGTTCAAGGGCCTGGCCAAGACCCGCGCCCAGCTCGGCGGTAAGCTCAAAGCCCTCTTTTCGCGCGGCAAGGTTGATGACGAACTGCTCGAAGACCTGGAAAGCCTGCTGCTGACCAGCGATGTCGGCATAGAGGCGACGACGCACCTGCTCGACGAGTTGAAAAAAGCCGCCAAGCGCGACAAACTCGACACTCCGGAGGCCATTCAGAAAGCCTTGGCCAATGCGCTGCTGGAAACCCTGCAGCCGCTTGAACAAGCCCTCGACGTTAGCGGCCACAAGCCTTTCATCATCATGATGGCCGGCGTCAATGGGGCCGGCAAGACCACTTCAATCGGCAAGCTGGCCCATTATTACCAGAGCCAGGGCAAGAGCGTTCTGCTCGCCGCCGGTGACACCTTCCGTGCCGCCGCCCGCGAACAACTTGAAGTCTGGGGCCAACGCAACAACGTCACGGTCATCGCCCAGGACAACGGCGACCCGGCCGCCGTAATTTTTGACGCGATTTCCGCCGCCAAGGCGCGGGGTATCGACATCGTGCTGGCTGACACCGCTGGCCGCCTGCCGACTCAGCTGCACCTGATGGAAGAAATCGCCAAGGTCCGCCGCGTCATCAAGAAGCTCGACCCGACCGGCCCGCACGAAACTCTGCTGGTGCTCGATGCCAACATTGGCCAAAACGCGCTGCAACAAGTCCGCGCCTTCGACAAGGCGATTCACGTCACCGGGCTGGTCGTTACCAAGCTCGATGGTTCGGCCAAGGGTGGCGTCATTGCGGCGATTGCCCGGCAATGCCCGAAACCGATCCGCTTCATTGGCGTCGGCGAGCAGATCGACGATCTGCGCCCCTTCTCCGCCAAGGACTTTGTCGACGCACTCTTCGAATGATAGTTGCCAGCAATTTAACCAAGCGTTATCCCGGCGGCTATGAGGCCGTCAAGGATGTCAGTTTCGAGATTACCGCCGGGCAGATGGTCTTCATCACCGGCCATTCCGGCGCTGGCAAGACGACGCTGGTCAAGCTGATCGCCTCGATTGAACGGCCGACCGCCGGCAGCTTGGTGGTCAATGGGCAAAACCTTTCGGCCCTGCGCCGCAGCGCCATTCCCTACCTGCGCCGGCATTTCGGCATGGTCTTTCAGGACCAGAAGCTACTGTTCGACCGCAGCGTCCTCGACAATGTCTTGTTGCCCCTGCAGATCGTCGGCCTACCCCGCCGCGAAGCAATCCGCCGGGCCCAGGCCGCCCTCGACAAGGTTGGCCTGCTCAGTCGGGAAAAGGCGCTACCGATTGCCCTCTCCGGGGGCGAACAGCAGCGCCTGGCCATCGCCCGCGCCGTGGTTAATCGACCGACCGTGCTGCTGGCTGATGAGCCGACTGGCAACCTCGATACCGAATCGGCCACCGAAATTCTCGAACTCTTCGTCGCCTTCCATCAAGTCGGCGTTACCGTCGTCGTTGCCACACACGACCAGAACTGGATCGACCGTTACCATCCCAATGTCCTGCGTCTGGATCACGGGAGATTGTTATGAACGCCTGGCTCTCCCAACACCGAGCCGCTCTGGGCGCGGCATTCCGGCGTCTGTGGGCAACGCCGCTCAATACGCTACTTTCGCTGCTGGTTATCGGCATCGCGCTGACCCTGCCCGGTTTTGGCTACGTCATGCTCGACAACCTGCGTGAGCTTGGCCAAAGCGCCTCGGGCGTGCAGCAAATCAGCCTGTTCATGAATCTCGACGCCAGTAAAAAAGACGTTGGCGAGATTGAAAGCCGGCTCAAGCAGGCAGCGACCGGCAAATGGCACTTCGTACCCAAGGAAGCGGCGCTCAAACGTATGCAGGCCAATGAAGGGATGGCGGAAATCGTCGCCAGCCTGCCGCGCAACCCGCTGCCGGACGCCTTTATTATCGAGCCAACCAATGCCGAGCCGGCAGCGCTGGAAATTCTCCGCAAGGAAATTGCCGGCTGGCCGAAAGTCGCCCATGTTCAGCTTGATTCCGCCTGGGTCAAGCGCTTCGACGCTTTCCTCAAACTGGGCAAGCTGGCCTTGTGGATGCTCGCTGGCATTTTTGCCGCCGGGCTGGTCGCCGTCACCTTCAACACCATCCGTCTGCAGGTCATGGCGCAAGCAGCCGAGATTGAAGTGGCGCGGATGATCGGCGCCACCGACGCCTTCATTCGCCGCCCCTTCTACTATTTCGGCGCCCTGCAAGGTGCCCTTGGCGGCCTGCTCGCGGCGCTACTGGTTGGCGGCGCACTGCGCCTGCTGGCCGGGCCGGTCGGTGACCTGGCTGCGCTTTACGGCGGCAGCTTCAGCCTGCGCCCCCCCGGCGTGATCGAAATCGCGGCGCTAGCCGGTGCCGGCGCGATCCTCGGTTGGCTGGGCGCCCAACTCTCCGTCAGCCTGTCGCTGCGAAAGTTTGACTAGCACAACAAACCCAAAGGCTGGCACTAGCCGCCGCGATTTTTTGAGCACGGTGGGGGCTGCAGCCCTCGCCGGCTGCCTGCCAACCGGAAAATCCCCACTACCGCCAGGCGAATTGCTCGGCATGTCGCACACCCTCGGCCATCGCCTGCGCGAAGGCGGCTTCCCCGCCCCCAGCGAAATCCGTAGAACGGGCGTACTGATTGTCGGAGGCGGCATCTCCGGCCTCTCAGCCGCATGGAAACTGGCCAATGCTGCGGTCGACGACTTTTTAGTACTGGAAATAGAAAGCGAACCCGGCGGCAACTCTCGCGCCGGGCAAAGCCCGCTCGTCGCCTATCCCTGGGGCGCCCACTACTTGCCACTGCCGACGGCCGAATCGACGGCCGTGCGCGAACTACTGGCCGAACTCGGCGTATTACAAGGCGATCCGAGCGCGAGCAAACCAACTTACGACGAACGCTATCTATGTGCCACGCCGCAGGAACGGGTCTATCGCAACGGTCTGTGGGACGAAGGTTTGCTGCCGCATCGCGGCATCGACACCAGCGAGCGCGACCAGCAAAAGCGTTTCCAGCAGCGGATGGAGGAGTTCAAACAAGCCAAAGGCAATGACGGCCGGCGCGCCTTCGCCATCCCGATGGAACTGTCCAGCCGCGACCCGGCCTGGCGTGGCCTCGACCGCATCACCTTCCGGCAATGGCTGAACGACAACGGCTTCACCGCAGCGACCGTGCATTGGCTGGCCAACTACGCCTGCCGCGACGATTACGGCTTGGCCTACGAGCAAACATCGGCCTGGGCCGGCCTGCATTACTTCGCCTGCCGCAACGGCGAAGCAGCCAATGCCGCCAACGATGCCGTCCTCACCGCGCCCGAGGGCAACGCCTGGCTGATGCGTGGCCTGGCTCAGCGCGCCGAAGGACGCATCCTGACTAACGCACTGGTCTGGCGGATTGAAGAAGGAAAGTCGAATGCTACGGTCGACGTGCTTTTCGGGGCAAAAACCATCCGCATCGAAGCCCGGCAAATTATCTGGGCCGCCCCCGCTTTCGTCCTGCCCCGCGTCTGGCCAGCCATGCCGGGCGAACTAAAAGCGGCAGCTCTGGCTGGTGACTACGCCCCCTGGCTTACCGCCAACCTGCATCTTTCTGACTTCCCGGAAGAACGCCACGGCGCCCCACCAGCCTGGGACAACGTCTTCTACGACAGCCCCGGCCTCGGCTACGTCGTCGCCACGCATCAACTAATTCGCCGCCAGCTGAGCGGAACCGTCTTCACCTACTACCGCGCCCTGCACGACGTCACCCCCGCCGAAGGTCGCCGCCTCTTGCTCGAAACCCCGCACCACGCCTGGGCCGAAGGCATCCTGGCCGAACTTGAACGGGTGCACCCGGACATTCGCCGCCTGACCACCCGCCTCGATATATTACGTAACGGCCACGCTATGCGGCGCCCGGTGCCCGGTAGCCTGTTCTACGGTCAACGTGAAAAATTAAGCCGTTTTCACAGCCGGCGCATCACACTGGCGCACGCTGATCTTTCCGGCTTTTCGTTATTTGAAGAAGCGCAATATCGTGGCGTACTGGCGGCGGAACGTATCCTCCAAGCCAGCAGCACAGGCTTCAAGTCATCTCTCTGAACCCGACTTTCGGCAACGTCAGCCGACGAATTTGACTACACACCACAAAGCGAAAGTGTGGACTGAGCAATCGGACTTTGCCACCAACGGGGCACTACAGCCCTGGATTACTTGTTTTGAATTTCTGGCTGTGGAATGGCAGCAAATACCCAATCTGTATGTTTCGCTTTGCCGGTCAAATAAACCAGTTCCGCTGGAAAGTTGTCCTGTTTCAAAACATCGCTCCGGCTCAGGCTGTGAATACCATAAATGCGCTGATCGGGGCCACGAAGAATTCCCCATTCGGCTTTGCCGGTCAGCGGGTCGTAATAAATGCGCCGAAGGTGGCGCTTGACGCCGGGGTATCTCGGGTCTTTGAGGAGCTCTGTAAGATTTTCCGGGGTATTTGGCAAGCCGTTTGGTGTGGCGTCGGCGTAGGATTTTAGGGCGTGATAAAACTCTAGGCCAATCAAGATCAACTCGGCCTCTGCACTACGCTGTTGGATGGTTTGCGCTACTTTCAGACTGACTGCCGACACCCCGCCAATCAGCGCCACGGCTAGCAACAGGGCCAGATAAATCATGCCGTTTTGGCGGGAAGTTATACGCCCCATTTTTACCAGACCGAATAACGTCGGCCATCCCGGCCAATGCCCGGCGCGGCGCTGTGGATGTCGCCCACTTTGCCCTCGGCCGGAGGTGGCGCTTCACTTGCCAACCAATGCCGGTTGCTTTCAAGGATCGGGTCAAAAGGTAGTGTTTTCAGATACCGCCTGACGACCAATTCGTCAAGGCTGTCCGGATAGCGTCCCCGGTCGGCATGAAACTGTTCCAGTGCATCACGCGTTTGGCGAAGGTTGGCGGCAAGGACTGCTTCGCGATTTCGCTCGACGTATTGGGTGTAACGCGGCAGCACCAGTGCGGATAGCAAGGCGATAATGGCCAGTACGATGAGCAGTTCGATCAAGGTAAAGCCGCGCGCCATCACCAGACCTTGTACGCCACGCCGTTCAGCCCCAAATGCGGTGAACGTGAATAAACATCATAAACATCAGCGCCTTCCTTCGGCTCGCTGGCTTCGCTGGCATAGCTCCGCAGAGTCCAGGTTTGTGCGGCGTCGACCGAGCTATCCGGGAATAGCGGATCACGTGGTAACCGGCGTAAAAAGCGAATTTTTTGTCGTTTCGATTTTTGCCCGTCATCAGCCCCATCGACCAGCACCTGCAATGTCGCCGGGTAGCCGGTAGCGTTGCTGTCTCGCGTCATACGCCCCTCGTCACTGGCTTGTTTGTAGGCATCAATAGCGTTTCTGATTTCCTTAAGCGCGAGACGTAATTCCTGTTCTTTAGCCCGCTGCACACTGATTTGCGCCACCGGAACAACTAGCGTGGCCAACACCGCAATGATGGCCAGCGTGACCATCATTTCAATCAGCGTGAAGCCCTGGCGGTGTTTCACGGCCGCCCAAGGGTAGGCGCCACTGCCGGCGCTGGAGTGACCGGCACGATTTCAGTGAAAGCCGACATATCGGGGGCCGAGGGACGCATGGCGGATTCCGGGCCGATGCTGAATTCGGTTTGTTCGATTGACGGCCGCTTGTTATTGCGGATCAAGCGGGGCGTGATGGAGAGCACCAGTTCGGTTTTTGCCCCCTCGTCGCGTTTGCTGCCAAACAGCCGCCCGATAATCGGCAGATCGCCCAAACCAGGAATTTTATTGCCACTCGAACGTTCTTCATCGCTAATCAAGCCAGCTAGCACCTGATTTTCACCATCTTTCAGGCGGAGTACGGTCGACGCGTTTCGCGTGCCAATTTGATAGGCCAGCGTCCCCGACTTGGTCTGGACCTGGCTAACGATATTGCTTACCTCTAGAGCAATGCGGATGGCGACTTCGTTGTCGAGATAAATCGTCGGCTGAACATCTAGTTTCAAGCCAATATCGATGTATTGCACCGACTCGGCGACGAAACCTGTGGCAGTCGAGGTCGTGGTGATATTGGGCACCCGGTCACCGATCATGATCTTGGCGATTTCCCGGTTGCGCGTTCTTATCCGTGGGTTGGCCAGCAAATTGGTATCGCCGTTTTCAGCCCGGGCATTGATCGTCAATGAGGGGCCATTCGTCCCCAGCGTCGTCGCCGTCGTGTTGATTAAATCTTTCAATGTCACCGGGCCGCCAGCCGTCGAAGCCAGTGGGGTGAGCGTCAGTTGCCCCGGCCAGAGCAGCCCAAGTTCCTGTAAGCGGCTGCGCTTGACTTCGAGCACTTCAACCTCAAGCATAACTTCCGGCTCAGGCATGTCATGCACCGCTAGCAGCTTTTCTGCCATACGAATTGCTTCTGGCGTGTCGCGCATTACCACCACATTTTGCTTCTCATCGCTGACCAGGTCGCGGGCCTTGAGAATAGTGCGCAGTGTCGCAGCTGCCGTCTTCGCGTCAATATTAGTTAAATAAAAACTACGTACGCTTAGCGGCTGATAATCCCTCGCTTTGGCCGGCGTGTTGGGGTAAATCATCACCGTTTCCGGGTTGATGAAGCGCTGTTCCAGTTGTTGCGATAACAAGATTAACGAGAGCACATCGCGCACCGCCGTACGACGCAACATGATGCTGATCGGCTGATCGGTTCGAACATCCTTGTCGAAAATAAAGTTAAGTCCAGCGGTGCGAAACAGCACCTGACAGACCTGGCTCAAGGTCGCTTCCTTGAAATCAACGTTGATCGTCTTGTCGAGTCCGCTTGGCGGCGTTTTTTCTGGCAGGCGCTGGGGTGGCGTTTCATCGGCCGGGCGCTTCGCCTCTTGCTGCAATTGGCCCTGCATTTGCTGCACCTGCCGGGCCAGCAACTTTTCACGGGTTTGTGCCACAGCAAGGCGAACTTCGGCGTTGTTCGGGTTCTCCTGCAGGGCCAACTCCAGACGAACCAATGCTTCCTCTAGCCGGCCTTGGGCCATTAGATCCTGCCCTTCCCGAAGGGCCGGTGAGCGTGTCGCGCAAGCCGCCAGGAATGAGGCCAGACAAATGGCGATCGTCAGCCATCGGATCGCTCGCCAAGATGCGTATTTTTTCATTCCTCGTCTTTCCCGATATCGAAGGTCTTGCTCTTGCCGCTACGGTTGTTTTTAATGACCAAAACGGGGGGGGCCAACTTGCTAACCCGATAGTGCTCATCGAAAGACTCGCCGGCTCGCACAACCCAAACTTTTCCCTGATTGCCTGGTTCGCCGATAAATACAGCCCAGCCCTCGTCATCCTCCTGTTTGCCCAGCACCTTAAAAGCAGCGAAGGCGGGGGCTGTCTGGATGACTACCGGCGGTGAGTAGGCGGGTGAATCATTTGCCACCGTCGCATTTTGTGTCGGGCTCATAAACGGATCACGCACGGTTGGGTTGGTGAGCTCCGTCGTTTTACTTTTGCGCTGCAGATGGCGAATCGCCACCGTTCGACTGGTATCGACTGCTTGCGCTGTCGAAACGACTGCTGCCACCGGCTTGTCAGCACCAATGACGAGGCTCAGCGATAGCGCAGCAGCGAGCAGCAACAAAAAATATTTATTCATCGCATGGGCTCCCCAACGAGAAACTGCGCGGTCAACGTCGCGGTGACCGTCAAATCGACATCGCTTGTCGTATTCCGTTGCATACCGAGATGGCGCAGCGAGAAAGCGGGCTGGTCCGTCAGCGTGCCTTCAAGAAAAGCGCGAATGTCGCCATAACGGCCAGTGACGGGCAGGCGCATGCTGACTTGAGAAAATCCGCCGGTGGCATCCACTTCCTTGCTGTAGTCCACCTGGCCGATGCTCAGGTTCTGTCTGGCGGCAGCGTCGAGCAGTGCCTGCTGGGCGGCGGCCAGTTTTGCCGGTGGAATCAGCAAGCTGCGAAAACTACGCTGGGCGGCAATAAGGCGGGCCGGGTCAAGGCCAGCCGACATCTCTGCGGGTTGGGTTTGTGCTGGGTGTGCCAGCAACCAACCAGCCGCCACAACCAGCAGGCAAAGCAACAACGCGATGCCGGGCTGGCGGGTAAGCATTAGCCGCAGATCGAGCCAGGTGATTGATTTCACGGCTGTTCCCCACTGCCCGAGCGGAATGTCACCTCAAGGGCGAAACGGATCGGGAAACTCGTGGCATCAGTACGGTTCGCCGGGCTCTGGCTGGTGACACGCGCATCGCTTACTGTCGCGCTCTCGCGTAAGCGGGAAGGAAGTTCGAGGACAGCGCGGCTGTCGCGAGCTTCGCCATGGAGGACCAAGCGGCCCTCGCGAGCATCGGCGTCAAATTGGGTGATCCGTAAGCTAGTGTCGACGCTAGTTTCAACCAACGTCAGTACCTCAAGCCAGGGGAAGTTGAGTTCATCGATTGCTTTATTGATGGCTTGCACTTCTTCCTCACTCGGTATCAAGGTCTGGTTTTGTGGCAAGCCCGCTTCGGTTTCACTGGTCATCGTCCAGGCGATGCCGAGTAAGAGGGCGAGCAGAATGCTGCCAAGGCCCAGGCGAATTGAAGATTTTCCTGGCGCCACTGGGGCAAAGTCGATCTTGAGTTTCATGCTGCCCCCACTCCAGCCTCAACGCCGAGCGGGCAAGTCAAGCTGTGAATACGGAGATCATCGAGACGCACACCGGCTGCAGCGCAATCGCGCCGCAGCATGGCCAACAGATCGGCGCCCAGCAAATTAAGTGGCGGATGGGTGCGCAGCGCCAGCCACTGGCGAGCCGTACGGATGCCGATGGTCAGTCCATCCAGCGTTTCCAGGGCATAGACCGAATTTTTCTCTGGCCGGAAAGGATTGCTCCGCTGCTCATTAAGGCTAGCAACAAAACGGGTCTGGATCTTGCCGATCCGCCAAGCTCGTGCCGCCGTGATCTCGATCAATAGGTCAAGCCAGGCCTTGGGTAGGGCGATGACTGGCCACTGTGTGGCAAATGGTGTGACATCAATCTGCAGCGCCCATTGCGCCGCAGCATCCGCGCTATCACCATATAGCTGTTGCATTTGAACCGCTGCCAGCGCTTCAATTTCCGCCAGTGTGGCGAGGCCAGGCAAGCGTTCGAGAATCCAGCAGCGGGCCAGACTATCGCTGATCGTGATGTCCAGATGCCGCCGACCAGCCGGTAGCGTGCGGCACAACATTTCAAGGGCCGCACGCAAAGTTGCCAACTGATCACTGGCTGGCAGGCTGGAGCGGAGCGGCTGAGGCAATGACTGGCAAGTTTGGCTCTTGCCATCTCGCAAAGTGAGCTGAGTGCGCCCAATATCTAGGTGACCGCGTTTTTCCAACCAAGTTGAAAGGGAAAGAAAATTAGTGACGGGCCGTGACACGGCGCACCTCATCGAGCGAAGTTTGGCCTTGTCTGGCCAGATCGAGAGCGGCGTCACGCAGGCTGCGCGTTCCTTGGCCACGTGCGGCAGCACGGATTTCGTTGATCGGCGCCCGTTGGGCTATCAGGGTACGCAGTGCGTCATCGAGGGCCAGGATCTCGACAATTGCACTGCGTCCCCGATAGCCGGTGCCGCGACAGGATGGGCAACCAACGGCTTTTTTGAAGCCGGCGGGCGATCCTTCGTGGGAAATTTGTAGTTCATCCATTGCTTGCTGGTTCGGTGCTGATGCCTGGGCGCAAGCCAGGCAGAGTTTGCGCAGCAGGCGTTGAGCCCAGACGCCGCTAATTGCCGAGGTCAGCAAATAGGGATCGATGCCCATGTGGTTGAAGCGACCAAAAACATCGAAGACATGATTGGCGTGCAGCGTTGAAAGGACACGATGCCCGGTCAAGGCTGATTGAATGGCGATTTCTGCCGTTTCGCGGTCGCGAATTTCGCCGACCATAATGGTGTCCGGGTCGTGACGCAGGATGGAGCGCAAGCCCCGGGCGAAACTGAGGCCTTTTTTCTCGTTGACCGGTATCTGCAGAATGCCTGGCAACTCGTACTCAACCGGGTCTTCGATGGTGATGATCTTTTCCCGGCCATCGTGAATTTCCGAGAGTACGGCGTAGAGCGAGGTAGTTTTGCCGCTGCCAGTCGGACCGCTGGCCAGCAGCATGCCGTAAGGCTCGGCGGCCAGACTGCGCAGACGCGCCATGTCCGTCGTCGAAAACCCAAGGCCTTCCAGCGTCAAGGCTTGCTCGCCAAGCATCAGCGCACTTTTATCAAGAATACGCAGTACGCCGTCTTCGCCATGCATGCTGGGCATAATGGAAACCCGCAGATCAATTCGCCGATCACGCTTGTCAAGGCGGACGGCCAATCGTCCATCCTGCGGAATACGGGTTTCGGCGATGTCCAGTTCAGCCAGCACCTTGAGACGCGAGATCACTTGTTGGGCGACATCGGTGCCACGCACACTGCGTATTTTTTCGAGCACGCCATCGATGCGGTAGCGAATATCGAGACCGCTACTGCTCGACTCGAGATGGATGTCGCTCGCGCCAAGGCGCAAGGCATCGTGCAAGGTCGCGTTGACCAAGCGAACAATCGGGCTGGTTTCCTGACTAATCTGACTCAGCGACAAGGCTTCGTCCGGCAGGTGCTCGGTAGAATGAAGGAGATCGTTCGCTTCTGGCGCCGCCAGCTGGCGCGTACCTTCTGCCTGTTTGTTCAGCCAAGCATTGAGATCGTCATCCGTGGCGAGATGCCAGATAACCGGTTCGCCGACGCGGCCCTCGGCCCAGCGCTGCAGGTTGATGTTTTGCGCTTCGGAAATCACCCCAAAAAAGCGGTCTACCGCAGCATTCTCGCGGAATAGGACGCAACGGCGGTCAAGGGCCGCCGCCAGCGGTAATTTGTCAAACGCCGGGATAAGCCGGTGGAGTAGCGGCAGCGAGGCTGGTGGGTAGTCATTTAGCCAGTCGCCGTTGGCCTCCACTGCTGTCCGAGCATTCATTGGAAGCTCCCGGCCAGATCGAAAATCGGCATGTAAAGCAGCACAACAATGCCGCCGATGACGAGGCCAATGGCCGCCATCAGTAAAGGCTCAAAGCTGCGCGTGAAACGGGCGATGAAGCGCTCAATCTCGCCATCGTGGAAGCGGGCGGCGCGGGTCAGCATGTCACCCAGTTGCCCAGTGCGCTCGCCGACACGCATCAGGCGCAGCGCTACGGGCGTGCACAATCGGCCCTCTTCAAAGGCGACCGAAGCCGGTTGCCCTTCGCGAATGCGCCGCGCCGCCTGTTGCAGGGCGAGATGCGTTCGGCTGGTCACCAAACCATCGCACAATTGCAGAGCGAGCAAAATCGGCAAGCCGCCGGCCAACAGCGTGCCCAGCGCCAAGTAAAGCCGGGCCAGTTCAAAGGTCTGCAGCATGTCGCCAAGGCGAGGCAGGCGACGCACTTGTTCGTAAATCCAGGCGCCCATGATGCGCCGGGAGTGCGCGCTGCGAAATAAGCCGATGACCATGCTGCCCAGCGCCAGTCCGACCACCCCGAGCAAGCGACCGTGGTCAGCGACAAAGCGGCCCCATTGCATCAAGAGCTGCGAAGCGAGCGGAATGTCCTTGCCCGAGCTTTGGTAAACGCTGGCGAAGCTCGGTACGACGTAGCCGAGAAGAAACAGGCTAACGACCAAGCCAACACCACACAGAATAGCCGGGTAGATCATCGCTTGGATCAGATGCCGGCGCACCATGTCGATCCGGCTGCGATATTCAATATAGCGGGCCAGCGAGTTATCGAGGCTGGCGGTGCGCTCAGCCGCGCGCATCAGCCCGCAATAAAGCGGCGGAAAAATCTCAGGCTGAGTCGCCAGTGCGGCAGCAAAACGCTGCCCTTCGCCGAGTCGACCGCGCAAGGCGTCAAAGACAGCGACAACGCTCGGCCGCCGTTCTTTCTCCTGCAAAGCATCGAGTGATTCAGTCAGGGTCAGCCCGGCTTCGAGCAGGGCGAGCAATTCCTGGCTAAAAAGCAGCAGGTCGAAAGATGGCTGGGCTTGACGCGTCAGTTGGGCGATGCCGATTTGCCAGGCGGGCTTCTCCGCTGCCTTGATAGACAGTGGGCGCAGGTTGCGGCTCGCCATCTGGCGGGCGGCATCTTCCTGGTTGGCGGCATCGATGTGCAAAGTTTCCACACCGTGCGGGCCGATGGCTCGGATCGCGAAATTCATCGTTGTTCAGTAACGGATATCCGCGTTTTCACTGGTGCCGCCGGGGCGGCCATCGCGGCCATAGGAAAGCAGTTCGAAGTCGCGACCGCCGGTGTTGGTGAGGCGATAGACATAAGCGTTGCCCCAGGGGTCGACCGGAACTTCCTTCTGCAAATAAGGGCCGTTCCAGCGCGGTTGATTGGCCGGGCGAGTGCGCAACGCATTTAATCCGGTCTCGGATGATGGGTAGTTGCCGTTATCCAGTCGGTAAGATTCGAGAGCGCGGGCCAAGGCTTCGACCTGCGTCCGTGCTGCCGTTACTTCGGACTTGCCAAGTTGTGCGACGTAGCGTGGGCCAACATAGGCGGCCAGCAGGCCAATAATGGCGACAACGACAAGCAATTCCAACAGCGTAAATCCAGCTGAAAGTTTCAAAACATCAGGCTTGTAAAGCATTTATTCTCCTTTGGAATAGCGGGTTTATGGCCAAAGCTGCGGTGCCACAAACCCGCCTGCAGCGCTTTAGGCGAAGCTGTCTTCCATCAAGGTGTTAAACCACTTGACCATTTCTTTGTAGTTCTCCGTTGACCGCCCTGCGGCTTCACCTGCAGCACCGGGCACCGGTTGCATGCTGGCGCTGACCGGGTCGTAAGCGAACACAGCAGTCAACCAGGAGGCTGTCGTTGCCGTGATCGGCGAATAGCACGCCGAGTTGGTGATCGGTGAAGGGTCCGGGCTACGTCCGGCGAGCAGTCGAACAATGGCATCAGCGCAAATCTTGGCTTCCTGATTGGCGATGTGGCCGGCCTTTGGTTGCGTCGTTGCCGCAGAATCACCGATGACGTGGATGCCCGGTGCTGCAGTTGACTGATAGGTCAGGACATCAACCCCAGCCCAACGACCGGCGACATTGGCCAGACCATTGCTCGTCACAACCTTACCGGCCTTGTGCGCCGGAATGGCGTTGATCACCTTGGCTTTAAGGTTACCGAGGCTGGTATTGAGTGACATTGTCGATGCATCAATACTGCTGATGCTGACGCCGGGGTGATATTCGATAACGCCCTTATGCACGACATCAAAGGCATTCGCGAAGGCCAACGGCTCGGCAATGATGCCCGGGTTGGCGTCGAGCACAATAACCTTGGAGCCTGGCCGGTTTGTTTTGAGCCAATCAGCCACAACACAAGCGCGCTCGTATGGCCCGGGTGGGCAACGATAGGGCTTGGCCGGGATGGTCATGGCAAATACCTCGCCAGGTTTCATCGCTGTGAGCATATTGCGCAACTGCGTGGTTTGTGGTCCGGCTTGCCAGGCATGCGGCACCTTGGCTTGCGCTGCCGGCAGTTCAAGGCCGGCGATGGTGTCGAATTCAATCCCTGGCGCCACAACCAGACGGTCATAGGGGATTTTCCGGCCATCCGCCAAAGTAATGCTGTGGCCAACCGAGTCAATCGCCACGACATCGCCTTTAACCAGACCGACACCATAGCGGCTAGCCAGGTTGGTATAGCCGAACTGGAGTGAGGCTATCGTGCGCTGGCCGTTGAGGACCAGGTTGCTGAGAATATTTGAGGTATAGGCGGTTTCGCGCTCAACCAGTGTGACGGCGACACCAGTGCCACCCCAAAGGCGGAGATATTTGGCTACGGTAGCGCCGGCCATGCCGCCGCCAATAACCACAACCCGACCTTTAATGCCGGTGTTGGAAGGCACTGTGCCGAGTTGGGCTGGCGTAGCCGCGCTAGCCAGACCTGCCCAACTGATAGCAGAGGCGCCAATGCCGGCCGCACTGGCCAGACGGAAAAAATCACGACGATTCATGATAGGGTTCCTCGCTCTCGATTAACGTTGTTTGGACAGGTAGTCCGAGATCAATCGGGCCTGCGCATCGGTATAGCCGTGAGCATGCATGTCCATCATTTTTGGCTTGGACTTGCTGCGCATCTCGGCCATTTCCTTGTAAATCTCCGAGGACGATTTGCCGGCTAGGCGTTCAAAACCAATGCTCGACTTGCCGTTATAACCGTGGCACTGGAAGCAGTTGGATGCCAGCAGACGGCCCGGAGGCGGTTCTGTCGTGGCAGTTTGGGCAGCAACACAAAAGCTGGCCAGGGCGATCGAGAGCCCAATCAGGGTTCTCAAACGCAGTTTTCTTGGATTCATGGTGAACCTCCGCAAATAATTCAAGGGTTAGATTTGTTGCATTTGCATCGCCTGGCCGACAACGCATGACGGATAGTCGGCGTTTGGCGCTGCCGTGAAAGCTGTCGTCCACCCCCGACACTTTTGCTCAACCGTCGTCTGACATACGATGGCGGCCATGAAACACTATCCGCGCTCTTTCCTGCAGCTGGTCACCTTTGGGCACATCCTTGTCGCCTTGCCTTTGTTTGTCGTGACGTTCTACGTCTTCGTCGCGCTCGATACCCTAAGCGGGCAATACCGTGACGCGGTTGAACATAGCTCGGTTGCATCACGATTGAGCGGCGAAATTATTGAAG
>JBBSCQ010000042.1:0-25962 GCA_038250105.1 Burkholderiales bacterium | reverse complement strand
GAAGTGCGCAGCACGACGGCGATTGGCGCCAATATTGTTTCGATGGCCGCCGCCGGCGTGCATCTCGCCGAGCGGATTTTCGGCTCGGTGGAGGAGCAGCGCATCCTCTTCATTGGTGCTGGCGAAATGATCGAACTTTGCGCCGCCCACTTTTGCGCCCATCAGCCGAAGCAGGTCACCATCGCCAACCGCACGCTGGAGCGCGGTCGCGCCCTGGCCGAACGCTTTAATGGCGCGGCTATCCGACTTGACGAACTGGGCGAGCATCTGGCCCAGCACGACATTATCGTTTCCTGCACCGCCAGCCCGCTGCCGATCATCGGTCTGGGCATGGTTGAGCGCGCCGTCAAGGCGCGGCGGCATCGGCCGATGTTCATGGTTGATCTGGCGGTGCCGCGCGATATCGAAGAAGAAGTCGGCGAGCTGGACGATATTTTTCTCTACACCGTCGATGATCTGGCGCAAGTGGTCGAAAACGGTCGCGAATCCCGACAGGCCGCGGTGGTCGAGGCTGAAACCATCATTACCAGCCGTGTCCAGGACTTTATCGGCTGGCTGCAGGCGCGCGATACCGTGCCGGTGATTCGTTCCCTGCGCGACTCGGCCGAACGTATGCGCCGTCATGAAATCGAGCACGCCATGAAGTTGCTGGCCAAGGGCGAGCCGGCTGAAAAAGTGCTCGAACATCTGTCGCAGCGTTTGACCAATAAATTCCTGCATGCCCCGACCCAGGCGCTCAACCTAGCTGAAGGCGCCGAGCGCGCCGAGTTGCAGGCGACGGTAGCGCGCCTCTTTCACCTTCACTCCGGCGAGTAGCGCCCGCTGCGGGCGCGCTTGTCTCTGGTCACCATGAAATCCTCCATTCGCCAAAAACTCGATCTGCTGGTCGACCGCCTCGATGAAATCGACCGCATGCTGTCGGCCCCCGGTGTGGCCAATGACATGGATCAGTTCCGCAAACTTACCCGCGAGCGGGCCGAGTTGGAGCCGGTCGTTGTTCAGTTCAATGCTTTTCGTCAGGCCGAAAACGATCTCGCCGAAGCGGAAGCAATGCTCTCCGAGCCCGATATGCGCGAGTTCGCTGCTGAAGAAATGGCGGCGGTTAAGGTTCGCCTGCCCGAACTTGAAATCGAGCTGCAAAAGCTATTGCTGCCGCGTGACCCGAATGATGAAAAGAGCGTCCTTCTCGAAATTCGCGCCGGCACTGGCGGCGACGAATCGGCCTTATTCGCCGGCAGCCTGTTTCGCATGTACACCCGTTTTGCCGAGCGCCAGCGCTGGCAGGTGGAGGTGATTTCGGCCAACGAATCCGACCTCGGCGGTTATCGTGAGGTGATCTGCCGGGTTGCTGGTCAGGGCGCCTATTCCTGTCTGAAATTTGAATCTGGCGCCCATCGCGTCCAGCGCGTGCCGGAAACCGAAACCCAGGGCCGTATCCACACCTCGGCGTGCACCGTGGCGATCATGCCGGAGGTTGATGAGGTTGGTGATGTTGACCTCAACCCGGCCGATCTGCGCATCGACACCTACCGCGCCTCCGGAGCTGGCGGTCAACACATCAACAAGACCGATTCTGCGGTGCGTGTAACGCACATTCCGACCGGCATCGTTGCCGAATGTCAGGATGGCCGCTCGCAACACGCCAATAAGGCCTCGGCCATGAAGGTGCTGGCGGCGCGCATCAAGGATGTGCAGGTGCGGGCGCAGCAAAGCCATATCGCCAGCACGCGAAAAAGCCTGATCGGCTCCGGCGACCGCTCCGAGCGCATCCGTACCTACAACTTCCCACAAGGCCGGGTGACCGATCACCGCATCAACCTGACGCTCTACAAAATCGCCGCGATCCTGGAGGGCGATATGGGTGAACTGCTTGGCGCGCTGGCCGCCGAGCATCAGGCTGACCAGTTGGCCGAGCTCGCCGAGCAGAACTAAAAATGACCCTGTTTGAGGCGTTGACCGCAGCACGGCAGCAAATCGACCGGCTCGATGCCCGCCTGCTGCTGCAATACGCCACCGGCTGCTCGCATACTGATTTGCTGGCGCGGCCAGAAACGCCGGTGATTGCCCCGGCGCACGCTCAGTTTGCCGACTGGGTTGCCCGTCGGGCAGTGGGTGAACCGTTGGCCTATCTGGTCGGTGAGGCCGAATTTCGCGGCCGGGTTTTCCAGGTTTCGCCCAATGTGCTGATTCCCCGCCCGGAAACCGAGGTTTTGATCGAACTGGCGCTGGCCAAATTGTCGGGGCTGGCGTCGCCTAAAGTGCTCGATCTCGGCACCGGCTCGGGCATTGTCGCCATCTCGCTGGCGCTGGAGTGCCCGGCAGCGAGGATTACTGCGGTCGACCTGTCAAATGAGGCAATTTCCGTTGCCCGCAACAACGCCGGCCGACTTGGTGCAAAGATCGATTTTCGCCAGAGCGACTGGTTTGAAAATCTGGCTGGCGAATCTTTTGATCTGATTGTTTCCAACCCGCCCTATGTTGCTGCTGGCGACCCGCATCTGTTGCTCAACGGCCTGCCTTTCGAGCCGCAGATAGCGCTGACAGATCAGGTGGTAAATGGCGATGGCCTCGCCTGTATCCGTCAGATTGTTGCCGGTGCCGCAGCGCATCTCACGCCCGGCGGCTGGCTGTTTTTTGAGCATGGTTATGATCAAGGTGCAGCGAGCCGGAACTTATTGACTTCTGCCGCGTTCAAAGCGGCGTTAACTCATTCCGATCTGGCCGGTATCGACCGTGTCAGCGGTGCTTATCTTTAATCTGGAGAAATCATGTCCGACGTTCAGAAACGCATTCACGACACCGTCACCACCAACCCGGTTGTTCTTTACATGAAGGGCGATGCCCGTTTCCCGCAGTGCGGCTTTTCCGCCACCGTCGTGCAAGTCCTCAAAGCTTGCGGCGTCAATGACTTTGCTACGGTCAACGTGCTGGCCGACGAAGAAATCCGCAATGGCGTCAAGGAATACGCCAACTGGCCGACCATTCCCCAGCTTTACATCAAGGGCGAGTTTGTTGGTGGTTGCGACATCGTCAAGGAGATGTACCAAACTGGCGAACTGCAAAAGATGCTGGAAGGCGTGGCCACGGTCTGATTCATTTCTGACTGATCGCAAAAACCCGTCAGATGGCGGGTTTTTTTATGCCTGGACTGCGGCGAGACGTTGGTTGGCGAGCGAGAGGCGCGCTGCGAGTACGCCAAGAAAGCCTTGGTAAAAGTGCATCCGGCAGCTTTCGCTGGCTTGTTGCAGGGCTTCGCCGCGCACGGTAATGATGTCGGCACTGGTCAATGCCGTGATGTCGGCGCTGCGCACCTGGGCGTGCTGGCTGATGACTGCCATCTCACCGAAGCAGTCGCCTTTGCGCAAAGTGCTCAATGTTTTGTTGTCTTTGCACACCTGGAGTTCGCCGGCGGCGAGAAAGCAGAAGAAATCACCCGCTTCGCCATCACGCATGACTATCGTGCCCGGCGCAACGCGCTGCCAGCTTGAGAAGCGGAGTACGGCCCAAAGCTCGACATCACTGAATTCACGGAAAAAAGGCAAAACGCGCAGAGTGTTAAATTTTTCCGTCTCGGCAAACTCGGCGCGTGGCGTCAGTAATTGCCGGTTGCGCACGGCCTCGGCCAGATCGTGGGAGAAATCCTCCCAGTTCTGATACCGCTTGTCGCGGTCCTTGACCATCGCCTTACCGACAATTCTATCCAGCGTCGGGGGCAGCATCGGGCGCAGGCTGGAGGGTGTTGGCGGCACATTGTGCATGATCTGGTAGACCAGATTGAACTGATTGCTGGCTTCGAAGGGCAGGTGGCCGGTGAGGAGTTGAAACATCACCACGCCGAGCGAATAAATGTCGGTGCGGTGATCAAGCGTCAGCTCCAGAATTTGTTCGGTCGACATGTAGGCCGGTGAGCCGATGCCGGAAACCTGGGTCCGATCATTATGGTCACTGGTGATCGAGGCGCCGAAATCGGAGATTTTGATCTCGCCGTCACTGGTGATTAACAGGTTGGCCGGCTTGATGTCGCGGTGCGTAATGCCGATGCGGTGAGCGAAAGCCAACGCCCGGGTGCATTTGAAAATGAGCTCGATAACGCGGTCGACCACCAGCAAATGGCCCGGCTGGGCATGCGCTTCGAGCGTGCCGCCGGCAACGTATTCCATAACGATATAGCAGAGCTTTTCGGTCACAACCGCATCGTAGATCTGGGCGATATGCGGGTGGTTGAGCTTGCCGACCAGCGAGGCTTCGTTGATGAATAGGTTGGTGTAGAGCTTGCCCTTGCTTGGGTCGCTGAGAATTTCCGGCGTGGCGACCTTGATCGCCACGTCACGCTGGGCGAAGGGGTCGCGACCGAGATAAACGGTGCTGGAGGCGCCCTCGCCGAGCTTCTTGAAAAGCTCGTATTTGCCGAGCTTTTTGATCATCGATTAGAGGCGCTGACGGGCCCGGGCAATCGCCGCCCGCACCTGCTCGGGGGCGGTGCCGCCGATGTGGTTACGCGAGGCGAGTGACCCTGCTACGGTCAACACCGAAAAAACGTCATTTTCCACTTGCGGACAGAAAGCGCGCAGTTCTTCCAGGGTCAGTTGCGGCAGATCGACCCCATTGGCCTCGGCGGCTTTGACGGCATGGCCGACAGCTTCGTGGGCGTCACGGAAAGGCAGGCCCTTCTTGGTCAGGTAGTCGGCGAGGTCGGTGGCGGTGGCGAAACCCTGGGTCAGCGCGGCGAGCATAGCGGCCGGCTTAACGGTGATGCCGCCGGCCATATCGGCGAAGATGCGCAGGGTGTCGGTGACGGTGTCGACGGCGTCGAATAGCGGTTCCTTGTCTTCCTGATTGTCCTTGTTGTAGGCCAGTGGCTGCGACTTCATCAGGGTCAGAAGCGACATCAGCTGGCCGTAAACGCGGCCGGTCTTGCCCCGGGCCAGTTCCGGCACGTCCGGGTTTTTCTTCTGCGGCATGATCGACGAGCCGGTGCAGAAACGGTCAGCGATCTGAATGAAGCCGACGCGCGGGCTCATCCACAGCACCAGTTCTTCCGATAGCCGGCTGATGTGCATCATCAGCACGGCGCAGGTGGCGGTAAACTCGATGGCGAAATCGCGGTCAGAAACGGCATCCAGCGAGTTTTCGCAAACGCCGTCGAAGCCGAGTTCAGCGGCGACGAATTCGCGGTCGATCGGATAAGTTGTCCCGGCCAGCGCCGCCGCGCCTAGCGGCAGGCGGTTGGTGCGCTTGCGGCAATCAGCGTAACGCTCGGCATCGCGGCCGAACATCTCGAAATAGGCCAGCATGTGATGGCCGAAAGTGACCGGCTGGGCGACCTGCATGTGGGTGAAGCCGGGCATCGGCGTGGCGGCTTCTTTCTCGGCCAGATCAATCAGCGCTGAGCGGAAGACCTTGATCAGTTCGAGAATGTCGTCGATCGCATCGCGCAGGTAAAGACGAATGTCAGTCGCCACCTGATCATTGCGCGAACGGCCGGTATGCAGGCGCTTGCCGGCATCGCCGACGAGCATGGTCAGGCGCTTTTCGATGTTGAGATGAACATCTTCCAGATCGAGCGACCAGGAAAAGTGACCGCTTTCGATTTCCCGCTGGATAATTTCCATGCCGCGTTCGATATCGGTAAAGTCCTTGTTGCTAATGATTTCTTGCTTGGCCAGCATCTTGGCGTGGGCGAGCGAGCCACGAATATCCTGACGCCACATGCGCTGGTCGAAATCGACTGAAGCGGTATAGCGTTTGACGAGATCGGAAACCGGCTCGGAGAAACGGCCGGCCCAAGTGTATTGCGTGGCGTTGGAAGTCATGACTTTGGTCTAGAATTGAGTGATTAAGCGACGAATAAACGAAGGTTCGCACAAAGAATGACAAGTATACGGCACTTTCCCGCGACACATCCGCTGCCCGACTGGCGTAATTTTGGCGTCATGCTGCGTATTTTGCTCGGCATCAACGCTTTGGCGCTGCTTGCCGCGCTGGCGCAGTCGCCCGATCTGGCCGGCTGGCTCGGGCGCTATGTTGAATTGGCGGCGGTTGTCGAGCCCTGGCTGCTGCTCTGTCTCGGGCTATTGGCGCTACTGCGTGATGCCTTGTGGCGTCTGCCGCTGCGTACCGGGCAGGCGGTTGTTTTGCTGCTGACCGGGGGCCTGGCTTTTGGTCTTTACGGCTATTGGCAGTCGCTCGCTGTTGGCGACGCTGGCAGCGTCTGGCGGGCGGCGCTACTGGCGCTGGCGGCGGCGGGCATCATGCTGGCCTATTTTGAGCTGCGTTCCCGTGCTTTTTTCCCGGCCCAAGCCGAAGCGCGGCTGGCGGCCTTGAACGCGCGCATCCGGCCGCATTTCCTGTTCAATTCGCTGAATGCCGTGCTGGCCTTGATCCGGGCCCGGCCACAGCAGGCCGAAGAGGCGCTCGAGTCACTTTCTGATCTCTTCCGGGCAGCTATGCGCGATCCGGCTGAACTGGTCAGCCTGGCTGATGAAATCGCCCTCTCCAAGCAGTATCTTGAACTGGAAAAGCTGCGCCTGGGCGAGCGTCTTGCGGTCGACTGGCAAATTGGCGCAGTTTCGCTTGATTTGCCGATTCCGCCCTTGATGCTCCAGCCCTTGCTGGAAAATGCCGTCTATCACGGTATCGAGCCAGCGCCGGCTGGCGGCACGGTGCGGGTGAGCATCGAACAGCGCGGTGCCGAACTTGCCATCGCCATTGCCAACCCGACCGCCGGTCAGCTCCAGCATGCCGCCGGCAACCAGATGGCGGTGCTCAATATTCGCGAACGGCTCGCCTTGTATTACGATCTGGAAGCCCGGTTGGAAATTGAAGCGGGCGACCATCATTATGAGGTTCGCATCATCCTGCCATGCCGCCAGAAAAGCCGCTGAAAATACTGATTGTCGACGATGAGCCGCTGGCGCGTGAGCGCTTGCGCGTGCTGCTCGGCGATATTGCCATCCAGCTGGCGACCGAAGTTGTCGGCGAAGCCGGCAATGGGCTGGAGGCGCTGGCTTTTCTGCGCCAGTATCCGGTCGATGTTGTGCTCGCCGATATCCGTATGCCGGGCATGGATGGCATTGAGCTGGCCGGTCATCTCGGCAGTTTCGAGAAGTCGCCGGCCGTCATCTTCACCACGGCCTACGACAATTACGCGGTGCAGGCCTTTGATCTGAATGCGCTCGATTATCTGCTCAAACCGGTGCGCACCCAGCGTCTGCTAACGGCGCTGCAGAAAATCCCCGGCGGGCCGCCGCCGGATGCGGCGCTGCTCTCAACGATCGGCCGTGAGGTGCGGGGCACCGGGCGGACGCATCTTTCCTGTCATGAGCGCGGCCGGCTGCTACTCGTGCCGGTTTCAGAAGTGCTCTATTTCAAGGCCGATCTGAAATACGTCACCGCCCGCACCGCCGAGCGCGAATATCTGCTCGACGAGGCGCTGACACATCTCGAAAGCGAGTTTGCCGAGCGTTTCATCCGCCTGCATCGGGCCGTGCTGGTGGCCAAATCGGCCCTGGCCGGCTTCGAAAAAGCTGCCGGCGATGATGCTGAAGCTTATGGTTGGGCGCTCTTGCGCGGTGTGCCGGAAAAGTTGCCGGTCAGTCGTCGTCTCTGGGCGCCAGCCAAGGCGCTGGTTACCGAAGCCCGCCTTCTTTAATGAAAAGTGAGAAATGCCTGTGAGCCAGATTTGTCCACATTGTGCTTATGTTCGCAAAGCCACCGATGCCACGCCCGACTGGCAGTGTCCGGCTTGCGAGAAGGCTTACAGCAAGGCCGGCGGTGAATTACCGCCGCCAACGCTGCGCCAGTTTGCGGCAAGTAGCGAACCGCAAAGTGGCGGCATGGGTAAATGGTGGTTGATCCTGCTGCTGCTCGTTGCGGCCTTCTGGTTCGCCCGGCCATTGTTGCAACACCGGGCGGTATCTCCGGAGGCGGCTCTGGCTGCTGGTCAGCCGGAAGTGGTGCTCTACGCGACGGACTGGTGCGGCTACTGCAAGGCCGCCCGGGCCTTTTTTGCGGCCAACGATATCCGCTATGTCGAACACAATATTGAGAAGAGCTCCGAAGCCTACAAGCAGCACAAAAAACTCGGCGGTCGCGGCGTGCCGCTGATTGTCGTCGGTAAAGAAGTGATCGGCGGTTACAACGAAGCGGCGCTGCGCCAATTGCTTGGGCCCTGGCTTAAGGGGTAAGTCGCCAAGCCGCCTGAAAAATGGGGTTTTCAGGCGGTTGACCGCAGCAATTCGTTTTTAGCTGCCCAACGCCCGTGAAACCACTTCGGCCACATCGCGCGATAGCCCGGCATGGTCACGCACGCTTTCCAGCGCCTGGCGGGCGTGTGCCTGGCGGCCAGCGTCGAATTTCTGCCAGCGATCAAAACAACGGGCCAGGCGCGAGGCAACTTGCGGGTTCTTGGCATCAAGCAGCTTGATCTGCTCGGCGAAGAAGGCGTAACCCTCGGCGCAATTGAAGCGGACGAGGTTGGCGCCGAAGTTGCGTAGCAGCGAGTACACCTTGTTCGGGTTGGTGTTGTCGAAAGCCGCGTGGGTGGTCAATTGTTTGACCGTTTCCAGCGTGTTCGGCAAGCGGCTGCCGGATTGGGCGGCCAACCATTTGTCGACGACCAAGGCCTCGTGCTGCCAGCGTTGGTAGAAATCGGCCAGAACCGTGGCGCGTTCCGGGCAATCGGTCTGCGCCAAAGCAGCGAGGGCGCCGAACTGGTCGGTCATGTTGTCGGCCGTCTGGTATTGCTCGAGGGCAAGCTGGCGGGTGAAGGCATCGTTTAGTTCGAGCAGGTAACTCAGGCAGACGTTACGCAGGGCGCGGCGGCCGGCTTGTTCCGAATTCGGCTGGTAGGGGCCGCTCGGGGCGAGCGCCGCGTAGACGCCGGCCAGTTCGCCTTCGAGTTGCTCGGCCAGATGCTGGCGCAGGCCATTGCGGGCGGCGTGCAGTGCATCCGGATCGACCACGGTCAGGGCTTCGGCCAGCGTTGATTCGCCGGGCAGGGTAAGCGCTTCGGCAACGAAGGCGGCACCGCGTTCGGCTTGCGTTTGCAACAAACGGCGGGTGGCGGCGACGAAGCTTTCTGGCCAGACTGGGGTTTGCCCGGCGGCGATGGCGCTGGTGGCGTCGAGAATCAGCTGGGTGGCAAGGCGCTGGCCGGCTTCCCAGGCGTTGAACGGGTCGGTTTCGTGGGCCAGCAAAGCGGTGAGTTGATCGGCGGTGTAAGGGAAGTTGAGAATGACCGGGGCGGAAAAATCGCGCAGCAGCGACGGCGTCGGCTCGGCCTTCAGATCGTCAATATGGAACTGCTGCGTCGTCTGGTTCAGTTGCAGCGTCTGCTCGCTGCCGTGCAAGAGCGCGCCGCTGACGTCGAAAAGGGCAACGCGGATCGGGATCAAATACGGCTCGGCATCGCTGGCGCGCGGGTTGGACTGGGTGAAGGTCAGCGTGTAGCGACCGGCGCCATTGTTAAATTCCGGGTCAAAAACGCCGTCGACCGCAACCTGCGGCGTGCCGGGCTGGCGATACCAGCGCATGAAAGGTTTGAAGTCGAAGCCGGAGGCGGTGCCCATGGCGGCGACAAAATCTTCGCAGGTCACCGCCTGGCCGTCATGGCGTTCAAAGTAAATGTCCATGCCTTTGCGGAAATTGTCGCGGCCGATCAGCGTCTGGATCATGCGGACGACTTCGGCGCCTTTTTCATAGACGGTAGCGGTGTAGAAATTGTTGATTTCGACAAACGAAGCCGGGCGCACCGGATGCGCCATCGGGCCAGCATCTTCCGGGAACTGCCCGGCGCGCAGGCCGCGTACTTCGCGGATGCGGGCGGTTTGGCGATTGTGCAAATCGGCGCCGAATTCCTGATCGCGGAAGACGGTCAGCCCTTCCTTCAGCGAGAGCTGGAACCAGTCGCGGCAGGTGACGCGGTTGCCGGTCCAGTTGTGGAAATATTCGTGGGCGACGACGCGGTCGATGTTCTCGAAATCGACATCGGTGGCGACATCAGGGCGGGCCAGCACGTATTTCGTGTTGAAGATGTTGAGGCCCTTGTTCTCCATGGCGCCCATGTTGAAGTCGCCGACGGCAACGATCATGTAATGGTCGAGATCGCATTCCAGACCGAAGCGCTCTTCGTCCCAGCGCATCGATTTCTTCAGTGCGGCCATCGCATGTGGGCATTGATCGAGCTTGCCCGGCTCAACATAAATGGCCAGTTGCACGCTGCGCCCGGAGGCGGTGGTGGAAGTGTCGAACAGGCCATCGAGCTTGCCGGCGACGAGGGCGAACAGATAGCACGGCTTGCGGAACGGGTCGGCCCAGCGCGCCCAGTGGCGGCCATCAGCCTCTTCGCCGTGGGCCACCGGGTTGCCGTTGGCGAGCAGGACGGGAAGTTTTTCCTGGTCGGCATGCAGCGACACCGTGTAGGTCGACATCACATCCGGGCGGTCGAGAAACCAGGTAATACGGCGAAAACCCTGCGCCTCGCACTGGGTGAAATAGCCGTCCTTGGAACGGTACATGCCGGACAGCCGGGTGTTTTTGTCCGGGTCGATGCGGACGACGGTTTGCAAGATGAAGGCGTCGGGAAGGTCAGCAATGCTAAGGGTGCTGGCGGTGAGCAAAAAAGCGGCTTTTTCGCCGTCGACCGTAGCACTTAGCGTTTCCAGCTCCTCGCCGTCGAGAACCAGCGGCTGGGCGGGAACGGCCGGGTTGCGGCGCATGGCGAGCGTAGCGGTAACGGTGGTGTGCCCCGTTTCAATGACGAAATCAAGGTCGACGCTGTCGACGAAGAAAGCGGGCGGGGTATAGTCCTTGAGGTAAATCGTCTGCGGGGTATCGGTTTTCATTTTTTGTGGTGGCGTTGGGGTTAAGTCGACCGATGATACGACAAACCCGCTGATGCTCGGCTAGCCGGCACGTTGCAAAATCCTGCTGGCAACCCTTAAGTCGCGCCGCTCGGGCTAAGGGTTGCCAGCGTTGTCAGCAAACTACCGAGGTGGGTGAGTTATTTGTCATGCCCGTGACCGTGACCATGGCCACGCCCATTGCCTTCTCCCCGGCCTCGTTCGCGGTCGTCGCTGCGGTCGCCATCACGATAACCCTCGCGGTAGGCTTCGCGGTTGTATTCGCGACGGTCGCCGTAGCGTTCCTGGTAGCGCGGGGCATATTCTCGGTTGTACCAATTGTCCTGCACAAAATAGACGCGTTCGCCGCAGGCGCGGTATTCATGGCAATGCTTGCCCCAATGTTTAGCGTGGCCGGGTGGGACGCGGAGATAGACTGGTGGGCGGCCTCTTGGCACGGCTTCGATGTAGCGCGGCTGGGCATAGATTAGGGCTGGTGGCGGAAAACCGCCAATATCGACGCGGCCATAAAAACCGGGTTGGCCAATACTCACCGAGACGCCGACGTCACCGGCAAAAACCGGGGTACTCAGTGCAATGGCGGTGACGGCGGCGGTCATCAATAAACGTTTCATTTGGGGTGTTCCAATCGAGGTAATAGCGGAATAACGTGCCGAGCGCCGAAGTTGATGACAGCTTCTTTGTAACAATTGTAAGCTGGTGTTACCGAGCGCTTGGTGCGGTGTCGTGCCTGACGAAATAAGTTAACGAACGGAAAATCGGCGAAATCTGGCAGTCGACCGCAGTTCTTCGGGTTGAGCAGCTATTCGTTCTGAAGTCTGCGTCGGAGGTCGGGCCGGAAAGTTAGCCGGTACTGCGTTTTGACAGTTGCGTGATGCTCAGCCCTGCAGACACCAACCAGTTAGGGAAGTCTGGGTCGGCCAGCACTGAGTGCTCCCAGACCCGCTGCTGGCCAAAGGCCACGCTGGCTTCCGCCGTGATGGCCGGGTGGCACATCAGCACATCATCCTCTTCTGCTGCCTGGAACCAGTGGAGTAATAGGGCTTTGTATTCTTCACGGCTGGCTGAAAAGTCATAAACGCCGAGCAGGTGCTTGTTCATCGGCAAGCCGGCGATGGCTGCCAGTGCAGCCATTTTTCGCGCCCCGAGCCGGGCAATAATGTCGGTCTTCAAGCGGTATGGCCGGGCGGCGTCATCTGCCGGCAGGGTTGAGCGCAGCCAGAGCGGATGTTGGGGGTAGCGTTGGCCGATGCTGGCGAGCAGTATTTCGCGAATGACCGGCAGTTGATGGATGTGCTGGTGACCATCGATGTAGTCTGGCGGGCGCTTGAAGCAGCTTTCAAAGCTATCGAGTTGCCGGTTGATTTCGGTCGCCAGCTTCGCCTTCGGCAATAAGCGGAGATAGGATGCGACAATAAGCCGGGAGAGCGGCAGGTGAAACTCCGACTTACCGAAGGGCTCGGTAAAATTGAGATGCAGCCCCAGGTCGACTAGTAGCCCATCAAGCAAAGAGGCATTGGCGCGTAGCGACGGGCCTTGCGTCATGCAGCTGACGGCGCTCAGGCGGTCGCGTCGGGCGAGGTCGGCAATCCCGTGGTCGACACTGTTTTCCATGCCAAAATCATCGGCGCAAATGGTGATTCGTTTAAGCGGCAACTGCCCCGGTGGGCTCGCGCTGGTATTTTGATAGGTGTTTTGCATGCAGAAGATGCTCAGGGATGTCAGCTGGTTTATCGTTGTCGGTTGTGCCGCAGCGGCGACACATTGGCTGATTGCCGTGGCCAGCGTTGCCGTCTTGAATTTTGCGCCGCTGCTGGCCAATCTGGTTGGCTGGCTGGTGGCTTTTTTTGTCTCGTTCAGCGGTCATTATCTATTGACCTTTCGCCACCAACCGAAAAAACTGCTGGTTTCTCTCGGCCGGTTTTTCCTCGTTTCGGCCGGCGGTTTCCTGATCAACGAACTGGCCTACGCCTATCTGCTGCAGACCACGACTATCCCGTACGATCTTCTGCTGGCAGAAATTCTCGTCGGGATTGCCGTGCTGACCTTCATTGTCAGCCGCCTGTGGGCTTTTCGGCACAAACCGGCAGCTTCCTGATCACCTCTGGGGTCAGCTGCCACAGGCTATGCTTGGTGCTCTTGCCCACCGTCGGCAATTCTTTGAGCCACGATAACGCCGCTGTACCGCCAGATTTGCTCCACAGCCACAAGCTGCCGGATTGATGCTGGCATAGTTTTTCGGTGAATTTTGCCGGGGTCAGCAGCACGGCTTGGGCGGTCGCTGGGTCGAATTTGCCGGCATCGAACAACTCCTTGCGCCAGTCGTCGCGCTTGGGGATTTCGGGGTCTAGCCAGTTGCTGATCACCCAGCTCGGCTTGGTCGAGCGTAGATAAAATGGCAGGTCGTATTGATAGCCATCAACCATGACGATTTGATCATCTGCGGTGAAGGCCGGCCGGATGCTGGCCGCCAGCGGCTTGGCCGAGGCTTTGTCCTTCAAGGTTAAACCAGCGACCAGGGCAATGCAGATCGCCATCGCCACGGCTAAGGTGCCGGCGTACCAGCCTTGGGCGCGCTTGCGGTCGCGTTCCAACCAGGCGACAAACGGTTCGGCCACGAAGTAGGCAAAAGGTGGCAGGACGGGCAGGATGTAGCCGACCAGCTTGGAGCTGGGTAGCGAGAAGAAGGCCAGAATGAGCAACAACCAGATCGCCATCAAGCTGCGTATTGGGCCTTGTTCAGCATCAGTCCAATATGCCTTGTTGAAAATGCGGGCGACCCAGGGCGACCAGGGCAGGGCGCAGAGCAGGACGACCGGAACGTAGAACCAGATGGGCATCTGGTTGTTGAAGCCAGTCTGCGCGAAACGCTGGAAGTGGTGATAAACGACGAAGTAGTCGAAAAATCCAGGGTAGATATGCTGCATCCAGAAAAACCACGGCAGGCCGAGCGCCAGGAAAACCAGAATGCCGAGCGGTGAAAATAGTACCCGCAGCGACAACCACGAGCGCCGCCAAAGGATCCAGAAAAAGAGCACGCCACCGGGTAGGACGATCCCGATCAAGCCTTTGGCGAGAACGCCGAGCGCCGCCAGGGCAAAGGTTCTCAGCACTGCCGCCAGATAGGGCAGCTTTTGCTCCCGCCGGAACAGTGCATCGGCGCCTGACAGAATGGTCAGTGAAATCATCCCGGCGACCAGCATGTCGAGATTGGCGAACTGCGCGCCGGCAAAGAACATCGGCTGGGTGACGAGAACGACGGTGGCGACGGTGGCGACCTGACTGTTCCGGTAGCGCCGGATGAACAAATACAAAGCGCCGGCCGAAACCACGCCGGCAAAAATCGAGGCCAGGCGTCCGGCCCATTCAGTGGCGCCGAAGAGGCTCATGCCGAGGGCGCTGATCCAGTAAAACAGCGGCGGCTTGTGGAAAAACGGCATGCCGTCGAGTAGCGGCACCAGCCAGTTGCCGGAAGTGACCATTTCCCAGGCGACCCCGACATAGCGGCCTTCATCCGGCAGCATCAGGGGGCGGACGCCGGCGATGATAGCTAGCCAAATCGCGGCGGCACCAATCACCAGGATGGCTGAATCAGTGCGGATGAGCCGCGCGAGCATTTTTGCAAAGGTAGCCATCACAGGGACTTGCTCATAATGCTGGCTACCTTGGTGGCTTCCTGATTGGGCTGCGCGCCGCCGATTTGCTGTTTGATGACGTAGAGCGGGCGTTGTTTTACCTCATCAAAAATCCGTCCGATGTAGGCGCTGATCGTGCCCAGCGCAATCAGGTTGATGCCGGAAAAGAAAAACATCGCCGTGACAATCGTTGTCCAGCCCGAGACCACATGCCCTTCAATAAAATACTCGGCGACCAGAAAGCTGCCGTAGATGAAGGACATCACTGCCAACAGGCTACCGACGACATTCAGGGCCCGCAGCGGCCAAGTCGAAAAGGCGGTAATCCCATCAATGGCGAAGCTGATCAGTTGGAACAAGCGGAAATTGCTGTGACCGTGGGCGCGTTCGGCCGGAACGTAGAGTATAGGTTCGGACTTGAATCCGACCCAGGCATAAAGTCCCTTCATAAAGCGGGTGCGCTCGGGTAAATTGATCAGGGCATTGACCACCAGCCGGTCCATCAAGCGGAAATCACCGGCATTGGCTGGAATGTTGACGCGCTTCGTGTTGCCCATAATGTGGTAAAAAACCGAGGTGCCGAGTCGCTTCAGCCAGAGCTCATCGTCGCGGTTTTCCCGGACCGCGTAGACCGAGTCGATCCCCGTCTGCCAGCGCGCCAGCATCTGCGGGATCAGCGCTGGCGGGTGCTGCATATCGGCATCCAGACAAACCACAACATCGCCCGCCGATGCTTCCAGCCCGGCACTGAGCGCCGCTTCCTTGCCGAAGTTGCGGGAGAGCTGCAGGTAACGAAAGCCCAGATTTTGCGCGTAAGCCGCCATCAACTCGGGTGTGCGATCGGTACTGCCGTCATCGACGACAATGATTTCCCAGCGGCTGCTGATCTGGCTCATCAGCTCGGAGAGCACGGGGAGCAGCAGCAGCAGATTGTCGTGCTCGTTGAGGCCGGGCACGACGCAGCTGATAAACGGCTTGTCAGCGCGGGGCTTTTGCAGGGGTAATGGCGTGATGCTGGTCATCATGTCGGTTCTTTGGCAGTAAATTCGTTCAGGGTGGAATTGTAATGGCGGAGGCTGTCATTTTCCTGATGGTTTTACCGAGGCTCGGCGCAAATCGGAGCCGAGTGGGGCTAGAGGTTGGACTCGCGAAATTATGATATAGCTATATTCGTTGGTGTTTATCTGAAAAGCCGCCGAATCAATTCACCCATTCTCTGCCACGAAACCAGCCGGCGATGCTGCGGCGCTTGTTGTGGGCAATGAGCACTTCGTGCGGAAATGATTCGCTGAGGAAGATGATCATCTTGCCAAAACTTGGGTTTACTTTGGCGAGTACTGTGTCGCCCGTCGGCTCGAAGAGCAACAATTCGCCGCCATCGTCGCCTTGCCAGTCTTCATTCAGGTAAAAAACCGTGGAAAGTATGCGGTTCTTCTTCCCGGCCAGGACGTCGGAGTGCTTTGCGTAGCCGGTGCCGGCATCGTAGATGGCGTAGTGGCATTCGTAATCAAACAAACCAAGGAAGAGGGCGGCATTCAGCCCTTGGCGCAAGGCTTCCATCCAGGCGAGGTAGGCTTGGTCGGTGCTGTTTTTCTCGTCCAGCCAGCTGATCACGTCGCCACGGATATGGTCGATTTGTTTTTTGGTGGCACCGCGGCCGACGTGGGCGGCCTGAAAACGTAAGGCGTCGTCATCATGGCAACGGGCAAACAGTTGCGTCGATAAGCTGGCGAGCAGCGGTTTGTCGAGAACGATATAGCCGACTTGCGCCAACTGCTCGGCGATTATTTGGATGTTCATGGTCGCGGTCGATTCATCCCGGAAATAAGACTTTGGTTAATGAATCTCGGGGCGCGCTGCGGTCTAGCGTGGCGGATACTTATCCGCTAAGTGTGGCGGGGGAAACTGCTGCGTCAGAAGCTTGGTTGCGGCAAACAACTTGTCAGCGGATGTCTGAGGTGGTCCATGGTAATCAGATATTGCCGCGTCCATCGTTATTTGATGTTGAAATTTAGCGCCGCTGCCAAACCTGCCAGCGCTCGCGTCCAGAAAATACCGGAATTGAGTCGTCGACCGCAGCATCTTCAATGCACTCAAAATTGGCACTGAGCAGGGCGTCGAGTTCGGCCGGCAGGATGCCGAAGGGCGGGCCTTTTGGCTGTTCGCAAATAAAGAAGAAGCCGGCGAGCAAGGCGCCGGCGGGTAGCAGTTCGGCAACGCGCCGGCCCCAGTCGGCCCATAGTTTACGCGGCAGGGCGCAGAGGAAGGCGCGCTCGTAGATCAGGGCGTAGGGGGCGGCAGGAGTGAAGGTGAAAAAGTTGGCACAAACCAGGTTGACCGCAGCATTCCCCAAAACGGCGCGGGCCACTTCAACGGCTTTCGGCGAGAAATCAAGTGCCGTTACCGGCCAGCCAAGTTCGGCCAGATGGGCCGCATCCCAGGCGCTACCGCAGCCGGGGATCAGCGTGTTGAGCGGTGCCGGTTGACCGGCAAGAAACTGGGTAAATGCCGCCGGCGCGCGGCCGGCATCCCACGGTATGACGCCTTCGCCAAAACGCTTGCACCAGAAATCGGGGTGCTCTGGGCGTTGTCCCGGCGGTTTGCTCGGTGGGCTGCTCTGGGGATTGTTTGTCGCGTCGTTCATGGTTTTTTCAAGGCCTTGCTGGCTTGTTCGATGGCGTCTTCGAGGTAGCTCATATAGAAGTCGGGCAGACGGGCGCCGATGATCGGGTCGGCCAGCTTGCGGCCATCCGGGCCGTAGAAAGCGACAACCGGCACGAGTTTGATTTTTTCGCTGGCGGCAAAGCGGGCGTGTGTTGTCGTGCCGCCCTTGAAGTCGGCAATCGGCTGCCCTTCGCCATCCTGATTGATCTGGCGGATGACAACTTTGTCACGATAACGCGGGTTCTGGCTAAGCGGTAGCAAGTAGTCGCGTTTCACCGCCTCGCAATATTTGCAGTCTTTGCGGCTATAGATGACGATCAGCGGCGCGTTGTGGCGGGCGGCTTGAGCCACTTCGGCCTGCAGGTCGATGGCCGCCGGCAGGTCGGTGGCGCCGAAGGCGGGGCTGGCCAGCCATGCTAGAATCAGCCCTCCCCAAAGCCCTGCAAATTGTCGCCTCATGCCTACTCCTTCGAAGATTGTCATTGCGTCCCGTGAATCGCGCCTGGCCATGTGGCAGGCAGTCCATGTCAGAGATCGCTTATCGAGTTTAAATCCGGGGAGCGAAGTTGTCATTCTCGGCATGACGACCAAGGGTGATCAAATTCTTGATCGGCCCTTGTCTGAAATCGGCGGCAAAGGCCTGTTCATCAAGGAACTCGAAGTGGCGATGGAAGAAGGGCGGGCTCATCTCGCCGTGCATTCGATGAAGGATGTGCCGATGGTGATGCCGGAAGGCTTTGTGCTGGCCGCCATCTCGGCCCGCGAAAATCCGTGCGATGCCTTCGTTTCGAACAACTACGCCGGCCTCGATGACCTGCCGGCCGGTGCGGTGGTCGGCACCTCCAGTCTGCGCCGCGAATCCATCCTGCGCGCCAAGTATCCGACGCTGGTGATCAAGAGCCTGCGCGGCAATCTCGATACCCGCCTGAAAAAGCTCGATGCCGGTGATTACGACGCGATTATCCTCGCCGCCGCCGGCCTGATCCGCCTTGGTATGGAAAATCGCATTAAATCCGTGTTGACCGCAGAACAGTCGCTGCCGGCGCCGGGTCAAGGCGCGCTGGGCATTGAATTGATTGATGGTGCGGCCGAAATGCTTGATGTGGTTGCACCCTTGAATGATCCGGAAACTGCTCATTGCGTCAAAGCCGAACGCGCCTTCTCACGCGCCTTGGGCGGTAGTTGCCAAGTGCCGCTCGGCGGCTACGCCATTATCGAAAACGGCCAGCTCTGGCTGCGTGGCTTTGTTGCCACGGCCGATGGCAAGGAAATGGTCAGCGCTGAGCTGCGCGGCGAAGTGGGTAAAGTCGCCGGCGATGACGAAGCACTGGGCTTGCAACTGGCGGCTCAACTACGTGCCCAGGGTGCCGATGCGATTCTGGAAAAGCTCGCCCACTGCAAATGAACCCGCACGGCCCGCTCGCTGGCCGAACCATTGTGGTCACCCGGCCGCTGGCGCAGGCTGTGCCGCTGGCCGACGCCATCGCCACTGCTGGTGGCATTCCCCTGATTTTCCCGCTGCTCGAAATTTCACCGGCCAGCGACCCGCAGCCGCTGGCCGAGGCCATTTCCCGGCTGGCTGATTTCGCGCTGGCCATCTTCATCAGTCCGAATGCCGTTGACTACGCCTTGCCGGCCATTCTGGCGCGCGGCCCGTGGCCGGCTGCTTTGCTCCCGGCAGCAGTTGGCCAGGGGACGGTCAAGGCCTTGGCAGGGCATGGGGTGAATGGCTGTGTTGCGCCGACCGAACGCTTTGATTCCGAAACCTTGCTCAGCCTGCCCGAACTGGCGGCGGAAAAAGTCAGGGGCAAACGGATCGCCATCTTCCGTGGCGACGGTGGCCGTGAACTTCTGGCGGAAACCTTGCGCCAGCGCGGCGCAACGGTTGACTGCGTTACCTGCTATCAGCGCTCCGGCCCGGCCAACGGTGCCTTGCCACTGCTCGCGGCGTGGCGCGCCGGCCAACTGGCGGCGCTGACTGTGTCGAGTAGCGAAGGCCTACGCTACCTGGTTGATCTGCTCGATGCCGAGGGCCGCGCCTTTCTGCAAAAAACCCCGCTTTTCGTCCCCCATGCCCGCATTGCCGAAAACGCCCGGGCTTTGGGTTTAAGCAACATTCTCCTTACCGCAGCGGCCGACGCCGGCATTCTCGCCGGCTTAGTTGTTTATAATTGGTCGGCATGATGCCTGAAAACGATAACTCCCCCATTTTGACGGTGCAGCCCAAGTCTTCTCCGCGCTCCGCCTGGCGCTCGCCGTGGTTTCTTGTAGCCCTTGTCGCGCTGCTGCTTTGCGGCGGGCAATGGCTGGAAACCCGGCAAAAACTTGGCGATATGCAGCAGGAAGTGGCGCGTCGTTTAAGTGAAGCCGATGTCGGCAGCAAGGAAGATCGCGGCGCCCAGAAAGAGTTGCGCACGCAAATCGAAACCCTGCAGGCCAAACTCGGCGCGGTTGAAGGCAAGCTGACGGAGTTCCAGGGGCAGAGCGCGGCACTGCAAACGCTCTATCAAGACATCTCGCGTAGCCGCGAAGAAGGCACGTTGCTTGAGGTTGAGCAAGCCATTACGCTGGCTGCTCAGCAGTTGCAACTGGCCGGCAATGTGCCGGTAGCCGTACTTGCCCTGCAACTGGCAGATAACCGCTTGGCCCGGCTGGATCGGCCGCTCTATTTGCCCTTGCGCAAGGCGGTGACGAAGGATCTGGAGCGACTCAACGGCTTGCCTGTCGCCGATATTTCTGGGCTGAGCTTGCGTCTGGAGCAGGTGCTGCTCGGCATCGACAAGTTGCCACTGGCCAGCTACGGTCGACCGGTGGAAAAGGCCGAAAATGCTCAAGCGAGCGAAGCTTTGCCGTGGTGGAGACGGAGTGGCGGTGAGATCTGGCGGGAGTTGAAGAACCTGGTGCGCATCCAGCGTTTTGATCAACAGGCGCCGGTGTTGCTGGCGCCAGGTCAGGAGTTTTTCCTTCGTGAAAATCTCAAGCTGCGCCTGCTTAACGCTCGCCTCGCCTTGCTGTCGCGCGATCAAATCACGCATCGCAGTGAAGTCAAGCAGGCGCAGGAGTGGCTGGCTCGGCATTTTCTGAAGGAAGACAAGGCGGTGCAGTCGGCGTTGGCAACGCTGCAGCAAATGCTGGCGGTGCAGCTAAATGTTGAGTTGCCGAATCTGAACGATAGTCAGGCGGCGTTGCGTAGCCTGCGTCAAGGCAAGGAAAAGCGGTGAAAGGCCTGTTCTGGGTATTAGCGCTGTTTGCGCTGGCCGTGGCCGTGGCGCTCGGTGCCCGGCTTAATGACGGCTATGTGTTGCTGGTTGTGCCGCCTTACCGCGCTGAAGTTTCGCTCAACCTGTTGATTCTGCTGCTGGTGGCGCTGTTCTTCCTGCTCTATGGCCTGTTGCGAACGCTGTCGGTGACTTTCGGTCTGCCTGGGCGCGTACGCGAATTCCGCGCCCGGCGGCAGCGTGACCAAGCCGCTTCAGTCTTTCAGGATGCCGTTCGTTTGCTCTTCGAGGGGCGCTTTGGTCAAGCCTTAAAAAAGGCGAGCGAAGCGCATGCAGCAGGAACAGCGCCCGGGTTGTCGGCTTTGATTGCTGCCCGCGCCGCGCAGCGGATGCGTGAAGCGGATAAACAGCAAGGCTGGATGGAGCGCGCCAAACAGGACGACCCGCGTACCGAAGCGGCGACCTTGATGCTGGAAGCCGAAATGATGAACGAAGCACGGCGTTTTGATGCGGCGCTGGTCGCCCTTGACCGCCTGCAGGCCAAGCAGGGCCGCCACATCGCGGCGCTGCGGCTGGAGCTGCGGGCGCGGCAGGGCGCCGGCGACTGGGATGGCGTGCTCAAATTGGCCCGGCAACTGGTCAAACGCGATGCGCTGCCGGTTGAGGTCGTGCGGGAAATCACCACCCAGGCGCATCTGGCAAACATTGCCCAGCGGACTGGCGATCAAGGGAAACTGACGGCGTATTTGCGGGCGCTGCCCGAGCTTGAACGGGGCAATCGCGTCGCCTTGGCGGCGGCGAAGGCGCTGGCGGCGCAGGGGCTGGAAGCCGAGGCGCAGAAGCTGATCGAAACGGTGCTAGATGGCAGCGCGGATGATGCGTGGGCGCCGGGGCTGGTGTCGATTTACGGCCGTCTGGCTGGTGTCGATCAAACGGCACGTATCGCCAAGGCAGAAGCCTGGCTGCGGCGGCATCCCGACGATGCTCGCATTCTCATTGCGTTGGGCCGCATGTGTTTGCGCAAACGGCTCTGGGGCAAGGCGCAGAGCTATCTCGATGCCTCGCTGGCAGTTGAGGTGACGCAGGAGGCGTATCTCGAGTTGGCCCGTCTGGCGGATCAACTCGAGCGCCCGGAACAAGCCAATAAACACTACCGGGCGAGCGCGCTGCTTGATGCGGTGTAGTCTTGTTGGGTGCGGTCAGCGCCCCAGCAAGCTGCCGGCTTAGACCCAATCCTGCGGTTGCAGGAAGACCTCGTATAACTCGGCTTCCGGCGTACCCGCTGCTGGCTGCCAGTCATAACGCCATTTGACGATCGGCGGCAGCGACATCAGGATCGATTCGGTACGCCCACCCGACTGCAGGCCGAACAGCGTGCCGCGATCCCAGACCAGATTGAATTCGACGTAACGACCACGACGATAGGCCTGGAAGTCGCGCTCAGGCTCGCCATAGGGCGTGGCGCGGCGTTTGGCCAGGATCGGCATGTAGGCTTTGGTAAATGCATTGCCGACCGCTTGGGTTAGATCGAAGCAACGCTCGAAGCCGCCTTCGCTCAGGTCGTCGAAAAAGACACCACCGACGCCGCGCGGCTCGTTGCGGTGCTTGAGGAAAAAATACTCGTCGCACCACTGCTTGTATTTTGGATAAACCTCGACGCCGAATGGGGTCAGCGCGTCCTTGCCGGTTTGGTGAAAATGCACCACATCTTCGCGTTGACCGTAGTAAGGCGTCAGATCCATGCCGCCGCCAAACCACCAGACATCAGCTTCGCCTGCCTTGCTGGCGACAAAGCAGCGGACGTTCATGTGCGCCGTCGGGCAGTAGGGATTGCGCGGGTGGAGGACGAGCGAAACGCCCATCGCTTCCCAGGCGCGGCCAGCCAGTTGCGGCCGGACGGCGGTGGCTGAGGCGGGTAGCGATTTGCCGGTGACGTGGGAGAAATTGACGCCGCCGCGCTCGAAGAAATCACCTTCCTCAATTAGCCGCGAAATGCCGCCGCCACCTTCCGGGCGCACCCAGGAGTCGGTGCGGAACGGCTGGCCGTCGAAGGCTTCCAGTTCGGCAACAATGCGGCTCTGCAGGCCGGTGAAGAATGCTTTGAGGCGAGTGGTGTCCATTTTGTCTCCGGGGGAATGAAACGGGCGGCTCAAGGTTTCCCCATGAGCCGCCCGTTAGGTTTTTCGGGTGCCTGTTTAGCGGCTAAGCGCCCGGTGGCCGATGTCCTTGCGGAATTGCATACCGTCGAAATGAATCTTTATCGCGGCTTCGTAAGCGGCCTTTTGCGCCAGCTTGACGTTTTCGCCGAGTGCCGTAACGCAGAGGACGCGACCGCCATTGGTCACCACTTTGCTGTCCTGACTGGCCGTGCCGGCATGGAAGACATGAGCATCTTCGCCGAAGCTGTTGCCCGCCGGCAGGCCGCTAATCAGGTCACCCTTGCGTGGCGTATCCGGGTAATTGGCGGCGGCGAGGACAACGCCGAGAGCGACACGGCGATCCCATTCAGCTTCGACCTGATCGAGCGTGCCGGCGATGGCGTGCTCGAACAGATCAACCAGATCGGACTTCAGGCGCATCAGAATCGGCTGGGTTTCCGGGTCGCCCATTCGGCAATTGAATTCCAGCGTCTTGACCGAGCCATCCTTGTTGATCATCAGGCCGGCGTAAAGGAAACCGGTGAAAGGAATGCCGTCCGCCGCCATGCCGCGCACTGTCGGCATAATAATTTCACGCATCGCCTTGGCGTGGACTTCCGGAGTGACGCAGGGAGCCGGCGAATAGGCGCCCATGCCGCCGGTGTTCGGGCCGGTGTCGCCGTCGCCAATGCGCTTGTGGTCCTGGCTGGAGGCCAGCGCAAGGACGTTCTTGCCGTCGACCATGACGATGAAACTGGCTTCCTCGCCATCGAGGAAGTCTTCAATGACGACGCGGCCACCAGCATCGCCTAACTTGTTACCGGAGAGCATGTCGTCGATGGCGGCATGCGCTTCTTCCAAGCTCATCGCGACGACAACGCCCTTGCCGGCGGCCAGTCCATCAGCCTTGATGACAATCGGCGCACCTTTCTTATCGATATAAGCGTGTGCTGCGGTCGACTCGGAAAAAGTCTCAAAACCGGCCGTCGGAATATTGTGGCGGGCCATGAAGCGCTTGGCGAAATCCTTGGAGGATTCGAGCTGGGCAGCTTCCTTGGTCGGGCCAAAAATCTTCAGTCCGCGCGCCCGGAAAACATTGACCACGCCAGCCGCCAGCGGTGCTTCCGGGCCAACCACGGTGAGGTGAATCTTGTTCTGCTCGGCGAAATCAGCCAGCGCTACCGGATCGGTGATGTTGATGTTTTCCAGCTCAAGCTCTCGCGCCGTACCGGCATTGCCCGGGGCAACATAGACTTTTTGCAGGCCGGGTGTTTTGGCCAGACGCCAGGCGATGGCATGCTCGCGGCCGCCGGAACCGATTACGAGGAGTTTCATTTGCTAGTTTTCCTGATTAATCTTTGGATACGGAGCTGGCTTCCTAAAAGCGGATCTTGCTCCAGATAAACATTACATTGCCGTTGCCTTGGCCTCCCGGAACATACGTTGCGTCCAGAGAGACTTTTCCATATTCGAGCGATGCTACCGGCAGAACGCCGAGAAATGGAATGTAGTTGTTGATATCAGAACGCGCGCCGAGGAAAGCCGTATAGCCAAGCCCGGCTTTCAGATTCTCTGCAATGGGCCAGAATGTCTTGAAGGCATAGCCAAGCTGATATTCTGGTTTGTTATGCGAGTCGTGAAAAAACATCGCATACAAACCATGCCAATTACCCTTTTCATCAATTCGACCACGTCCCAAGCCTAAACCCCAGGGGTTTTCGTTGTAACTACTGATTTTCTCAGCGGTGTAGGCATACCGCATGTGATAGGTGTACAAGGGAACGTAGAGTTCCCAGTCGCCTTCTTTAGCGGTTCGCTCCAGGCTGATTGCGGCGCGCTTGAAAATACTTGGCCGATTCTCATCGGCTGGTGCGGCTCCCTCGGTGGGTGCAGCGGCCTGAGCAGGCAGTGCCGTGGCTAAAGTCAGTGGGCCAAGAACTGGATGGTTGTTATCAACAAATGCGTAGTCTGGTGCCGTCGTGGCAGGACCTTGCGTCGACAGCTGCCAGTCGAGGCGACCTTTGAAATCAATGTCGCTGCCGGTCGCTGCCAAGCTGGACGACAGGCATAAAATTACTACAGTGGCTACCCAGAGTGTTTTTGGTAGTAAGCGGCCCATTGTTGACTCCCTATTAATGACGGAAGTGGCGAGTGCCAGTCATTACCATGGCCAGACCATGCTCATCAGCCGCCGCGATGACTTCTTCGTCGCGCATCGAGCCGCCGGGCTGGATGACGGCCTTGGCACCAGCCGCAGCCAGGACATCGACACCGTCACGGAAGGGGAAGAAGGCATCCGAGGCAACAACTGAACCGGTCAGGTCGAGGCCGGCGTGTTGGGCCTTGATGCTGGCGATCTTGGTCGAATCGACGCGGCTCATCTGGCCGGCGCCGACGCCGAGCGTCATGCCGTTGCCGCAGAAGACGATGGCGTTGGATTTGACGAACTTGGCGACGCGCTCGGCGAAGAGCAGATCTTCGATTTGCTGGGCGGTCGGCTGCACCTTGGTGACGACCCTCAGGTCGCTGGCCTGGGCGATGAAGTTGTCCGGGGTCTGGACCAGCAGCCCGCCGCCGACGCGCTTGTATTCCAGCGTGTTCAGAACGCGAGAAATTGGCACGACCAGCACGCGCAGGTTGGCCTTGGCGGCCAGCGCGGCTTTGGCTTCAGCGGTGAAGGCTGGGGCGATCAGCACTTCGACGAAGTGCTTGCGCTCGTTCATGGCGTTAACCACGTCGATGCCGACTTCGCCGTTGAAGGCGATGATGCCGCCGAAAGCTGAGGTCGAGTCAGTCTTGAAGGCCTTTTCGTAGGCGGCGAGCAAGGTGCCGTCGATGGCGACGCCGCACGGATTGGCGTGCTTGACGATGACGCAAGCCGGGACGTCGAAAGTCTTGACGCACTCCCAGGCGGCGTCGGAGTCGCCGATGTTGTTGTAGGACAGTTCTTTGCCCTGCAACTGGGTGTAGGCGGCGATGCTGCCGGCGACCGGGGTGGTGTCGCGGTAGAAGGCGGCGCTCTGGTGCGAGTTCTCGCCGTAGCGGAGGATTTCGCTGCGATCAAAGGCCAGTTGCAATTTGGCCGGGAAGATCGCCGGAATCGGCGCGGCCTCGGCTGGCTGGGCTTCGGCACCGTCGGCCAGACCGGTCAGCCAGTTGGCGATCATGCTGTCGTAGCGGGCGGTGTGCGTGAACGCCTTCTTGGCCAGGTTGAAGCGGGTGCCGAGTTGCAGCGCGCCAGCGTTCGCCTTCATTTCGTCAAGCAGCGGGGCGTAATCTTCCGGGTCGGTAACGATGGCCACAGCAGCGTAGTTCTTGGCCGACGAGCGAACCATGGCCGGGCCGCCGATGTCGATGTTTTCGATGGCATCTTCCAACGTCACGCCATCTTTGGCGATGGTCGCGGCGAACGGATAAAGATTGACGCAAACCAGATCAATCAGCG
>JBBSCQ010000041.1:0-26188 GCA_038250105.1 Burkholderiales bacterium | reverse complement strand
GGTATCGGGCTCGAACTATTCCAGAAGATCGTCGCCGGGGCGGCGGTCGATTCCGGTCGTGAGGCTCGCATCGTACGGCGTTTGGCCGGTTCGGCCGATCATCCGGTGGCCTTGAACTTTCCTGAAGGTGAATATCTCAAAGGCTTACTCGTTCAAGTCGACTAAACTTTAATCGTGACTTCGCTGCGCCATCTCCTTCTCGTTGCCGTTCTCCTCTTCGCCCAACTGGCGGTGGGGGCGCATGCCGTCGGGCATGCGGCAGAGAGCGAGAAAGGCATGCCGACGCATGCCTGCGAACTTTGCCTGGCGGCGCACGATCTCGGTGCGGCCTTGCCGTCGCTGGTCTCTTTGCCCGTGGCGGCAAGCACCCTTGCTGTTCCCGAAAGCCTGCAATCGCATGATCGCAGCGCCTTTCCGCCGCCTGCCGCCCCGCAGCGCGGCCCGCCTGCTGCCTGAAAAACGCCCTTTTTTTGCCGTCGACCGTAGCAATTGTGCTGCGGCTGACGTTCATTGCGTTTTCAGGAGAATTCCATGTTGCACAAGCCATTTGCCCTGGCTGCGCTGCTTGCCGCCTCGTGCGGCGCGCAGGCGGCCGGTGATGCCGATCTTGCCGCCATCCGCAGCCAGATCAATGAAATGAAGAGTAGTTACGAGCAACGCATTGCGGCGCTCGAAAAGAAACTGACACAAGCCGAAGCCAAGGCTAACCGGGCCGAAACGGTCGCCACGCAGGCCGAAGTCGTGGCTAATCAAGCCAATCAAGCCAGCTTGCGAGCACCCCAAGCGCAAACCTCAGCCTCGGCCTTCAATCCGGAAATTTCCCTGGTTCTTTCCGGGAATTACACCAATCTGACGAAAAACCCGAGCGAGCGTCGGCTGCAGGGCTTCGTTCCCTCCAATGGCGAGTTGTTGCCGGAAGGGCGCAGTTTCAATCTGGGCGAATCGGAGTTGATGATCGCCGCCAATATTGACCCACTGTTCCGCGGCACCTTGCGTTTGGCGCTGGCACCGGACAATACGCTGGGGGTTGAGGAAGCGAGTATTCAGACGCTGGGCTTGGGCAATGGCTTCAATCTCAAGGCTGGCCGCTTCCTCTCCGGCGTCGGTTACCTAAACGAACTGCACCCGCATGAATGGGATTTCTCCAACGCGCCGCTGCCCTACCAGGCTTTCTTCGGCAACGCCTTGGGGATGGATGGTGTGCAGGCCCGCTGGCTGGCACCAACGCCGGTTTTCCTCGAATTTGGCGCTGAAACAGCACGGGCGATGAGCTTTCCGGCGACCGATGAGTCGAAAAACAAAAACGGCCTGATGTCGGCCTCGGCTTTCGTTCATGTCGGTGACGATGTCGGTATTTCCAATAGCTGGCGCGGTGGTCTTTCCTACTTTGCGACGCAGCCAAAAGATCGTTCTTATGACGATCCGCTCAATGGGCTGAACAACAGTTTCACCGGCAGCAGTCGTACCTGGATCGCCGATTTGTTGTGGAAATGGGCACCCAATGGCAATGCCAAAAATACTAATCTGAAGCTACAAGGAGAGTATTTCAGTCGCACGGAGTCGGGCGATCTGGTCTATGACACCGCTGGTGCCGCGCAACAAGGCAATTTCAAAAACACCCAGTCCGGCTTTTATGCCCAGGCGGTCTATCAGTTCATGCCCAACTGGCGAGTCGGCTATCGTTATGACCGCCTGAGTTCTGGTTCGGCCAATAGCGAACTGGTTAATAACGGCACCCTGACAGCGGCCGATTTCCCCTTGTTGGCGAATTACTCGCCGAGCCGGAATACGCTGATGGTCGATTGGAGCCCGAGCGAGTTCTCGCGCTTGCGCCTGCAATATGCCCAAGACAAAACGCGTCCTGAGGCCACCGACAATCAGCTGTGGTTGCAATATGTCGTGAGCCTCGGGGCTCATGGCGCTCACAAGTTCTAAGGGATAAACCATGAAAAAACTTTCGATTTTGCTCAGCGTTAGTTCGCTGAGTTTATTTGCCCTGCCGGCCTTTGCCGCCCTCAATGTTTTTGCCACGGTCCCCGAATGGGGCGCGCTGGCTAAGGAAATTGGTGGCGAGCAGGTGACGGTTTATACCGCCACCACCGCCTTTCAGGATCCGCACCGGATAGAAGCCAAACCTTCGCTGATGGCTCGAACCCGGCGGGCGCAACTGGTTGTCGCGGCTGGGGCTGATCTGGAAATCGGCTGGCTGCGAGTGGTTATCCGTGATTCCGGGAATTCGGCCATTCAGACCGGTCGACCGGGGTATTTCGAGGCGGCCAGCTACGTCAATCGGCTGGACGTGCCGACCGTGCTCGACCGCGCCCACGGCGACGTCCACGCGGCCGGTAATCCGCATACCCACCTCGACCCGCGCAATGTGCTGAAAGTCGGTGAAGCCCTGGCGGCCCGCATGGCTGAACTCGATGCGCCCAATGCTGCCGCCTATCAGAATGGTTTCAAGAGCTTTGCCAGCAAGTGGCAGGTCGCGATGGCACGCTGGGAAAAGGAAGCGGCGCCGTTGCGCGGGGTGCAAGTCTTGGTGCACCACTCCTCCTTTGTCTATCTCGCCAATTGGCTGGGGATGAAGGAAACTGGCTCGCTCGAACCGAAGCCCGGTATCGAGCCAACCAGCGGTCATCTGACCGAACTGTTGACCAAGCAGCAAACGACGCCGGCCAAAATGGTGTTGCGCGCTGCCTATAATCAGGATGGCCCGAGCCAGTGGATTGCCGGCAAGACAGGCATCCCGGCGGTGCTGCTGCCTTATACGGTGGGCGGTACGCCTGAGGCGAAAGACTTGTTCAGCTTGTTTGACGACACCGTGCAGCGTTTGTTGAAAGGCCTGCGTTGAGTTTTTTGTTACAAATAAAGCAATTGGTCGCCGGCTGGCAACAGCCGGCTACCCAACCGGTTGATCTGACCCTCGCGGCCGGCGAGATTGTCGGCTTAACCGGCCCCAATGGTGTCGGCAAAAGTACCTTGCTGGCCGCCCTGGCTGGACGAGCCAAGGTTTTCTCAGGAAACATTGAGCAACGCCCCGGTTTGCGCCTGGCCTTGCAGACGCAGGATGTGCCGCCGGTTGATGGCTTGCCCCTGTCCGGCCGCGAATTGCTCGCCCTGACTGGCGCCACGGCGGACCGCTTGCCACCTTGGCTAGCCGAGCGCCTTGATCTCCGCCTTGATCGCCTGTCCGGTGGCCAGCGTCACTATCTCGCGCTGTGGGCCATTCTGCAGGCGCCAGCCGATCTGGTGCTGCTCGATGAGCCAACCAATAATCTCGATGCCGCCGGTGTGGCCCATTTGACTGCGCATTTGCGCGAACGGGCTGAAGCGGGCGCGGGGATGATCGTGGTTAGCCACGATGCGGCTTTCGTCGAAGGCGTTTGCGATCGCGTTCTGGTGCTGGGAGCTTGCAATGTGGAGTGATCTCTTCCTCGTTCCCTTCCTGACCGGGCTTTGTCTTGCCATTGTCTTGCCTTTGCTCGGCTGTTACCTGCGCCTGCGTGATGAATGGCTGGCGGCGCTGGCCTATTCGCATGTTGCCGCCGCCGGTGCGCTGCTCGCCTTGGTGGTGGCGATACCGCCCGCCGTGGGTGGGATTGCTGCCGCCGGTTTGGCTGGGGCGGGCAAGCGAATTTTTGCTGGCAGGCTGGCGGGCGGTGCCAGTTATGCCCTGTTGCTGCTCGGTGGTTGGGCCGTGGCGGTTTTGCTGGCGGCCAATCATCCAATGGCTGAACGGCTCGGTCACGCCTTGTTTGATGGTCAGCTCTATTTCTCTGGCAATGAGCAGCTTTGGCTGGTCGCGGTCTGTGGCCTGATTGCCTTGCTCATTCTACGTGTATTGTCGAAACACCTGCTGCTGGCCCATGTTTATCCTGATTTTTTCCGCATTCGCGGCTTGCGCGCCTGGCCGACGCAAGGTGGTTTTGACCTGCTCGCCGCGCTACTTCTGGCCTTGGCGACGATGAGCATGGGCGTCATGGGCGCCTTTGCCCTTGTCTTTATCCCGCCCTGGCTGGCCTTCCGTCGAGCCCGCAACTGGCGTTCCGGTTTGCGTTTGGCCTTGCTCATTGGCCTGCTTGCCTACGTCACCGCCTTCCTTGTTGCCCTCAGTCTGGACCAGCCATTTGGTCCGGTGCTGGCACTGGTTTTGATCCTTGCCGGTCTGGTCATTGCATGACCACTGATGTCATGCTAAAACAGCGCCTCTGTACGCGGAGTGCTTATGGTTTTTTCCTTTTTCAAGAAGCAGCCCCAGAAAATGCCGGAACGTCAGGCGGCGCGTCCGCGTGCGCCGGAAGTGCGTGTGCCCAAGCCGCTGATCGAAGAAGTCGAGCCACTCGCTGCCCCCCTGCCTGATCTCGAATTCACCATAGGAAACCTGTCGCCAGCGGTTGGCGTGACAAAATATGTCGAGCCGGTTGCGGCCAAAGTAACGCAAGCCGCTGATGATGATCTGGATTTTACGGTTGATGAGTTTGACCGTAACTTCACTGAATCGAGCGTGATGGGGATTGACGTCGAGCATGGCGGCGATCCGGTGCAGGCAGATATCGAACAAGTAGTCGTGATGTTCGCCAATGGTCAGGATGCTGGCGCCCGCGCCCTCCTGGAAATGTTGATTCGCGCCCACCAAGGCGTTGAAAGCCGGCGCTTCTGGGCTTTGCTCTTCGATTTGTTGCAGGTGACCGGGGATCGGCCGGCTTTCGAAAAACTGAGCCTGGAATTCACCGAAACCTGTGAGACATCCCCCCCGAGCTGGCTGCGGGTTGAAAATGTCGTGTCCAAGACACCAACCGGTGCCCGTGTTTTTGTCCTCCAAGGCGTGTTGACCGCAGAAGGTGCACAGCCGGTCGCCGAGCTGGCCAAATTGCTGAAGCAAAAACAGCCGGTTAGCGTCGATTGCGGCAAATTGATTGGCTGTGACGATGTGGTTGCCGGGCAGTTGGCGGAATTACTCAGTCAGGCAAGGCGGCAGCATCTTGATATAACGCTGACCCATGTTGAAGGGGTACTTGGTCGGCTTAGCGACCGTCTGGTGGACGGCGAAGCAAGCCATGAACCCGCCTGGTTGCTATTGCTGGAATTGCTCCAGCGCCATGCGAGCCAGGTGCTGTTCGAAGAGCGCGCGGTTGATTACGCCGTTACTTTCGAACTTTCTCCGCCCTCCTGGGAGCCGCTGGCAGCAGTCCCGGCAAAGTCATTAACCGGCGCGGCTCAGCCACTAGCAGATGCGTATTATTTTTCCGGGGAACTCAAGAGCTCCCGCTTTGAAGAGCTCGTCGAAGTCTTTGAAAAGCACGATCAGCCAGTGCTCGATTTCTCCGCTGTACGCCGGATGGATTTTTTCTCGGCGGGGCAGCTGGTCAATCGTTTGTCACCCTATAAGATCGCCGGGCGAGAGATTGTTATTCGCAGCCCGAACCATCTGGTGGCTGAACTAATGGCCGTTGTCGGCCTCAACAAACAGGCACGCATCATCGTTCCCAAGTCATAAGCGTTAGGAAGAAAAATGGAGCAATATCACGGCACGACAATTCTGTCGGTGCGGCGCGGCAACGCGGTTGCCATGGGCGGCGACGGTCAAGTCACGCTAGGCAATATCGTCATCAAGGCCACCGCAAGAAAAGTGCGTCGTCTATATCAGGGACGCATTCTGGCTGGTTTTGCCGGCGGCACGGCGGATGCCTTTACGCTCTTCGAACGCTTTGAAGCCAAGCTGGAGAAGCATCAAGGCAACTTGATGCGCTCAGCCGTCGAACTAGCCAAGGATTGGCGTTCCGATCGCGCCTTGCGCCGTCTGGAGGCCATGTTGCTGGTGGCTGACCGCGAGCATTCGCTGGTTATTACCGGCAACGGTGATGTGCTGGAGCCGGAGTATGGGATTGTCGCCATTGGTTCCGGCGGGCCGTATGCCCAAAGTGCGGCTCGCGCTTTGCTGGAAAACACTGAATTGGCACCGCTTGATGTCGTGACCAAGTCGCTGGAAATCGCTGGCGACCTGTGTATTTATACCAACCGTAATTTCACCCTCGAGGTTCTGGAATGAGCGCAATGACCCCGCAGGAAATTGTTTCCGAACTTGATAAGCATATCGTTGGCCAAAACAATGCCAAAAAAGCCGTCGCCATTGCGCTGCGTAACCGTTGGCGGCGCGCTCAGGTCGCTGAGCCATTGCGTCAGGAAATCACGCCAAAGAATATTTTGATGATCGGGCCAACCGGCGTCGGTAAAACTGAGATCGCCCGACGACTGGCGCGTCTGGCCAATGCGCCATTCATCAAGATTGAGGCGACCAAATTTACCGAAGTGGGCTACGTCGGGCGCGATGTCGAGACGATCATCCGTGATCTGGTAGAAATCGCCATCAAATCGCACCGCGAGCGGGCAATGAAACAAATGCGGGCGCGCGCCGAGGATGCGGCCGAAGAGCGTGTGCTGGATGTGTTGTTGCCGCCAGCCCGTGGCCCCGGCTTTTTTGCCGAAAATTCCGAGTCGACCGCAGATAACCCGACGCGACAGAAATTCCGCAAAAAAATCCGCGAAGGTGAGTTGAACGACAAGGAAATCGAAATTGAGGTCAGTGCGCCCGGCATGCAGGCAGAAATTTTCGCGCCGCCCGGCATGGAAGAGCTGACGCAACAGATTCAAGGCATGTTCCAGAACATCGGCGGCGGTAAGAAGAAATCCCGCAAGCTGAAAATCCCCGAAGCCCTCAAATTATTGGCCGATGAGGAAGCCGCCAAGCTGGTCAATGACGAGGATGTCAAACTAGAAGCGGTCAAGGCGGTCGAGCAGAACGGTATTGTCTTCCTTGATGAACTGGACAAAATCGCCAGTCGTTCGGAAATGCAGGGGGCGGATGTTTCACGCCAAGGCGTCCAGCGCGATTTGCTGCCGCTAGTCGAAGGAACGACGGTGTCGACCAAGTACGGCATGATCAAGACGGATCACATTTTGTTCATCGCCTCAGGCGCATTTCACTTGTCGAAACCATCCGACTTGATTCCCGAACTGCAAGGCCGCTTTCCGATTCGGGTTGAGCTGGATTCCCTGTCGGTCGCCGATTTTGAATGCATCCTGACTCAGACTGATGCTTGCCTGACCCGGCAATATCAGGCACTGCTCGAAACGGAAGGCGTTCAACTCAATTTTGCCGCCGACGGTGTGCGTCGTTTGGCTGAAATCGCCTATCAGGTGAATGAGAAGACCGAGAATATTGGCGCGCGTCGTCTGCACACGGTGATGGAAAAACTGCTCGAAGAAGTGTCGTTTGCGACCAGCCGGCCGGGTTTGGAAACGCTGCTGATCGATGCCGCTTATGTCAATTTGCGTCTGGGTGAACTGGCGGCTGACGAGGATTTGTCGCGCTACGTGTTGTGACCGACGAAAGTCTCAGCTTTCGGCTACTCGCCATTCTCTTCCCGATTTTCGGGATTGTCGCGGCGGGCTATTTTTATGGCCGCCACCACAAGCCAGAAATGGCGGTGGCGAACCGGCTGAACATGGATGTCTTCGTGCCGGCGCTGGTCTTTGCCGCGATGGCAGGCAAGTCGTTCGATCTGATCGCCTACGGGCCGCTGGCGCTCGGCGGTTTTCTCGTGCTGGCGACCTGTGGTCTGCTCGCCTGGCCGGTTGCCCGGCTGATTGGCGTGCAGCCAAAAACGCTGGTGCCGCCAATGCTCTTCAACAACTCCGGCAACATCGGCCTGCCGCTCGCCGTCCTGGCCTGGGGTGAGGCGGCTTTGCCGGCGGCGGTGATTCTCTTCATGGTCGAAAACACGCTGCATTTCTCTTTTGGCGCACGCCTGCTCGACCCGAAAACCCGCTTGCTCACCCTGTGGCGCGTGCCGGTGGTTTTTGCCGCAATTGCCGGGTTGACCGTAGCAATGCTCAAAATCCCTATCTGGCAACCGCTGCTGATCGCCATCAAGATGCTCGGCGATGTCTCCGTGCCCTTGCTGCTTTTTTCGCTCGGGGTGCGGATGACCAATGTCTCTTTCCGGGAATGGAAGCTGGCCACGGGCAGCGCCATCCTGCGCCCGCTCGCCGGCATGCTGATCGCCGCCGGGGTTATCCAGTTGCTCGGCCTGCAAGGTCGTGAAGCGGCGATGCTACTGGTTTTTGGCGCCTTGCCACCAGCCGTACTCAATTTCCTTTTTGCCGAACGCTACAACCAGGAACCGGAACGCGTAGCCTCGATTGTGCTGATCGGCAATCTGGCGGCGCTGCTGTTTCTGCCCTTGGCGCTGGCGTGGGTGTTATGAGTTGCCGTAACGGTTGATCTGGCGGCGGTCGCGCTTGGTCGGGCGGCCGTGCAAGTCGGCGGCCGGATCAACCACCAGCTTGCGGTTTTCCCGCTGATTTTCCCGTGCTGCGATACTTTCCGGGCTTTCTTCGTAGAGCAGGCGCGCTTCTGGCGCCGGGCCGCGTTTGTCGGACAGCGCCCGGACGCTGACTTCCCAGCGCACCTCGCTGTTGCTGATCTCCAGCCGATCAGCGAGTTTCACCTCGCGCGCGGCTTTAACCCGGCTGCCATTAAGTTGCACCTTGCCGCCGGTGATGGCATCCGTGGCCAGCGTGCGCGTCTTGAAAAAACGCGCCGCCCACAGCCATTTATCAAGACGCACGGCGGCGCTTATTGCGGCAGCAGGCTTTCACCGGCGTACAACTGTTCAACTGTTTCACGCTGACGAATAACAAAGCTCTTGTCGCCCTCGACCATTACTTCAACGGCGCGCGGCCGGGTGTTGTAATTCGAGCTCATCGCCATGCCGTAAGCACCAGCCGACATCACGGCGAGCAGGTCGCCAGCCGCAATGCACAACGGCCGAGCTTGACCGAGAAAGTCACCGGTTTCGCAAACCGGACCGACGACGTCGTAAGCACGGTTTTCCCCGCTGCGTGGCACCACCGGCAAAATGTCGTGCCATGCCTCATAAAGCGCCGGGCGCATCAGGTCGTTCATGGCGGCGTCAATAATGGCAAAACTCTTTCCTTCGCCGGGCTTGAGGTATTCAACACGGGTTAGCAACAGGCCAGCATTGCCGACTAGTCGGCGGCCCGGTTCGAGCACCACCTTCAGGCTGCGGCCAGCCAGCTTGTCGAGCAAGGGCATCAGGTAAGAAGCCACCGTCGGCTGAATCTGATCAGCCTTGTACTTGATACCAAGGCCGCCACCGAGGTCGAGATGGTGAATATGAATGCCTTCTGCGGTCAACTGGTCGAGCAGGGCCAAAATGCGCTCAAGTGCTTCGACAAAAGGCGCTGGGTCGAGCAATTGCGAGCCAATGTGGCAGTCGATGCCGGCAACTTCGATATTGGGCAAGGCGGCCGCCCGACGATAGAGCGCCAGCGCATCATCATAGGCGACGCCAAATTTCGCTTCCTTGAGTCCGGTCGAAATGTAGGGGTGCGTTTTCGGGTCAACGTTCGGATTGACACGCAGGCTGACCGGCGCCTTTTTGCCCAATTGGCCAGCTACTTCGTTGAGGCGTTCGAGTTCGGCGGCAGATTCGACGTTGAAACAGAAAATGCCAACGTCCAGCGCCAGTTTCATTTCGGCGGCAGTCTTGCCAACGCCGGAGAAGACGACTTTCTTCGGATCAGCCCCGGCGGCCAGGACGCGCTGTAGTTCACCGCCGGAGACGATATCGAAGCCAGCGCCCATGCGCGCGAAGACGTTGAGAATGGCGAGATTCGAATTGGCTTTGACGGCATAGCAGACGAGCGCGCCAGCCCCGGCGGGGTGGCCACCAAGCACATCATGAAACTCGTGCAACGAAGCTTCCAGCGCGGCGCGTGAATAGATGTAGGCGGGCGTGCCAAATTTTTCGGCAAGTGCAGGCAGGGCGGCAGCTTCGGCGTGCAGGACGCCATTTTTTAAGGTGAATGAGCTCATTTGACGTTTATTTTTGGGTCCGTGCTAACATCCGGCGCGCTTGTTTTGGCGGCAGGCTTGGCGGCTTTCGATGTACCGAGCAAAGGTGCGGGTGCCGGGCCAGGCGGTAATTCGAGGGGGCCTTTCATGCCGCAAGCGGTAAGGCCAAGCGTGAGTAAAACAGCAGCAATTCTGGTCATTGGCGACGGGGTTGTCAGCAAAGAGCGGGATGGTAGCACACGATGGATGACAAGGAATTCAACCGTTTGGCCGATGCAACGCTGGCTCGAATCGAGCATGCGCTGGAGGTCAGTGGGGGCGATATCGATTTTGAACTGGCTGCCGGTGGTGTGCTGGAAATCGAATTTGCCGACACGAGCAAAATCATTATCAATCGCCATGGCATCGCCCGTGAAATATGGGTTGCGGCGAAAGCCGGCGGATTTCATTTTCGCTGGGACGGCGAGGTATGGCGCGATACCCGTGATGCCGCCGAGTTGATGGAAAAGCTCGCAACGCTCGCCAGCCAGCAGGCTGGCGAGAAAATCATTCTCGGCTGATTAGTCGGCGGGCGGTTTGTCTAGTTCTGGCGTCGGCTCAGGCGTCGGCTGGTCCTCTTCCGGCGGGCGTTCCTTGGCAGCATTCTCGGTATAGATGTAACTGCGCTCTCGTCCTTCACCGTGGGCGATCAGCCCCTCAGGCGCCGCCTGGGTCTGAATCGGCACATCCCTCAGTGCCCGGCTCATATAGCCGATCCAGATCGGTAGGGCTGCCGCCCCCCCGGTTTCCTTGTCGCCCAGTTTCCTCGGCTGATCAAAGCCAACCCAGGCGCAGCCAGCCACGGTCATCTGGTAGCCACAAAACCAGGCATCCACATATTCGTTGGTCGTACCCGTCTTGCCCGCCAAGTCATGCCGCTTGAGTATGACTGAGGCCTTGGCTGCGGTGCCGTAGATCGTGACGTCGCGCAGCATGGCATCCATCATGAAGGCATTGCGTGGATCGATGGCGCGGATAGAATCGTCGCCGGCCTGAACCTCGGCCGAGTGCGCCAACACAACATTTTTCTCGTTGCGGATTTCGCGCACGATGTAAGGATTGATCTTGTAGCCACCATTGGCGAAGACGGCGTAGCCCGTCACCATTTGCCAGGGAGTGACCGAGCCGGCGCCCAATGCCATGGTCAGGTAGGGCGGGTGCTTGGCCGGGTCGAAGCCAAACCGGCCAGCGTAGTCTTGCGCGTAGCGCGTACCAATCGATTGGAGGAGACGGATGGACACCATGTTCTTTGACTTCGCCAGTGCGGTGCGCATTTTCATCGGGCCTTCATATTTCCCGTCGTAATTGTGCGGTTCCCAGGCCTGAGTTCCGGTCTGGCTGGCTGGGATAACGATGGGTTCGTCGGCGATGATGCTGTTCGGGCTATACCCCTTTTCCAGCGACGCAGAGTAAATGAAGGGTTTGAAGCTGGAGCCCGGTTGCCGCCAGGCTTGCGTCACATGGTTAAATTTGTTGCGATTGAAGTCAAAGCCGCCGACCAGCGCACGGATTGCCCCATCCTGTGGTGAAACCGCGACAAAAGCCGATTCAACTTCAGGTAGCTGGGAAATTTGCCAGCTGCCCTTGTCGTCTTTTTGCAGACGAATGATCGCGCCCCGCTTCAGGCGCTTGTTGGGCGACGCTTTGTCATCCAGCATCTTGGCGGCGAATTTCAGGGCGTCGCCACTCAGTGTGATGAGCTCGCCCCCTTTTCGGTAGACCTTGAGGTGCTTGGCATCAGCCGCCAGCACCAGGGCTGGAGCCAGATCGCCGGTGTCTGGAATATCCTGCAGTGCCTCATCAATAGCTTCGTCCTGATCTGAAGTGATGTCCTTCAGATCGAGAAAGGATTCCGCGCCACGGTAGCCGTGGCGTCGGTCGTAATCCATGACGCCCTTGCGCAAGCTGCTATAAGCCGCCTGTTGCTCATCCTTGATCAAGGTGGTGTAGATCCGGATGCCGCGCGCGTACACGTCTTCCGGGAAGCGTTCTATAGCAATCTGCCGGGCCATTTCAGCGGCAAATTCGGCGTGTACCGCATACTCGGTTAACTCACGCTTGATGATTAGCGGTTCATCGAGAGCAGACTGATGCTGGGCGTCGGTGATGTGTCCCAACTCGTGCATCCGGCGCAGCACATATTGCTGGCGCAGACGGGCGCGCTTCGGATTGGCGACTGGGTTGTAAGCCGATGGCGCTTTCGGCAAGCCAGCCAACATGGCTGCTTTGGCGATGGAAATATCCTTCAGCGGCTTGCCATAATAAATTTGTGCTGCGGCAGCAAAACCATAGGCCCGCTGACCAAGGAAAATCTGATTGATGTAAAGCTCGAAAATCTGGTCTTTGGAAAGATTGCTTTCAATTTTGTACGAGAGCAGGGCCTCATAAAGCTTGCGGGTGTATGTTTTTTCACCCGTCAGGAAGAAGTTTCGTGCGACCTGCTGGGTAATCGTCGAGGCGCCCTGTTTTTTTCCACCACTCAGCAGATTCGCACTGGCCGCGCGTAATACGCCCAGATAATCAATCCCGCCATGTTGGTAAAACCGGTCATCCTCCGCAGAAAGAATGGCCTGTTTCATGATAACGGGTACATCGCCGATAGCAACGACGGCGCGTCGCTCCTCACCAAATTCACCAATCAGATGGTTGTCGGCGGTGTATATCCGCAACGGGATTTTGGGGCGATAATCGGTCAGCACCTCAAGCGAAGGCAGATTGGGGTAAGCCAGTACCAGCACAATCAGTGCAACTGCTACGCCAATTGCGATAAAGCCAAGTAAAACGATGAGCGGATAGAGGATGACGCGAAAGGCCAAGGGAAGTGGAGGCACGATGTTGTGGGTTTGATTTTCGTTGTGGCGATTATACGCTGAGGTCAGCGTGTGGCCGTAAAAGTGCTTTACATGCTTGGGTCTTATTGCTAGGATTTGAAGTGAATTATTGGTTGTTTTGCTAACTACGCATTCTGTAAAGACTTTTGGGGGTCTGGTGGGCTTTGATATTTCCTCGTTGTTGAATACCAAGGCGCGTCCCTTGATCGGGTTGGACATCAGTTCATCCGCCGTCAAGTTGGTTGAACTGACCGCCAACGGTAAAGATGGCTACCGAGTCGAACGTTACACCATTGAGGTGTTGCCAAAAGATGCGGTATCCGATGGCAATATTGCCAATCTGGAAGGCGTGGTTGATTGCGTCAGGCGAGCCTGGAAGCGCCTGGGAACATCGACGCGCAATGTGGCGATGGCCTTGCCAGGCTCGGCGGTTATCACCAAGAAAATTATTGTTCCCGCCGGTCTGCGTGACGAAGAGCTGGAAATGCAGGTCGAATCAGAGGCAAATCAGTACATTCCATTTGCCATTGATGAAGTTAATTTGGATTATCAGATCATTGGCCCTTCGCCTTCTGTGCCCGATGAGTTGGAGGTGCTGATTGCCGCCTCGAAAAAAGAGCGCGTCGAGGATCGGGTTGCAGTGGCAGATGCCGCTGGTCTCAAGGCGGTTGTTATTGATGTCGAGTCACTAGCAACTTTGTCAGCATTCGAACTCATTGAGCGCCAATTGCCAGAGAGTGGAAAGAATCAAGTGATCGCCCTGATTGACGCAGGGGCGAATGTGATGAATCTGACGGTATTGCGCAATGGGCAGCAACTTTACGCGCGCGAACAAGCTTTTGGCGGCGGGCAACTGACGCAGGACATCACCCGGCATTACGGCATGACGCACGACGATGCTGAGGCTGCCAAACGTGCCGGTAATTTGCCGGAAGGGTATGAGGCTGAGTTACTCAATCCCTTCATGGAAAACCTTGCGCTTGAGGTTTCACGCGCCTTGCAGTTTTTCTTTACCTCAACCCAATACAACCAAGTTGATCATATCGTGCTGGCCGGTGGTTGTGCTGTTATCCCGGGGATTGACGAGGTTGTCGCGACCCGCACTCAGGTCAATACGCTGATCGCCAACCCATTTGCCAACATGGTGGTTTCTGATCGCGTTCGAGCCAAGAGTCTGCTGGCGGATTCCTCTTCGTTGATGGTGGCATGTGGCTTGGCCTTGCGGAGGTTTGATCCGTCATGATTCGTATCAACCTACTACCTCACCGTGAGGAAGCAAAAAAGGCCAAACGCGAACAGTTTTATGTCCTGACCGGGCTGGTTTCTGTTCTTGCCGCGCTTATTGTGTTTGCGATTTATACCTTCATTGATGGCCAAATCAACGCCCAGGCCGGCAACAACGATTTCCTTAAAAAAGAAATTGCTGTTCTCGATAAACAACTGGATCAAATCAAGCGCCTCAAAGAGCAGACGCAGGCGCTCTTGGCACGCAAACAAGTGATTGAGAACCTGCAGCGAGATCGTGGTGAGACGGTCTATTTGCTCAGTGAAATGGTCAAGCAAGTTCCCGAGGGTGTTTATATAAGAACAATGAAACAGGATGGATTGAAGGTGAGTTTGACCGGTTATGCCCAATCCAATGCGCGTGTTTCAGCTTTGATGCGCAATATCGAAGCCTCGCCGTGGTTGGAAAATCCGCAGTTGGTTGAAGTTAAAGCCGGTGTGCTTAATGGGCGTCGCATAAACGAATTCAGCATGAACTTTATACTGACGCGGGTTAAGCCTGATGAAGTCAAGAGTGGAAAGGCGGCCAAATGAAAGCCAAATCCATTTCAATGCCGGTCACGTTGCCGAAAATTAATTTTCAGGAGATTCTTGACGATTTTCGTCATATGAATCCGAACGACCCCGGATCGTGGCACCAGATTCCGAAGTTTGCCGTTTTGTTTGGTTTGTTTTTGGTGGTTGTTGTTGCCGGATGGTGGTTCGTCTGGAATGACCAACTCACCGAGCTGGAAACCAAGCAGCGCGAAGAAGTAACCCTTAAACAGCAATACTTGGATAAGAAGCGCCAAGCGGTTAATCTAGATCTTTATACGCAACAGCTGGCCGATATCGACCGCTCATTTGGCGCCTTGTTAAAACAGTTGCCAAATAAATCGGAAATTGAAGCGCTTCTTATTGAAGTTAATCAGGCGGGTCTTGGACGTGGCTTACAGTTTGATCTATTCAGGCCAGAGCAGGAGCAGATCAAGGACTTTTACGCCGAGTTGCCAATTGCAGTAAAGATCAATGGGAGCTATCACGATTTTGGCGCTTTCGCTGCTGATATTGCGAAGCTGCCCCGGATTGTGACCTTGAACAACCTTTCAATTGCACCGATCAAGGAAGGTGGTGTTTTGACACTTGATGCCACAACCAAGACTTTTCGCTATCTGGATGAAGAAGAAATCGCCAAGCAGAAAAAACCGGCGCAAGGAGCGAAAAAGTGAAGCGGATATTGCTTTTTGCCCTTTGTGGCGCCTTGGGGGCTTGCTCAGGAGAGGGGCACGAAGATCTGAAACAATGGATGGCAGATAATTCCAAAGATTTGCGTGGCTCGGTTCCAAAGTTGCCAGAGGTGCTGCCATATGAGCCCGTTCCTTACAGCGTAGAGGCAATGCTCGACCCCTTCAAGCCGGGCAAGATCGAGCCGGAATCAAAGAACAGGCAAGGGGCATCGAAGGGCGGAGCTTTTCAGCCTGATTTCGATGCTCGCGAATTACGTAATAGTCTGCTGGAAAAATATCCTGTTGAATCACTCAAAATGATTGGCTCGCTGAATATCAACAAGCGGCCGATGGCAGTAATTCAAGTGGAAGACAAGGTTAAGCAAATCAAGGTCGGGGATTACATTGGCCTTGATTTTGGCATGGTGACGCAGATTTCGGATAAGGAAGTCGAACTGCGCGAATTGATTCAGGACTCTGCTGGTGATTGGAGCGAGCGCATGAGCACGCTGTACCTGCAGAGCAAGGAGGGAAGCAAGAAATGAAATTCATTAATTACTCACTGGTTGCTGCAGCGGCCTGCTTTACTTTGATCTCGCCGCTTCGCGCCCAGACGCTCCCGGCAAATACCATCGAGGCGATCAATGTCGCCAAGCAAGGCAACGACATTGCGGTCAAGATCGACCTCAAGGAGGCGCTGAGCTCACCGCCAGCTGGCTTCAGTATTGCTAATCCGGCCAAAATTGCCCTTGATTTCCCGTCGACCGCAAATGGCTTGGGCAAGAGTAGTCAGACCGTTAATGAAGGCGATTTGAGTAGCATGAACATTGTGCAGGCAGGGGAACGCACTCGCCTGGTGCTAAATTTGGTTCGTAATATGAACTACACGACTCGTCTTGATGGTAAGTCGCTCTATGTCATGCTGACACCTATTGCCCGGATTGGTGACTCCACCGCACAACGGGCGACCCGCTTTGCTGAAGAAAGTGCGGTTGGTAGCAAACATGCTTTGCGCGATGTTGTTTTCCGCCGTGGTAAAGATGGCGAGGGGCGGATCATTGTCGATCTGAGTGATACCGGAACAGGAATTGATATTCGACAACAAGGTGCGAACCTGATTGTCGACTTCATGAAAACATCCGTACCAGAACACCTGCGTCGTAAGTTGGATGTCGTCGACTTTGCCACGCCAGTATCCACAGTGGAGACCAAGGCGCAGGGCGAAAATGTCCGGATGATAATTTCGCCGAAGGGGCAATGGGAACATAACGCCTACCAGAGTGATAATCAGTTTGTGGTTGAAGTAAAGCGTATCGTCGAAGACCCGAACAAACTAGTTCAAGGGACCAAGATCGGTTATCAAGGGCCACGGGTAAGTATCAATTATCAGAACGGTGACGTTCGCGCCTTGCTTCGCCTGATGGCCGAAGAGCTTGGGTTGAATGCAGTTATCAGCGATACCGTGACTGGAATGACCACCCTGGTGCTCAAGGATGTGCCCGCAGATCAAGTAATTGATATTATCTTCCAGCAAAAAGGTCTGGATATGCGCAAGAAGGGCAACATTATCCTGATTGCCCCGCGCGACGAAATTGCGACGCGGGAAAAGCTTGAATTTGAGTCAAAGCAACAAAATAGTGATTTGGAACCGTTGAAACTTGAACAATTCATCATGAATTACCAGAAAGCTGCAGATGTGGCGCGGCTTTTGTCGGGAGTGGGAGTAGCTGGTGCGGCAGGTGGCGCGGTTGCCGGGCCCGCCTCTGCCGCGCAACGGATTTTAAGCAAGCGCGGCAGTGCTATTGCTGATCCACAATCAAATATTCTTTTCGTCAATGACATTCCCTCAAAGCTGGAGGAGGTTCGGTCATTTATCAAGGCGATTGACGTCGGTGCGAGGCAAGTTTTGATTGAAGCGCGGGTTGTTGAAGCGAACGATACGTTTAACCGCGAATTGGGCGTAAGGATGAATTTCCTTACCAGTAAATCAGGGAACCAAGGTGGTTATAGTGGAGGAGTGTTTTCACCTCAAACAAAGACACCGGGTACGTCTACCGATGGTGGTGCATACAGTGGTGCGACAGTTACTTCTGGATCGCAGAGGTCAGCAAATGCCATAGGAGTAAACCTGCCAAACTTTCCTGCGAACGGAGGCTCGCTTGCCCTATCCTTGTTTAATTCATCGTTAACAAGAATTTTAAATCTGGAAATTGCTGCCCTTGAGTCGGACGGTATCGGCAAGATTATTTCAAGTCCCCGAGTCATTACCGCCAATAATGTAAAGGCAAAGATCGAGGATGGAACAGAGGTTCCTTATGTCACTCCTGGTTCAGCAAATTCTGCCCCGACAGTTTCGTTCAAGTCAGCAAAACTGTCCTTAGAGGCAACGCCCCAGATTACTCCAGAGGGGTCAATAAGAATGGTTTTGGTGGTTAAGAAGGAAGAGCCCGATTGGACGAGGGCCGTTTTAGGGAACCCGCCGATAAAAAGTTCAATCGTGGAAACTAATGTTGTGGTTGAAAATGGTGGAACAGTAGTTATCGGCGGCGTGTTTGTGACAGATACACAGAATACCGTTGATAAAGTTCCGTTGTTGGGTGATATCCCCTTCTTTGGCTGGCTCTTTAAATACAAAAATGAAACAGGAAAACGCCGCGAATTGCTAGTCTTTATCACGCCGCGCATCGTTTCCGACAAGCTACGATTTGACTGATTGTCAAGCAATCAGAAAGCTCAGGGGCCGGCTATGCCGGCCTTTTTTTGTCTCTAGACCAGACTCAGTTAAAATCCGGCCGGGGAAAATCGTCGAAACATATATCTCGTGGGCCTGATGGGGGCTGGAAAAACGACTGTCGGCCGGCAACTGGCCCGGCGGTTGGGGCGTCATTTCTACGATTCCGACCATGAAATAGTCGAACGTACTGGCGTGCATATCCCGACGATCTTCGAAATTGAGGGGGAAGAGGGCTTTCGCCGTCGTGAGGCGCAGACAATCACCGAGTTGTCAGGCTGTGACAATATTGTGCTGGCAACGGGCGGTGGTGCAGTGCTCAATCCGGAAAATCGCCGTGTTTTGCATACGACGGGTTGGTGTGTTTACCTGAACGTGCCACCGGCCCTGCTCTATGAGCGAACCCGGCACGACCGTAATCGTCCTTTGCTTCGAGTGGCCGATCCGCTTGCCAAGCTGGAGGAGCTTTACGCGGCGCGTGACCCGCTTTATCGCGAAGCCTCTCATTTTGTGGTCGAAGGCACTAATTTAGTCGCTTCGGGCATTGTTCAGCATTTGCTGCGGGAATTTGGCCGGTTATGCAAAACATGATTCAAACTTTGAACGTTGCACTGGGTGAGCGCGCCTACCCAATTTATATCGGCTGCGGTATCTTGACTCAGCCGGAACTCATCCTGCCGCACATCAAGCAAAAAAAGGTCGTCGTGGTGACAAATACCACGGTGGCACCTCTTTATCTTGAGTTGCTGCGGTCGACGCTGAAAAAAGCCGGAATTTCAACTCTGTCAGTGATTCTTCCTGATGGTGAACAGTACAAAACATGGCAAACGCTCAACCTGATTTTTGATGCGCTTCTCACAGCCCATTGTGAGCGGAGCACAACGCTGATTGCCCTTGGCGGTGGTGTGATTGGTGATATGGGCGGCTTTGCCGCGTCGTGTTATCAACGCGGCATGCCCTTTATTCAAGTGCCGACCACGCTGCTTTCATTGGTCGATTCCTCGGTTGGGGGCAAAACAGCGATTAATCACCCGCTGGGCAAGAACATGATTGGTGCGTTCTATCAGCCCCAATTAGTGCTGGCCGATATTTCAACGCTGGATTCCTTGCCTGATCGCGAGTTGAAAGCGGGCTTGGCTGAGGTGATCAAGTATGGTTTGATCCGCGACCCTGAGTTTTTTGTCTGGCTGGAAGCCAACCTCGAAAAGCTGCTCGCGCGCGATAAAGTGGCGCTGGCTTATGCGGTACATCGCTCCTGCGCTAACAAGGCTGAGGTTGTTGCGGCAGACGAACGGGAGACGGGTGAGCGCGCCTTGCTTAATCTCGGGCATACCTTTGGCCATGCCATTGAGACAGGTTTGGGCTATGGCAAGTGGCTGCACGGTGAAGCGGTCGCTGCCGGCACATTAATTGCTGCTGAACTATCGTGTCAGTTGGGATGGTTATCTGCCGATGTGGTGTTGCGAATCGAGCATCTGTTTGTTCGCGCCGGGTTGCCTGTGTTTGGGCCATCATTGGGGGCGGGGCGCTATCTCGAACTGATGCGGCACGACAAGAAGGTGCAGGACGGCAAGCTTCGACTGGTTTTGCTCAAGGAAATAGGAAAAGCAGTAATGTCGGATAGTGCCAATGAAGTACAGATTAGTGCGGCGATTGACGCACGATGCACCTAAATAGGGAATATTTGATTTTCCTAGACTGAATTGGTGCGTTGCAGCATCTTGAATCGACAAGGTTTTGCCAGTATATTTGATAGTTGCCTCAAAGTTTCGTAGAGGCCGAGACGGAATAAATGACGCTCGGCTTTTTTCATCGTTGGCCATTTAGTACTGGCCAAGCTATTTGAAGGAATGCGTGTGATGGAATCGGCAGTACCTGAGCAGCAGGGTTTGTACGACCCTGCAAACGAGCACGACGCTTGCGGCGTGGGCTTTGTGGCCCATGTTAAAGGCCACAAGTCCCATAGCATCGTCGAGCAGGGTTTGTTGATCCTGAAGAATCTGGATCACCGCGGTGCCGTTGGTGCCGACCCCCTGCAGGGTGATGGCGCCGGTATTCTTATCCAGATACCCGACCAGTTCTATCGCGAAGAAATGGCCAAGCAAGGTATCGCCTTGCCGCCGGCCGGTGAATACGGTGTCGGTATGGTCTTTCTGCCGCAGGAGGCTGCTTCGCGCCACGCCTGTGTTGAGGAGATTGAGCGTTCGGTCAAGGCAGAAGGTCAGGTGCTGCTTGGCTGGCGTGACGTGCCGGTCAATCGTGAAATGCCAATGTCGCCGACGGTGCGGGCCAAAGAGCCGGTGATTCGTCAGGTCTTTGTTGGTCGCGGCCCTGATGTTTTTGTCACCGATGCGCTGGAGCGCAAGCTCTACATCATCCGTCGCCGCGCGGCGAACGCCATCAAGTCGCTCAAGCTCAAGCATGGGCAGGAATTCTACGTGCCGTCGTTCTCGGCCCGTACGATGAACTACAAAGGCTTGCTGCTGGCTGATCAGGTCGGCGTCTATTATCTTGATCTCCAAGATAAACGCACACTTTCCGCTCTGGCGATGGTGCACCAGCGCTTTTCGACCAACACCTTCCCAACCTGGGATCTGGCGCATCCGTTCCGCTATATCGCTCACAACGGCGAAATCAACACCGTGCGCGGCAACGTCAACTGGTTCAAGGCGCGCGAACAGGCAATTTCCTCACCGATTCTCGGCGATGACCTGAAGAAGGTCTGGCCGCTGCATTATCCCGGTCAGTCCGACTCAGCTTCCTTCGACAACGCGCTTGAGTTGTTGGTCATGGGTGGCTATTCCATGGCCCACGCGGTCATGCTGATGATCCCGGAAGCCTGGGAAAAGCATACCCAGATGGACGAGAATCGTCGTGCTTTCTACGAATACCACGCTGCAATGATGGAGCCGTGGGACGGCCCTGCTGCGGTGGCCTTTACCGACGGTCGCCAGATCGGCGCAACGCTTGACCGAAATGGCCTGCGTCCGGCCCGCTATCTGGTCACCGATGACGATCTCGTCGTTATGGCTTCAGAGTCCGGTGTACTGCCGATCCCGGACAAGAAAATTGTCAAAAAATGGCGTCTACAACCGGGCAAGATGTTCCTGATCGACCTGGAGCAAGGCCGCATCATTGATGACATGGAGTTGAAAGACTCCTTAGCCAAGGCCAAGCCATACCGTGAGTGGATTGAAAAAATTCGTATCCGGTTGGACGAATTGCCGGCGCCGGCTGAAAAAGTCGAGGCGGCAACCGCTTCCATGCTTGATCGCCAGCAGGCCTTCGGCTACACGCAGGAAGACATCAAGATTATTCTTGAGCCGATGGTCCAGAACGGCGAAGAGGCCACCGGGTCGATGGGTACTGACTCAGCTTTGCCGGTGTTGTCGAGCAAAAACAAGACGCTGTACGCCTATTTCCAACAGCTATTTGCCCAGGTAACCAATCCGCCGATCGACCCGATTCGCGAAGAATTGGTCATGTCGCTGGTTTCGTTCGTGGGTCCGAAACCGAACTTGCTGAACACGACGGACATCAATCCGCCGATTCGCCTGGAAGTCTCCCAGCCGGTGCTGACTTGCACCAACATGGAGAAACTGCGTCATATCGGGAAATACACCTCCGGCAAGTTCAAGTCGCTTGAGCTGGATATTTGCTATCCGCTGGCTTGGGGCAAGGCGGGTATTGAAGCTCGTCTCGCTTCTTTGGCTGCGGATGCTGAAGATGCCGTTCGTTCCGGCGCCAATATCCTGATCGTCTCTGACCGCAAGGTCGATGCTGAGCACGTCGCTATTCCGGCGCTGCTGGCGACTTCGGCAATTCACCAACATTTGGTGAAAAAAGGTCTGCGCACCAGTGCTGGCTTGGTAGTTGAAACAGGCTCGGCGCGAGAGACGCATCACTTCGCCTTGCTTGGCGGCTACGGTGCTGAAGCTGTCCATCCCTATCTGGCGCTCGAAACCATCGAGTCGCTGGCCAAGGGCGATGCCGAGAAGGCCGAGACTTATGTTTATAACTATGTGAAAGCGATTGGCAAGGGTTTGAACAAGGTGATGTCCAAGATGGGCATCTCTACCTATATGTCCTACACTGGCGCACAGATTTTTGAGGCGATTGGCCTGCAAAAGGATTTCGTCGAGAAATATTTTACCGGCACGCCGTCCAACATCCAGGGCATTGGCGTTTTCGAGGTGGCTGAAGAAGCCATTCGTTTGCACGAAGCCGCTTTCTCCGATGACCCGGTGTTGTCCACCATGCTCGATGCTGGCGGCGAGTACGCATTCCGTACCCGTGGCGAAGAGCACATGTGGACGCCGGATTCGATCGCCAAGCTGCAACACGCCACACGCTCAGGCCAAGTCGAGACCTACAAGGAATACGCCAAGCTGATCAATGATCAGACCAAGCGCCATCTGACCTTGCGCGGTCTATTTGAGTTCAAGCCGACGGCGACTGCTGTGCCCCTAGATGAAGTTGAGTCAGCCAAGGAAATCGTCAAACGCTTTGCCACCGGCGCTATTTCGCTCGGCGCTATTTCGACTGAGTCGCATACCACGCTGGCCATTGCGATGAACCGTATTGGCGGCAAGTCGAATACCGGCGAAGGTGGCGAGGACGCCAGTCGTTATGCGCCAGTCAAAGCCGGCGCCATGCTCTCCGAAGTTATTGGCAAGAGCCGCGTAGCGCGCGACCTTGAGCTAAAAGAGGGTGATTCGCTGCGTTCAGCGATCAAGCAGGTTGCTTCCGGCCGCTTTGGCGTGACAACCGAGTATCTGGTCAATGCCGATCAGATACAGATCAAGATGGCCCAAGGCGCCAAGCCGGGCGAAGGTGGTCAGCTACCGGGGCACAAGGTTTCCGAGTACATCGGCTTCCTGCGTCACTCTGTACCGGGCGTTGGTCTTATTTCGCCGCCGCCGCACCACGATATTTACTCGATTGAAGATTTGGCGCAGCTGATTCACGATTTGAAGAATGCTAATTCCAAGGCTTCGATCTCGGTCAAGCTGGTTTCCGAAGTCGGTGTCGGTACGGTGGCTGCCGGTGTTGCCAAGGCCAAGGCGGATCACGTCGTGATCGCTGGCTTTGACGGTGGCACGGGCGCCTCGCCGCAGTCGTCGATCAAACATGCCGGTACACCGTGGGAACTTGGCCTGGCTGAAACCCAGCAAACGTTGGTGCTCAATCGCCTGCGCAGCCGTATCCGTGTGCAGGTTGACGGCCAGATGAAGACTGGCCGCGACGTCGTCATCGGTGCCTTGTTGGGTGCTGACGAATTCGGTTTTGCGACCGCGCCGCTGGTCGTTGAGGGCTGCATCATGATGCGCAAGTGTCACCTCAATACCTGCCCGGTTGGTGTCGCTACGCAAGACCCGGAATTGCGTAAACGCTTTACCGGCCAGCCGGAACATGTCGTTAATTACTTCTTCTTTGTTGCCGAAGAAGTGCGCGAAATCATGGCTGAGTTGGGTATTCGCAAGTTTGATGATCTGATCGGTCGCGCCGATTTGCTCGACATGCGTCCGGGTATCGACCACTGGAAGGCCAAGGGTCTCGATTTCTCGAAGATTTTCTACCAGCCGAATGTGCCGGCCATCGAGCCGCGTCGTCAGACCGAAGAGCAGGATCATGGTCTAAGCAAGGCGCTTGATCATAAGTTGATTGCCCAAGCCAAGCCGGCGCTGGAAAAAGGCCAGAAAGTCCAGATCGAAACCTCGATCATCAACGTTAATCGCACCTGTGGCGCCATGTTGTCAGGTGAAGTGGCTCGTCGTTATGGCCATGCCGGTTTGCCGGATGACACCATCCACGTCAAACTGACTGGCACGGCGGGTCAGAGCTTCGGTGCTTTTCTGGCCAAGGGCGTCACGCTGGAGCTGACCGGTGAAGGTAACGATTACGTCGCCAAGGGTTTGTCGGGTGGTCGCATCATCATCAAGCCGAGCCCGGATTTCCGTGGCAATACGCAGGAAAATATCATCGTCGGTAATACCGTCATGTACGGTGCCATCGCTGGTCAGGCTTTCCTGGCTGGTGTGGGTGGCGAGCGCTTCTGCGTTCGTAACTCCGGGGGTATCGCAGTGGTTGAGGGCGTTGGCGACCACGGTTGCGAATACATGACCGGTGGTACGGTCGTGGTGCTCGGCATGACTGGCCGCAATTTCGCAGCGGGTATGTCGGGCGGCATCGCTTATGTGCTGGATGATGATGGCAGCTTCAAGCAGCGCTGCAACCTGGCTCAAGTCGCGCTGGAAAAAGTGCTGCTGGCTAGCCGTCACGCCGCTGGCGAGCCCCTGCACCGCGGCTTGGCTGACGAGACGCAACTGAAGGATCTCATCACCCAACACGCCGAATTTACCGGCAGCACCACCGCCAAGGCCATTCTGGCCAACTGGGATGCCTACCGCGAGAAGTTCGTTAAAATTTATCCGCATGAGTACAAGCGGGCGCTCACCGAGATGGCCGCTGCACAGAAGGAGGCTGCATAATGGGCAAGCCCACTGGCTTCATGGAATTCGAGCGCCTTTCTGAGGCTTACGATCCGGTCGAAAAGCGTCTGAAAAATTACAAGGAGTTCATCCACCCGCTGTCGGATGACGACGCCAAAACGCAAGGCGCGCGCTGTATGGATTGCGGAATTCCCTTCTGCAATAACGGTTGCCCGGTGAATAACATCATTCCCGACTGGAACGATCTGGTTTATCGCGGTAACTGGAAGCAGGCCTTGGAAGTTTTGCACTCAACTAATAACTTCCCTGACTTCACCGGTCGCATTTGTCCGGCACCGTGCGAAGCGGCCTGCACGCTAGGGATTAACGCCGCACCGGTCGGTATCAAATCGATTGAGCACTTCATTATCGACAAGGGTTGGGAATCAGGCTGGGTTGTGCCGCAGCCAGCGAAGAACAAAACTGGTAAGAAAGTTGCTGTGGTTGGTTCCGGCCCGGCTGGGCTGGCTGCCGCGCAGCAGTTGGCGCGCGTTGGTCATTCAGTGACCGTCTTCGAAAAGAGTGATCGTCTGGGTGGTTTGCTCGCCTACGGCATCCCTGACTTCAAGATGGAAAAAACGGTGGTTGATCGCCGGATTGCCCAGATGGAAGCTGAGGGCGTCACCTTCAAGACCAAGGTTATTGTGGGCAGCAAGGCGTTGCCGGCCGGCATTAACAACGATGCGAGCGAATTTATCTCTCCTGAGCAGTTGACCGCAGCATTCGACGCCGTAATCATCGCCGCCGGTTCTGAAGTGCCACGCGATCTGCCGGTGCCGGGCCGTGAGTTAAAAGGCATCTACGCCGCGCTGGAATTCCTCATTCCGCAAAACAAGGAAGTCCAGGCCGGTCAAGCTAATCCAATCAACGCCAAGGGGAAGCACGTTATTGTTATCGGCGGCGGCGATACCGGTTCTGATTGCGTCGGAACCTCGAATCGTCACGGTGCCGCTTCGGTCACCCAGTTTGAACTGATGCCGATGCCTCCGGAAGAGGAAAACAAGCCGATGACCTGGCCGTACTGGCCGTACAAGCTGCGTACTTCCTCTTCGCATGATGAAGGTTGCAGCCGTGATTTCGCTGTTGCCACCAAGTCGCTGGTCGATGATGGCAAGGGCAACATCAAGGCGCTGAAAGCCGTTCGTGTTGAATGGCAAGGTGGCAAGATGGTCGAAGTCGCCGGTTCTGAATTTGACCTTCCGGCCGATCTTGTTTTCCTGGCGATGGGCTTTACCAACCCGGTAAGCAGTCTGCTTGAATCCTTCGGTGTCGATAAAGATCCGCGCGGCAATGCCAAGGCAACAACTGATGGCGAGGGTTGCTATGCGACCAATGTGGCCAAAGTCTATGCTGCCGGTGACGTGCGCCGCGGTCAGTCGTTAGTCGTCTGGGCGATTCGCGAAGGTCGTCAGTGTGCTCGTGAGGTTGATAGTTTCCTGATGGGGAGCACGACGCTGCCGCGTTAATTTGATCGGTAAGTCGTCATTTCGAAAAGGCCTCCCGAGTTAAGTCGACGAGGCTTTTTTTCTTGCCTGGGGACGCTAATTTAATCGTATTTTTGCATTTATTTTGCTTTGATGTGGAGGGCAATTCATTGAATATTTGAAAGTTATCCTGTAAATAGATTATTATTGAGCCTCTTGCAAAACCCCGGTTCCGTGTTGATTTATTTCGCTTTGCGGGGCGAAGGCTGTGGATGCAGGCGGCCATTTCTGGCATGATGAAGT
>JBBSCQ010000040.1:0-26261 GCA_038250105.1 Burkholderiales bacterium | reverse complement strand
TTTTCACCCTACCCGACCTTCTTGCCACCGACCCGACATTCTGGGATTGGCGCCGGGCGCTGACCATCCTTTCCGGCCTGCTTGCCCTGTGGTGGATGAGTACCGGCATCGTGCTGGCCTCCCGGCCGGCCTGGCTGGAAAAGCGCTTTGGCGGGTTGGACAAGCTCTACCGCCTGCACAAACACCTCGGCATTGGCGCCGGCGTGCTGGTTCTTACCCACTGGTTGACCGAATGGTTGCCAAAACAACTGAGCAAGCTCGGTTGGCTGCCGCCACGCGTGCGCGGCCCCAAAGGCCCGCCCGAGATGTGGATGGATCTAGCCAAGGATGTCGGCGAATGGGCCGGCTACATCCTGCTCGCGCTGGTCGTCATTGCGCTGATCAAGCGCATTCCCTATCGCTACTTCCGGCTGGTGCACAAGGCTTTTGGTGCCGTTTTCCTGGCCGGCGTCTTCCACGGGCTGATGATGCTGCCGGCCAGCTTTTGGCAACAGCCACTGGGCTGGCTGACTGCTGCGCTCGCCGCTGCCGGCATCATCCCTGCCCTGCTCTCACTAAGCAACCGGATTGGTCGCAAGCGGCAATTTCCGGCGCTGATCGAAGCCATTCATAAACATGAAGGTCAGGTCATCGAAATCATTTGCCGCCCACAACTTGCTTGGCCGGGGCACCGCGCTGGACAATTTCTCTTTGCCAATTTCGGCCAACCGGCCGAAGGAGCCCACCCATTCACCATTGCCTCGGCCTGGAACCCGCAGGATGGCACCTTGACATTGGCGATCAAGGCGCTGGGTGATTTCACGGCCAAACTCCCCGCCCTCGCCCAACCTGGCTGCAAATTGATGCTTGAAGGGCCTTATGGCAGCTTTGATTTTGCCTCTGCAGACAATGTCGACCGCAGCAATGACGCCGTGCATCAAGTCTGGATCGCCGGCGGCATAGGCATAACGCCCTTCCTCGCCCGCCTCAGCGAACTCGCCGGCGCGCACAAGAACCCAACGGCCAAAACCGATTTGTTCTATTGCACGCCCAATAGTAAAAAGAGTGACTTCCCGGCACAACTCGAACAACTTTGCCAAGCTGCCGGCGTCAATCTGCACCGCCGCCTGACCGACCGCGACGGACCGCTCAACTCAAAAGAGGTCGCCGCGTGCCTCCAACCGAGCAGCAGCGTCTGGTTCTGCGGCCCTTCGGCTTGGGGCGAAGCCCTCGGCAAAACCCTGACCGCCAGCGGTCTGCCTGCGACCGCCTACCATCAAGAAGCTTTCGAGTTCCGCTAAAACCAAGCTTCCCGCTGAGCCCTTCGGCGGGAAGTGCCGGCGCTGTTATCATTCGTTTTTTGCACCGAGTCATAGCAGCAATGATCAAAGTTTTCGGCATCAAGAATTGCGACACCATGAAGAAAGCCTTCGCCTGGCTGACTGAAAACGGCATCGCCTACGAATTCATCGACTACAAAAAAGCCGGCGTTGCCGAAGCACATTTGGCTGACTGGAGCGCCCGGGCCGGTTGGGAAACGCTGCTCAACAAACGCGGCCTGACCTGGAAGAAACTGAGCGAAGAAGAGCGTGCTACGGTCGACGGCGAAAAAGCCCTGAAATTGATGGCGCAGTACCCCAGCCTGATCAAGCGCCCGGTGCTCGACACGGGCAGCCAGCTTATCGTCGGCTTTACCCCGGAAAATTACGCGGAACAATTGAAATGAGTGAAAGCACGGTTCGTCGCTTCCTGTTTGAAAACCTCAATATTCGCGGTGCGCTGGTGCATCTCGGCGACGCCTGGCAACAAATGCAGGTCGACCGCAACTATCAGCCAACTGTCGCCCAATTGCTTGGCGAAACCGCCGCCGTTACCGCTTTGATCGCCGGCCAACTCAAGCAGCCCGGCCGCCTCACCCTGCAACTGCGCGGCAATGGGCCGATCCAGTTACTGGTGATGGATTGCAATGAACAACTGCAAATGCGCGGCATGGCGCGCAGCAACCCGGTGGTGCTACCGGCGCCGGTGCCTGATTTGCTCGGTGCAAATCAGGGCGGCCAGTTGATGATGAGCCTGGACATGCCCGATGCTCGTCAGCCTTATCAAAGCTATGTGCCGATGGTCGGCGACAGCATTGCCGCTATTTTTGAACACTACCTTGAGCAATCAGAACAGCAGGACTCACGCCTGTTCCTCACCGCCAGCCCGAAAGCGGCCGTTTGTCTCTTCCTGCAAAAAATGCCCGAAGCCGATCTACGCGACCCGGATGGCTGGAACCGTATCAGTCAGCTGGCCGCTACTGTCAAACCGGCTGAATTACTCGAACTCGACACGGAAACACTGCTCACCCGCCTCTTCCATGACGAAATGGCCAGCCATGGCCTGCGCCTTTATGATCCGAAAACGGTGGTTTACCACTGCCCAGAGGATCGCGAAAAGGTCAGCGATATGATCCGCAGTCTAGGTCAGGCTGATGCCGAAACCATTCTCGCCGAGCATGGTGAAATCGTCATTCGCGACGACATCTGCAATCACGATTACCACTTCACGCCAGCCGAGGTCGCCGCGCTGTTCATTGACACCAACCCACAAAAACTCCATTGAACCCGTCAACCGACCCTTTCATCCTCGGCCGTAAGGTCGATCTGCTCTATCGCAATCTGCGGCTGGGGCAGATATTTTCGATCGTCAACGCCAGCTTTCTGGTCTGGATTGCCCATACACAGGTCAATCCCAGCAGCCTCGGCATCTGGTGGCTGCTGGCAATCACTGCGGCTGGGTTGCGCCTCGCACTGGCCGCCAATTTTTATGGCGAAAGCGAGCCGGAGCGTCTGCTCAGAAGTGCTTTTTGGCGCCAACGCGCCCTCTTCGGTGCCGCCTCCAGCGGTTTGATCTGGGCCAGCGGTACCCTGCTGCTGCTGAGTTCAGGCGACACCATTCTCCAGCTCTTTACCGCTTTTGTCATGGCGGGCATGGTGGCGGGTGCCATACCGGCGCTGGCAGCCGATCGAATTATTTTCCGCAGCTATGCCTGGCCAATCACTCTTGCCGTAGTCATCGGCGCTATCGGCAAAGATCCGCTGCACATTGCGTTCTCCGCCATGTCTTTGTTTTTTCTGGTGATCGCGACGCGCAGTGCCGACAATTTTCACGACGCACTGCAGGACACCTTTCGACTTGAGCACGAAAAAGACAGCCTGGTTGAACACCTTGAGCACGCCCGCCAAATTGCCGAGCAATCGAATCGCACCAAAACCGAGTTTCTCGCTAATATCAGCCACGAACTGCGCACGCCAATGAACGGCATCATGGGTCTGGGCGAATTGCTTGATCTCGAAGAGCTCAGCGAGGACCAACGCAGTCTACTCACCCCCCTGCGGCAATCGTCGGCCGACCTGATGCACCTGATCAATCATTTGATCGAACTCTCGGCGCTGGAGGCCGGGCAAGTCAAGTTATCACACGGCGCCTTTGCCGTCAGCGAGCTGCTGCAAGCGCTCGTTTCGAGCCATCGCAAGGCGGCTGCGACCAAAAAACTGGCGCTACTTGAAGAAGAAGACCCGACGCTGCCGCCTGTGCTGGTCGGCGATATTGACCGCCTGCGCCAGATCTTCGTTCATCTGGTTGGTAATGCGATCAAATTTACCGAGCACGGCAGCATCTGCATTTCGGTGCGGGTCGCCGAGGCACTGGCCGACAATGTTAATCTTGAATTTACCGTCGCCGATACCGGCCCCGGCATCGCAGCGGAAAAACTATCGCAACTGACCGGCCTGTTTGTTCAGGCCGATGGTTCAGCCATTCGTCGCCACGGCGGCATCGGCATTGGTCTGCCGATTGCCCGCAAGCTGATCGAACTGATGGGTGGCGAACTCAGGATAGACAGCGAAATTGGCGTCGGCAGCCGCTTCAGCTTCACCCTGCCCTTCACTTTTCCCGAAAAGGACTAAAGCACCTTGCCGGGATTCATCAGGCCCTGCGGATCAATCGTCTGCTTGATGCTGCGCATCAAGGCCATTTCTACCGGGCTCTTATAGCGCAACAACTCGTCACGTTTGAGCTGACCGATGCCATGCTCAGCCGAAATTGAACCGTTCAGGGCATGAACCAGATCATGCACAATCCGGTTAACTTCCGGCTGGCTGGCGATGAAATCGGTATTTTCCTGAGCGCCCGGCTTGGACAAGTTGTAGTGCAAGTTGCCATCGCCGACATGACCGAAAGCAACGACGCGAATACCGGGAAACGCTGCTGCCAGTTGCGCATCCGCCTGTACCAGAAAGTTCGGGATGGCCGACACCGGCACGGAAATATCGTGCTTGATACTTATCCCTTCAATTTTCTGTGCTTCGGAAACATTTTCGCGCAGCCGCCAGAGTTGCTTGGCCTGTGTTCCTGATTGGGCGATCACCGCATCAAGCACTTCGCCCGCGTTGAAGCGCGCCTCCAGCCAGAACTCAAGTGAGTAAGTGCTGGTATCGGAAAACTCAGCCAGCACATACCAGGGCGCAAGCGACGATGGCCGTTGCGTATCAGGAATGTTTTTCAGCACCAAACCGAGCGCAGTTTCCGAAACCAGTTCGAAAGCGGTCAACTGCGCATCAAAACCGGTTTTTGCCTGATTTAGCAGGTCGACCGCAGCACTGGGCGAGGCAACATTCAGCCAGCAAGTTGTTTGCGCCTGTGGCAGCGGGAAAAGTTTGAGGACAGCCCCCGTGATCACACCGAGCGTTCCCTCGGCGCCAATGAACAATTGCTTCAAATCGTAGCCCGTGTTGTCCTTGCGCAGGCCGCGCAAACCGTTCCAGATTTCGCCGCTGGGCAGCACCACTTCAAGCCCGAGCGTCAGTTCACGCGTATTGCCGTAGCGCAGCACTTGCACGCCGCCGGCATTGGTCGAAAGATTGCCGCCGATCTGGCAAGTTCCTTCCGAAGCCAGCGCCAGCGGAAACAGTCGATCAATAGAACGCGCCGCTGCCTGTACTGCCGACAGCGTGCAGCCGGCACCGACCGAAATGGTGTTGTTTTTGGCGTCGACCGCAGCAATTCGGTTCAGCCGGCTCAAACTGAGCAGTACCGCCTGCCCTGCTGCATCCGGCGTCGCCGCGCCGCACAAACTGGTGTTGCCACCTTGCGGCACGATAGGCGTCGCGGTTTCGGCACAAAGCTTGACTACGGCAGCGACCTCCGCCGAGTTGGCCGGCCGCACCACACATTGGGCCCGACCGACAAATCGGCCGCGCCAATCGGTGACGAAGGGCTGAATCTCGGCCGGGTCAGTCAGGACGTAAGCCGCCCCGACGATCCCCCGGAGTTGTTCAGACAGGCTTGGCGTAGAGGTCATGGTGGTCGGCGTCGATAACTTTTACCTGGAGGAAGTCACCCGGTTGGGCGTCGAAATATCCGTCGAGATAAACCAGACCATCGATTTCTGGCGCATCGGCCTTGGAGCGGGCAATCGCCCCCTCCTCGTCCACTTCATCGACCAGCACCTGAATGACGCTGTCGATCTTGGCCGCCAGCTTGTCGGCGCTGATGTCTTCCTGCACCTGCATCAGCCAGCGGCGGCGGTCTTCGCGCACATCTTCCGGCGGCAGACCGGCGATTTCGTTGGCCTTGGCCCCATCAACTGGCGAATAGGCAAAAGCGCCGACGCGGTCGAGCTTGGCATCTTCGAGGAACTGGATCAGCTGATCGAAATCCTCTTCAGTTTCACCGGGGAAGCCGGTGATGAAGGTCGAGCGAATGACGATTTCCGGGCAAATTGAACGCCATTTGGCAATCCGTTCCAGCGTATTTTCCGCCGAAGCCGGACGCTTCATTGCCTTCAAAATCCTCGGGCTGGCGTGCTGAAAAGGCACGTCGAGGTAAGGCAGGATCTTGCCTTCGGCCATCAGCGGAATAACATCATCGACCGACGGATACGGATAAACGTAATGCAGGCGCACCCAGATGCCGAAACTGGCCAAGGCTTCGCACAACTCCTTCAAGCGCGACTTGACCGGCTTGCCACCCCAAAAAGCGGTGCGGTATTTGAGATCAACGCCATAGGCGCTGGTGTCTTGCGAAATCACTAAAATCTCTTTGACTCCGGCTCGCGCCAGATTTTCGGCTTCGGCCAGCACATCACCGACCGGCCGCGACACCAGTGGGCCACGCAGCGACGGGATGATGCAGAAAGTGCAGCTATGGTTGCAGCCTTCGGAAATCTTCAGGTAAGCGAAATGATCTGGCGTCAGGCGCACCCCTTGCGGCGGCACGAGATCAAGGTACGGATCGTGCGGCTTGGGCAAATGGGCGTGAACATAGCCCATTACCTCATCGGCAGCGTGCGGCCCGGTGACGGCGAGCACCGAGGGATGCGTAGACTTGACGATATCGCCCTTGGCCCCCAGGCAGCCCGTGACGATGACCTTGCCATTTTCGTTCAGCGCCTCGCCGATGGCATCCAGCGACTCTTCAACAGCCGCATCAATGAAGCCGCAGGTATTGACGATGACAAGGTCGGAGTTCTCGTAACTCGGGGAAATTTCGTAGCCTTCGGCGCGCAGCTTGGTCAGGATACGCTCGGCATCGGAACTGGCCTTCGGGCAGCCCAGGCTGACAAAGCCGACAGTCGGCACTTTCTCGTTGATATTCATGCAGTAAAAACCCTAACCGGAAGTGCCGGCATTCTAAAGGGCGTATTTTACGGCGAGAATCAGCCAGGCAGTCGGGCAAGCGTTTGTTTGATCGGCGCAAAAGATGTACACATTTGGCCAACCGTGACCTTCCCATAAGCCGGATCGCATTAATGGCAATGAAAAACCATGTTGGATCACAAATTTTCTGCCATTGCCTAATATTCTGGTTATAATGCGCGCCCCATGCGTCCTTAGCTCAGTTGGTAGAGCGCTTGCCTTACACGCAGGATGTCGGCGGTTCGAGCCCGTCAGGACGCACCAGATTTCTCTTTTGAAATCAAATTTGTTGCCCATGTGGCTCAGTGGTAGAGCACTCCCTTGGTAAGGGAGAGGTCGGCAGTTCGATCCTGCCCATGGGCACCATTCCGGTTATGTCGCTAAATCAGGCGACGGGAACAAGCCAACACCGGACAAATAATTTCCACTACCGCAATTCAGATTTTTTCTTGGCTCGCCGAATATTTCGGTTAACCGCTTTCCTGTCGCCAAAACTCAGGCTACCAGGCCGTGCCAGACCTGAGCTAAGCGCCCAGCAGCTTGCGAATAAAGTTTTCGACGTAAGCGGGCCGCAAAGGCTTGATGATGTAGCCGACCGCTCCCAGCCCTGCCGCTTGGGTGACTTGTGCTTTATCAATGCATCCGGTGACCATGACCACCGAGGTTTCCGGGCTAGCCTCGCGAATCAGCGGCAAGGCTTCCATACCGCCCATCAACGGCATGTTGATATCCAGAAAAAGTACGGATGGCTTGTGATTTCTTGCTGCCTGGACGGCTTCGGCGCCGTTGGTCACCGACTGCAGTACACTCAGACCACTTTCCTTGAGCAGCGCATTGAGCACCAAACGAACCGAGCCGTTGTCGTCAGCAATTACCGCCGTCCCTCGCCTAGCGCTTTGAGCGCTCTGACTATTTGTATTTGACGCCGCCGGCACAGTCTCGGGAGTTAATCCGGAGCCATTGGCCAAGCGGCGTGTTTCGGCAACAACGCGTAATTCTTCGACGATCTGGGACTGGCTGAATGGCTTGCGGATAAAGCCGGAAGCACCGGCATCGGCAGCTTTCTCTTCCAACCCGGACTCTTCCGATGCCGTCATGAAAAGCACATCAAGCTTCGGCGCAAAAGATTGTATAGATTTCAGTATGGCCAGACCATCACGGCCGGGCAAAATGTAATCGAGGCAAAGAACATCCGGGGCAAGCTGTTGTATTTTTTCTTCCAGGCCATTGCCATCGATATAATCGCCAACGACTTGATGCCCGGCAGCTGTAAAAACTGCAACCAGCACTTTACGCATTGAAGAATTGTCGTCAACGATGATGATTCGCATCTTACCCAAGCTCCACGTGGAAAATCTAATGCATTGCCGCCATTTTATGGCGCTGGGATCTAGCTTACCAGATGCTTTTTAAATAAAAACCACTTTTCGCAAATAAATTCAAAAACATTTTCAATCGGCATCTTTTGAGCGTTACAAGGATGCGGAAAAATGCTGGAAAAGCTTCAATCAGCCAGTTCGACCTGCCCGCTGATCGTTGTCGTTAATTGACTCTCGCCGGCCTCAAGTGCTGCCGGCACGGCTTCTGCCATCATGGCGCTGCGCGAGGCGCGCATCATCGGCATCGGCATGCCGCCACCTTGTTGGATGCTGAGGTGCTTAATTTTCCATTTTTTGCCCAGCTGATCGGCCACCACTTCAGCACGGCTCTGGAAAGCACGAATCGCATCCCGTGTTGTTTCGTCCTCGACCTGTCGGCGGGTTTCAGGTGATGGCAACTGATTGACCGAGCCCAGGGCAAGGCGCATTTGCTGCAGTTTGGCGATCAATTCCGAAACTGTCGCCAGTTCTTTCGACTCCAGAATCAGCTCGCTGCGCATACGCCAGCTTTCGATCTTCTGCCCTTGGCCATAGACCGGATAGGTTGATTGCTGACCACTTTTGACCGACACGGCCGATTTCGACTTGATCACCTTAAGGGCTTCGGCGATCTCTTGATTGACTCGGCGGGCAAGCTCGGCCGGATTATTGCCCGTCGATTCGCTGTAAATACTGGCCCGAACCATGTCATTCGCTGCGGGCCGACTGGCTTCAGCATTGAGATCGATCGTCGTACCGGGATAAGCCAAGGGCGTCATGGCGCAGCCAACAGCGAACAATAAGGTTCGAATTTCAGTCATTTTTATTTTCCCTTGAGGAGTCGATAGCAAGTTCGGCGGCAAGCGCGGTGGCAAGTTGGGCGACCACTTTTTCGCAGCGCGCAATGTGGCTCCTGGCCACATAGTTGAAGGACCAGTAACCGATGCCGGCGGCAACTAGTTGGCCAGCCACGGGAACAACACGCACCAGTTCCATGGCGGTCAGGCGAAGGCCGATTTTTTGCAGGATGCGTCCAATCAGCCCGGCAGTGGTCAACCGCGCAGCCAGCGTGCCGCCGCCCTTGGTCAAAAGCCCGTAAAGCATCGCCTGACGCTGGGCAGAAAGGCCGTTGATCTGCGCTTCAGTCAGCCCGAAATGACCATTGATGCGCTCGATGGCATGCGTCAGCAAGGCAATATCGGCAGCCAGATCTACGCCGGGAATGGGCACCAGCGACGAAGCTGCAGCCAGCAAGGCGCGCTGGCGAGCTAGTAGGCGGCATTCCTGACGGAGTGCATCACCGGACAACGCTGCTTCGGCAACAGACGTCATAGCGGAGTAGGTCGTATTCATTGGCTTAGGAATTACCCGAATCGTTCTAGCGAAGTTTGCTGTAGATCGCCAGCAACAGGATGGCCACAACGACAGAGGCAATGAAACCAGCGCCCTCGCCGGCCTGATACCAGCCGAGCGACTGGCCGAGCACACCGGCGAATAACGAGCCAGCGATACCGAGCAGTACGGTCACAATAAACCCCATATTTTCTTTGCCCGGGTGCAGAAACTTGGCGATGACGCCAATGACAAACCCCAGGATGATGGTCCAAATAATGCCCATTAATTTACCTTTCTTTGACCTTGAAAATATTTTACGCCCCACCGTTGGTGGAGCGGCAGCACGCAAGAAATGATATTAACGCGCCAGAATGCATCGGGTTGGCTTCAGCCAAAAAGAATTTTCCGGCTGAAAAATTTCTGCCATTCATCTATCTGGCATCAACTCGGAAACGAGAAAATCCATCAGCACGCGTACCCGGTGCGGGATGTGCCGGTTGCTCGGCAGCATGGCATAAATGCCAAGTTCGGGAATCGGAAAATCGATCAGAATTTGCTCAATGCGACCACCAGCGATGAATCGATCGGCAATAAAATCCGGCTGCAGGGTGACGCCCAAGCCCTGCGCCGCAGCCTCAGTCAGCACTTCACCATTGTTGGCGTTTATCCGGCTACGCACGGGAAAGCTTTCCAGTTGGCCATTGACCATGAATTGCCAGCTCTGCACCGACCCGCTGGCGGTATAACCCAGGCATTCGTGATGCGCCAATTCAGACGGATGCTGCGGTCGACCGTGGCGGGCGAGGTATTCCGGCGAAGCAATTAGAAGCATCTGGCCCGTACCGATTTTGCGCGCCACATCGCCGGGGTCCAGGCGGCGGGTGATACGAATGGACAGGTCGATCCCCTCCTCGATCAGTTTGACCCGGCGGTCGGTGTAATCCATATCCAGGCTGACTTCCGGGTAGCGCTGCGAGAAGTCGAGCAGCAGGGGCGCCAGCCGTTTGATGCCGAAGCTGAGTGGCAGGCTGATGCGGATATTGCCGCGCGGCGTCAGGCGCTCTTCGGCGACATCGGTTTCTGCCGCTTCAACCAGATTGAGAATGACCCGGCATTTTTCCAGATAAGCCGTACCGGCTGAAGTCAGGGCCAACCGGCGGGTGCTGCGCACCATCAATTTGACGCCAAGATGGGTTTCCAGGGCCGCGATCTGTCGCGTCACCACCGAGCGGGCCAGGCTCAGTTGCTGCGCTACCGCTGAAAAACTACCCAGTTCAGCCACCCGGAGGAAGAGATGCATGGCATCGAGTCGGTCCATTGTTGCAATTCCAGCAATAAACATTTGCAGATTGTCGGCTATTTCGCTGCAGAAAGGAGGACTAAAGTACGTCCATCACATCAGGAGCTCGACGAATGACCCAAACCCTACCCGCACTTTTTGTCCCCCACGGCGCACCGACTTTTGCGCTGCGCCCGGGTGCGGCCGGTGCGGCCATCGTTGCCGCAGCCCGTGCCCTGCCTTTGCCGCGCGCCATCATCATTATCAGCGCCCATTGGGATACTCAAGTACCGACCGTTGGCTTTGCCGACAAACTGGAAACCATTCACGACTTCTACGGTTTCCCGGAAGAACTCTACGCCATCCGCTACCCAGCCACCGGCTGCCGCGAAGCAGCCGAGGTCGTGGTCGCCGCGATCCGCGCCGCTGGCTTGCCGGTCGCCCAGGATACCGAACGCGGCCTCGACCACGGCGCCTGGGTGCCGTTGCGCCGGATGTTCCCGGAAGCCGATGTGCCGGTCATCCCGCTCTCCATTCAGAGCCACGCCGGGCCGGAACAGGCTTACCGGCTCGGTCAGGCACTCGCCCCGCTCGCCGCGCAAGGCTTTCTGGTCATCGCTTCCGGCAATGTCACCCACAATCTGCGCGACTACCAGATGGCGGCGCGTAACGGCGGTCAGACTCCGGCTTATGTGCGCCAGTTCACCGACTGGCTGGCTGACCGTCTGTACGCTCATGACATTTCTGCCTTGCTCGATTATCGTCAACAGGCATCGGGAGCCGTGCAAGCACAGCCAAGCGATGAACATTTGCTGCCACTGTTTGTCGCACTCGGGGCCGGAGGCGAGGGTGCCAAGGTTGAACGCTTCCATGCCGGTATCGACAATTACGTCATCGCGATGGATGCCTACTCATTTTTGCCCAGAAAAGGAGGTTGACCGTGACAGTTGGCTACACATCTACCGCCAAGGGCCTGCACTGGTTAATGGCGATCCTGTTCTTCGGCCTGCTGGCGCTGGGCTTTTACATGAGCGATCTACCGCTCTCGCCGGCAAAGCTGCAGTATTACTCGTGGCACAAATGGGCCGGCGTCAGCGCCTTTCTGCTTGTCTGGCTGCGGCTATTCTGGCGGGTAACACACCGCCCGCCCGCCTTACCGGCCAGCATGCCGAAGCGGATGCAACTGGCAGCTCACGCTGGCCACTTGCTGCTCTATGGCCTGATGATCGTCATCCCGCTTTCCGGCTGGTTGATGAGTTCAGCCAAGGGTTTCCAGACGGTGTGGTTCGGCGTTCTGCCGATTCCCGACTTGCTGGAGAAGAACAAGGAACTCGGCGATCTGCTGAAAACCGTCCATCAAGGCCTCAATTTGCTCTTCGTTGCGGTTATTGCCACCCACATCGGCGCCGCCTTGAAACATCACTTCATCGACAAGGACGACATCCTCACCCGTATGTTGCCCAAGCACGCCAAGGAGAACTGACATGAAAAAACCGACCTTCACCATTTCCCTCGCCATTTCCCTCGCCATCGCCCTGGCAACAGATTTCTCGGTACAAGCTGCCGAATACACTCAAGTGCAGCCCGACAAGAGCGCCATCAATTTCGTCTACAAGCAGATGGGGGTTGCGGTCGACGGCAAATTCAAGAAGTTTTCCAGCCAGCTGAGTTTTGACCCGGCCAAACCGACGGCCGCCAAGGCCACTTTCGATGTCGAACTGGGTAGCGTCGATACCGGCGCCCCGGAAGGTGACGATGAAGTGGCCGGCAAGCCGTGGTTCAACACCAAGGTTTTCCCTACCGCCAAATTTGCTTCGAGCAGCGTCAAGGCGCTCGGCGGCAATAAGTACGAAGTCGCCGGCCAACTCAGCATCAAGGGCAAAACACAGGAGGTCATCGTTCCCGCCACCTTCACGGCGCAGGGCAAAACTGGCGTTTTCGATGGCAGCTTCACGATTCGCCGGGCTGACTTCTCGATTGGCGAAGGCAGCTGGGCCAAATTCGACATCGTCGCCAACGACGTTCTGATCAAATTCCGTATCACCGCAGCAAGTAAATAACCCCCAACCCACAGCAGGAGAATCACTATGAAAAAACTGACCAAACTCGCCGCCGCCATTGCCCTCGCCGCCTCGGCCGCTTCTGCCTTTGCCGCGCCGGAAACCTTCAACCTGGACAGCACCCACAGCTTCCCGCGTTTCTCGTACAGCCACCTCGGCTACTCAATTCAGGTGAGCCGTTTCGACAAGGCCACTGGCACCGTCACCCTCGACAAGGCCGCGAAGACTGCTGCGGTCGACATCGTGATTGATACCAAATCGGTCAATACCGGTTCAAGCACCTTCAACGAGCACATTCAGGCTGAAGACTACCTCGACACCGCCAAGTACCCGACCGCCACCTTCAAGTCCACCAAGGTCATCTTTGAAGGCGACAAGCCGGCCAGGATCGAAGGCAACCTGACCTTGAAGGGCATCACCAAGCCAGTCACCCTGACCGTTACTTCCTTCCAGGCCATGCCGCACCCGATGTTGAAGAAGGATGCGATCGGCGCCAACGCGACAACCAAGGTCAAGCGCACCGATTTCAACATGGGCAAGAACGCGCCTTACGTCGGTGATGAAGTCACCATCGACATCTCGCTCGAAGCCATCAAGCAGTAACTTATCGGAATGGGAGAGCGCCTCAGCCCTCTCCTTCTCGCCCCTACCAAAGAGTCCCCATGCTTACAATCAGAAAATCCGAAGATCGTGGTTATGCCGACCACGGCTGGCTGAAAAGCTACCACTCGTTCTCGTTCGCCGACTATTACGATCCGGCCTACATGAGCTGGGGCAATCTGCGCGTCATCAACGATGATCTAATTACAGCCGGTAGTGGCTTTGGCAAACATGGCCATCGCGATATGGAAATCGTTACCTACGTCACTGCCGGCCTGCTGGGCCACGAGGACAACATGGGCAACGGCACCGATATTCCGCCGGGCGACGTGCAGCGGATGAGTGCCGGCCGGGGTGTCATGCACAGCGAGTTCAATCACGCGCCGGATCAAACGACGCATCTTTTCCAGATCTGGATCGAGCCGATTCAGAAAGGCATTACCCCAGGCTATGAGCAAAAAAGCTTTGCCGAGGCCGAAAAACGCGGCTGCCTGCGCCTGATTGCCTCAGCCGACGGCGCTCAGAGTTCCGTCACCATCCACGCCGACGCTGCTATCTATGCCGGCCTGTTCGATGCTGCTGAAACCGCCACCTTGTCACTCAACCCGGCTCGCAAAGCCTATCTCCACGTGGCGCGCGGCACTGCTACGGTCAACGGTCAAAAACTGCAAAAAGGCGATGCTGTGCTGGTTGCCGATGAAAGCAGCCTGACGGTCGCCGCTGGACAAGATGCCGAAGTGCTCGTCTTCGATCTCGCTCCCTGACCTCGCTATCACCCACAACCCAATCTCACCCCAACAAGGAAATTAACCATGACAAAAATTGCTGTTGTCTTCCATTCCGGCTACGGCCACACCCTGCGCATGGCCCAAGCTGTTGCAGAAGGCGCTGGCGCCCAACTGGTCGCCATTGATGCCGAAGGCAACCTGCCCGAAGCTGGCTGGGAAATCCTGAACGCCGCCGACGCCATCATCATGGGCAGCCCGACCTACATGGGCACGGTCAGCTGGCAGTTCAAGAAATTTGCCGATGCGTCCAGCAAGCCGTGGTTCTGCCAAGCCTGGAAAGACAAGGTCTTCGCCGGCTTCACCAACAGCGCAACAATGAACGGCGACAAGCTATCGACGCTGCACTATTTGTTCACCCTGGCCATGCAGCATAGCGGCATCTGGGTCGGTACCGGCATGCTGCCAGCCAACAGTAAGGCCGCTCAGCGCAACGACATCAATTACGTCGGTTCCTTCAGCGGCGCCATGGCGCAGTCGCCTTCCGACAGCAGCCCGGACGAAATGCTGCCGGGTGATCTGGAAACAGCCAAGCTTTTTGGCCAGCGCGTCGCCCAAGTCACCGCGCAATTGAAGGGCTGATTTGCACTCATCTGTGAAGAAAAAATGCCGGGGCAAACCCGGCGTTTTTTCGACCGACCGCTAAAGACCCAGCTTTGCGGATCGTTCAGGCTAGCGGATACCAACCTTGCGCTGATCACCCCGCAGGTATGCCGTGTGCGCCACATCATCTGGTGTTATCGGGAAAGCGGCGCCATGCACACGTAGGGCCTATACAGGTCAGCTACCGTGGATAGTGGGATTGTCATTCGGTTCAGGGCAGCACGAAGCTGCTTTTTTCCTGCACGCGAGTCGCGGCATCGTGCTTGGCGACAATCTCGAAATGAATCGGCTGGATCCCCGAGGGCATCCCCTCGCCCGGTGCCGAAACGGTAATCGACAACGGTTGAATACTGCCCGGCTCGGCCGAAAATTTATTTTTGCCAACAATTACCAGCCCCGGCAGGCCAATTACTGACACCGTATAGTCATGCGGCACCTCATCGAGATTCATCAGTTGCAGCGTGTAGGCATTTTCAATCCGGCCGTCCGAAGTCTCGCGCAGCAAGGCGCCGCGGTCGCGCAGCACATCGACCAGCAACAGGGAACGCTGGCCTACGGTCAACACGGAAAAACAGGCAAAAACCACCAGCAAACCGGCGTAGACCGCGACCCGAGGCCGCCCGCTTAGCCACTTCGGCGTGCCCTGGTCGGACAGTTCCTGTTCCGAGGCAAAGCGGACCAGCCCGAGCTGTGCGCCAATCTTGGTCATCACCTGATCGCAGGCGTCGATGCACAGGCCACAGTTGATGCACTGGTATTGCAGGCCATCGCGGATATCGATGCCGGTCGGGCAGACCTGAACGCAGATGCCACAATCGATGCAGTCACCACTATTGCCAGCCGATTGACGGGCATTGCGCGGCTCGCCACGCTGACGGTCGTAGCTGACGTTGCTCGTCGTCGGGTCGAACATGACGCCCTGGAAACGCGAGTACGGACACATGTGCTGGCAGACCGCCTCGCGCGCCAGCCCGGCCTGAACATAGGTAAAGGCGGCGTAGAAGAACAACCAGAAAGCTTCCCACGGGCCGGTTTCGAAAGAAAACACGGTCGGCAGCAAGTCACGGATCGGCGTGAAGTAGCCGACAAAAGTAATCGCCGTCCACCCGGCGATCAATAACCACAGGCTGTGCTTGATTGCCTTCAGCCCCAGCTTGCGCCCGGTCCACGGCCCCTGATCAAGCTTCAGCCGGGCCAGATGGTCGCCCTCTATTTTGGCTTCGATCCAGGTGAAAATCATCGTATACACCGTCTGCGGGCAGGCAAAACCGCAAAATAGCCGGCCGGCCAGCGCCGTCACCATGAACAGCGCGGTCGCCGCCATAATCAGGACAAACGCCAGGATCAGCGCATCCTGCGGCCACAGCACGAGGCCAAACCAGTAAAGTTTTTCATGGGCAATGTCGAACAAGACCGCCTGCCGGTTCAAGCCGTTGCTCTCCCAGTTCAACCAGCAGACGCCGTAAAAAATAATTTGGGTAATCCAGACCAACGCCCAGCGCAGGCGGTTGAAGCGGCCATCGACGGCCTTGGCGTGGATATTCCCTTTCTTTCGATAGAGCGCCAGTTTCGCTTCGCGAACCTTGCTGACGGGCTTGGACATTTCGCTTTCCTCTCGCGGTAGGGGCCGGGGGCTAAAAGCGCCCTTCAACCTGGAGGCAAGTAAAACATCAAGCCAATAGTGGGAACAGTTTCAGATAGTCAAGTTTTCAATAGGTACAGAAACTTCTGCTGCAACATTTTTTGCAGAATCTGTACACATCAAGAACTTCGCTCGCTGTAACTGTTATAAGGTTGTGCTAAGGCTCACAATGGCAACCTCAACTTGAAGAGGGAACACGCATGTCGACAATCGCCATCCCGGTTGCGGGAGAGATACCACCCGCCGAAAGCACTGGGCGCGTTCCCGGCAACAAGGGAATCTGGGTCGGAATTACCTGCGAGTTTGTCGAGTTTCTCGTGCTGTTCGGCGTCTACTTCGTGGCTCGCGCCCATTTCCCGGAGTCGTTTGAACATGGCGCCGAACGCCTGTCACAATTTTCCGGCACAGTGATCACGCTGCTGATGGTGACCAGCAGCTATTTCATCGCCTGCTCGGTGGCCAGCATGCGCGCTGGCCAGCAGCGCCGCTCGCTGAACTGGCTGCTGGCCGGGTTGGTTGTCGCACTCGGCTATCCGGTCGCCAAATACTTTGAAATCCAGTGGAACCTGGCGCATGGCATCAACGGCGAATCCGGCATCTTCTTTACGGTGTATTACTACCTGACCTTCAACCATCTGGTCCATGCCACCTGGGGCATCCTCGGCATCCTGTGGGTGCTGGCCCGCCACGTGGTGGGCGGCTATACGCCCGATGACTACGCCGGCCTCGAAGCGTTGGCCAGCTACTGGCACGCCACCGACATCATCTGGCTGATCATCTTCCCCCTCTTCTACGTCCTGGCCTGAACCATGAAACCGCTTATTCAACCACTCAGCCAACCACAACCTTCTTCGGCCATCGCCCCACTGACCCATGCCTGGCTTGCCCTGGTCGCACTGACCGTGATCAGCCCCTTCCTCGGCCACTGGTTGCACGGTGTCGCCTGGCTGCCGGTGCTGGTCGCCACGATCATTGGCTTTAAGGGCTGGTTGATCGCCCGACGGTTCATCGAAATCGAACTGGCCCACCCGTTCATCCGCCGCGTGACGCTGGCTTTTATTTCCATTACGCCCCTGGCCCTGCTACTGACGGTATTTTTCGGCAACCAGTTTGCCCGTTGGGCGACGCTGTAAGTCCTGCGCCGATGATTTGCCCCCTTGATCAGGGCGGCTTTTCAAACCGGCAGCGCCACCAGCCGCCCGAGCGTTTCAATAGCCGCCTGCTGTTGTGCCGAATCCGGGTGACCGAAATTGAGCCGGATACAGTTGCCGAATTCCCGCTTAGCTGAAAACATCGGGCCGGGGGCGATGCTGATTCCCTGGACGAGTGCCATCTTGTGGAGTTTGAGGGCATCGACAGATTCAGGCAGTTCAAGCCAGGTGAAATATCCGCCGGTCGGCCGCACTAATTTTGTTTCCTGCGGAAAATGCCGTTCTATGGCTGCGATCAGCACCGCTTCCTGCACCGCCAGATGTTGCCGTAGCCGCCGCAGATGGTGGTCGTAACCGCCATGCTTGAGGAACTCGGCCAGCGCAATCTGGACCGGGATGGTGGTAGCCAGCGTTGTCGACAGTTTGAGACGGACGATTTTTTCGGCATAACGCCCGGCCGCCACCCAGCCGATCCGGTAGCCGGGAGCGAGGCATTTGGAGAATGACGAGACATGCATCACATGGTCATGCTGCGTTGTTGCCTTGGTGCACAGCGGCGCCTGCGCGCCGAAATACAGCTCGCTATAGACGTCGTCCTCAATCAGCGGCACATCGTGATGGCGGAGTAGATCGACCAGATATTTTTTACGTTCATCCGAGACCAGGCTCCCGGTCGGGTTGGCAAAATTCAGCATCAGCAGACAGGCCTTGATCGGGTGATGGCGCAGCGCATCCTCCAAAGCTTGCAAACTGACCCCTCACGCGGGTGGGAAGGAATTTCAATGACTTTAAGACCAAGCCCCTCGCTGGCTTGCAAACCGGCATAAAAAGTCGGCGACTCAATGGCAATCAGATCGCCCGGCGAAGTTACCGCCTGCAGGCAGAGATTGATTCCCTCCATCGCCCCGGAGGTAATAACCACTTCGTCAGTCGGCACCACCGCGCCGCGCGACAGGTGACGCAAGGCAATCTGCCGGCGCAGTTCTTCATTGCCAGGCGGCAGATCGCTCAGTGTGGAATTCGGATCAAACTTTCGCGCCGCCTGACCTAAAAACCGGCCAAGCTTGTCGAACAGGAATAAATGCGGGTTGGGAAAACTCGAGCCAAGCGGTACGACCGAGGCATCCTTGACGCTATTCAGTATCTGAAAAATGAAATCGCTGACCTGCAGCTCGGTTGAGTTCCCAACCGGGTGGCTCATCTTCGGCTCGTGCAGATGCTGCCCCAGGCGAGCCCGCACAAAGTAGCCCGATTTCGGCCGGGCCTCAATCAGGCCCCGGCTTTCCAGCAGATAGTAGGCTTGCGTCACCGTGACCGGGCTGATGCTGTGCGTCCGGCAGAGCTGGCGCACCGAGGGCAGGCGATCCCCGGCCCGGAAAACGCCATCACTGATCAGCTTTTCCGTTTCAAATGCCAGCGCTTGATATCGCACCATCGATTTACCTACCAAAAATTACTGAATAATTCGCTTCAAATATCGACATTCATGCGAACAGTATCCGCCCGCAGCACAATTTATTGGCCAATTGCATATGAATGTTTGCACATCAACCGAAATCAGCCCTTGTTTTATCAAATCCTGCAGGATTCTGGAAAAGCGCGACGGCGAAATATCCAGACGAAAAGGCAGATCGGTTTTTGGGGCCGACAGGTGAATAGTAAATCCATCGCTGTTTCGAATATTTTTTAACGGCATCGACAGAATTTAATCTGCCACCCGGACAAAATGCTGTCGGGCGATCGCGAGATGGCCAAGCTATTTGGTCAGTGCCTCACCCAGATCACAGCTCAATTCAAAGGCTGATCCGGATCGGGCATTCACGACAACAACCCGCGCTATAATCCGCCGCTCCTTTATTGGAGCGGTTTTTTTCATGCGCCCAAAACCAGGTGCAATGCACCAAAATGAAACAGAGCTGACGCTTCGCAGAGTTGATCGCTGACGACGATTATTTTAAACAATCAATGCCTTAAACAAAAACCGAATGCAGAAACACCCGCAGCACGACTTTTGCTTATGGTTTAACGTTAGCTGAATTCAAATGACTCAGGCCATGGACATCGTGCACAAGTTGGAAATCCCTGCTCACTCTGAAGATGCACCGCCGGAAGGCACCCGCCGGATGATCGCCGGGCAGGAACGCGTCCTCTACGACGGTTACTGGATCAAAACCTACGCGGTGCCGGCTGATTCACTTGATGCCAAAAAGCGCCTGATTGAAGCGCTGACCCGCCGCTTGTTCAATCACACCGAGCACGGCCTGAATATTCCCGGCACTCGCTTGGCCGAAGCACGCAAAACCTACGAAAAAGAAACTGACTCGGGCTGCAAGCGCGTCAAGGCCGCCATGTTGGCCGGCGCGCTGTTCAACCGGGCGACGGATATTTTCCGCAAGCTGGTTGAATTACAAAGCGATGGCATTGAAATCCGCAGCGATGACGCGCTAATGCGCGAATGCGGAAATTGCCTGCTCGAAGCGATGGAACTTGGCCGCTTTGTGTTACATCGCAGCGGCGAAGAAGGCATCGATGAACTCTGGGGCGAACCTTTCCGTGCCTTCTCGATTCCGGTTGAAGATTTCTACGAAAGCCGCTACATCAAGATCGGCCAAAGCATGCGCGACATCGACAAAATATCGAACGCGATGGTCGGCAACTTTACCCAGATTCCCGCCTTTGAAAATATCGAAGCGCCGATCCGCGACTTTGCCAAGGCCGCCAAGATCAAGACGGAAACCCTGCGCACCGACCCGGATATCTTTGACCTCTGGGCCGAATTGGTCACCGCCGCCGAGCGCCTCGCCAACTTCACCCCGCACCCCCACCCAGCGCTGGTTAGTGAAGCTCCAACGCTCCACCACAGCATTTCCGACGGCCTGCAACTGATCCGCAGCGGCCGCGACTTGGTGTTCTACATCTCGCGCGCCCGCACACCGATGCCGAAAAGCACCCGTGAATACATCGAGCGCTGCCAGACTTACCTCGCCACCGGCCGTGCGCCGATGATTCCGGCCCCTTTGCCCGGCTGAATGAACCGTTTCAAGCGACGATCAACCAATTGAGCAGAAGGCGATCAGACTTACGCCAGCCTAGTCCTAATTTTTTTGCGCTTGCGACGCCTTCCGAATAGCCATTTGCAAGACGTGAACACTGATTGCCGCGAACAAAGCGGTGAGCAAAACACCGATAAAACCAATGATAGCCATGAGGCGCGCCAGCCCATGGTGCGGCACCAAATCGCCCTACCCTAGAGTCAACCCGGTTATGCAGGCAAAATAGACCCCGTCGCCCGGGCCTAGGATTCAATAAAAGCCATCAGCAAACCGAGGCCGAGCACAACACTCAAGAGCGCGAAAGTACGGCCTTTCCTGTGAAAAAAATGAATTCCGCTGAGCGCTTTAAGGAAGGCTTAATCTCAACGCAATATATTTGACCTCAGATAATTCACGAGCCGAGCCATGACCCTTTTTCAGCGCCTTCCCATTGTTCTGTCCTTAGTCTTTTCCGGCCTGGCCGGGGCAGTTGAGCCGATTGTGCTGCAAGACCAGCAGCTCAAGGCGCTGGGTATTGAAATGATTACCGTGGGGCAAGCCGATAACGCTCGATCCGGCACGCTCCCGGGACGGGTCTTGGTGCCAAATGAGCAGATGCGAGTAGTTGCCGCGCCAGTCGGCGGCATGGTTGAAATGCTCGCGGTGGCGCCCGGCTCGACGGTCAAAAAAGGCCAAGTGGTGGCTCATCTGGCCAGCCCGCAGGCGCTCGAATTGCAGCGCGAGGTATTGCAGTCGGGCAGTCAGGCCAACCTGTTGCAACAAAGCCTCAGACGTGACGAACAACTTTTTGCCGAAGGCTTGATTGCCGAATCGCGCCTGCAAGGCAGTCGTGCCGCCGCTAATCAGGCCAACGCCCTCGCCAGCGAACGACGTCAGGGTTTGGCCCTGGCCGGCGTGGCACCGGGCAAATTAGGTGGTTCTCTGGCGTTGACCGCAGCAATCGACGGCATCGTGCTGGAACAAGGCGTCCAGCTCGGCCAGCGGGTTGAAGCATCAACCTTGATCTATCGCATCGCCAAACTGTCGCCGCTCTGGCTGGAAATTCAGGCACCAGTGGAATTCGCCACAACACTGAAGGAAGGCATGGCCGTGAAGATCGCCAATAGCGAGGTCAGCGGCAAATTGATTAGCGTCGGTCGTTCGGTCGATGCTACGAGCCAGACGGTTTTGCTGCGCGCTGTGGTCAGCCAAGGTGCTGAAAGTCTGCGGCCGGGACAAGTCATTGAAGTCGAGATCGCTGGCTCCACCGCACAAGGCCAGGGCCAGCGCCTGCCAGCCTCGGCGCTGATCCGTTACGAAAGCAAACCCGTCGTCTTCGTGCAAACCGCCAGCACAGACAAAGGCACAAATTTTGAAGTTCGCCCGGTACGCATCCTCAGCCAAGGCGGAAATAGTGTCGTAGTCGATGGCGTCAATGCCGGCGAGAAGGTGGCGAGCAAAGGGCTTTCCGGCCTCAAAGCGATGCTGACCGGCGTCGGGAAAGAATAATGCTCGCCGCTCTGATCCGTTTTTCGCTGACCCAGCGCCTGCTCATTCTGGTGCTGACGGCAATGTTGATTGCCGCTGGCGTGCAGGCTTTCCTCGGCTTGCCGATTGACGCCTTCCCGGATGTCTCGACGACGCAGGTAAAAATTATCCTCAAAGCCCCGGGCATGACGCCGGAGGAAGTTGAAACGCGCCTCGCCGTGCCGGTCGAGCAGGAATTGCTTGGCATCCCGCACCAGCGTCTGCTGCGCTCGACGTCGAAATACGCGCTGACCGACATCACCCTCGATTTTGAAGACGGCACCGATATTTACTGGGCCCGCCAGCAGGTTGGCGAACGCCTCGCCACGGCGATGGGTAATTTACCGCCCGGCGTCACCGGCGGCATGGCGCCGATCACCACGCCGCTGGGCGAAATGTTCATGTTCACCATCGAAGGCGAGATGTCGCTGGCTGATAAACGCGCTCTGCTCGACTGGGTGATCCGGCCGCAATTGCGCACCATCCCCGGCGTCGCTGATGTCAATAGTCTGGGCGGTGAAGTGCGGACTTTTGAAGTCGTGCCGAACCCACAAAATCTCGCCGTACGTGGCTTGGCGCTAAAAGATTTACAGCAGGTGCTGGAAGCCAATAACCGCAACGATGGCGCTGGCCGCCTGTCCGATGGCGAAGAAGCCTTGCTGGTCCGCGCTGAAGGGGCGATTGCTACGGTGGACGACGTAAAAAACATCATTTTGCAGGCCAAAGATGGCAACGTGGTACGTATTGCCGATGTCGCCGAGGTTCGCCATGGCGGCCTGACGCGCTACGGTGCCGTGACCAAGAACGGTCAGGGTGAGGCGGTGCAAGGACTGGTCCTGGGCCTGCGCGGGGCCAATGCCCAAGCCGTCGTCGCCGGCGTCAAGGTCCGGCTGGCCGAGATTGCGCCGACCTTGCCGAAAGGCATCACGATTGAAGCTTTCTATGACCGGAGCAATCTGGTTGAACGGGCGATTGGTACAGTGGCGAAAGCACTGCTTGAAGCCATCGTTTTGGTTGTTTTGCTGCTCCTCGCCTTCCTCGGCAACCTGCGTTCGGCGCTGGTCGTGGCGCTAATGCTGCCGCTCTCGGCACTCGCCACCTTCATTTTGATGCGGATGTCTGGTTTGTCGGCCAATCTGATGAGTCTGGGCGGTCTCGCTATCGCCATCGGCATGCTGGTCGATGCGGCGGTGGTCGTCGTCGAGAACGTTGAAAGCCAACTCGCCGAAGCGCCCGACACTCTGCCGACGCTGCATCTGATTTTCCGCGCCGCCCGTGAAGTCGCAGCACCAGTCACTTCCGGCATCATCATCATCGTTATCGTTTTTCTGCCGCTGCTCACCTTGCAGGGGCTGGAGGGCAAGATGTTCGGGCCGGTCGCCCTGACCATTATTTTCGCCCTCTCCGCCTCGCTGCTGCTCTCGCTCACCGTGGTGCCGGTGCTGGCCTCTTATCTGATCAAGCGCGGCGTCCATCACGAACCGTGGCTGGTGAGGAAATTGGCCGCACTCTACGACCGCGTGCTGACTAACGCCCTCGCCCACAGCCGTCATTACATCATCGGCGCCTTGATCGGCCTGCTCGCAGCCACTGGCGCCTTCATGCTGCTGGGTAAAAGCTTCATGCCGACGATGGATGAAGGCGACCTGATCCTGCAACTGGAAAAACTGCCGTCGATTGATCTGGCTGAAAGCGTTGCCATCGACAGTCGCGTCCAGCAAGCCATTCTTGAGCGCGTACCGGAGATCAAGGCGATCATCGCCCGCGCCGGTGCCGACGAACTGGGTCTCGACCCGATGGGCCTCAACCAGACCGACACTTTCATGGTGCTGCAACCCCGCGCCACCTGGCGCAAGCCTGACCCAGCCTGGCTGGCCGACCAATTGCGCGAAGTAATGGTCGATTTTCCTGGCATTGGTTTCTCCTTCACCCAGCCGATCGACATGCGGGTTTCCGAGATGCTGACGGGGGTGCGTGGTGATCTGGCGATCAAAATCTACGGCACCGATCTGCCGACGCTGAACCATCTGGCCGAATCGGTCGTCACCAGCATCAAGAAGATTCCCGGTGCCGAGGACACTTTCACGCTGAAAAACGACGGCGTGCAATATTTGAAAGTAAAAATTGATCGCCTGGCGGCTGGTCGTTTTGGCCTGAATGTCGACGACATACAGAATGATCTGAAATCCCTGCTCGAAGGGCGCACCGTTGGCACCGTTATCGAAAAAGGCCGGCGCACGCCGGTCGTGCTGCGCGGCCCGGAAAGTCTGCGTTCATCGCCGGCCGATTTCGCAGCCTTGCGCCTGAGCCTGCCAAACGGCGGCAGCGTGCCGCTGGCCAGCGTTGCCAAGCTGGAACGAATTGGCGGCCCGGTCAAGGTCGACCGCGAGAACGCCCAGCGTTATGTCGTCATCCAGTCCAACGTCCGTGACCGCGATCTGGTCGGCTTTGTCGCGGATGCCAAAGCCGCCGTCGCGCGTGACATCAAACTACCGGAAGGCTATCGCGTCGCCTGGGGCGGCCAATTTGAAAACCAGCAAAGAGCCGCAGCCCGCCTGATGATCGTCGTCCCGGTCGCCCTGCTGCTGATTTTCTTCCTGCTCTTTTCGACCTTCGGTTCGGTGCGGCAAGCCCTGCTGGTGTTGTCCAACATTCCGTTCGCCATGATCGGCGGCGTCTTTGGCTTGCTGCTAGCCGGTGAATATCTGTCGGTGCCAGCCTCGGTCGGCTTCATCGCCCTGCTCGGCATTGCCGTCTTGAATGGCGTCGTGATGGTGACCTACTTCAACCAGTTGCTGGCGCGTGGCATGGCAGTGGCCGATGTCGTTGTCGAAGGCGCCAAGCGCCGGTTACGGCCAGTATTGATGACTGCCAGTATCGCGGCCTTCGGCCTGGTACCGATGCTCTTCGCCACCGGCCCCGGTTCGGAAGTGCAACGCCCGCTGGCGATTGTCGTTATTGGCGGTTTATTGACGTCGACCGCGCTAACGCTGGTTCTGCTCCCCATCCTCTTCCGCCGCTTCGGCGTCAAATCTACGATGACCTTTAGCGAGGAACGCCATGGCTGATGTCCTGCTTTCACTAACCATGCCCAACGACGTTGCCCAGCACGTCGAAGACTTGCTGCTCTCCCGGCCCGATCTGGTTCGTGGCTTCACGGCCAGCCTGGCCGATGGTCACGGTGCGGTTATTCCGCTGGTGGCGCCGAGCGAACTGGTCAGCGGCCACTCGCCACGCACCCAGATCCGTATGGTCGGCAGCGAAGAAAATATGCGTGCCGTGCTGGTCGTGATCAAGGCGGCGCTACCCAGCGCCAACGTTTTTTTCTGGCTGGTTCCTGTCATTGAAATGGGCCGCTTATGAAACGGTTACTCGTCCTCTTTCTCGCCAGCATCAGCAGCACCGGCTTTGCCGCCGAAGCAAACCCTAATCTACCGCCGGACGAAATTGTTGCCCGTGTCCTGCACGCTAATCCTCTGGTCAACGCAGCCTCCAGCCAAGTGCGCGCCGAGGAAGCCAATCGTCGTCGGCTGGAAGCCGGCCATTACGAATGGAACGTTCGGCTCGGCGGCCAGCAGCGCAACACCAAACCGGCAATCAGCCCGGAGGCGCGTTTCAACGAATGGAATGCTGCACTTGAGCGCCCCTTGCGCCTGCCCGGCAAAGCTGCGCTCGACGCGCAACTTGGCGCGGCTGGCGTGGCGCTCGCCGAAACCGCGCAGGGAGATGCGCTGCACGAAACCAGCCGCAGCCTGCTCAAATCGTGGTTCGTCTGGCTCAAGGAAAATGCCGCAGTGGCGCAGTGGACCGCGCAAGTTGCCCTCCTTGAGAAACAGACCAAATCCGTACAACGCCGCCAACAACTCGGTGATGCCGCAAAATTGGAAGCGATCCAGACCGAAGCAAGCCTCGCCCAGGCCGAAGCCCAACGCGCCCAAGCAGAAGTACGCCAACGCACTGCCGCCGAAGATTTACGTCGCCGCTTCCCCGGCTTACCTTTGAACGAACCAACCAGCATCGCCGAGCCACAGCCAGTTAACGGCAGCGAAACGGAATGGCTCAATCTAATTCTCGAACATAGCCACGAACTCGGCATGGCCCGTGGCGAAACCCAGAAAGCCCAGGTGACTGCAGGCCGTTCCAGCCGCGACCGAATACCCGACCCGACCTTCGGCGTTCACGTTTCACGCGAACGCGGTGGCGAAGAAAACGTCGTCGGCGCCTACATCA
>JBBSCQ010000039.1:0-26971 GCA_038250105.1 Burkholderiales bacterium | reverse complement strand
GATTTCCCTGAGCCACTGCCACCGATAATGGCGAAAATTTCGCCACGGCGAACTTCCAGGCTGACATCGCTATGGACGATATGCTGGCCGAACCGGGTCGCCAGATGGCTGATTTCGATAACTGATTCTGACTCGGCCATCTCAGAGATCCAGAATGCTGAAAGCAACGGAAAAAACAGCGTCGGCAACGACCACCAGGAATATGGATTGCACAACGGCACGCGTCGTCTGGCGGCCCACGCTATCGGCGCCGCCCCGGGTACGCAGGCCCTGAAAACAACCCACCACGGCGATAATTACGGCGAACACCGGCGCTTTGCCGATGCCCGTCAGGTAAGAGGTCACGCTGACAGCCTTGTTGAAACGCTCGAGAAAATCCTCAAAGCCGATACCCAGCTGGGTGCGTGCCATGATCATCCCGCCGAAAACACCGAGCACGTCGGCGAAAACGGTCAGTAGCGGCAGCGCAATCATCAGCCCGACAATCTTGGGCAGTACCAACAGGTCGATCGGCATGATGCCGATCGTGCGCATGGCATCGATCTCATCGCTAACCGACATGCTGCCGATTTGGGCGGCATAGGCCGAGCCGGAACGGCCGGCGACAATGATCGCTGTCATCAGCGGGGCGAATTCACGCAGCATTGATAGCCCGACCAGATCGGCAACGAAAATATTGGCACCGAATTGGCGCAGCTGACCGGAACTTTGATAGGCAATGACGATACCCAACAGAAACGAGAGCAAGCCAACAATCGGTAGCGCATCGAAGCCGGCGCTTCCGATGTTGTGCAAAACGGGTCGCCAGCGGATCCGCGCAGGATGAGCCAAGTTGCCAGCAAGGGCGACAGCACTCTCGCCGAGAAAAGCGAGCAGCGCCAAGGCTTGTTCGCCGGTGGCGATTGTTGCCTGGCCCATGCGGGCCAGCATTTTCTCGGCCGGCATCTCGGGCAATGGGGTTTTGGTGCGTTCGGAAATCAGCTCAATCAACTTGGAAAACTGCGACGTCCAGCCTTCTAGTTGCACCGGATGACCTTCGGCCCGTAAGCGCTGCAGCAAATTCTCCAGTAACCAGACGCCGACCGTATCCAAACCCTCGACCGCTCGGCCGTCGACCTCAATTACTGTTTTTGGCGGCGCAGTCAGCGCCCCTAGTTGCTGGTCAAGCTGGCCCATGCCGAGCGCCGTCCATGATCCCGACAAGACAAGTTGTTGGGGCGTGGGCTGGGTAATCGACGCAGGCGTTAGCGGAAAGTGATTCATGATCGAGAATCAGACTAGCGCCAATCACTCAGGCGGAATGTGCGTCAGCGCACTCAAACAGGCGGGAAGGATGAATGCTGCGGTCGACCGCTAAAAATGAATGAAAAGCAAAATGGTGTCGATACAGGTTTTGTCATTGGAGGCGGAAATTACCGCCCAACCTGGCGGCGCACCAGCCAGGGCTATTGGTTGAAACGATAGCCCTTGGCGGCGTACGATTCCCATCCACTATCACCCGTGAGAAGCAGAACCTGTTTGTGATATTTCAGGATGGTAGAGCGGTGGCCGACGCTGACCAGGGTGGTTTCGGTGGCGACCAATTGTTCGTAGAGGCTTTCCTCATTTGCCACATCGAGGGCGCTGGTTGCTTCATCAAGCATGGCGTAGCTTGGCTTGGTCAGCAACACACGGGCAAAGGCCAGGCGCTGCTGCTCACCGATCGAAAGAATGTTGCCCCAGTCCATTTGCACGTCAAGCCCGCCAACCCGGTCGGCAAGTTCGGGCAGATTGACGCTTTCCAGTAAGGAAAGTAGTTCGGCATCCGAAACCGGCGTGTCCTTCTTTGGATAAAGCAACTGGCTGCGCAACGTGCCCATCATCATGTAAGGCCGCTGCGGTAAAAAGAAAATGTCCTCCGGGCTTGGGCGGATGATCTTGCCGCTGCCGGAATACCACAGTCCGGCGATGGCTCTGAGTAGCGAACTCTTACCGCAACCGCTCTCGCCAACAATCATCAAGCCTTCCCCCCGATTAATCGAAACCGAGAGATTTTTGACCAGGATTCGTTCGTAATTCGGCGTCTGTAATGTCACTTTCTCAAGCGCCAGGGATGAATTCTCCACCGAGTTAATGACGCCGCCAGCGCGCGCCGTGGCAGCGGCCTGATCGGTCATCGCCAAGGAAAAGGTATTCAGTCGATCAATGCCTGCCGCGAACCGGCTCAAGCTTTCAAAGTTTTCGACAATTAGGGAAATGGCGCTGAGCACGGCGGCAAAAGCACCGGCGGCCTGAATGGCACGACCGACTTCAAGCTCACCCGACAAGACTTGCGAGGCAATGATGGCGCTCGGCAGCACAATCGTCAGCATGCTATAGGCGTATTGAAAGAGATTCAGGAAGAACTGGCTTTTGATCAGCTTGTTGAAATTATTGAAAGCTTCGGCAAATTGGCGTTTGACTTGTATCGACTCCTGTTTCTCCCCCCGGTAAAAAGCAATCGATTCAGCATTCTCGCGAACTCTGACCAAGCTGAAACGAAAGTCCGCCTCACGTTTCAATTGGTGAAAATTTAGTCCGATCAGCGGTTTACCGAAAAGGAAAATGGTAATCAACGTCCCGGCAATCGAGTAAAGCACCAGAAAATAGACCAAGCCCTGAGAGATAGACCAGAGCACCGTGCTGAAAGCGACCAACTGCAGCGCCGAGCCGATAAAAATCATCAGGAAAAAGAGTGTGCGCCCGGTAAAGGTATTGATGTCCTCGGCAATCCGTTGATCGGGGTTGTCGATGCCACTATTTGAATTCAGTTCGTAATAGTGACGTTTGCTGAAGTAGTTATCGAGAAAGCGATGGGTCATCCACTGCCGCCAGTAAATGCCAAGCTTGTCGCGGACAAAATAGATGAGGGCGTAGATCGGCACGGCAACGATGACCAGGCCCAGGCAAAACTTGATCGAACTCCAGAAACGTTCGCTATCGCGCGCCGCCAGCGCCGAGGTGAACTCGCCGGTTTGCTCATTGAACAGCACGGCAAATTTAGTCTGGCCGAGTAGCAAGATAACCAACAGGCTGAGCATGCCCCAAGCCATCAATTTTTCTTCCTGGCGCCAATACGGCGTCGCAATGGCCCAAAAGCGTTGCCACATGTGGCGGTCAAGTTTTTTCATGGTCTTCGAAATGGGCTAAAGCGCCGCGTGGTGATTGGCAATGACAGGAGCGTCATGGCGATCTCAGGCTAGGCGAATTTGCTGCGGTGGAATGTGCGCCAGCGCACCGAGGCGGCCCGGATGAGAGCAGACAATCAAGCCAACGATCCTGCTCATGGTTGCCATTCACGGCAGCGGCAGTTTCGGTGCTAATAAATGGAGGTTGATATGTCCTTAGGAACAATCTTACTGATTATTCTCGTACTCATGCTGTTCGGTGCGCTTCCCACCTGGCCGCACAGTCGAGGCTGGGGTTATGGGCCAAGCGGTGGTCTCGGATTAGTGGTGGTGATTCTCGTCATCCTTCTCCTGCTCGGCCGAATATGAGCCACTTGGCATTTTATTTGAACCGGCCGGTGGCGAGTATTGCCGCCGGCTTGTTACAAAACCGGGGGGGCGGATGCGGGATGGAGATCGATCTGGTCAATCAACATTCCGGCATGGTGAGTTAGTTGTCAGCCCGCCGACAGAGCAGCCCAGGTTTACGCATCAAAGTGTTGACCGTGGATATGTACGTGAGCTTTTTCACCATGAAACAGGAAACGTAACCCGTGACTAATCGTTGAATGAAGTACCCTGCGCTCCAGCGTCAAAACTTCATTGCCCGGAGTTGCGCAGAACAACCAAGGTAACCCCGGCATGAGTCTGAACGTTTTTGGTCGCTGGTCACTAAAAAGCAGAGTGACCCTGTTTACCCTGAGCATTTTCCTGATCTTTCTCTGGGCATTGGCCGTTTACTCCAGCCGGATGCTGCGTGCAGACATGCAGCATTTATTGGGCGAGCAGCAGGTCTCGACAGTCTCTTTCATGGCGAATGCAGTTAACCGAGATTTGGCCGATCGCTTGGCCGTTCTGGAAAAAATATCGGAGCTAGTTAACCCGGCCATGCTCGGCAACCGCGCCGCACTGCAGACCTTTCTTGAACAACGCGTCGTCATTCAAACTCAGTTCAATGGGGGCGTCGCCATCCTGCGTCAGGATGCTCAGGCAATTGCCGAATACCCACGGTCGACCGGCAAAATCGACCAAAATTACGGCGACGTTGCTAGCGTCGCCAGCGCCCTCAATGAAGGCAAAGCGATGATTGGGCGCCCTTTCATCAGCAAGGATCAATCGGCGCCAGTCTTTATCATGGCGGTACCCATCCGCGACCCACAGGGAGTGGTCATTGGCGTGTTAATGGGCTCGACCAATCTCGATATGCCTAATTTCCTCGATGAAATCACCGAAAGTCGTTATGGTCAAAATGGTTATTACTTGCTTGAGGAGCCCGTGGGGCGGCTGATTATTACCGGTACGGGCAAGCGCCGTGTCATGCAGGCATTGCCTGCTATTGGCATCAACCCACTGATTGACCGCCACATCAAAGGCTTTGAAGATACCGGGGTGACCACCAATCCACTCGGCGTCGAAGTACTGGCTTCGGCCAAACGCATACCCGTCGCCAACTGGATGATCGTCGCCGCCTTGCCGACCGAAGAAGCTTTCGCGCCAATTTACGCCATGCAGCAGCGCATGTTGCTCGCTACGATGCTACTCACATTGCTCGCCGGCGTCATCATCTGGTGGATGTTAAAACGACAACTATCACCGATATCTGCCGCGATGAAAACACTGGCCTCCTTGGCAGAAACAAACCAGCCTGTGCAACACTTGAACATCGGCCGTCAGGACGAAATCGGGCAATTGATCGCTGCCTTCAATCGCTTGCTGGAAAAGCTGAGTCTGCAGAAAGATGCCTTAGAGAAGAGCGAGGTACGTTTCCGCAATTTTTTCGAGAAGAACTCCTCGGCAATATTGATCGTTGAGCCGTCAACCGGGCAAATCACGGAAGCCAACAATGCGGCAGCTACCTACTATGGCTATTCACTGGCGCAATTGGCCGGCATGCCGATCGCCAATATCAACACGCTGCCGCCAGAACGCATCGCGGAGGAAATCAAGCAGGCTTCCTGCGAAGACCGCAACACCTTCTTTTTCCGGCATCGCCTGGCCTCAGGTGAAGTGCGCGACGTCGAGGTGCACTCGACCCCTATGGAAAGTGGCGGACATGGACTGCTGTTCTCGATTGTTTATGACATTACTGCCCGCAAGGAAGTACTGACGGCGCTACGGGCGAGTGAAACCTGGTTACGCAGTATCTTCGAGAATGCCAATACCGGCATTGCAACCGTCGACCTAGACGGCAGAATTAGTAGCTTCAATGCAGCCTTCCGCAAGTTGCTCGGTTACGACGCCGAGACGCTGCAAGGCATGGCGTTGTCCACGTTTACTCATCCTGATGACCTGAAACTGGAACTCGGCTATCTCACCGAAATTCGCGCCGGGACGCGCGAGCACTATCACATGACCAAGCGCTACATAGCCAGCGACAAACGTGTTCTCTGGGTTGACCTGTTTATCACAGTGGTTCGAGATGCACAGAATGATTTGTCTTATTTTGTCGGCATCGTCCATGACATTACCGCGCGTAAGCAAGGCGAAGAAGATCTGCGCATTGCCGCCGTCGCTTTCGAGTCGCAGCAAAGCATGATGATCACCGATGCCAATCGGGTGATTTTGCGGGTAAATCAGGCGTTCACCGCCAGCACAGGTTATAGCGTCGAGGAGGCCGTTGGCAAAACACCGAAAATGCTCCAGTCCGGTCGACATAATGCGGCGTTTTATCGCGAGCTGTGGAAGACCATCCAACACAGCGGTGGCTGGCAGGGCGAGGTTTGGGACAAGCGCAAGAACGGTGAGGTCTACCCAAAATGGCTCACCATTTCAGCCGTCAAGAACAATGATGGGTGCATCACGCATTTCGTCGGTGCGCACCAGGACATTACCGAGCGTAAGCAGGCCGAAGAAAAGATTGAGGCACTGGCCTTCTTTGATCAATTGACCAAGTTGCCCAACCGGACGCTACTGCTGGATCGTCTGAAGCAAGCAAAGACAGCCAGTCAGCGAAGTGGTCGTTATTCCGCCTTACTGTTCTTGGATCTGGATAATTTCAAGACGCTGAATGACACCCTCGGCCACGACATCGGCGACATGCTACTCAAGCAAGTTGCCAACCGACTGTTGCAATGCGTCCGTGCGGGTGACACCGTCGCTCGACTGGGCGGCGATGAGTTCGTCCTGATCCTCTCCAGCTTAAGCACGAGCCAGACCGATGCAGCGACCGCGACTGAAATCGTCGCTGAAAAAATACGCGACACACTGAATCAAAATTACCAGATCGATGGCGTGATGCATCACAGTACGGCCAGCATCGGTGCCACCCTGTTCAATGGGACGCAAACCTCGATTGACGACCTGATGAAACAGAGCGATCTTGCGATGTACCGCTCAAAGGCCGCCGGCCGCAACACCTTTTGTTTCTTTGATCCGGCCATGGAGGTCGCGGTCAAGGAACGTGCCGCACTCGAAGGCGACCTGCGGCAAGCCCTGGCCAATCAGCAGTTCGTGCTCCACTACCAGGCTCAGATCGCCGGTGAAAACCGCCTGATCGGCGCTGAAGTCCTCGTCCGCTGGCAACATCCCTTGCGCGGCATGGTTTCACCCGCCGACTTTATTCCTCTGGCCGAAGAAACCCGGTTGATTTTGCCCTTGGGTCATTGGGTTCTCGATACCGCCTGCGCGCAATTGGCGATCTGGGCCAGCCAACCCGGGATGGCTGATCTGACGCTGGCGGTGAATGTCAGCGTCCACCAGTTCCGCCAAGCCGATTTTGTCGCGCAAGTGCTGACCGTGTTGAAAACCACCGGGGCCAATCCACAGCGCTTGAAACTGGAGCTGACGGAAAGTCTGTTGGTCGATAACGTTGAGGAGATCATCGAAAAAATGTATGCCCTGAAAGCCAAAGGGGTTGGTTTTTCGCTCGATGATTTTGGCACCGGCTACTCCTCCCTGTCTTACCTCAAGCGCCTGCCGCTGGACCAACTAAAAATTGACCAATCCTTTGTTCGCGACGTGCTGATTGATCCGAACGATGCGGTAATTGCCAAAACTATCGTGGCGTTGGCCCAGAGCCTTGGGCTTGGGGTAATCGCCGAAGGCGTGGAGACCGAGCCACAACGTAACTTTTTGGCCAGCGCGGGCTGCCATGCCTATCAAGGCTATTTCTTTAGTCGACCGCTACCGCTGGCAGATTTCGAGCATTTTATCCAGAAAAATGGACACGATCAGCCGTAAGCAAGTTATTGCCGCCGCAGCTGTAAGGAGGTGCTGATTTAATCAGTTTCGTCGTTCACGCGTAGGCGGGAACCCAGGAAAATCAAGGTGCTGGATCCCCGCATACGCGGGGATGACGAATTAATCAGTGGCTCCTTAACCGCCATCAAAACGATGAACTGATTGATGATTACTGGGTTGCAATGACGAGGTCGTCGGTATTCACCTCTTTGACCCCGTCAACTTTCTCGGCTATACCTTTGACATGTTTGATGGCGCGCTGATTGGCCAAATTTCCCGTCAGCGTCACCATGCCATTCGTTGTTTCGACCTTGATGACGAAACCCTTGCTAACGCTGTCGGCGACTATTTCCGACTTGACCTTGGTCGTTATCCAGCTATCCGAGGCAACCTCTTTCGTCATCACCATGGCCTCACGCGTCTCGGCTGAAACCACGTGGCTGACCGGCGCTATCAACTGGTTATCGACAGCTTTGACGCCCGCCACCGACTTGCTGACTTTTTCGGCGACGGCCTTGGCATTCAAATCACTGGCCGAACCATCCAGTCTGACCATGCCATTGGTTGTCGTCACGGCAATATCCGACTTTTTCAGGCTCCGCTCATCCATTAGCCGGAACTTGACCTTGGCGGTCAAGGCGGTGTCGCTTAGCGCCGTACCCATGCTGTCACTATTCTGCAGTTGAAGGGCTGCATCGGCAAAGGCTGAACTCACCATGCCCAGATTAAAACCTGCCACCAACCCGGCAGCAATCAACACGCTACGGAGCGCATTTTTGCCAACCTTAATCTTGTTCATGGGCTTACCTGAAGCACTTGCCAGCAAGACTTGCTTGATAAAACTTGGGTTTTGCCAACCGGTAGATGTTGTTGCGAAACTGTTATTTTTCATTTTGGCCTCTGCTATGGCGCCGCTTAATAAGGCGGCTAATCTTTCCAGATGGGTCTGCATCGAAAATTCCTTGATGCAACAAACTGAGATTGCAGGTCAGCGCCAGTCTTTGTCGGTGTGATTTCACACATAGGCAATCAGTCAGCTTTTTCGTAAACGGGTGATGAGTCAGACGGAATATCTGGAAGAAATAAAAATTATCTTCCTGTGTGTGTCAGCGCACTGATCAAACCCCGCAGGTAGTTCATTCTTCGATTGTGTCTGCGGTTGTAAGCAATCGGCCTTGGTGCCACATAAAAGCCAAGCGGTCTGTTGCTACGGTCAACGGCTAAAAAAGCATAAAAACCAGATTTATCACCCTAGGAAATTCATCGGCAGTGCATCCGCAACAGCCACGAATTCAACCGCTCGATAAAGGAATCACCATGAACAAGCTCAATCTCACTATTCTCTCCGCTGCAATTTGTCTGGCCATGAGCACAGGCGCTATCGCGGCGACCCAAACCAAGGCCGAATATGAAACTGCCAAGGCGGACATTTCGACCAAATATAAAGCAGACAAGACTGCTTGCGGTTCGATGAGCGGCAACGCCAAAGATATCTGTAAGGAAGAAGCCAAGGGCACCGAAAAAGTCAGCAAGGCTGAGCTTGAGGCCATCCATAGCCCGTCAGAAAAGCACAGCTACAATGTCCGCATGGCCAAGGCCGATGCTGCTTATTCCATCGCCAAGGAAAAGTGTGATGACGCCGCCGGCAACACTAAGGATGTTTGCCGCAAGGAAGCAAAAAGCGCTTTTGTAAAGGCCAAGGAAAATGCCAAGCTGGCTGAGAAAACCGCCGATGCCAACACTACTGCGCACGAAAAGACGGTAGATGCCAACGCCACTGCAAATGAAAAGAAAACGGCTGCCCGCAAGGATGCGGCGACTGAAAAGCGTGACGCTGAATATGCTGTTGCTAAAGAAAAGTGCGATGCAATGGCTGGTGATGCCAAGACTGCCTGCGTCAAGGATGCCAAAACACGCTACGGCCAGTAATCAATCCCGGCCGATTTGCCCGTTGATTTCAATTGCTTGAAGTAGCGGGTTTAGCGGCTTTTTTGCCGGCAAGTCCGCAACTGGACTTGCCTCATTCACCGAACCGGAGAATTACCATGGAAACCAACGAAATTCGCGGCGCAGTATCGCGTACAGTAGAAAACACCGCCAGTAATATACATGGCGCAATCAACAAGGCTTCGGATGCGGCGCGCCCGGCGGTCGATCATCTGGCTTCTGGCGCGCACCACGCCATGGACTCCCTCGCCAAAGCCGCTAATCAGGTTGCCAGACAACTTGATACAAGAGGCGGCCAGTTGATGGATGCGCAATCGCGCCTGACCGAAAGTTGCTCGAGCATGGTTCGGGAAAAGCCGATGCGCACCTTGGGTGTTGCCGTTGCTGTCGGATTTCTCCTAAGCTGGCTGTTGCGGCACAGACCTAGCCAAAACTGATCAAAACGGCGCAATGACTGCGGCATTGATCACGCAGCAAACCCAAACCAAGAAGTTCATGCTATACACCACGGTGACCGTGCAAATCGCATTTGGCTGATTGCTCCGGTCACTGTAGTGATGACCCTCGGCGGGTTTATTCATTTTCTGCTGCTCTTTGCGCTGGTTGTCATTCTGCTCAAAATGATTAACGGGTGCCGGATATTTCTTTGACCAAACAAAAACCCTTCTCGGCTCAACGACCGAAAATACCTGCCGTTAGTGCGATCTTGATCGCTTCACTGGCAGCATCTCTGACCGGCTCCTGCTTTGCTGCTGACCCACGATCTGCTTGCACGGCCGAATCCGATGACCGCCAGCGACTGGCCTGCTACGACAGTCTGTTCGGTGCCTCACCGGCCGCGTTCATCGCGGAACCGGGCACCCCGAAGGTGGCCGCAGAACCAATTACCCCCGGCGCCCCCGTCTCCCTCATGTCAAAAATGTGGGAGCTGCATGAGAATGACCGGCGGGAAAGCTTCGTCGTCCGGACCTATCTGCCCAACTTCCTGTTGCCCCTGCATTACACCAGCAACATCAATCGCTCACCGAGCAGCCCGACGCACCCAACCAGCCCGTCCAACCCGGACTATCGGGAAATCGAAGCCAAGCTGCAAATTTCCCTGCGCGCCAAGGTCATCGATGATCTGCTGCTACCCGGTGCCAGTCTATGGGTCGCCTATACCCAGCGCTCACTCTGGCAAGTTTGGGATAGCGCCGACTCATCCCCCTTCCGTAGCACTGACTACCAGCCAGAGGCAATTTATGTCATTCCGGTGCCAGCCAATATCGGTGAACTGCCCTTCGGCTGGAGTCTGCGCATGCTCCAGTTGGGCTTTGCCCACCAATCGAACGGACAACAAGATCCACTATCGAGAAGCTGGAATCGCACCTACATTGGCGCGGGTCTGGAACATGGCAATTTCGGCGTGATGTTGCGCGCCAATCATCGCCTGCCGGAAAAAAACAAGAGTGACAATCCCGACCTGACTAGCTATATCGGGCAAGGCGAGATCGCCATGAACTGGTTTGCCGGCAGTGCTACGGTCAACCTCGCCTGGCGGCCAAATTTCAACGCCCTCGACCGTGGCTCGGTACAACTCGACTGGACTTACCCGGTCTTTTCCAACCAGCCTGCCGGGCTGCGCTGGTATGCCCAACTATTCAGCGGTTATGGCGAAACCTTGCTCGACTACAACCATCGTCAGACCACTTTGGGCTTTGGTCTAACCTTGTTCCAGTTCTGAAATCAGGCTGGTTTGCATTGATCAGGAAGCGCACACAATTTGAAAACTGTGGCTCTTCCGTCATTCCCGGCTTGACCGGGAATCCATAACTTCAGCTGGATTCCCGCCTGCGCGGGAATGACAGTCCAAAACAAATCCGCTGGAACATCTCTAAAGCCGTTCCAACTATTTTTTGATGTTCAGTTCGTTAACGACGTTTTGCACCCCCTCAACAGCACGGGCGACATCAAGCGCACGGTCGATCTGTGCCTGGTTGTCAACAAAGCCACTCAGCTGAACATTGCCTTTACTTGTTACAACGGCAATGTCGGCACTTTTGATGCTGGCATCGGCCAACAGATTCGACTTCAATTTAGCGGTAATGGCGCTGTCGTCGACTTGATTGCCCATCGTCACCTTGCCATCCTTGAGCGTCATACCGTTATCGACACCCTTGACGCCCTCGACCGCACGGGTCACTGCCATAGCGAGGTCGATGCGGGTCTGGCTGTCGACAAAACCACTCAACAGGACGACGCCTTTGCGCGTTTCCACCTTGATATCGAGCCCCTTGAATTCCTGATCGCTGATCAGTGCTGATTTCACCTTGGTCGTTACGACTGTATCGTCGATTTCCATACCAACCGTTGTTGCCGGTGGGGCAGGCGGAGTTGCCTGCCGATTGCAACCAGAACCCAGAACGACGACGCCAAGGCCGAGCACCATGCTGATCACCAGCGGATATGAGCGAATGTTCATCGGAATTTTCTCCTGAAATTGATTTGATTTGATATTCGCGGTTGATTGAGGCTCAGCCACGAAAGGGAATTTCTTACGGCAGTTTGGCAGCCAATCGCTAATTACCAGGCGCAGCCAGCCGCAGCCAGCCGCAGCCAGCCGACTATCGGGCCAAGACTAAAAACCATCAGTGCGCTGTCGCACATACGCCAAATGCTCTTGCGATTAGCCTTGGTTCCACTTGCAACGAAAGCATGTCCCGCTCGCAGCGAAGCTCATCGCTCTGAGGCTCCAAGGCGGCATGACCACTCAGATTGCTGATTTTTCGCTGCAGACTAGGAGATCCGAAAATTGAACGTGATCATTAAGACGCTATTTTCCAGACTGCACGAATTGACAGCGCGGCTGCGCGGCGCGGCATCAGAACATAAATACGCGGGTGCCGAACCCCTGCTCCGCTCAGAACTATTTAGCGCCGAGCAAATGGAACGGCACGGCAAAACACTGGCCGATTCGCATAAATTGCTCAAGGGGCGTGGCCCGGAACAGTTATTGGCTCGCCTGGCCGAAAACGAAAGCATTCTGGTTGGCGCCTGCAGCTTGCTGACCGCTGCGGTCAAAGCCAACCGCCGGATCACGCCGGCCGGTGAATGGTTGCTCGATAATTTTTATCTGATCGAAGAGCAGATTCGTACCGCCCGCCGGCACTTTCCCAAAGGTTATAGCCGGGAATTGCCGATACTGGCCAGTGGCCCGTCGGCCGGTTTGCCGCGCGTATACGACATTGCCCTTGAAGTGATTTCCCACGGCGACGGCCGGGTTGAACCGGAAAGTCTGGATCGTTTCGTCGCCGCTTACCAAAAAGTGGTTGATCTCAAGCTGGGCGAGTTGTGGGCGATCCCGATCATGCTCCGCCTGGCGCTGATCGAAAACCTTGGGCGGATCGGCTCGCGGGTTGCAGGCGGAATGATCAACCGGAATCAGGCTGACAACTGGGCTGACCAGATGATTGCCATCGCCGAGCAAGACCCGAAGAGCCTGATCTTGCTCATTGCCGACATGGCGCGCTCCAACCCACCACTGGTTACCTCATTCGTCGCCGAACTGGCCCGCCGTCTACAAGGCCACAGTTCCGCCCTCGCCTTGCCCTTGACCTGGATTGAGCACAGCTTGTCGGAAACCGGCAGCACGATTGAACAGCAAGTTCAGTCAGAAGCGCAAAGCCAGGCGACCAACCAGGTTTGTATCAGCAACAGCATCGGCAGCCTGCGTTTCTTGGGCGCGATGGACTGGCGCGAGTTCGTTGAGACGATGAGCGCCGTCGAGAAGAAGTTGCACGAAGACCCGGTTGGCGTCTATGGAAAAATGGATTTTGCGACTCGCGACCGCTACCGGCATGTCATCGAGCGGCTGGCCAAACACAGCCACCTCTCAGAGAGCGAAGTCGCCCGCAAAGCCATACAACTGGCGCATCAGACTGAAGGCAATGCCGACCAGCGGACCGCCCACGTTGGCTATTACCTGATCGACAAAGGTCTGCCGCAACTGGAACAAGCGGCAGAAGTCTATCTTCCGGCCAATGACAGTTTGCACCGCTTGTGCAGCCGCTTTCCCTTAGCGCTCTATTTGGGCAGTATTTTGCTGTTGACCGCAGCATTCGCCGCCGGCCTGTTTTCTCAAGCCAGGGCGGCTGGCCTGAACGGCTGGATGCTGGTGTTAATCGGCATCCCGGCCTTGCTCGGTAGCAGTCAATTGGCCGTCGCGCTGGTGAACTGGCTGACCACTTTGCTGGCCACACCAAAGCCGCTGCCTCGCCTCGATTTCTCCAAAGGGATCGCACCAGACGCCCGCTCGCTGGTGGTGGTCCCGACCATGCTGACCAGCCGCCAGGGTATTGAAGAACTGGTTGAAGCGCTGGAAGTGCGCTTTCTGGCCAATCGCGATGCCCAACTGCACTTCAGCTTATTAACCGACTTTCGCGACGCCCAGACGGAAACCACGCCGGATGACGAGCCGCTATTGCAATTGGCCCAGGCGCTTATTGAAGACCTCAACGTCAAGTATGGCAGCCTGACGCATGATGCTTTCTTGCTCTTTCACCGGCCACGCCGCTGGAACCCGCAAGAAAAAATCTGGATGGGCTACGAACGCAAGCGGGGCAAGTTGGCTGACCTCAATGCGCTAATCCGCCACGGTGAAAAACAAGCCTTTTCGCTGATCGTCGGCGAGTGCGCTGCCCTCTCGCAAGTGAAATACGTCATTACGCTAGACACTGACACGCAACTGCCGCGCGATACGGCGCGCGAGTTTGCCGCCACCCTGGCCCACCCGCTGAACCGCCCGCACTACGACGCGGCCCGGCAGCGCGTCGTTGCCGGTTACGGCATCCTGCAACCGCGCATGGCGGTCAGCCTGCCCAGCACCAACCGCTCACGCTATGCCCAGCTCTGCGGCGGCGAGACTGGCGTTGATCCTTACACCCGCGTCGTTTCCGACGTTTATCAGGATCTCTTTGACGAAGGCTCCTTTATCGGCAAGGGGATTTACGACATTGAAGCTTTCGAGTTGTCGTTGAATGGTCGTTTTCCCGAAAACCGCATCCTTAGTCACGACCTGCTCGAAGGCTGTTATGCCCGCGCCGGTTTGCTCAGCGATGTGCAGCTGTATGAGGATTATCCGGCGCGCTACAGCGCCGATGTCAGCCGTCGCCATCGCTGGATACGCGGCGACTGGCAGATCGCTTCCTGGCTGTTGCGGCGAGTCCCCGGCCCGGACAGAGCGCGGTTGCCAAATCTGCTGAGCCAACTGTCGCAATGGAAACTCCTCGACAATCTGCGGCGCAGTTTGGTGCCGGCTGGCTTAACTCTGCTTTTCCTGCTTGGCTGGAGCACCATTCCCTCGTTTCTCGGCTGGACGCTGTCGATCATTGGCATAATTTTCCTGGCGCCATTGCTGACCTCCAGCCTTGAGCTTTTACGCAAGCCGAAAGACGTTTTGCTCGGCCAGCATCTGGCTGGTGCCTTGCAAGCAACCGGCCGCCAATTCGCCCAAGCCACACTGGGCCTTGCCTGCCTGCCCTACGAAGCTTTTTTTACCCTGGACGCGATATTGCGTACGACCTTCCGCACGCTGTTCACGCATCGCCTGATGCTCGAATGGAACCCGTCCAGCGCGCCCGACAGCACGCCGTACCCTGGCGGCTTTGGTGACCTGGTTCGCACCTCGGGCACGATGTGGGTCGGCCCTGCCCTGGCCTCCACCACCGCCATCGGCCTGGCCGCAATCCAGCCGGCGGCATTGATCATTGCCGCACCTATCCTCGGCCTGTGGTTTGTTTCGCCGACCATTGTCTGGTGGATTAGCCGCCCACTTACCCGCCGCCCGGCCAAACTGAGCGCCGAACAGACGGTTTTCCTGGAAAAACTGGCGCGCAAGACCTGGGCTTTTTTCGAGACATTCGTCACGGCCAAGGATCACTGGCTACCGCCTGACAATTTTCAGGAACATCCGGTCGCCGTCCTTGCCCACCGCACTTCACCGACCAACATGGGCCTCGCCCTGCTGGCCAATCTGTCGGCCTACGATTTCGGCTACATCCAGGTCGGCCAGTTACTCACTCGTACGGTGAACACGCTGGAAAGCATGAATTCGCTCGAGCGCTTTCAAGGCCATTTTTACAACTGGTACGACACGCTCACTTTGAAGCCACTGTTACCGCACTACGTTTCCTCGGTCGATAGCGGCAATCTCTCCGGGCATTTGCTCACCTTGCGCCCCGGCTTGCTCGCCCTGGCTGACCAGCCCATCCTCGGCGCGCGAACTTTTGAAGGTCTGAGCGATACGATGGCTATCGTCATGGACCATGCGGCCGAGCATTCGACGCCGGCCCTCATTCAGTTACGGCGTGACATCGAATCCGCTTACGACGCCCGACCGACGACGCTCGCCAGCGCCCATTGCTGGCTGGAGAAATTGACCACCTCAGCTGAGACTCTGGCTACACAATTTGGCACCAGCACAGCGGCCACCCCTGATGACGAATTGAATAACTGGATTCAGGCCTTGTTCCGGCAATGCCAAGCAGCTTTTGATGAACTGAACTTCCTGACGCCATGGATGCCCGACTGGTCGCACGACATCCCTGGCTTTGGTGCGATACCGACATTGCGCGAATTATCGCGCCTTGAATTGGCCTTGAGCGCACACCCAGGAAGCGCTGCCGAATTCGCCCAAAGCACCAGCCTTACAGCCTTCATGCCGCGCATTGCGCTGGCCAGCCAACGCGCCAGCGAACGAATTGCCACGATCGAAAGCCTGGCGCAGCAAGCCGGTGTGATGGCTACGGTGGATTATGACTTTCTCTATGACAAAGCCCGGCATCTGCTCACCGTTGGCTACAACGTCGAACAGCGGCGATGCGATACCGGCAATTACGACCTGCTCGCCTCGGAAGCCCGCCTTTCCAGCTTTGTGGCGATTGCTCAGGGCGCCCTGCCGCAGGAAAGCTGGTTTGCCCTCGGCCGCCTGCTGACCACCACTGGCGGCGATCCGATCCTGCTCTCCTGGAGCGGTTCGATGTTCGAGTACCTGATGCCGCTGCTGGTTATGCCGAACTACGAGAACACGCTGCTCGACCAGACTTGCTTGGCGGCGGTGAAACGCCAGATCGCCTATGGCAAGCAGCGCGGCGTCCCGTGGGGAATATCGGAGTCAGGCTACAACACCGTCGACACCAGCCTCAACTACCAGTACCGGGCCTTCGGTGTGCCTGGATTGGGATTGAAACGCGGCCTGGCTGAAGATCTGGTTATTGCCCCGTATGCCTCGGCATTGGCCCTGATGGTCATGCCCGAAGCCGCCTGCCAAAATCTGCAGCGCCTCGCCGCCGATGGCTTTGAAGGCAAATACGGCATGTATGAGGCAATTGATTACACACTGGCCCGGCTACCACGCGGCCAGACCTACGCCGTCGTTCGCTCCTTTATGGCGCATCACCAGGGCATGACGCTTCTTTCCTTGGCCTATCTGCTGCTCGACCGCCCGATGCAAAAGCGCTTCGCTTCCGATCCGCTATTTCAGGCGACCACTTTGCTATTGCAGGAACGGGTACCGACTGCGACCACCTTCCACAGCCATTCGCCCGACCTTTCCGATGTTCGCATCACGACAATCGGCCCAGAAATGCCGATGCGAATCATTCGCTCCGCCGAGACCCCGGTACCGGAAGTTCAGTTACTGTCGAACGGGCGTTACCACGTCATGGTCACCAATACCGGTGGGGGTTACAGCCGCTGGAAGGACTTTGCCGTCACCCGCTGGCGTGAGGACAGTACCTGCGACAACTGGGGTGCATTCTGCTATCTGCGCGACGTAGCGACCGGTGAGTTCTGGTCAACCGCGCATCAACCGACCTTGAAACGGGCCGATGCTTACGAGGCGATTTTCTCTGAAGGACGTGCCGAGTTTCGCCGCCGCGACTACGGCTACGAAACACATACCGAAATGGTTGTTTCGCCGGAAGATGACATCGAACTGCGCCGCACCCGCATCACCAACCGCTCGCGCAGCACGCGGGTTATCGAGGTCACCAGTTACGCCGAAGTTGTGCTCACCTCGCCGGCGGCGGACGCCTTGCATCCCGCCTTCAGCAATTTGTTTGTGCAGACCGAAATCATCCGCGACCGGCAGGCGATTCTCTGTACCCGTCGGCCACGCAGCGTCGACGAACAATCACCGTGGATGTTTCACCTGATGGCGGTGCATGGTGCCGAGTTCGGCGTCGTTTCCTATGAAACCGATCGGGCTCAATTTGTCGGCCGCGCTCACAGCATTGCCGCACCAAAGGCCATGAATCAGGTAGCCGCCTTGTCGGACAGCCAGGGCTCAGTACTTGATCCGATCGTCGCCATTCGTTACCGGATCACGCTGGCGCCGGAACAGACTGCCACCATCGATATGGTGTCAGGAATCAGCGAAACGCGTGATGCCACCCTGGCGCTGATCGGCAAATACCGCGACCGGCATCTCGCCGACCGTGTGTTCGATCTGGCCTGGACGCACAGCTGGGTCAATCTGCAGCAAATCAATGCCAGCGAATCCGATGCCCAGCTTTATGCCCGCCTGGCCGGTTCAGTCATTTATATCAATCCGGCTCTGCGTGCTGATCCCGGCATCATTGGCCGCAATCGACGCGGCCAATCCGGCCTCTGGGGCTATGCCATTTCCGGCGACCTGCCGATCGTGTTGCTGCAAATCAGCGACCTGGCCAACATCGATCTGGTCCGCCAGATGGTGCAGGCGCATGCCTATTGGCGCCTGAAAGGTCTCGCCGTCGACCTGGTGATCTGGAATGAAGATCGGGCCGGCTATCGCCAGCTGCTGCAGGACCAGATCATGGGACTGATTGCTGCCGGTGTCGAAGCCAACCTGACCGACCGACCAGGCGGCATCTTCGTCCGGGTTGCCGAGCAAATATCAAAAGAGGATCTCACCCTCTTCCAGACCGTTGCCCGCGTCATCATCTCGGACACACGCGGCACGTTATCCGACCAGATCAACCGCCGTGGCGCCAAGGATACCCGCCAGAATCGCCTGCCCCGCCTGGTGCCCAGCCGAATTCCCCGCCCCGCCCTGCCGCCGGCAGCGCTGCCCCGGCCCGACCTTCTCTTCTTTAACGGCTACGGTGGCTTTACCAAGGATGGTCGCGAATACATCATCACTACCGCAGCGGGACAATCGACGCCGGCACCGTGGGTCAACGTCATCGCCAACTCGCATTTCGGCACGGTCGTTTCGGAAAGTGGTGGGGCTTATACCTGGAGCGAAAATGCCCACGAATTCCGCTTCACGCCGTGGAACAACGACCCGGTCAGCGACCCAAGCGGCGAAGCAATTTACCTGCGCGATGAAGAGAGCGGCTATTTCTGGTCGCCAACGCCGCTGCCCTGTCGCGGACAAACGCCTTATGTGACGCGGCATGGCTTCGGTTACAGCGTCTTTGAACATGAGGAGGACGGTATCCATTCGGAACTCACCGTTTTTGTCGATACTCAGGCCGCCGTAAAATTCTCGGTCCTGAAAATCCGCAACAACTCCGGTCGCTCGCGCAAGCTTTCGGCCACCGGCTACGTTGAATGGGTGCTTGGCGATCTGCGGCCGAAGTCGGCGATGCACATCGTCACCGAAATTGATCCGGCAAGTGGTGCAATTTGTGCTCGCAACGCCTACAGCAATGAGTTTGCCGACCGCATCGCCTTCTTTGACGCCGACGAGGCGACCCGATCAGTCAATGTGACGGTGAGTGGCGATCGCTGCGAATTCATCGGCCGTAACGGCAACCTGAAAAACCCGGCGGCGATGGTGCGCTCAACATTGAGCAACAAAGTCGGCGCCGGGCTCGACCCATGCGCTGCCATCCAGATACCGTTTGAGCTGGTTGATGGTGAAGAGCGGCAAATCATCTTCCGGCTTGGCACAACCGGCCGGCGTGGCGGTGATGCCGGAGATCTGGTGCAGCGCTTGCGTGGCCCGGAGGCAGTGCGTGTTTCGCTTGAGGCAGTGTATAAATACTGGACGGCAACGCTTGGCGCGGTGCAGGTCGAAACCCCCGACCCGGCGCTCAATGTGCTGGCCAATGGCTGGCTGCTTTATCAGACCATCGCTTGCCGGATCTGGGCGCGCAGTGGTTACTACCAGTCGGGCGGCGCCTTCGGCTTCCGCGATCAACTGCAGGACACGATGGCCCTGGTCCACGCCGAGCCCGTCCTGCTCCGCGAGCATTTATTGCGTTGCGCCAGCCGCCAGTTTTCCGAAGGCGATGTCCAGCACTGGTGGCATCCACCAGCCGGCCGGGGTGTGCGTACCCATTGTTCGGACGATTTCCTGTGGTTGCCGCAAGCCGTCTGCCGCTACGTTTCGACGACTGGCGACAGCGGCGTGCTCAACGAGTCAATACATTTCCTCGAAGGTCGGCCGGTGAACCCGGAAGATGACTCTTATTACGATCTGCCAGCGCGCTCGGAAAGTAGTGCCACGCTCTACCAGCATGGTGTGCGGGCCATTCTCAAAGGCTTGCATTTTGGCGAGCATGGCCTACCGTTGATTGGCTCTGGCGACTGGAATGACGGGATGAATCTGGTCGGCATGCTCGGCAAAGGCGAGAGTGTCTGGCTCGGCTTTTTCCTCTACGACACGCTCATGCGTTTCAGCGAACTGGCCCGCCTGCAGGGCGATACCGGCTTTGTCGAGCGTTGCCACAATGAAGCGGACCAGCTCCGGCGCAATCTCGAACTGCATGCCTGGGACGGTAGCTGGTATCGCCGCGCCTACTTTGATGACGGCACGCCCCTGGGTTCTGCGGTCAACACCGAATGTCAGATCGATTCCATTGCCCAAAGCTGGTCGGTTCTTTCCGGTGCTGGCGATGCCGGCCGCGCACGGACAGCGATGGCGTCGCTCGATCAGCGTCTAGTCCGCCGTGAGCATGGACTGATCCAGTTGCTCGATCCGCCCTTTGATAAAACGAGCATGAACCCCGGCTATATCAAGGGCTATGTTCCCGGTGTGCGTGAAAACGGTGGCCAGTACACGCACGGCGCTATCTGGGCGGCGATGGCTTTTGCCAAAATGGGTGACAAGGGCCGTGCCTGGGAATTGTTCAACATGATGAACCCGGTCAATCACACCAACTCGGCGGAAGATATTGAGACTTACAAGGTTGAGCCTTATGTCGTTTCCGCCGATGTCTATGCGGTTGCGCCACACATCGGCCGCGGTGGCTGGACCTGGTATACCGGCTCAGCCGGCTTGATGTATCGATTGGTCCTTGAATCCTTGCTGGGTATCCAGATTGAAGCCAACAAATTGCATCTGGCGCCAAGCTTGCCCAATGACTGGAAGGGCTTCTCGCTGCGCTACCGTTACCGGGAAACCTTCTACAAAATCGAAATACGGCAAGTCACTGGCAGCAACCAGGCGATGCGCGTCACGGTCGATGGCATCGCCCAAGCGGATGCCGTGATTACCTTGGTGGATGACCGCCAAGAACATGCTGTCGAAGTCCAAATAAACAACCAGACCTGATGCAACAGAATGGCCACTCCCTTAATAAAACAGCTTTTCCGCACCCCAGCGCCAGCGAGGAAACAATGAACCCTACCGCCCAACTACACGATCTTGGCCAGAGTCTGTGGCTCGACAACATCACCCGTGACTTATTGACCAGCGGAACACTGCAGCGTTACTGCGCCGAGCTAGCGGTAACTGGCTTGACCTCAAACCCAACAATTTTTAACCAGGCCATTAACAATACAAATGCCTACGACACCGCCATTCAGCGCAAAGTGCACGAGGGAAAATCCGGCGAAGCCTTGTTTTTTGAATTGGCACTGGAGGACTTGACGCAAGCCGCCGCCCTCCTCCGCCCGGTTCATCAGGCCACCGGCGGGCTGGACGGTTGGGTGTCGCTGGAGGTTTCCCCCTTGCTGGCCGACGACGCCATCGCCACCATCACTGAAGCCAAACGGCTTTATGCCGCCGCGCAATGCCCCAATCTGTTCATCAAGATTCCCGGCACCGCCGCCGGCGTCCATGCCATTGAAGAGGCAATCTTTGCCGGCGTGCCGGTCAATGTCACGCTGCTCTTTTCGCGCGAACACTACATTGCTGCGGTCGACGCCTATTTTCGCGGTATTTCGCGACGGATCGAGGAAGGGCTGGACCCCAAGGTCGCCTCCGTCGCCTCCATCTTTATCAGCCGCTGGGACAGCGCTGTAATCGACAAGGTGCCGCCGCTGCTGCGCAACCGCCTGGGCATTGCCATCGCCCAGCGCATTTACAAAACCTACCGCACGCGCTTGGGTTCCTCAGCCTGGCGCAAGCTGGCCGAAGCCGGCGCCCTGCCCCAGCGCCTGCTCTGGGCAAGTACCGGCACGAAAGACCCGCAACTCTCTGATACCTACTACGTTGAAGCCTTGGCCGCGCCGGACACTATCAACACCCTGCCGGAAAAAACCTTGCTGGCCTTCGCCGCCCATGGAAAGTTGCCTGGCGTCATGCCCGAGTACGGCGGTGAAGCCGAAACCCTGCTCGCCGAGTTTGCCCAAGCCGGCGTCGACATTGCAGCACTTGCCACCCGGCTCCAGCTGGAAGGCGCCGAATCCTTTACCAAATCATGGGACGACCTACTGGCCGTCATTGCAACCAAGAGCGAGCCACTCAAGGCTAATGGAGAAAACACATGAACCCGAATGCAAGCAACTCCCCCTTGTCGCCTGAACTTCTGGGCAAGATGAATGCTTACTGGCAAGCAGCCAACTACCTGTCAGTCGGCCAGATTTATCTCTACGACAACCCGCTGCTCAAACAGCCGCTGACGCTGGCGCACATCAAGCCCCGCCTGCTCGGCCACTGGGGCACGACGCCGGGTCTGAACTTTATCTACGTGCACCTCAACCGGGTAATCAAGGCGCACGACCTTAATGTGCTTTACATCACCGGCCCCGGCCACGGCGGCCCGGGCCTGGTCGCCAATACCTATCTCGAAGGCACTTACAGCGAGGTTTATCCCAATATTTCGCAGGATGAGGAAGGCATCAAGCGGCTGTTCAAGCAGTTCTCCTTTCCCGGCGGTATTCCCAGCCACGTTTCGCCGGAAACGCCGGGCTCAATTCATGAAGGTGGTGAACTCGGTTACGCCCTGTCGCATGCGTTCGGCGCTGCCTTCGACAATCCCGACCTAATTGTCGCCTGCGTTGTTGGTGATGGCGAAGCTGAAACCGGCCCGCTGGCCACCAGTTGGCACTCGAACAAGTTTCTCAATCCGGTGCATGACGGCGCCGTGCTGCCCATCCTGCATCTAAACGGCTACAAGATTGCCGGCCCGACGGTGCTCGCCCGCATTCCCCATGCCGAACTGGAAGCGCTCTTCCGCGGCTACGGCTACACGCCGTATTTTGTCGAAGGCGACGATCCAAGCGAGATGCACCAGTTGATGGCGGCAACGCTCGATACCGTGGTCGCCGAGATCCAGCGCATTCAATCCACGGCGCGCGCCAACGGTTTCAAGGAGCGGCCGGCTTGGCCGATGATCATCCTGCGTTCGCCGAAGGGCTGGACCGGTCCGAAGATCGTTGATGGCAAGCCGGCCGAAGGAACATATCGCTCGCACCAAGTGCCAATGAGCGACATGAACCAGCCGGAACACGTCACCATTCTCGAAACCTGGATGCAGAGTTATCACCCCGAAACCTTGTTCGACGCGTCTGGCAAGCTGCTTTCCAAACTGGCGGACCTGGCTCCGACCGGCAGCCGGCGCATGGGTGCCAACCCGCACGCCAACGGCGGTTTACTCTTGCGCGACCTACGCCTGCCCGACTTCCGCGACTACGCCGTCAGCCTGCCCCAACCCGGCGCGGTGAGTGCCGAAGCCACCCGTTCCCAGGGCGAGTTCATCCGTGACGTGGTCAAACTGAACCCGCAAACCTTCCGCGTCTTCAGCCCGGACGAAACGGCCTCGAACCGTTGGGGTGCTGTTTTCGAGGTGACCGACCGTTGCTCGACGGCTGAAATCATCGCCATTGACGACCACGTCGCCCCGGATGGCCGGGTTATGGAAATGTTGAGCGAGCACCAGTGCGAAGGCTGGCTCGAAGGCTACCTGCTCACCGGCCGGCATGGCTTTTTCTCCTGCTACGAAGCCTTCATTCACATCATCGATTCGATGTTCAACCAGCACGCCAAGTGGCTCAAAGTCTCGAACGAGATTCCTTGGCGGCGGCCGATTGCCTCCTTGAATTACCTGCTTTCTTCGCACGTCTGGCGTCAGGACCACAACGGCTTCAGCCATCAGGACCCCGGCTTCATCGACCATGTCATCAACAAGAAGGCCGAGGTCATCCGCGTCTATCTGCCGCCCGACGCCAACACCCTGCTTTCGGTGACCGATCACTGCCTGCGCAGCCGCAACTACGTCAATGTGATTGTCGCCGGCAAGCAGCCAGCGCCGCAGTGGCTGGACATGGACGCGGCGATCAAGCATTGCACCGCCGGCATCGGTATCTGGGAATGGGCCAGCAACGATAAAGGCAACGAGCCGGATGTCGTGATGGCCTGTGCCGGCGATGTGCCGACGCTGGAAACGCTTGCTGCGGTCGACCTGCTGCGGACACATTTTCCTGAATTGAAAGTCCGCGTCATCAATGTCGTTGACCTGATGACCCTGCCGCCCAAGAGCGAACACCCGCACGGCCTGAGTGACAAGGATTTCGACGTGCTATTCACCAAGGACAAGCCAATTATTTTCGCCTATCACGGCTACCCCTGGCTGATTCACCGCCTGACTTATGCCCGTACCAACCACAAGAACCTGCACGTTCGAGGCTACAAGGAAGAAGGCACGACCTCGACGCCCTTCGACATGGTGGTGATGAACGACCTCGACCGCTTCCATCTCGTCGCCGACGTCATCGATCGCGTACCGCAGCTTGGCCCGCGCGCCGCTTACGCCAAGCAGGCCATCCGCGACAAGCTGATCGAACACCAGCAATACATCGAGAAATACGGTGAGGATTTGCCGGAAATTCGCCACTGGAAATGGGAACCTAAATCATGATTCGTCTTGAACTACTCGTCGAGTTGAACTACACCATCGATCAATATGGTGCCGACTTCATTTTCAACATCCATGCGGCACACACCCCCGCCCAGACCCTCTCTGGCGAAAGCTTGACGCTGAGCCAGAACATCGTGCCGCGCATTCATACCGATGCGGTGACCGGCAACCGTTACATGAGCCTGCGCGCTGACCCCGGTCAACTCAAGGTGTCGTACATGGCAACGGTTGATCTGACGCATTACCGGGCCGACCCGGCGCAACTGGCCGAAGTGCCGGTCAGCTGCCTGCCGCCGGAAGTCATTGGCTACCTCTACCCGAGCCGCTATTGCCAGTCCGACCGCCTGATCAAACTCGCCATCCACGAATTCGGCCAGCTCCGGCAAGGCTACAGCCGGGTTCAGGCAATTCGTGACTGGGTCAATAACCGCGTCACCTTTACGCCGCACGCTACAACCTCGAATACCTCGGCGGTCGACACCATCATTGAGGAAGTTGGCGTTTGCCGCGATTTCGCCCACCTGATGATTGCCTTGTGCCGCGCCGTCAGCATCCCGGCCCGTTTTGCCACCGGCACCGACTACGGCGCCGATCCAGCCCTCGGCCGGCCGGATTTCCACGCTTACGTCGAGGTCTATCTCGGTGACCGCTGGTACATCTTCGACCCCTCCGGCACGGTGATTCCGATGGGCTTGGTGCGCTTCGGCACCGGCCGCGATGCCGCCGATGTTGCCATTGCCACCATCTTCGGCGGTGTCATCGGTCAGGCGCCAATCATTCGCGCCCTAGCGCTGGAAGACGGCAGCCGCAACATCGTCCTGCCGATTCACTGCAACGAAGCCTTATCGACCGACCATGGGGTGGTGCTGACGGCCAGCGCCTGAGCCTATCTTTCATCGCGAGAATCGTCACTTCTGATGATTAAACCATTCATCCTGAGCTTGTCGAAAGGCTTCGACAAGTGCATCCCGAATGTTTTAGTCCGCGTTTCTCGCTAACAATCGCCCTCACCAACCCCAGCCTCTGAAGGAGAAAACCATGCAAACAAAAGTCATGTTCCTGCCCGGCCTGCTTAACGATGCCAGCCTTTTCGAAGAGCAGGTTACCGCCTTGTCGACGCTTGCCGCGGTGAGCGTTGCCGACCTGACTCGGGCTGAAAGCATCGCCGCAATGGCCGACGAGGCGCTCAAGGAAGCACCAGAAGGCCGCTTTGTACTGGTCGGCCTGTCAATGGGCGGCTACGTTGCCTTCGAGATCATGCGCCGCGCCCCCGAGCGCGTCTGTGGACTGATCCTGCTCGATACCTCCGCCCGGCCCGACACCCCGGAAAGCAGCACCACACGGCAAGCCTTGATGACGCTGGCCGAAACCGATTTCGATGCCGTCACCGAGCAATTGCTGCCGAAACTCTCGCACCCGGATCGGGTAAGTTTGCCCGCCGTGCGGGGCGTCATCCAGTCGATGGCGGCCAGTCTGGGGAAAGAGGTCTTTATCCGCCAGCAAAAAGCCATCATGGGCCGCCCGGACAGCCGGCCAACGCTCGCCAAAATCACCTGCCCGACATTGGTCATCTGCGGCCGCGAAGACCTGATCACGCCCCCTGAAATGGCCGAGGAAATTACCGCCGGGATCAAGCATGCCCAGCTCAAAATCATCGAGCAATGCGGTCATTTATCGACACTCGACCAACCGGAAACCGTCGGCAAGCTTATCTGTCGCTGGATTAAGGACAACAAGCTCTGAAAAAGCGCCAGGAAGGAGTGGCCATGGTGCCAAGTTTATCTAAACAGCGCAAAACCAATGCCGCCATGAACGTGCTACGGTCGACTGTGAAAAAAAGCAAATTTATCAAACCGATTTCCCAATGCTGCCGAACTTTATCGGGCGAGGCATCTGCCAAAATCAGTTGCTCCCCGCAGGAATAAGCAATTTTTCAGCACTATGTGCTGTAGCGCACCGAACAGCAGGAAATGTTGCGCTAAAGTTTCTGAACCCCAAGCTCTCCCCGAGCTTTTAAGCGCCTTCCGAGGCGCTTTTTTTTTGGCTCGGTCTAAATGAACTATTGCAAAAGGGGGAAACCTCGACTGTGTTGGCCGCCGAATGCCATTCACTTGACCACGAAATATCGGCAGCTTGACCAAGGGGCTCAAACAGCAATCGGCCATGAAGAGACATTGGGGCGCGGAAAATTCGGGTGACCCGAAGCAAGTGCCGGTTGAGCATAGCCTGTGCATTGGGAGGAGGCCGCAAACCCTTGATCGGGCGTGTCAATGTCTTTTCGCAGCCGGCCAAGCGAACTCGCCGGCTCAAACACTGAGAGCGAAGCGCGCTGCAATCTTGATAAGCGCCGCAGAAATCTTCTCCGGCGGCAGAACGAAATCCACATAGCCTGATGCCTGCGCTCTGAGAGGCATGCCATCGATCTCTGCCGATTCATCCTGTGCAAAAGTAATGCCGCTCTTTTCCTTGATGTGCTTGCACCCTGCGGTGCCGTCCCCGTCGTAACCCGAGACGACGACCCCGATTGCCCGGTCGCCGAAAACTTCTGCAATCGAAGCAAAGAACAGATCTATTTGCGCGTTGCGTCGGCTCCGCGGCGAAATGACCTTG
>JBBSCQ010000038.1:0-27031 GCA_038250105.1 Burkholderiales bacterium | reverse complement strand
GCGTTTGTTGGCTTCCTTGTAGACCTTGGCACATCGGATCTCATCGCCGCACTGAACGACAAAAACCATCGCCTCTTTGCCGCTCATCAACTGGCGAAGAACGGTATCAACCAGGCCATCGGTCACCAGCGGCAGAAGTCGACTGGGTGTTTTCATGGCCGACTTTCGCGTAAAGGGAGGGCGCTGAATATTTCTGATGGCATGGCGAGTTCCTGCTGAATATGGCGTGAAAAATGGCGACCAACGGGTCATCCCTTGGCCATTATCCCGCAATACGCCGAACGGATTGTCAGCGGCGATGCTATTCGGGCGGGAAGCGGGTGAACAAAGCTTGAAAATAGCCTAAAAACACCGTTGACCGCAGCATTCGAAGCGATCATCTTGCTGGCAAACTTGGCAGCACTAAAAAGGAAGCAAGGTAAAATTCCGGCTCATGCGCCCCATTCCCCAACGCTCTGTCAGTCAGAATCCCCCACTTTCGCGGCTCATCTCAGAGAAAGTGGGCGCGCTGTTGCTAATTACGCCATGATCCAATTACCCAAAACCATACCGCGCTGGCTGCCGCCTCTTCTCTTCATCGGCGCGTTGAGCGCGGCTTTCTGGCGCGCCCCGGCACCTTTAGCGCCGGCGTTTGAGCCGCCCCCTACCGCCGCGCCCTCACTGCTCCCGGCTAGTTTCAGTAGCGAAATGCTGCCGAAAGTGGCGGAATGGATGCAGGCGACGAGCTTGACGCAACTGCCGGATGGCCGTCTGGCTGCGGCCTGGCTGGCCGGCAGCGCCGAAGGGGCCGAGGATGTTGGCATCTGGTACAGCAGACGGGGCAAGGAGGGCTGGAGCAAGCCGCTGCCGATCGCCAACCGCGAGAGCACGGCCGGTGGCACGTTTGCCCATGTCCGCAGTGTGAGTGATCCAGTACTTTATGCCGAAGGGAGCTGGTTGCATCTTTGGTACGGCAGTACCGGTTTTGGTGGTGCGGCAACGAACGTCCTTAACCACAGCGTTTCAACTGATGCTGGCCAAAGCTGGATCAAGCCAACCCGCCTGCAAACATCCCCCTTGGCCAACATCAGCACACACGCCCGCACGCCGCCCTTGCCGCTGGCTGATGGCGGGTTGGGCTTGCCGATGCATCACGCTTTTATCGCGACGCATGGCGAGTGGTTGCGTCTGTCGCCAAACGGGCAGATTCTTGACAAAGTACGCTTGCCCAACCCAACACCAACGCTGCAACCTGCCGTGGTGGCGCTGGATGCGCAGCGCGCCCTGGCCTTGCTGCGTGACGCTGGCCCGACACCGGGTAAAGTCCAGATCGCCATCACCGACGATGGCGGCTTGCATTGGCCCGTCTCAGCGGCGCTGCCAGTGCCGAACCCGAACGCCCCGATCGCCCTGCTTCGCCTGAAAAGTGGTCGCCTGCTCCTCGCCGGCAACCCGCAAAATGGTCGCGAAGCCTTGTTGCTTTGGCTTTCCGCTGACGAAGGCAAAACCTGGCAAGCCAGCCGAACGGTGGAAGCGGCGACGGATGGCGGCGCCGAGTTCGCCTACCCTGCCTTGTTGCTAGGCCGCGATGGCCGGGTGCATCTCGCCTACACCTGGCGCCGCCAGGGCATCAAGCACGCGGTATTTAGCGAAGCCTGGCTCGAAGGCGGGCAAGCATGAACGCCGTCGCCGCCTACGGTCTACTCGCCCACGGGCTGATTTTTGGTGCCATTGCTGCGCTGCTGCCGCTCGGCGAATTGCGCCAGCGCGCCGCGCTGATTGCCACGGCAACCGCGCTGCTGGCCGGCATCGCGCCGGTCATGCATGCCACCTTCGGCACACCGTCGCTGACTTTGCTACAACTGGCCCTGCTGCAACTGGCCAATAAATCGCCCTCGCCTTTGACCTACCGCCCGGCGCTCGGCCTGTTGCTTTTTGCCGCACTGTTTTACCCGATGGCACTCGGCTGGGGGGGCTTCGACCCGTATGCGTTGGGCTACCAGCCGTGGCCGCTGCTCGCCGCGCTGCTGCCACTGGCTGCGGCACTCTGGTGGTGCCGCCAGGATGTCTGGCTGACCCTCCTCGCGGTCGATCTTGCCGGCTACGCGACCGGCGTTTTCGCCAATTTATGGGATGTCCTGCTCGACCCGCTGCTCCTCCTGCTGGCCTTGATCGTCGTCAGCCGGCAAGCTGTATTACGGCTTATCGCAGCAAGGATTCGGTAATCAACTTGCGAATGCTGCCGGCCTCGAAAGGCTTGTCGCAAATAGCCGAAACCCCGGCCCGTTCGACCGCCGCCAAGCGGCCCATATTTTGTTCGCTAGTCACCATCAGTACCGGCACACTGATCTGCCAGCTTTGCGTGCGGATATATTCGGTCAGCTCCCGGCCATCCATTTCCGGCATGTTGTAATCAGTAATAACCAGATCGACCGTCATATCCTGCAACAAGGCAACGGCCTCCTTGCCGTTCACTGCCTCAATCACCCGTTCAATGCCCAGTTCCCGCAGCAACCGACGCAGGTGATTGCGCGACGCCAGGCTATCATCCACCAGCAGCACACGCAGATTCTCGATTTCGGCCAGATCCATGTCTTCCGGCGGATTCAAGTAGTCGGCGGCGGCATAAAGCGCCCGTGACAACTGTTGCTCGTTAAACGGCTTGGCAACAATACTGCAAGCGCCCGACTGACGCACTGGTTCAAGCACTTGCGGCCGCGTTTCGCTGGAAACAAGAATGAAAGGCACCGCCGCCAGCGCCGGATCGTCGCGCATCGCCGCAACCAGTTCGGTGCCAGCCATATCGGGCAGATACAGGCTGCTGATCACCACTAGGCCTGTCGCGCCCAATTCATGCATCGCCACCAGAGCCGCGCCCCCCGTTGCGAACACTTTGATCTGCCGCACCCCTTGATGCTGCAACATGCGGCTGACCAGCCCGGCCTGCATTTGAGAAGGCTCAACAAGCAGCACCGATAGATCAGCCAGTGAAGTGGTCAGGGACATGAGATTACTCCAAAAATTCGGCAAGGAATAACGCCACTATAGCAGCGCGCAACAACTTGAAACGCGAGGATTTTACAGGGCAACACACGGCAACAATCACTGCCGCTTGAATTCGGTCTTCGTGAAAACAGAGTCATTATTCGCTCTTTTTTTCGGTCGACCGCAGCATTCTGGATCGACGATTGGCACACACAGGCAAACCAAGCTGGGCGCAAAAAGGCCTCAAGCACGGGAGAGATGTTTCTCTGGCTTATCCAGAAGCGTTATTATTTCCAATTACACCAATCCAGCCAGAAAAACTTCTGAATGCCACATAAAGTAGCCGTTGCTACGCTTGACCTGCAAGTTGGCATGTTTGTCAGCGACCTTGATCGGCCGTGGATTGAGACGCCATTTATCATGCAGGGTCTGTTGATCGAGAGCGAAGCACAAATTGCTACCCTGCAGCAATTTTGCCACTTAGTCACCGTCGACCGCAGTCGTTCAAGCGGGAACGCCTACGCCGCGCGTGACCATGGCCGCGATGCGCCGCGGCTGCCCGGCAGCCTGCCGACTTTTCGCCAGGTGGGCGATGCGCGACCGGATGACTTTGCCGAAATCGCCCGCCACCTTCGGATTGAGTCGGCCACCCGACGCTACCGCTATTCGCCCGACCTCAGCGCGCATGACCAGCAGAGCCGCCTTGAGCCGGAGCTGCTTTATTCAGCGCCGATCATTGACGACGTCAAAAAAACCTTGAAAACCATCCGCGAGGCAATCGCCAGCGCCGAAACAGTCTCGCTCAATGAAATCGGCAATCAGGTTGCTGAAATGGCACGCGGTGTCGAGCGCAACCCGGATGCAATGATCTGGCTGGCTCGCCTACGCTCGGCCGACCAGTATTCCTATGACCACGCGCTTGATGTCTCGGTGCACTTGATGGTTTTTGTCCGCTTTCTCGGGCTACCGACCAAGACGATTGAACGGGTCGGCCTGGCCGGCCTGATGCAGGACATTGGCAAAATTGACATCCCGAGCGAAATTCTCAGCAAGCCGGACAATCTGAGTGAGGCGGAGAGTCTTCTTGTCCAGTCGCACGTCGCCGCCTCGCTGGAGATGCTGACCGGCCGCGCCGAATTCCCGACCAGCATCCTTGAAATTGTTGCCAGCCACCACGAACGCGCCGATGGTAGCGGCTACCCGCGCCGTCTCAAGGGCGAACGCATTGGCTTTCACGGCGAGTTGGCCGGTCTGGTCGACACCTATTGCGCCATGACCCGAAACCGCGCCTACGGACCGGCGATTTCTTCGCAGAAAGCCCTTGAAGCGCTGATCCGCATGCGCGGCACCAAGTTCCGTGAGCCGGTGGTCGATCAGTTCATCCAGTGCATCGGGCTCTATCCGATCGGCAGCCTGGTCGAACTCAACACTGGCGAAGTCGGCGTGGTCATTCAGCAAAACCAGGTGCGCCGCCTCAAACCCCGCCTGCTCATCCTGCTTGGCCCGGACAAAAGCATTGAACGCCATCCCATCACCCTCGATCTGATGCTCGACCCGCCGACACCAAACGGCCCGCCCTATCGGATCACCCAGGCACTCCCCGCCAACGCTTACGGCATCGACCCCGCCGAATTTTATCTAGCCTGAAATGCGCACTAACGAGTACACCACCCGCCAACGTGACCGTATCGACCAGGCCACTGGCTTGCCCCGCCTGCCCACCGCGCTGGCTGATCTTTCCGGTCTGATCCGGAAAAATCAGCCTGAGCGCCAGCTCGGCATCATTGCTCTGGCCGTTGTGCCAACGCCGCTCTTCTTCCGCCAATCAGCCAACACGCTGCACCGGATGCGCCTTGAGATGTCGCAGCAAATTGTCGCCCTGCTGCGCCCGCAGGATCGGGTTTATGCTATCAGCCAGCGCGAATGGCTAATTATCACGCCCAATCTGGTCAGCAGCGCGGCGCTGACCCTGGCGATGATTCGCCTGCGCGATGGCCTCGTCGCGAAATCAAGTCAGATCAAAAGTCTCCAGCATCTGCCGCAACTCGCGCTGGGCTCGGCGCACTGGCCGGACAATGGCAGCGATCCGCTTTTTTTGCTGCAATCGGCGCGTCTGGCGCGGATGGTGGCGGAAAAAGGTAATGCAGATATTCAAAACTACCACCCGGCGATGGAAACAGAGGGTGGTAACGAGCAAAGCTTGCTCAATGAACTGCGCCTGGCACTCCGTCACAATCAAGGCCTCACCCTTTACCTGCAGCCCCAGATCGAAATCGCCAGCGGCCGCTGTACCGGTGCCGAAGCACTGTTGCGTTGGCAGCGCAGTAATGGCGACTGGGTTGCGCCGCCGCAAATTCTGCAAGGCATCGACCGCCTTGGCCTGCGCCAAACCTTCAATCGCTGGTTGATGCATCAGGCGACGCAGATTCAGTTGCAATTAGCGGAACAAGGTATCAACATCGTGCTGTCGATCAATCTGTCGGCCAACGATCTGCTCGACATCGAACTGCCCGACATGATCGGGCAAGCCCTCGCCACCTGGGAGATCGCCCCCGAGCGCATCCTGCTCGAAATTACCGAAACCGTAATGGTCGATGAAAGCTGGCAGGTGCTCGATGTTTTGAACCGCATGCGAAAAATCGGTTTGCGCCTCTCGATCGACGATTTCGGCACGGGCTACGCCGGCATGAGCTACCTGCAGCGCCTGCCCGTTCAGGAAGTCAAAATCGACCAGTTGTTTGTCCGTCAAGCGGCCGAGTCAGAGAAGGCGCGGGAAATCATTACTTCGATCATCCAGCTCGCCACCCGGCTAAAAATGAGCGTCATTGCTGAAGGGGTTGAAACAACCGAAACCCTCGGCATTCTGGCCGGACTCGGTTGCCGCTTCGCGCAGGGCTTCCTCTTCGCCAAGGCCCTGCCTGTACTCGAGTTCATCACTTGGTGCCAAGCCAACCGAAAGCCATAGGAAACTCTATCGATCTAAACGGGTACGCCAAGCTAACGTAGCCGCCGATTGATCAGACTCAATAGATCCAGCCGCTTTTCCTGTTAATTGTCAGGAATTGAATGCATGATTTCACCTTTGCAGTTCAGCAATCATGACGCGGACTTGTTCGAGAACCGATCCGACACTCGAGTTTCCGATCTTTACGGCAATCCAAAATGAACAAGCCCAGAATACTGCTCTTGGCGACAGCCGCCGTTGCACTGCTCGGCGGCGCGTATTGGTATACAGCGACACCCAATCCCGCCGCCAGCGTAGCAAGCAAAACCGCCGCACCGGTTCCTGTCACTTTAGCCAAGACCAACCTCGCCAAGGATCAAGCGCAACTGGCCAAAGCTCGATCCGATGTCGAACGCTATGTTGCACTTAAGGCACGCGGCTTTGTCTCGGATGAAAAAGTGAACGACGTGCGAATTGCTGAAGCAGCTGCTGCCGCAACGATCAAGGCAAGCCAGGCCGCATTGGAACTTTCTCGTCTACAGCTTTTCTACACCACCTTGCGGGCACCTTTTACTGGCATTGTTGGCGCCCGGCTGGTCTTTCCCGGCTCGGCAGTCAAGGTCAATGACACGGCACTTGCCGTCGTCAATCGCATTCAACCCCTTTATGTCACCTTCTCAGTGCCGGAAAAGCATTTGCCGGAGCTACGCCGCGCCATGAGCGCCGGCCCAATGAAGGTACTTGTCACCCTGCCCGGCAGTAAGGATCAGCCCTTTGCCGGAAGCGCCAAATTTATCGACAACACCGTCGATGCGACCACCGGCACCACCCTGATGAAAGCCGTACTGGAAAATCGGGATGAAAAACTGACCGCCGGGCAATTTCTCAATGTCAGCATGACCCTGGACAACCTGACTGACGTCGTATTGGTGCCAGCCGAGGCCATTCAGCAAGGCGCAGGTGGCAACTTTCTTTACGTTGCCAAGCCAGATAACACGGTTGAGCCGAGAAAAATCGAGGTACTCGCCACTTACCGCAGCTTCGTAGCGATTGGCCAAGACGCTGCCGCAGGCGAAAGCGTCGTTACTGACGGCCAGCTCCGCCTGAAGCCCGGCGCGCAGATTTATGGATCCCAAAAATTTGCCGTCCGCGTTCAGGTCAATCCGCAGCAACTAGCCGCCCACGGCATCGGCATCGACGAGGTGCAACAGGCGCTAGCGCAAAACAACGTCAATCAACCCGTTGGGCAACTCGCTGGCAGTCGGCAGACGTTTGCCATCAAGGACAACGGCCAGCTGACCAATGCGGCGGCCTATCGGCCACTGATCGTCGCCTGGCGAAACGCCGCCCCGGTGCGGCTGGAAGAGGTGGCGACACCGATCGACAGCGTCGAAAATTCCCGTATCGCCAGCTGGAATGTGGACAAGCGCGCCATCGTTCTCGCCGTCCTTCAGTGATCATTTCCTTCAACCTGCTACCCGGTGTTTCGCTCGGCGAGGCGGTGGACAAGATCAAGGCGCTGGAGCGTGAAATCCGCATTCCGGTAGCGCTGACCACCAGTCTGCAGAGTACGGCGCAGGCCTTCCAGTCATCATTACAGGGCCTCGGCGTGCTGTTGCTGGTCGCCGTACTGGTTGTCTACCTCGTCCTCGGCATCCTTTACGAGAGCTTCATCCATCCGCTGACTATCCTTTCCGGCTTGCCCTCGGCCGGCCTCGGTGCCTTGCTGACCCTGATGATTTTCCGCGTCGACCTTAGCCTCTATGCCTTTGTCGGCATCATCATGCTGATCGGCATCGTCAAGAAAAACGCCATCATGATGATCGACTTCGCCCTTGAACGACAAAGGAAGGACGGCATGGCGCCGACCGAGGCGATTTTCCAGGCCTGCCTGATCCGTTTCCGGCCAATCATGATGACGACGATGGCGGCACTGGTCGGCACACTGCCGATCGCCCTTGGCATCGGTGCTGGGGCGGAAGTCCGCCAACCGCTCGGGCTGGCCGTCGTCGGCGGTCTGATGCTCTCGCAGGTATTGACTTTGTATCTAACGCCAGTCGTCTATATTTATCTCGACCGCTTCACCAAACCATCCACCAATTTTTGAGAAACCCATGCCTGACTTGCCTGCTGTACTCAACTCTTCTTCCGATTCTGTCACAACAGCTGATGTCATTGTGGCGACCCAAGTTTGGCTGGAAAAAGCGGTAATCGGCCTCAACCTATGCCCCTTCGCCAAATCGGTTCACGTCAAGAAGCAGATCCGCTACGCCGTGACGGCGGCACAGACTGCCGACGAGCTGCTGGCTGAACTCGAATACGAGTTGCAGTTGCTGGCCGATACCGCACCGGAGATTCTCGACACGACGCTTCTGATCCACCCGCAGGTGATGAGCGACTTTCTCGACTTCCATTTTTTTCTGGCCGAAGCCAATGCGTTGATTCGCAATCTCGGCTTTGACGGAGTTTTCCAGATCGCCAGCCTGCATCCCCAGTACGAATTTGCCGGCAGCGATCCCAACGACATCGACAATTTCTCGAACCGCTCACCCTACCCGACGCTGCACCTGCTGCGTGAAGCGAGCATCGATCGCGCGGTTGCGGCCTTTCCCGATGCCGCTGATATCTTTGAGCGCAATATTGAAACCTTGCAAGGCCTTGGCCACGAAGGCTGGCGTCGACTGTGGCTGGACGACGCGCCAAAGGTTTAAGCAAGTCACTTAATAGTCGATTTTGCCGCGCCCCTGCTTGATCTGGGCGCGCTGGGTCTTGCCTTCCAGACGACGCTTTTGTGAGCCATATGTCGGTTTGGTCGGGCGACGTTTGCGCGGCACAACCGCGACGCCCGCAACCAACTCCTGTAATCGGCGCAAAGCCGCTTCGCGATTTTTTTCCTGACTGCGGAATTCCTGCGCCTTGATGACCAGCACGCCATCCTTGGTAATCCGCTGATCATTCAGCGCCAGCAGGCGCTCGCGGATTTCCTCCGGCAGCGACGACGCGGCGATATTGAAGCGCAGATGAATAGCGCTCGATACCTTATTGACGTTCTGGCCGCCAGCACCCTGCGCGCGCATGGCGGTGATTTCGATCTCACTAGCAGGGATTTCGACCGGGCCGCTCATTGGAATTTGGCCATTTTTAGCCGTCGACCGCAGGACCAGCCGTTGCTTCCATGGTCGGCCTAATCATCGCTTACTCGGCTTCCGCCCACTCGATGATCGCTCGCCACTGCTCAAGATCACGCTCGGCGCGCGATGGCGGCAAATCAAAGATGGTCATGCCGGCGCCGGTTGCCTGAACGTAGGTTTGCGTGTCACGCAGGTAAGTCAGCACCGGCAAGTCAAAAGTCGCAAAGAAACGTTCGAGATCACCCGCTGCCCGCGTCCGGGCATCAACCCGCATGCCGATCACCGCAACGTCCGCCTTGCCTTTTCGCACCGCCTTTTCAGCCAGTAGTTCAGTAAGAAACTGGCGCGTCGCCAGCATGTCGAACATTGAAGGCTGAACCGGCACGATTACCCGCGTGGACAACTTGAGCACCTTGTCGAGCATCTTGCCGTGCAAACCAGCCGGTGTATCAAGCACGACATGTGTCGTGCCCTTGGGTGGCCGGGAGACGTTGTCGGGGCCAATTTCCCAGCTGTCGATGCTGGGAAGTTCGAAAGGCCGAATAGCCAGCCATTCGCGCGATGACTGCTGGCGATCGATGTCGCCGAGCATCACTTCATGGCGTTTGGAAGCAAAGTAGCCGGCCAGGTTGGTCGCCAACGTGCTTTTGCCTGAGCCGCCCTTGGGATTGGCGACGAGAAAGGCTTTCATGCCTGTGTCTCCCGTTTGTCAAGAATGTGCCGCACTAGATTCACATGTTCGCGCAGCGTATAAACCAGATCGGTAAAGCCAAGCGGCACATGCAACTGGACCGCCTCCTCATCGAGCGCATCGAGGCGGTTACGGTAGTCAGCCAGCTTGGTTGGGTCAAAATGGTTTTTGAGGTCTTCTTCAAGAAATTTCAGTTCACCGTAGCAACGGAAAACCTTTGAACGCACTCGCCAAGTATAGATAGCCGGAGCGATCTTGAGCAGGGGAATGAGCAAAGCAATGATCGGCACCAAAAGCACGATCAAACGATCCACCAGCACGGCCAGCCAGAACGGCAGGTAACGCTGCAGGAAAGGGGCGCCGGACTTGAAATAGCGTGCCGCGTCGGGCGAAAGCGGCAGCATCTGGTCCTTGTAGGAGGGGAATTCGCCAACATCCTGGAAAAACCCCGATTTACCATGCACTTCGCTGGCCGCCTGCAGCAGCAGCGATTGCAAGGCCGGGTGCAGATCATCGCGGACGATCAGGTTAGCGGTGGGCGCCAGTAATTTAATGTCATCCGGCGGAAAGTCGCGCACCAGATCGGCCACACCATGCGGAAAGGTGAGTTTGGTCAAAAACGGGAAACGCCGCTGATAAGCACCAGCCTGAGCGAAGCTCATCACCTTGACGCCGGGCGAGCGAAGTAGCACTTGGACAACCGGCGCTTTTTCGGCGGCAATGATAAAGGCGGCGTCGATCCGGCCCTGCTGCAGCTCTTCCGCTGCTTTCAAGCCAGCGAGCGGCACCAGATGCTCACCCGGCTGAATTTCATTGGCACTTAGCAGTTGCTGGGCTAATTGCCGCACGCCTGAGCCTTCCTGGCCGATGGCAATGCGTTTTCCGCGCAGGTCCGTCAGCCGGTCAATCGTCTTTTCGCCACGGTAAAAAACCCAAACCGGTTCGTAGAAAACGCTGCCAAGCGAGAGCAAGCCGGCATCATTTTCGCCATCGGGATCATCTTTTGCTTCAACGACACCGCCTTGCACAAAGCCAATTTGCGCCGCACCATTTTTCAGACGCACCAGATTTTCCAGGGAACCCGCCGAAGATTTAACCTCCAGCGTCACGCCATTCTTGGCCAAAATGGCGGCGTAGCGATTGGCGAACTGGAAGTAAGCGCCGCTTTCACCGCCCGTGGTTATTGTGATTCTCTTCGGCGGCGCCGGTTCGACGAACTGATAGGCGACGACAAAACCAATGCCGACAATCAGAAATATCCACCACGCCGTCGCAAACAAATCGCGCAGCGAGAGCAACCCAGCTTTGATCTTGGCCATCATGGAAGCAAAATAGTTGAACCGGTGGTCTTGCGGGCCTCCAGATCACGATGCGCCTGGGCCGCTTCAGCCAGCGGATAGGTTTGATTCACTTCGATCCGCACCTGACCGGAACCCACCATCTCGAACAGTTCCGCGCCCAGCGCCTCGAGATCGGACCGTTTGGCGGTATAGCTCATGATCGTTGGTCGGGTAATGAACAGTGAGCCTTTCTGCGACAACAGGATCAGATCGAGCGGCGGCACCGGCCCGGAGGCATTGCCGAAGCTGACCATCATGCCGAGCGGGCGCAGGCAGTCAAGCGACCCCATGAAAGTATCCTTGCCCACCCCGTCATAGACCACCGGCACTCCCTCACCACGGGTAATGTCGCGCACGCGCTGGGTGAAATTCTCCGTGCTGTAATTGATCACGTGGTCGCATCCATGCGCTTTAGCCAGCTCGCCCTTGGCCGCCGAGCCAACCGTACCAATCACAGTCGCCCCCAGGGCCTTGGCCCACTGGCAGGCAATCAGGCCAACGCCGCCAGCAGCGGCATGAATCAGCACCACATCGCCCGGCTGGACGCAATAGGTTTTCCGCAGCAGATAGGCGGCCGTCAAGCCCTGCAACATCATCGCGGCGGCGGTATTAAAGCTGATGCTTTCCGGCAACTTGAGCAGACGATGCGCCGGAATATTGCGCACTTCGGCATAAGCGCCAATCGGGCCACCAGCGTAAGCGACGCGATCACCCACCTTGACCTCACTCACGCCCTCACCTATCGCTGCAACAACCCCAGCTCCTTCGAGGCCAATACCGGAAGGCAAGGGCAAAGAATAAAGGCCGGTGCGATGGTAGACATCAATAAAATTCAGGCCGACCGCATGCTGACGCACCATCGCCTCACCGGCGGCAGGCGCCGTAACGGTGACAGCCTCCCAACACAACACGTCGGGACCGCCGGCCTGGTGGATGCGAATAGCGTGGGTCATTGATGTCTCCTGTTAATCTTTTGATAATGAATCCGCGAAATACTGAGCGTAACATTTCCCCATGATTTCAATCCACCGCATCGTTCTGCGTCGTCTCATTCTTGCCTAGCTAGCCGTTTCACTCGTGGGTGGTGGGCTGGTCTATTTCATTGAGATGGAAAAAATTGACGACTTCGTGGTCACGCTCGCCGCGCAACAGGCTGCTGACTTCGTACCGGAAGGTTTGGATACGGGCGCTCGCTCCGCCGAGGAGCTGCGCATTCTGCGCGAAAAGGCGGGTGAATTCGTTAAACGAAATTTCGTGGTTATTGCAATCTATGACCGCGAGGAAAAACGGATTCTTGAAGTCGTCAATCCGCAATATGTGCATATCGAAACCGAGCTCAAGCGTTTCAAGCATCACTTTCCTCTTGAAGCAAGACATCACTACGAGAAATATAAAGTCGGCGAAGATACCGTTGTACAGGTACTTGTTCCGCTCCCCAGCAAGCTGGGCGGTAATGCCGGCTTTTTTGAGGGTGTTTTTGTCGTCGACCGCGCCACGCTAGCATCATTCAACACGCAACTCCGGCACATGCTGATCGCCGTGCTCATCGCGGTGCTGGCGACCACCATCCTGCTCTACCCGGTCATCATCTCGCTCAACCGTGATGTCGTGCGCTTTTCAAAAGAAGTCCTCAAAGGCAATCTGGAGATGGCATCCGTGCTCGGCGCCGCCATTGCCAAGCGCGATTCGGATACCGGCAACCACAATTTCCGCGTCACTCTATACGCCATTCAGCTCGCCAAGGCAGTCAGATTGTCGGCGACGCTGATGCGCCAACTGATTCTCGGCGCCTTCCTGCACGATGTCGGCAAAATTGGCATTAGCGACAATATTTTGCTCAAGCCGGGCAAATTGACCAGCGAAGAGTTTGACATCATGCGGACCCACGTCACCCTCGGGGTGGACATCGTCCAGCAGTCCGACTGGTTGCAGGGAGCCCGCGAGGTGATCGAGGGGCACCATGAGAAATTCAATGGTTTGGGCTATCTGCGGGGTTTGAAGGGTGAGGAAATTCCACTCGCCGCAAGAATTTTCGCCATCGTTGATGTCTTCGATGCGCTAACTTCACGCCGCCCCTATAAGGAAGCGATGCCCCTTGAACAGGCTTTGGCGATCATCGAAAAGGATGCAGGCAGCCATTTCGACCCGCAACTGGTCAAGCAGTTTCTCGGCATTGCGCGATCAAGGCATGCATTATTTTCTGCAAGCTTCGATTGATAAAAAAACAGGGGAATTGCGGAGGGCGCGCCGTAGCAAGCCTTGGTGCCCCCAGCACGAATCGAACGTGCGACCCCTTCCTTAGGAGGGAAGTGCTCTATCCACTGAGCTATGGAGGCCCTGCAACCAGGCGCGCATTGTACCGGGGCCTGAGCAGCTTGTGATAAATTGGCAGTTACTAATATAACAACAGGGGGAGATGTCGCAATGCATTCCACAATAAACCGTCGTCCGATTGCGCAGCAATTGATTATGGCGACTATTGCGGCATTGATTGTCGTGTTTACAGTAATGACGCTGATTGTCCAGCGCAAGGCGGACAGCGCGGCTATCGCGGTGGCCGAGCAAAATCTCGAACACGAAGCAAAGCTGATGGCAGGTACGCTCGACGGACTCTTTGAGGGCGTCAGGTTAAGGGGCGAGACGCAGTCCCGGTTTTTCCTCAAGTACATTGGCGGCAGCCCCGAGTTGGGCCAGGGCATGGCCAAAGTGGGTGAAGTTGACTTGCCCGTGGTCAAGCTCGGCAACGAAGTGCTTAACGGCAATGAGCGGACTTTGGCGGCGTTTAAGGCCTTGACTGGCGAAGAGTCCGCTTTTCTAGTGATCAAGGACAACAAGGTTTATCGCCTGGCGACGCTGTTGAAAGACAAGGATGGCAAGTCGATGAATGGCGTGCCGATTGCTGACGGCGACCCGGTGGCAAAGGCGTTGCTGGCCGGCCAGGACTTTCAAGGACTGGCGATTCGGGCGGGAAAATATAATTTCAGCACCGTCAAGTTGCTGAAAGATGCCAATGGCAAGCCGTGGGGTGCCTATTCAATCCGGATTGCATTGGATGAGGAATTGAAGCGTATCCGTGGGCAGTTTGGCAGCCTAGTCGCGGGCAAAACGGGCTATGTCTATATCGTTCGACCGACCGATGAAAAAACCATCGGCGAGTTTGTCCTGCATCCCAAGTTTCAGGAAAAGACGCTTACTGAGGCGGATTTTCCAGCCGCAGCCAAAGCAGCGGTCACCGAAGTCATTCAGCGCAAAAATGGCGCCTTTCGCTATTCAATGGCCGATCAAAATGGCGTTGAGCGGGAAAAAATTGTTTTTGCTGCCACTTCGCCAGCCTGGGGCTGGACCGTTGCTACGGGTAGCTGGATGGATGAGTATCTAGAAGAAAGCCGTGCCTTACGCAATTTGCTGATCATCATCAGCATCGGCGCGGCGGTGATCCTGGCGGTTTTGATTTACGCCCTGGTGAGCTCGCGCCTGCGCGGTCTGGGCGATTTGGTGCAGGAGGTTTCCAAAGTCAGCGCCGGTGATCTGCGCGCTTCCGTACGCGATGGTGACCCCGGCAGCCGCAATGAAGTACATGCCATCGCTCATGCTTTTAACCAGATGGCCGAGGCGATGCGCAATCTAGTGATCGGCGTTGCCAGCACCTCGACGCAGGTCGGCGTTGCCGCCAATGAACTGCAGGATGCCGCCCGTTCAGCCATGGAAGGTTCGATGCAGGCTTCGCAATCCGCCTCTGGTATTGCTGCCTCTGTGGAAGAGCTTTCGGTCAGCATTACGCACGTCGCCGACAACGCCAATCACGCAGCCCGGATTTCGGAAGATGCCAAAGGCGTCACAGAGAATGGCCGTGAAGTTGTGCAGCGGACCATGAATGAGTTGGAGCGGGTGGCGACAGATATCAATGAGTCGGCGGTGTTGATTCAATCTCTGGGCGAGCGTTCGAAGCAGATTTCCAGCGTGGTTGGCGTTATCCGTGAAATTGCCGAGCAGACCAACTTGCTGGCGCTCAATGCCGCCATCGAAGCGGCCCGGGCCGGTGAGCAGGGGCGCGGCTTTGCGGTTGTGGCCGACGAAGTGCGCAAACTGGCTGAGCGGACGGCGATGTCGACACAGGAAATTTCGACAACGGTGAATGCCATTCTGCAAGAAACCAGCGGCGCTGTGCAGCGCATGCAATCGGTGAGCGCCAATATGACCGATAGCGTCGGCCTGGCGCGAGATGCCGGCGATTCTTTGCGCACGATTGATCAGCGCGCGCAGGAAACGGTTGAAGTCGTGCATGGCATTGCGGATAGTACGCGCGAGCAAAGCGCCGCCAGCCAAGAGATCGCTCGACTGGTTGAAAACATTGCGCAAGCGGCCGAAGGCAGCAGCAACCGGGCGATGCAAAATACCGAACGGGCGCAGAATTTGCAGCGTTTGTCTGCCGAGTTGCAGGCGCAACTTTCGCGCTTTACCACCTGATTTGACGACGACCGGCTAAAATCCACGTCTTCCCAACGCGGCGCCTTACGGGGCGCCGCTTTTATTGCGCCCAATGCCCTATATAAAACTCACCAACGCCTGCCTTGCCCACGGCCATGTGCCGCTCCTTGATCACACCGATTTTTTGCTTGATCCGGGCGAACGCGTTGCCGTCATCGGCCGCAACGGCACGGGAAAGTCTTCCATGCTGGCTGCCTTGGCGGCAGGCTCCGGGCGCGGCAAGATTGATGATGGCGAAGTCTGGATTCAGCCCGGCATCCGCGTTGGCTATGTGCCACAGGAACCGATCTTTGATCTCGAGTCGACGGTCTTTGAAGCCGTCGTTTCCGGCATGGGCGAAACCTCCAAGCTGCTCGCCGAATATCACGAAGTGGCGCATCACATGGGCGAGCCGGATGCCGATTTTGATGTCCTGATGGCGCGCATGGAAGCCTTGCAGCACGAGCTTGATTCGCGCGGTGCCTGGGCCTATGAAGCGCAGGCGGATCAGGTGATTGAACGCTTCGAACTGGATCCGGATGCCAAGGTCGGCAGCCTTTCCGGTGGTCAGAAAAAACGTCTGGCGCTGGCCCAGGCATTGGCGGTACAGCCCGAAGTATTGCTGCTCGACGAGCCGACCAATCACCTCGACATTGCGACCATTCAATGGCTGGAAAACCAGTTGATCGACGCCAACATCACACTGCTTTTCATCACCCACGACCGTTCCTTCCTTGACCGCGTTTGTACGCGGATTATCGAGCTGGATCGTGGCAAACTGACCAGTTTCCCCGGCAGTTTTAGTGACTACCAGCAACGCAAAGAGGCGCTTTTGCATGAAGAAGGCTTGGCCAATGCACGGGCCGACAAGTTGCTCAAGGAAGAGGAAATCTGGATTCGCAAGGGCGTTGAAGCGCGCCGGACACGGGCCATTTTCCGCGTCCAGCGCCTCGATATTTTGCGCGCCGAACGCCAGGCGCGGCGTGACCGCATGGGCAAGGTCAATCTGCAGATCGACGCTGGCGACAAGAGCGGCAAGCTGGTCGCCGAGTTGGAGCATGTCAGCAAGAGCTACGGTGAACGGGTCATTGTGCGCGATTTCTCGGCCCGCATTCAGCGCGGCGACAAAATCGGCCTGATCGGCCCGAATGGTGCCGGCAAGACGACGCTGCTGCGGATGATTCTCGGCGAACTGCAGCCGGATGATGGCATTGTGCGTCTGGGCACCAAGATCGATGTCGCCTACTTTGACCAGTTCCGCACCCAGCTCAATCCCGACTCCAGCCTGATCGATGTCATTTCACCGGGTTCCGATTTCGTTGAAATTGGTGGTGCGCGCAAACACGTCATCGGCTATTTGGAAGACTTCCTTTTTGCCCCGGAGCGTTCGCGTTCGCCGGTCAGTTCGCTTTCCGGTGGCGAGCGCAACCGTCTGCTGCTGGCCCGCTTGTTTGCTCGCCCGGCCAACGTCCTGGTGCTCGACGAGCCGACCAACGACCTCGATATTGAAACGCTGGAACTGCTTGAAGAGTTGCTGCAAAACTATAACGGCACGCTCTTCCTGGTCAGCCACGACCGAACTTTCCTCGATAACGTCGTGACTCAGACGATTGTTGCTGAAGGCGATGGTAACTGGCGTGAATACGTCGGCGGTTACAGCGACTGGGCTTCATATCAGGCGACGCAGCAGAAAGAAGCCGGCAAGGCGGCCAAAGGCGCCAGCAAGCCGGTTACCAAAGCGGCTGATCCGGTCAAACCCAAGGGTGAAAAACTGCCGTGGAAAGAGCAGCGCGAACTTGAGTCACTTCCGGAAAAAGTTGCGGCGCTGGAGGCCGAGCAGGTTGATCTGAGCAAGCATCTCGAAGATGCGTCAATCTATCAATCCAACCCGCAAGCGGCGCAGAAATCAGCCGAACGTCTGGCCGCGATTGATGAGGAATTGCTTGGCTTGCTGGAACGCTGGGAAGTGCTGGAGGCGAAGGCTGGTAACTTAGTCTGATAAAGCGCGACCTGATTTTTCGGTTTTTTTTCGGTCGACCGTAGCAGTCTCGATTTTTGCCCTGGCGGGCAAGGAAGTTACGGCTCGACTGGGTTTACCGTCGAAAATCAGGGATTTTCTGCTTCACGGGCCGGCATCGGCTCCAGGCCCAAGCGTTGGCGGACGGCTTCCGGGGTGATATTTAGCAAGCGGCCAATGTCGGCGAAATCATCCGCCAGCGCCGGGTTATCCCAGCCGTGGGCCGAGTGGCGAGCCAGACAAACAGCCAGATTGACCGTTTGCGCCCGCAGGTTTTTGCTGTTATCACCGACGATCAAGGTCTGGAGCAATTCCGGCAATTGCCAGACCCGGCACAGGGCCAACTGAATATCCTGAAACGTCGTGCCCAGCGTGTTCATTTGGGCATCGACACTGCGCATGGTCGGCTGGGCCAGTTGCCAGGCATGAATTTCAAGCCCCAGTTTGGGGGCGAAACACCACACCAGAATTTCTGCAACATCATGTAGCAGCGCCGCAATACGCAGATCCTCCATGGTAACGTCATTACGCCACAGTCCCCACTCATAGGCGTAATCCGCCGCCCGCTGGGCGCGACGAATAATTTGCAAAACGCCGAGCATGGCGTGCGGATCGATGCCTTTAAGGATGCCCTCAATGGTCGGCAGATCATTGAAATGATTGAAAAATGGTTCAACGCCGATCATCAATATCGCACTGGCGATGGTGGTGATGTCGTGGTGCAGGGAGCGGCCGCGTTTGGCTTGGGTTAGGGCGATGACACTAACCGTCATGACCGGATCAAGGAGGATGATGCGGGCCAGTTCGCGGGCGTCAACATGCTCGATATCCTGGCGCATTTCATCAATCCTGCGCTTGGTCACACGCAACACAGGCAGGCTGTTATTGCTAAAAAGTACGACCCAGTCATCGATTGCCGGCAGCGGATGGTCGAGCATGTTTTTGTCGTCCTCAAAGATGCAATATCTGGGTAGTGCCTTCGAGTGTAAAGGCGTCAGCTACGCCGGGCAAGCGGTGCTGCATGCGATAATTCGGCCCACTCCCTCATTTCGGTTTTTGCCATGCGTTACGCCATCGTCCCCGTCACCCCTTTTGAGCAAAACTGCACCATATTCTGGTGCGAAAAAACCCGCCAGGCTGTGGTGATTGATCCGGGTGGTGACGTTGATCGCATTCTGGGCAAACTGGCGGAGGAGAAATTGACGCTGGCAAAAATTCTCGTGACTCACGGCCATATCGATCACGCTGGCGGAGTCGCCGCGCTGGCTGAGCGGGCGGGCGTAACGATTGAGGGGCCGCATGCGGATGATCGCTTCTGGATCGAGGGCATGCCGCAGCAAAGCAAGATGTTTGGCTTTCCCAATGTGCAGAGCTTCGAACCGACGCGCTGGCTGAAAGATGGCGACAAGGTGCATTTTGGTGAGATTGAGCTCAATGTGCTGCATTGTCCGGGCCACACGCCGGGCCACGTCATTTTCTATCACCAGCCGAGCCACCTGGCGCAGGTGGGCGATGTGCTCTTTCAAGGCTCCATTGGCCGTACCGATTTCCCCAAGGGGGATCACGCAACGCTGATTCGCTCGATCAAGGAAAAACTGTTTCCGCTTGGCGACGACGTTGAATTCATCCCGGGCCACGGCCCGATGTCTAATTTTGGCGAGGAGCGCAAATACAACCCCTTCCTCAGCGGCCGCTTTGGTTGATTTTTCTCTGACTTTTCGCTTAGGAAGCCCTGATTTAATCACTACCGTCATTCTCGCATAAGCGGGAATCCATGATTACAACTGGATTCCCGGTCAAGCCGCGAATGACAGAGTTTGAACAGTAAAACTTTGTACTTAGCTTGTCGGCCGGATGTTGGCGGCCCAACTGTAGGCGGTCAGCTGGGCGTCCCGGAAAGTCTCCCCGCTGATCCCCAGATCATTGAGCCTTTTGGCCGCGAGCTTTAATTCGCCAGCCTCGGCGGCATCAATCGCACTCAACAGCTGCCCCAGGCCACCGGCACGCTCGACCAGCGCATCACGAACAATCTCGGTCAGCGGCAATTGCTCGAGGACTTCCTTGATCGACATGTTCAGCAAGGCATCAAGCAAGGAAAAGGTGCCGACCATAAAGGCAGCATCCTGCAAATTTTCCGCTGCCGGAGGCGGATTAAGATGCGATGCCAAAATCTCCAGCTTACGGCCACGTGCCGCCGCTTTTTGCAACAAGGGGTTGGGATGCTGACCATTGTTCGGGTCAGCATAAACCAATAACTGCAGCCAACGCTGGAGTTGGCGGCGCCCCAATAAATTGATCGCCTGGGCGAAGCTGGCAATCGGATTAGGCGGCGCAATGGCTGCGGAGTTCACCAATCGCAGCAGACTGTAGGAGAGTTTTGACTCTTGGCGGAAAACCGCTTCAAGACTCGCTGTATCAGCATCCTCAGCAATCAGGGCAAGCATTTCGAGTAACTTTAGCCGCGACATATCGGCTTTTTTTGCCGTGGTTAAACGCGTCTGCAGGAATTCTGTGCTGGCTAACGCGCACGCATTGTTCAGCGTCCAGTCCCTATCATTGTGGCTATGCACATTCGTGGCCACCACAATGGTACGGCTAGCAAGGCCAAGCAAGGTATACGGCGGCAGGCTGCGAGCCTGGCTGGCGCTGATCAGAAGGTAATCCCAAGCGCCGGTTGCCGGTAGTTTTTCTTCCTGCGTAGCCAGCAAGCCAACCTTGCAGCGTGACTGACGCTGACTGGCCTCAAATTGCTTCAACGCTTCCATTTCCAGCGCCCCAGGCTGAGCCGGAAAAACCGTCACGACACGCTCCCCGAGGGCGCTCTTGACGCTACTGCCAATGATCGCAGGGAAAAACCAAGGATGGCGCGGATCAAAATCACTGATCAGCGGCGAAGCGCAAAGCTGATTCAGCGCCGCGAAGCTACTCTGGCCGGGCGCAAATTCAACGCGATAGCCCGACCAACCGTCATCCGGGCCAAGCAAAGGAGAAATGAAGAGAGCGTCAAACAAAGACATGGAGAACTTTCTTTGTGGTTTTTATGATGTTAGCAAATCAAATCGAGCGCGTCTTCACATGATGTCAACTTTTATGCTTTTTTGACCGTCGACCGCAGCATGATTGAAAAACAAGCCAAGCAAACCTTTGAGGTAAAATACGCGCCGAATTAGAAAAAATGAGCGGCCCATGAAAACAAGTTTCCTCGACTTCGAACAGTCCATTGCCGACCTCGAAGCTAAAATCGAAGAGCTGCGCTTCGTCCAGGATGATTCAGCTGTTGATATCTCGGAAGAGATCGATCGGCTGGAGAAAAAAGGCGATCAGCTAACCAAGGAAACCTACGCCAAGCTATCGCCTTGGCAGGTTTCGCAAGTAGCTCGCCACCCTCAGCGCCCGTACACGCTTGATTACCTGTCGCTGATCTTTACCGATTTTGAAGAACTGCACGGTGACCGTGCCTTTGCTGATGATCACGCCATTGTCGGCGGTCTAGCCCGCTTTAACGGTCAGCCCGTAATGGTCATCGGGCATCAAAAAGGCCGCGACACGAAAGAGAAAATTTACCGCAACTTCGGTATGCCCCGCCCGGAGGGCTACCGCAAGGCGCTGCGCCTGATGAAACTGGCCGAGAAATTCGGCCTGCCGGTAATGACCTTTGTCGACACACCGGGCGCTTACCCAGGCATTGATGCCGAGGAACGCGGCCAGTCCGAAGCGATTGGGCGAAACCTCTACATCATGGCAGAACTCAAGGTGCCGGTAATCGTTACCATCATTGGTGAAGGCGGCTCCGGTGGCGCGCTGGCGATTGCCGTCGGTGACACCCTGCAAATGCTGCAATACTCAACTTATTCGGTCATTTCACCAGAAGGCTGCGCCTCCATTCTCTGGAAGAGTGCCGACAAAGCCCCCGAAGCGGCGGAGACAATGGGCATCACAGCGCAACGCCTGAAAACGCTCGGCCTGGTCGACAAAATCATCAGCGAACCCCTCGGTGGCGCCCATCGTGACTACGCTGCAATGGCGCAAAATCTGAAAAAAGCCTTGCAGGAAGCGCTTAAACAGCTTTCCGGGCTATCTACCGAAGAACTCCTGGCGACGCGCTACGAGCGGCTGATGAGCTATGGCCGCTTCAAGGAACAAGCCGTCAATTGATCTGCCGGGTCGGGTCGGCGATTTCCTCGCTGCCCGCCTCGCGCCGGACGAATCTCTCTGCGTTGGCCTCTCTGGCGGTTGTGATTCCGTCGTTCTGCTGCACCTCACCAGTCGCGGCTTTGCCGGTCGCTTGTCGGCCATCCATGTGCATCACGGGCTTTCACCCAACGCCGACCGCTGGTCAGACTTTTGCACCAACTATTGTGCTGACCTTGGCATTCCGCTGATTCAGCAAAAAATTACGGTCGACCGCAAAAATGGCCTGGGATTGGAAGCCGCTGCCCGGCAAGCAAGATATACCGCCTTCGCTGATTGCGCCGCCGATTGCCTGCTTCTGGCCCAGCATCGCGGCGACCAAGCCGAGACCCTCCTTTTCAATCTGCTGCGGGGTACCGGCGTGACCGGCGCCGCCGCTATGCCGGCCGAACGCCGCCACGGCAACTTGCGCTTGCTACGCCCATTGCTGGACATATCGCGAACCGAGATCGAAGCCTATGCCTCAGCAAACAATCTGGCTTGGGTCGAAGATGAAAGCAATGCCGATCACTCGCTGACGCGCAATTACTTGCGCCACCAGATATTGCCCGAACTAACGCAGCGCTTTCCGGCAGCAGAAACCTCGCTGACGCAAGCGGCAGCTAACTTTGCCGAAGCAGCCACTCTACTCGATGAACTTGCCGAGCAGGATTGGCGCCTGGCCGATGACGCTGGCGCGGCACGCTTATCGGTTTTGCGCCTTATGTCCATGCCCAGACTGAAAAACCTGCTGCGCTACCGCTTGCGCCAACTCGACTGGCGTACCCCGGTCGCCGCAAGGCTTGACGAGTTTGCCCATCAGTTGCAAACAGCCGGCCCTGACCGTCACCCCGAGCTGGTTTTGCCGGAAGGAAAGATGCGCTCGGCCCTTGGTCAGCTCCGCTGGCTAACGCAAAAATAACAATCTGTTACCAAGCGCCTTTCCGCACTGATTAGGCTTCAGTTACAATCGAACGATTATTTTCTATATATAAACAGGCCATGATTACAGGATCCATTGTCGCCATCGTGACACCCATGCACGAAGATGGCAGCCTAGATTTAAATTCCCTGCGCAACCTGGTCGACTTTCATGCGCGCGAAGGAACAGACGGTATTGTTACCGTCGGCACAACCGGCGAATCCCCGACGGTCAATGTCGATGAACATTGCGAGCTAATCCGCGTTACGGTCGACCACGCTGCCGGACGCATTCCGGTTATCGCTGGCACCGGCGCCAATTCCACGGCCGAAGCCATTGAGCTGACCGAGTTCGCCAAAAAGGCTGGCGCCGACATGGCGCTGTCCGTGGTGCCTTATTACAACAAGCCAACGCAGGAAGGCCTCTACCGCCACTTCAAGGCGATTGCCGAAGCCGTAGAGTTGCCGGTGCTGCTTTACAACGTACCCGGCCGCACCGTCGCCGACATGAGCAACGACACCATTCTGCGCCTGGCGCAGGTGCCGGGCGTCGTCGGCGTCAAGGATGCCACCGGCAACCTGGATCGTGCCTGCGACCTGATCGCCCGGGCACCGAAAGGTTTTGCCCTCTATAGCGGCGACGACATGACCTGCGTCGCCTCAATCCTGCTCGGCTTCCACGGCAACATTTCAGTGACTGCCAACGTGGCACCGCGACTGATGCACGAAATGTGTGTTGCTGCCGCTGCCGGCGATGTCGCCAAGGCCCGTGAAATTCACTTCAAGCTGCTCGGTTTGCATCGCGATCTGTTCTGCGAAGCTAATCCGATCCCCATCAAGTGGGCAGTAAAAAAATTGGGCCTGATGCCCAATGGCATTCGCTTGCCGCTAACCCCTTTATCTGAACCCAACGAAGCGCGCGTGCTAGCCGCGATGCGCCAGGCCGGCTTGATTGCCTGACGGAGTATAGAAAAACATGAATCGTCGGCTTTCCGGCCTTACGCTCTCCCTGCTTGCCATCGCCTTGGCTGGCTGCAGCATTCTTCCTGATTCCCGCAAGATCGAATACAAATCTGCGGGCAAGGCCCCGACGCTTGAGGTACCGCCCGATCTCTCCCAAGTGGCCAAGGATGATCGCTTTGTTGTCCCGGACACCTCGGGCAAAGGCAGCGCAACCTTTTCTGCCTACAGCGCGGACCGCACCCCACTCGCTCAGGCACAGAATGCGACAGTGCTGCCTACTGTTGACAAAGTCCGGGTCGAGCGCTCGGGAAATCAACGCTGGCTAGTTGTCGCCGCCCCACCCGACAAGCTATGGGATAACGTCAAGGATTTCTGGCAGGAAACCGGCTTTGTCATCAATCTTGAGCGCCCTGATGCCGGCGTAATGGAAACCGATTGGGCCGAAAACCGCGCCAAGATCGGCGACGACATTATTCGCAACACGATTGGCAAACTCTTGGACTCGCTTTACTCAACCGGCGAACGCGACAAATTCCGCACCCGTTTTGAGCCAGGCAGCGAGCCAGGCACCACCGACATCTTCATTAGCCATCGTGGCATGGAAGAGGTCTACACCTCGTCGGCCAAAGATGACACCCGCTGGCAACCGCGCCCGCCGGACCCGGAACTCGAAGCTGAAATGCTGCGTCGCCTGATGGTGCGCATGGGATCTGACGAAAAACGCGCTGAAGTCTCGATCGCCTCAGCCAAAGCAGAACCACGCGCCAAGCTCGCCAAGTCAGACGACGGCGCCGGTACGCTGGAAGTCTATGAGCGTTTCGATCGCGCCTGGCGTCGTGTTGGTCTGGCGCTGGATCGCGTTGGATTTACGGTTGAAGATCGTGACCGTTCGCGCGGCCTCTACTTTGTGCGCTATGTCGATCCAGAAGTCGATAACCGCAAGAAGGATGATGGCTGGATTTCCAAGCTAGCATTCTGGAAGAGTTCAGAGCCACCAGCCAGCTCGAAGGTCCAGTATCGTATCTATGTCAGTGACGCCGGGCCACAGAGCACCGTTCAGGTGCTTTCCAGCGAAGGCGGCACCGACAAGTCAGATACCGCAAAGAAAATTCTCGCCCTGCTTCTCCAGCAGTTGCAGTGATTCGCTTTGCCTCACTCGGCAGTGGCAGCGCTGGCAATGCGCTGCTCGTCGAGAGTGGGGCCACCTGCCTGATGCTTGATTGTGGTTTCGGGTTGCGGGATACCGTAACCCGGCTACATAAACTGGCATACGAACCAGGAAAAATTACCGGCATTCTCGTCACACATGAACACGGCGATCACGTCGGTGGCGTATTCCGCTTTGCCCGAAAATACGCTGTACCGGTCTGGATAACATATGGGACCTGGGCCGCCTGCCAAGAGTCAGACGCTGGACTTGATCTCCGTATCATTGATAGCCATCGTGCGCTGCAAATCGGCGATCTTGAGGTGCAACCCTTTCCCGTGCCACACGATGCGCGCGAACCGGTGCAGTATCTCTTTTCCGACGCTGCCTGCCGCCTCGGTGTGCTGACTGACATTGGCGAAATCACCCACCATGTTTGCGACGTTTTGTCGGCCTGCCATGGGCTGGTGCTTGAGTGCAATCATGATGCCAAGATGTTGGCTGGATCTTCATACCCCGCCTCACTGAAACGACGAATCAGCGGACGCTATGGTCATCTGGAAAACGCTGCGGCAGCAGCCTTGCTGAAACAAATTGATTGTTCATTGCTACAGCACCTGGTCCTGGCCCACCTCAGTGAGCGAAATAACCATCCAAACTTAGCTGTGCGGGCGGTTTCCGAAGCCTTGGGGTGTGCTGCCCCGTGGTTGGGGGTGGCAACAGCTGAAGCGGGTTTTACCTGGCGTGAAATAAGCTAAACAACAGCGATGCCAAAAAACTGCGCGAAATTAATTTTGAACTGACAATAAAAAACGGGGCCGAAGCCCCGTTTTTATGGAAGCAAGAAAAATTACTTCTTGGCAGCATCCATAGCAGCTTTGCCTGCGTCAGCAGCAGACTTGCCTGCATCAGCAGCAGACTTGGCAGCATCAGCAGCGGCTTGTTCAGCAGGCTTGGCAGCATCAGCAGCGGCAGCCGGAGCAGCGGCAGCAGCAGCAGCCGGTGCAGCAGCAGCGGCAGCGGCCGGAGCAGCAGCTTCAGCGGCCTTAGCGGCTTCCGGAGCAACAACGGCCGGAGCAGCAGGAGCTGCAACAGGAGCCGGAGCTTCCTTCTTGCCACAGGCGGTCAGAGCAACAGCAAGCAGGGCGGCAACGAGGAGGGACTTAGTCATGGGTATTTCCTTATCGATAAGAGACGGCAAAAGCCAGAAAAAAATTCAGTGATCAGGCGCGACCCAATCAGTTTGTAATTATAACAATAAATTTATTCGAAATGCGCAGCTTTGCTGCACTGCCGCACCAGCGATGGCGCTCATAGCCCAAGCGGCGTCTTGCCGACCCGTTCACCGCCAGCCAAGGAAAGTTCGGAGAAACGATTCAGATAGGGTTTTAGTGCATCCGCTTCATCAAGCAGCAACTTACTACGGGGCAAGTCTCGTTCGAAACGTATCAACGCGTGCTTGTCATCGATAATCAGCATGCTGTCACGCAAATGCGCCAACTCAGGCGGGCTTTGTTGCGCCAAGGCAAGGTGATTAAAATCAGACAGCAGTTTGATTAAGACCGGGCAGCGATTGCGTAATATGTCGGCATTGCGGAGAATAATTTGCAGACTTTCCTTGCGCCCTGAATCCAGGACTCGTTTAATTTGCGCCAGGCGCAAAATAGACTCCAGCTTGAATTGGCCGAGGTCTTCGTCGTAAATGCAAATTTTGTGGCCGGTGATTGCCAGCAGACGGTCAATTGCCGCCTGGTAGTCGCCCCATGAGGTAATCAGTTCGCGAGCCATAGTAATCAGTGTCTCTACTTATCTTTCGGGAAACTACCCAAACAAAAGGGGCCGGCTCTCTCTTCCCATACGTAAAAAAGGCCACCAAAGCGACCTCTTTATGCACCTAAGTGGTTCTGCTTACTTCTGCTTGCGACGTCGAGCTAAAGCGCCAATGATGCCAAGGCCAGTGAGGAACAAGACGTATGTTTCGGGTTCTGGTACAGCGGCCAAAGTAAAGCTACTAATAGTATTTACAGTATTTGACAGCGCGTGGTTTGTTCCGAGGAAAAGCCCAGCATTGAAGGTGTTGAGCAAGTTGGATGGTAACGATGTGCCGGTTAGTTGCGTATCAATGTTTGAAGAGAGAATGGACGGGTCGTTTTGGAGCAACTGTTCCGCATTCCCCCCCAAATAGCTGTCCAAACTATTCCAACTGTAGTTAGGGGTAACCGCATGCCGTTACACACAACTCATTTTGCATTATAAATAGCCTGCATATGGTCCAT
>JBBSCQ010000037.1:0-27194 GCA_038250105.1 Burkholderiales bacterium | reverse complement strand
GAAGGAAGTTTGCGAGCCGAAGATGGCCGCAGCAGCAGCTCCTGCTGGTGCTGTAGCTGGCCCGAAGCCGGCTGGCGAGAAGATCACCGTCGCTGCTGACGCACTGTTCGACTTCAACAAGGCTGTTCTGCGTCCGGCTGGTAAAGCCAAGCTCGACGAGCTGGTTTCCAAAGCTCAGGCGATCAAGCTTGAAGTCATCCTGGCCGTTGGCCACACCGACCGTATCGGTGGTGATGCTTACAACCAGAAGCTGTCTGAAAAGCGTGCTGCTGCTGTTAAGGAATACCTGGTCTCCAAGGGTATCGAAGCTAACCGCGTATACACCGAAGGCAAGGGCGAGAAGCAGCCTGTAACCGGCGACAAGTGCAAGGGCACCGCCAAGTCCAAGGCGCTGATCGACTGCCTGCAGCCGGATCGTCGTGTTGACATCGAAGTTATCGGCACCAAGTAATCTGCCGACGCGTCGCGAAAAGCCCCGCTCAGCGGGGCTTTTTTTTACCTTGGGTTTTGTTCATGCTTAAAATCCCCCGGCTGCTGCGTGCGCTACTCCTGGTTACGCTCGTCTTAAGCACAACTGCACTCGCTATCGAAGAAGCGACGGGCCGGCCGCGAGTCGGCCTTGTGCTGGGTGGAGGTGGCGCCCGTGGTGCGGCGCATATCGGCGTGCTTGAGTTGCTTGAAGAGTTACGGGTGCCGGTCAATTGTGTCGTCGGTACCAGCGTGGGGGCCTTGGTGGCGGGTGCTGACGCTTCCGGCTTGTCGCCGGCGAAGATGCGCACTGAGTTGGCTGAAGCGGATTGGGGCGATATGTTTATCGACAATCCGCAGTTTTCCGATATCGCTTTTCGCAACAAGCAGATTCAGCGCCGCTATATTCCTGGTTCGGAAACCAGGGTTTACGCTGAAGGCATTAGTCGGTTCGCTATTGACCGTTTCGGCGCAGAGGGTCAATATCCTGACTGAGCAGAATGTGACGCGCTCGCTGGGGACGCTTAAGCCGACAGATATTTATATCAAGTCGGACCTCGCGACGATTTCTACCAGTGATTTTGGTTGCAACGCGGAAGCGGCTGATCGTGGGCGAGCAGCGGCTGAAACCGTGCGGAGAAGTTGGCCCTGATTTTTGGCGGATTACGACCTCATTTACGCTGGCTGGAAGGCTTCGCTGGCGCTAGATCAGATCAATCGGCGCCATTTTGCATCGCGCGGCCGGGCGACGGGATTTGAATATTTCGATTCAAACGCAGCGGATTATTCCAAAGCGACGGCTGACCTGTTGGGAGCTTTCTCAACATACCTGCTTTCGCCAATGGCCAGATTTTGGGCGATGACATAAACTATTTGGGGGTTCGTGCGGAACAGATTGTTGGCAGCTTTGCCCTCGGTTTACGCGGCGACATCCGCTTCGGCGTGGCCTTGGAGACGCCTCACGTTGGCAAGTTTTAAACTGAAACAAATCTCAGCGGTGTCCGACTGCTCAACTCAGCTTCAATTTACTTTGGGGGCGAAACGCCGATCGGGCCAGCTTATTTTGGCTTCGGTTACTCCACCAACGGCGCCTCAAACCTGTTTCTTTCCATCGGCATACCCTAGTCTGGTCTTGGCTGGCATACTGCAACTTCATTTAACCGAGAGAAACCCATGAAATCACGTTTCCTGATGTTCCTTGCAAGCTGTTTGCTGTGGGCGGGAATGGCCTTTGCCCAGATCAATATCAATACAGCGAGCCAGGAGGAGTTGGATGGCCTGAAAGGGATCGGCCCGAGCAAAGCCAAGGCCATTGTTGATTACCGCAAGAAAAACGGTTCATTCAAGTCGGTTGATGATTTGCAAAACGTTCCTGGCATTGGTCCCGCCACTTTGAAAGATCTACGCGCCGATGTCACCGTTAGCGGTGCTTCGCGCGCCCCTTCTGCAGCCGCTCAACCTTCGGCTACATCTGCCAAAGTGAGCAAGGAGGCGGCGCCCAAACCGGCGACGCCAATGGTTGCCGCCAAACCGCCGGCCGCCGAGCCAGCTAAGCCGACCAGCAGCATGGCCAGCAAGCCTGCGGCTCCTCCTGCTCCGGCGATGCCGGGCAAAGCGATGGCCGAGAGCAAGCCGGTACCGGCTGCCGCGCCGATGACTGAAAAACCAGCTGCCCCGGCGGCCCCCGCTAAACCGGCCATGCCCGTCAAGCCTGTTGCAGAAAGCAAACCGGCAGCCCCCGCAGCCCCTGTTCCGATAGCCAAGCCAGCCGCCCCGGCCAAGCCAGCTCAACCTGCTGCGGTCAACTGATTCAGGATGGCATTTTCGGGGCATTCTTGAGTCAACCGCTATTCCTCTGCGCCACCACCCGCCTCGCCCAAACCTTGCGCGGCGAGGTGCGCGGCGGGCAAACGGTCTGGCGGACGCGGCAGGCGCTGACGCTGGCGCAGTGGCTGGCCAGTCTCGCTGACGAGGCTTTGCTGACGGAGGTTGCCGAACTGCCGGTAACGCTTGACCCCTTTGCCGAAAAGTTGCTTTGGGAAAAGGTTATCGCCGCCGCGCTGACCGAGGCCGCGTTGCTCTTTGATCTTCAGGGTATGGCCGCATCAGCCGCCGAAGCGCATGCCTTGTCGTGTGTCTGGAATATCCGGCCAGGCAGTGGCCAGCTTTCCGACGAAGCGCAGCTGTTTATCGGTTGGCAGGCGGAGTTTGAAAAACGCTGTCGTGCTGGTGGCTGGCTCGATCCGGCCAGCGTGCATTTGCGCTTGATCAGCCTGATTGAAGCGGGACATTTCGTTTTGCCGGCGACGATCAGTTTTGTTGGTTTCGACCGTTACACGCCGCTCGAACAACGCTTGATGGCAGCGCTGACCGGGCGGGGTGTGGCACTTGAAAATAGCCTTAAAAATGCCGTCGACCGCAGCATTCAGCAAGTTTTCCCCTGCGCTGACAGTGCGGCTGAATGCGCCGCCGTCGCCGCTTGGGCACTGGCGAATCTGGCGGCCAATCCGGCTTGTAAGATAGGTATCGTCGCGCCGGATATGGCGGGAGTGCGCGACCGCCTGGCATTCACGCTTGATGATGCCCTGCATCCCGCGTTGATTCGCCCCGATGCTGCCGAAGTGCCGCGTTGCTTCAATTTTTCCCTCGGGTGTGCGCTGGCCGATCTACCGCTGATCCGTGTTGCGCTTGATCTGCTGGCGCTAGGCAGCGGCCGGGCCAAGCTTGAGCAAAGCCGGTTGTCAGCGCTATTACTGGCGAGTGGCTGGTCGGCGGCAACCGCCGAGGGTGATGCTCGGGCTCGTCTCGATACGTTCTTGCGCCGCGATCTGCCTTACTTCACCACGTTGCCGGCGTTGATTCGCCTCGCCGAGTCGCTATCCGAATTTCAGGAAAATTCACAATCCAACTCGCCGGTCGACTCATTCGCCGAAAAAGAGCCTCCGCTTTGCCCACAAACCGTGGCCGCGCTCAGCGCCTTTGTCGAAGTCATGAGCCGTTCGGCGAAAGCCGGGCTGCCAGGGGCTTGGGCTGCACTGTTTCGGCAGGCTTTAGAGGCGGCTGAATGGCCGGGTGATCGTGAGCTTTCGAGCCATGAGTTTCAGGCGCACCGGGCATTTGGTGAGGTGCTCGATAGTTTCGGCCGCTTCGATGCCCTACTTGGCCCGCTTTCCTTGAATGAAGCCGTTCGTCGTCTCTCCCAGCTCTGCCGCCAACGGATTTTCCAGCCCGAAACGCGCGGCCAGCCGTCAATCCAGGTACTTGGCGTGCTCGAAAGTGCCGGCCTCAGCTTCGATGCGCTGTGGGTGATGGGCATGAACGACGACCTCTGGCCACCTGCGCCGCGCCCCAATCCGCTGCTCCCCGCCGAATTGCTTCGGGCCGCCGGCGCAGCGCATGCCAGTGCCGAGGTTGAACTGGATTTCGCCCTGCGGGTACATGGCCGCTTGTTACTCGCCGCGCCGGCGGTGAATTTTTCCTACGCGCAGGCGGACGGTAACCGCGTTTTGCGGCCGAGCCCATTGATCGCAGGTTTGCCGGTTTCGGGTGATCTCCCGGCCAGTATCGAAACGCTGGCGCAGCAACTCGCCCAACAAGCCGGCGCTGCCTGCGAACAGCTTGCCGACGCGCTGGCGCCGCCAGTCGGTGAGGGCGAAAAGGTATCGGGCGGTAGTTGGTTGTTGCGCGCCCAAGCGATTTGCCCGGCCTGGGCTTATTACCAGTTCCGGCTGGGGGGCGAGGCGATGGACGAGCCGGTTGAAGGGCTTGACCCGGCAGCGCGTGGCACGCTGGTTCATGAAGCGCTCGAAGCTTTCTGGACGGTAGTACGCAGTTCGCAGGCGCTCGCTGCCTTGGCTGCACCGGCGCGGCAGCAGACGATCGCCGCGGCGGTGAGCCAAGCCTTGCAAAACCATGAGCTCGACTGCCGGCTGACCCTGCCGGCGCGCTTTCGCGAACTGGAAGCGGCGCGCCTGGCCAAGTTGCTTGACCTTTGGCTGCTGGTCGAAGCCAAGCGTGGGCTGGATTTTGCCGTGGTCGCCTGCGAGCAGCCGGCGGAAGTCGAGATTGAGCAAATTCGGGTCAAAATGGTCGTCGACCGCATCGATCAACTGGCCGATGGTCGCCAGATCATCATCGACTACAAAACTGGTGCCACGGTTGATATTAAAAACTGGGCCGATGCCCGCATCACCGAACCGCAGTTGCCCATCTATGCCGCGCTGGTTGCTGACGAGGTAACGGCGGTTGTCTTCGCCAAAGTGCTGCTCGACAAGCCGGGCTTTGCCGGCGTCGCTGACGAAAAGGACATCCTGCCCGGCGTGCAGGGCGTCGGCGACGAGAAGCAGAAAATTTTCGATCCTATTGAGTTTCCTGACTGGATCGCCGTTGTCATGCATTGGCGCGAGCGTCTGCATGCCGTTGCCCGTGAGGTGAAACTTGGTCAAGCTGGTGTGATGTTCGCCGACGAAAAGGCACTGCTCTATTGCGAGGTCAAACCTCTGCTACGGCTGGCTGAACGACGACGCTTACTGGCGTCGGCAATGGCAATTAAAAAGCCGACCGGTTAAAAATGCAGACGCTTGAACAACTGTGCAGCGGTCAGTTGCAAGGCATCCAGCGCCTCACTTTGCGCTGTGGTCTGAAGCAATTTCCACGCGAAATTTTTGCCCTGGTCGATACGCTGGAGGTGCTCGACCTTTCCGGCAACCAGCTCACAACGCTGCCCGATGATCTGCCGCGCTTGCACAAATTGCGCGTGCTGTTTTGCTCGGACAATCCCTTTACCCGTCTGCCCGACGTGCTGGGTCAATGTCCGCAACTCAGCATGATTGGCTTCAAGGCCAATCAGATTCGCCATGTGCCAGGTGCCGCCTTGCCGCCGGCGCTGCGTTGGTTAATCCTCACCGACAACCAGATCAGCCAACTGCCGACCGAGATCGGGCGCTGTACGCAATTGCAAAAACTGATGCTGGCCGGTAATCGTCTGACTGCATTGCCTGAGGAAATGGCAGCCTGCACGCAACTCGAATTACTACGCATTGCTGCCAACTGTATTAGCGAAATTCCGCCTTGGCTGCTCGCCATGCCCCGGCTTTCCTGGCTGGCATATGCCGGTAATCCTTGTTGTGCTCAACTTGAGGGGGCAGCGTTGGCTGCTGTGCCGCTGCCCCGAATTGCCTGGCAAGCGCTGCAATTGGCGGATAAATTGGGCGAAGGCGCTTCCGGCGTCATTCACCAAGCCAACTGGCAGCGTCAGGATCGCCCACAGGCCGTTGCCGTCAAGCTGTTTAAAGGCGCAATGACCAGCGATGGCTTGCCGCACAGTGAAATGGCCGCCTGTATCAGCGCCGGGTCGCATCCTAATCTGATCGCCGTGCATGGCCGGATTGAACATCACCCGAAGCGCGAAGAAGGCCTGGTCATGGCGCTGGTTGCAAACACTTTCCGCAACCTTGCCGGGCCGCCCAGTCTTGAATCCTGCACGCGAGACATCTACCCGGCCGAACTCTGCTTCAGCTATCAAGAAGCGCTCCGACTGGCACATGGCATTGCTTCCGCCGCCCAGCACCTGCACGCGCAAGGCATTATGCATGGCGACTTGTACGGCCATAACATTCTGCACGGCGGTACGGGGGATGCTTTGCTGGGTGATTTTGGCGCCGCATCTTTCATTGCCCAGAATGACCGGGCGGCCGCAGAAGCCTTGCAACGCCTTGAAGTGCGCGCCTTTGCCTGCCTGCTTGGTGAATTGCTTGATCGTTGCGCTGGCAGCAGCGGGCGGGCAGCAACGACAGCTTGTCTCGGCGATCTGCATGCCCGTTGCGCCCAAGAAAATAATGCGGACCGCCCGCTCTTCGCCGAGATCATGCAAACGCTGCAAGACCTGCTGCCGCAGGAAGAAGTCTTGTTGGCCGCTCCGGAAAGTGCGCTTGAAATTTTGCCTGTTTGAGGTGCCAGCGTAACGGCAAAAAACGAGCCAGGAAGCATTGCATTAGGCGCTAACGAGCGCGATAAAGCGCTGTGATAATGAACCAAAATTCGACTTGTCAGGTCAAGATAAGTCGGAAAACCGCATTATCGTGATGCGGCACTGAAAATCATTCCTCACCACTAGGAGCAGTCGATGAGCAATACCGTAACTTTGGGCGGCAATCCCGTCAATGTGGCCGGCAATTTTCCGCAAAAAGGCCAGTCGGCCCCGGCTTTTTCGCTCGTCGGCAAGGATCTCGCCGATGTGACGTTGGCCAGTCTGGTCGGCATAAGAAAGATTTTGAATATTTTCCCCAGTATCGATACGCCAACCTGCGCTACTTCGGTTCGCCAGTTCAATCAGAAAGCCAATGATCTGCCGAATACCGTCGTGCTTTGCATCTCGGCTGATTTGCCTTTCGCCCAGAACCGCTTCTGTGGCGCTGAAGGCCTGAATAATGTGGTGACTTTGTCGACGATGCGCGGGCGGGATTTTTTGAATGCTTATGGCGTTGACCTGGCCAGTGGCCCATTGGCTGGCGTTGCGGCGCGGGCCGTGGTGGTGCTGGATGAAAACAATATCGTGCTGCATAGCGAGTTGGTCGCCGAGATCAAGGACGAACCTGACTACGCAGCGGCGCTGGCTGTTCTGTAGGTATTTGGCCAGGCGCTGACCGGCGCCCGACTGTTGGTGGCGGGGAAAAGCCGCGACTTTTCCCCGCTTGCCGATAAAATCAGCCGACATGAAACGCTCTCTGGATAATCTCATGCTCGGCCTCCGGTTCACTTTGCCCGCTAATACCCAGCATTACTCCTTCGGGGTAAGTTGGCGATGACTGCTGCGACCATAGAAGCAACGGCTGGCCCTAGGGTCGACCGTCTAAAAGAGGACGAAATCGCGCGCGACCGGGCGCTCAATGTTGCCTCCTTTATTGTTGAAGCGCCGGCCGGTGCCGGTAAAACCGAGCTGCTGACGCAACGCTATCTACGTCTGCTGGCAGTGGTTGAAAATCCGGAAGAGGTGTTGGCGCTGACCTTCACCAACAAGGCAGCGACCGAGATGCGTGATCGCATTCTTGGCAGCCTGGAGCGTGCGGCAAACGGTGAAATGCCCGAGCTGGCGCACAAGCGACAGACTTTTGATCTGGCTCGAAAAGTTCTCGCGCATGACGCTGAGCGCAATTGGGGTTTGCTTGGCCATCCTGGCCGGCTGCGGATAACGACGCTGGATGCGCTGTGCGCCAGTCTTGCCCGGCAAATGCCTTACCTCAGCCGTTTCGGCGCGCAGCCCGGAGTCAGTGAAGATCCCGAGGCGCATTACGCCACGGCCGCTCGTCGGACGCTGGAAATGGTTGAGTCGGCAACAGCCGATGCGGAGGTGGTGGCTGCCGCGCTGACCTTTATGGACAACAATGCCGGCCGCCTTGAGCGTTTGCTGGTTGCCATGCTCGGACGGCGCGACCAGTGGCTGCACCACGCGACTCGGATTGAAAGTGGCGAAATGAAGGCCGAGGTCGAGGCGGGGTTCGCCGCGCTGATCGAGCGTGATCTGGCTCAGGCAGCGGCCTTGCTTGATGTGGGCTGGCAAAGCCAGTTGATGCCGTTGGCCCGCTTTGCCGCGGCCAATGTGCCGGCCGTGCTTGATCCGCTTTTGGACTGGTATTCGCCGTTGACCGCAGACATTACCGATCTGCCGCGCTGGCTGGCGCTGGCGAACTTGCTGCTGACCGGGGGCGGCACGCTGCGCAAGGCCTTGAACAAGAATATTGGCTTCCCGGCTGACAAGGAATTAAAGCCACAAAAAGAGGCAATGAGCGCGCTGCTCGCTGATCTGGCCAGCGTTCCCGGCATTGAACTTGCCCTGGACCAGATTGGCAGTCTGCCCTTTCCGGAATTGAGCGCTGCCGAATGGTCGACCGTAGAATGCTTCTCGCGCCTGCTGCGCCTGGCCGCCGGGCAGTTGTGGCTAGCCTTTCAGGAAGTCGGTGAGGTTGATTTCATAGAAATCGCGGCGCGTGCCGGACTGGCGCTGGGTGACGATGAAGCGCCGACCGATTTGGCGCAGGCCCTCGATTACCGGATTCAGCACCTGCTGGTTGATGAGTTTCAGGACACCAGCCCGACCCAGGTGGCGCTGATCGAAAAGCTGACACGCGGCTGGATGCCGGACGATGGCCGGACGCTGTTTGTCGTCGGCGATCCAATGCAGTCGATTTATCGATTTCGCAAGGCCGATGTCGGCTTGTTCCTGCGCGTGCGCGAGCGTGGCATCGGCGATCTCCGCCTCGAACATTTACGCCTGTTCCGCAACAACCGCTCGTTTCCCGGTATTGTCGATTGGGTCAATACGGCCTTCCCGAGCATTTTCCCGCCGCTCGATGTGCCGGAAATGGGCGCTGTGTGCTATGCCGAATCGGCCGCAACCCGTCCGGGGCGAGACGACAGCGGGGTCAGTGTGCACCCTATTATTGAGCGCGAAGACAGCCTGCCGGCGGAAGATGAAGCACGCTGCCTGCTCGATCTGATTCTCACCACCCGGCGTGATTATCCGGTGGAACGTATTGCTATTCTGGTGCGCGCTCGCAGCCATTTGGATGCGCTGGTCAGCGAAATCCGCCGCAGCGCGCCTGATTTGCGCTTTCAGGCGGTGGAAATCGAAGGGCTGGATGGTCGCCAGCATGTCCAGGATCTGCTCACCCTGTTCCACGCCCTGCATCACCGAGCTGACCGGGTGCAGTGGCTGGCGCTGCTTCGCGCCCCGTGGTGCGGCCTGAAGCTTGCCGACCTGCATGTATTGGCCGCCGATGACAAAAAGCAGACGATCTGGCAACTGATGCAGGAGGCGCCACGCTGCGCCGGCTTGTCGGCCGATGGTCAGCAGCGCCTGCGGCATGTGCGCGATGTGCTCGGCCAGGCATTTGCCCATCAGGGGCGGCAACATCCCCGGCGCTGGCTGGAAGGCGTCTGGTTGATGCTCGGTGGGCCGCGTTGTCTCGAAGCGCCAGAAGCGCTGGCGGATGTCGAGGCCTTCTTCCGCTTGGTCGATAAACTCGCTGCCGCGCGCAATCTGAATGCCGAAACGCTGGCGGCCCACACGGCAGAGTTGTTTGCACCGCCCGACGCCTTGGCCGGCGAAAGTGTGCAGATGATGACCATCCATAAATCGAAAGGGCTGGAATTCGAAACGGTGATTCTGCCTGGCCTGCACCGCATTACTGGCGGTAACGACAGCAGCCTGCTGCTTTGGGACGAAGTGGTCGGGGCCGATGGGCACGAGCACTTGCTGGTGGCGCCGATGAAAGCCAAGGGCGCCGGCAACGAGGCGCCGACCACTTTTGATTACCTGAAAAAACTCGAAGCCGAACGCAATGCCCATGAAGATGAGCGCTTGCTCTATGTCGCCGCAACGCGGGCCATTCGCCGTCTGCATCTGGTCGGTGTGGCCACGGCCGATGCGGAAAAGGCAGACGGTCTGAAAGCGCCGGCCAGCGGCACCTTGCTCAAGCTGCTCTGGCCGGGTGTAGCGCAACCGGTTTTTGTCGCCGCGTTGGCCAATCAGGGCGCTCCGGCGATTGCTGTGAGTAGCTTCGACCCGGCTAGTTTTGTCCCACCGCTCGTTCGGCTGGCCGAGGTCGGGCTGCCGGCGCTGCTGCAAAATGCCCCGAGCGGCTTGCGCCAGGCCGAAAATGCCAGTGAGCTTGATGCTGCTGCCAGTAGTAAATCGGTCGAAGCGGCGGTCGGTACGCTCGTCCATCGTTGCCTTGAATTGATTGCCCAGCAAGGGTTGGCGCAGTGGACGACGGCGCGGGTCAGCAGTTTGTTGCCGGCGTATCGTCGTTGGCTGGGCGCTCAAGGCGTTGCGGCGGTTGATATTGATGCGGCAGCGAGCGAAGTGGTCGCGGCGTTGGTCACTACGTTGGCTTCCGAAAGTGGCCGTTGGCTGCTGGCCGATCATCCGGAAGCTGCCGCCGAGCAAGCCTGGAGCAGTGCGCTGACGCCTGTGGCCAACCAGGGCGAATTGCCGAATGCTGCGGTCAACCACGTTATTGACCGTATTTTCGTTGCCGCTGGTTGCCGCTGGATTATCGACTACAAAACGGTACGCCAGCCGGAGGCCGGGCTGGCGCAACGGGCCGAAACTTTTCGCCCCCAACTTGAACGTTACGCAGCGCTGTTTCAGGACGATTCCCTGCCCCTACGGATGGCGATTTACTTCCCGCTGCAGGGCCGTCTGCTTGAGTTGAGCCGCCGGATTGAAGCGTAATTTTCGATCACTCAATTAGTGACGATGGTTATACTTTAGCCATAGAAAATCATCAGGCGAGACAATATGTGCTGTCGATTACGTGACTGCTTGATTGCATTGCTCGCTTCCCTTGCTGTATTCGGCTTCGCCGAGGCCACAGGTGACAAAGTGCTGCGCGTTTCGGTCCTGGAAAATTCGCCTCCGATGGCTTTTCGTGACGCCAACGGCGAACTGACCGGCTTCAGTGTGGGCGTTATTCGCGCTGTTTGTGCAGAAATGCGGGTGGTTTGCAAATTTCAGGTCACCACGCTGGAAAGTGTGCTCGATGAAGTTGCCAATGGCGAGGTCGATGTCGTCGCCGTCAGCCTGCTCAACACACCGGAGCGGCGGGCGCGGCTGATTTTTAGCAAACCCTATTTCCGTTCGGTCTCCCTGTGGTTTGCCAAACCGGGGATTCAGCCGGGCCAGCCGGGGGTGCGGATTGCCGTCGTGCATGGTTCCGCCCAGGAGCGCTTTGCCCGCAGCAAGGCCTGGGAAACGGTTGGTGTGCGGACCAACGGAGAATTGGCTGAACCGCTGATCGCAGGTTTGGCCAAGGCGGCAATTATTCCGATGAGTACCAGCTTGAACCTGATGAAGCAGCCGGGGTTTCAGCAACTTGGCCTGGTGAGTGTGGTGATGAATGAGGCTGAACTGGGCGGCGATGCTGCGTTCGGCATTTCGCCGCGACGTCCGGAGTTGAAAGAGCCACTCGATGCGGCAATTGACCGGATCAAGCGCAATGGGACGTATGATCGGATAAATTCCCAGTTCCTGCCTTTTCGGGTGAATTAATTTAATGTGTCGTGTGCTTCTCTTTCTGCTGGTTTTCGGCATTTCCGGCTTGGCTCAGGCATTGGATTTGCGCGTTGCGCTGGGCGTCCAGGATGTCCTGGTGTCACAACGCGTCGGCGCCAGCAAGCATGAGGTTCAGGGCGGCGGGCTGGCCGCATTTAACGAAGATCTAGCGCGGGAAATCTGTCGTCGGATGAGTGCGCGTTGCATCATCAGCAACCTTGAATTTTCTGACATTCTGCCTGGTATTGAGGGGCAAAAATTCGAGCTCGGGTTTGGCAATTTTCTGCGCACGCCAGCCCGTGAAGAACGGGTCGGCTTCAGCGATTCAATCTGGCGTTCCTCATCCCGTTTAATCGCCTTGCCGGTGACTGCGCAACGCTTCGTCGCCAAACAGGGGCGGGATGTTGGACTCGTCAGTTTACGTGATGCACGCATCGTCGCCATCGCGGATAGCCAGCAGCTTCTCTATTTAAAGACACTCGCTGCAGAAAACCGGCTGACGCTGGTTGCCGCCAAAACAATGGCGGAGATAGTTGGTCTGTTACGCGCCGACAAGGCCGATTTCTGCTTGCTGCCGGTGCTCAGCGCTTATGCCCTGATTGGCCGCGAAGCGACTGGTCAATTTGAATTCTTTGGCCCGGCCGAGGCGCGCCATGGCCTGGGCGGAACCGTACATATTGCCTTGCCAAAAGCCGACGAAACTTTGCGGCTGGCGGTGAATAAAGCGATTGCTGCGTTGCGGGCCGATGGTAGCTACCACCGCATCGTTCGGCGGTACTTTCCCTTTAGTCTGGACTGAGGGAGCCAGCGATGAACCTCCTTCCCGGTATTAAAAGCATTCGCGCCGGCCACGCCTTCACCCTGCTCGCGGCCGTTTTTGTCCTCACTTTTGGCATCATGGTGGCGCTGATTGTGATTGATCAGCAGCGGGTGATCGACGCGACCACTCGCCTGCAGGAACAAACGGTGCCGGAAATCATTCGCCATCAGCGGCTGGCGCGTAATCTGGAACAACTCCGTCAGGAAGGCGAGCGCCTGTTTGCCGCATCTACGTCGCAAGCCAGGCAGCAAGCCATTTTCGTTGTGACGCTGGTGGCCAGTCATCCGAGCGTACTTGAACATCGGGATTCGGCTGAACTGGCTCGCCAGGCCGAGCGTTTTCTCGTCGATGTCGTGCGGCAGGGGATGAAAGACGACAAGGCTTATGCCGCCAGTTACGAGGAGTGGCAACGGCTGGCAGCACGACTTGGTTTGCTGGTCGATGACGTTTCAATACAAGGGATCAATCTGGCCTATGCCGATCTCAGCGATGTCGGTTCCGCCATGCATCTCGCCCGGATTAAACTGACCGCCGCGCTGGCGATGGTCGGCCTGTTTCTCCTGCTCTTTCTGGTGCTGCTTCGGGCCCACCTGATTCACCCCTTGCAACGGATTGACCGGGCTTTGACGGATCTCAGCGTTGATCGCCCGGCGCCCGAGTTCAAACCTTCGGCAATGGTTGAGATTCAGGCTGTCGAGGCGGCCATCGGCGAACTGCATTCTTCCTTGCTGCAAAACGAAGAGGCCAGGCAGGCACTGGAAAAGCTGGCCAACAAGGATGGTTTGACCGGCTTAACCAACCGCCGTCACTTCATGCTGACCGCTGATATCGAGTTGCAGCGCGCTCAGCGCTATCAGCGACCGGTGACGGTGGGCATGGCTGACCTCGATTTTTTCAAGAAACTCAACGATACCTATGGGCACGCCGCTGGCGATGCGGTTTTACGCGCCTACGCCGGGTTGATGCTCGATACCTTTCGTCAGTCCGATCTGGTTTGTCGCTATGGTGGAGAGGAGTTTGCCTTTTTGTTCCCGGAAAGCGCGCTGGTCGAGACCGCGAAATTGGCTGAACGCTTCCGCGCCCTTTGCGCTGATCTCGATATTCGTCTGGCCGATGGCCGCTTGGTGCGCGTCACCATGAGTATGGGCCTGGCCGATGCCAGCGATTGCCCGATTGAGGTGGCGCTAAAGCGGGCTGACGAAGCACTTTACGAAGCCAAACATCAGGGCCGTAACCGCGTGGTGGTTGCCACCGCACGCACCGGCGATTAAGGCTAGGCGCCTGGCGGGTGGTCCGAATTGGGTAGCGTTACCGTTAGTTGCGCCCCGCCCAGCCGGGGTGACTGCATTGCCTCAGCCGTTCCGCCATGTTGTCGGGCAATTTCGCGGACGATGGCGAGGCCGAGGCCATTGCCGTCGCTCAGACTACCCGGCGGTTGGTAGAAGCGCTCAAACACTTTGGCGCATTGATCTAGGGCAATACCCTTGCCGCTGTCTTCAACGCGCAACCATGCGGCGCCGGCACGCTGTTCACAGCTCACTGTAATGGTGCCGCCTTCCGGGGTGTACCGCAGAGCATTGTCGAGCAGGTTGCCGAGCATTTCTTGCAGCAACAAGGTGTTACCCCGGACAAAGGTTGGTGCAAGTTCAAAGCCCAGGTCAATCTGCTTGCGAATGGCCATTGGCAGCCAGATTTCAGCCGCATGCAGGACGACTTCCTCCAGCGAAATTTCCGGCTGGGTTTGCGCTAGCGAAGGTTCTGCCCGCGCCAGCGCCAGCATTTGGGCAATCAGGTGGGAGAGGCGATGGGCTGCCGCCAGAATGCCTTCAAGCTGGCTGCGGCTTTCTGGCGCTGACTCACTCAGCGCAGCATCGACTTGCGCCTGCAACGCGGCAATGGGTGTGCGCAACTGGTGCGCTGCATCGGAAACGAAATTGCGCTGGCTGCCGAGCGAATGCTCCAGGCGCAGCAGCAGCTCGTTGATTTCAGTGACCACCGGCTGAATTTCTTCCGGTACATCAACGCGTACCGGGCTGAGGTCAGCCTGTGAGCGGCCAGCCAACTCTTGACGCAACTCGGTAAGCGGTTGCAAGCTGGAACGGATGCCGAACCAGACCACGCTGATGCTGACCAGCGTCAGCAGCAATTCGGGCAAAAGCATGCCGAGAATGATTTCGCGTACCAGAGCGTTGCGCTTGACCATCGTTTCACCGGCGAGCACGGTCATCGCCTGGCCATTCAGTTCAATGTGCAGGGCGGCAACACGCACCGGCTTTTGCTCAATAAAGCCATCAAAGTAATAACGGCCTTCGCTGCCCTTGGTGCGCGGGCTGTCGAGATGAGGCATGGGTAAATCGGGTTCGCCGTCGAGTAGCTCGTTATCCGGACCGTGCACGGCGTAAAAAATCTGATCAAACTTGTCCGTCAGCAAGACGGCACGGGCTTGCGGTGTCAGTGGTAGCTGGGCTTTGCCATCGACCATGCGCAACTGTTCGGCAATCGCCAAGGTGGTGTCGAACAAGGCCCGGTCATACGCCTTGGTAGCGCTGCGCCAGGCCACCCAATAGGCGGTGGCGGCACCGGCGAGGAGGAGGGCGAGCAGCGCAGGCAGCAGCCGGCGCAGCAGTTGGGCGCGTAGGCTAGCCGGTTGCATCGCCTGGCTCGGCCGGTTTTTCCAGAAAGTAGCCTAGGCCGCGCACGGTACGGATATTGATGCCGGCCGGTTCGAGTTTGGTGCGCAGCCGGGAGATGAATTTCTCGATCGCGTTGGGGGTGATTTCTTCTTCCCAAGTGTAGAGCGCCTGGGTGATCTGTTCCTTGTTGACGATGCGATTGACCCGCTTGGCGAGGAACTCCAGCGCCGCCCATTCCCGCGCCGTGAGTTCAAGCGCGACGCCTTCCAGCCAGGCGCGTTTACCGAGCGTATCCAGTTGCAGGCGGCCCAGGGTGACCAGCGGGTCTTGCACCGCCTGGCCACGCCGGATCAGTGCCCGCACCCGCGCTTCCAGTTCGGCCAGGGCAACTGGCTTGACGACGTAATCGTCAGCCCCCAGGTTGAGCAGGCGAACGCGCTCTTCCAGCGCCATGCGGGCCGAAAGAACCAATACTGGCGTGCGCTGCTGGCGCTGGCGCAGGCGATGCAGCACCTCGCTGCCGTCCAGTCCGGGTAAGCCAAGGTCGAGAATGGTCAGGTCAAAATTTTCTGTTTCCAGCCAGCGGTCCGCTGTGCGGCCATCGCTGGCGAGTTCAACGTCATAGCCGGACTGCCGCAAGGCGCGGGCCAGGCCATCGGCGAGCAGCGGGTCATCTTCGACAAGGAGTATGCGCATGGCGTGTCAGATAGTGGTCAGGCGAACTCCATACGATACCACTCCCTACTGAGCGGTTGACTGATGCGATACCTACTTTCGACGCTTTTACTGCTACCCATCCTCTGCGTAGCCCAAGGAACGAACTCACTGACGCTGAACCAGGCAGAAATACTCTGGCAGCAGCACAGCCGCGAACTGCGTTTGGCGCAGGCGGCGGTAAGCGCTGCGGCGGCCGAAGTCAGGACAGCCGGGCAACGCCAAAATCCGGATGTTTCGCTCAACGCCCTGTCGATAAGTCCTTCCACTGGCTACGCTGCCGGCGCCTGGAAAGACAAAAAAATGGACACCCAACTGCGCCTCGATCAATTGATTGAGCGCGGCGGCAAGCGCGATTTGCGCGTCAAGGGTGCCGAAGCCCGGCTTGATGCGGCGCGTTTCGACGCCGACGACGCGGCCCGGCAGCAATTGGGCCTGCTCCGCTATGCCTATTACAACCTGTTGCTGACGCAGGAAAAGCAGAAACTGGCACGCGAAACGGCTGATCTGTACAGCAAGAGCGCCGCTGCCGGCAAATTGCGCCAGAAAGCCGGCGATATTGCCCCGGTTGATCTCTCCCGCTTGCAGATCGACCAGGCGCGCGCTGACAGCGATGCCCGTCAGGCGCAGACCGAACTTGAGCAGGCGCAGGTTGAGTTGGCATATCTGATTGGTCAGGAAGCCGATACGCGCCAGTTGCGCGCCGCTGATGGCTGGCCGGTGCTGGAGGAAAAGGCGCTGGAGCAGGCACCGCTTGAGCAGCGGCCTGACCTCGAAGCGGCGCGGCGCCGTCAAACTGCAGCTGAAGCCGAGCGCGATCTGGCGCGGGCGCGAAAAAGCCGCGACGTGACGGTTGGCGTCCAGCTTGAACGCAACACGCAGAACGAGCCGACCAATAGTTTTGGTTTTGGCGTCAGCATGCCGCTCTTTGTCTGGCACGAATACGAGGGTGAAATTGCCCGGGCCGAGGCCGATTTCGACGTCGCTCGGCTGCAATACGAGCAGCAACAGGCGCAAGCGTTGGGGCAAGTGGCGCAAGCACGCAACGCTCTGCTCTCGGCGCGGGATCGCAACAAGCGTCTGGAAAACGGCCTGTTGGCCGATGCCGAACGCGTCGCCAAGGCGGCCGAATTTGCTTACAGCAAAGGTGCGATGGGTTTGATGGATCTGCTTGATGCACGCCGCACCTCGCGCCAGATTCAGATCGAGGCGGCCAGCGCGCGCGCCGATTACGCCAAGGCCTTGTCGGACTGGCAGTTGCAAGCCGAATTCAGGAAGTTGAAATGAAACAGAATGTGATCGTTTTTTCCCTGCTGTTGGCCTTGGCCGGCTGTTCTGCTGAACCGGAAGGCACCAAAGAGTCGCTGATCAAGGTGGACGGGGAGCGGGTGATACTTACCGAGCCCGACAAAGCTGATTTTCTCAAGTTGGCGACGGTTGACCGCAACCAGGGCAGCACGCTGCGTTTGCCTGGGCGGTTGGTCTGGAATGAGGAAAAAACTGTGCGCGTCGTGCCGCAACTCGGTGGCCGGGTGCAAAGTATTGCGGTCGACGTCGGGAATTCGGTAAAAACCGGCCAGCCGCTCGCCGTGCTGAGTTCGCCTGACTATGGTCAGGCCCAGGCTGATGCGCGCAAGGCGCGGGCTGATGCCCAGGTGGCAACCCAGGGGCTGGAACGTAACCGCCAGTTGCGGCAAGCCGGCGTGATTGCTGAAAAAGATTGGCAGTTGGCCGAAGCGATGGCAATTGCGGCGAAGGCTGAGGCGGATCGGGCCAGTCGCCGTTTGGCTGGGCTGGGCGGCGATGGCGACGGTTTTTATGTGCTGCGTAGTCCGCTGGCCGGTGTTGTGGTCGAACGGAATCTGAATCCGGGCATGGAATTTCGCCCCGAGCAGGGCGGTGCAGCCTTATTTGTCGTGACTGATCCGACCAGTCTGTGGATACAACTGGACGCCAGCGAAGCTGATTTGGCGCATTTGAAAGCCGGTGAGCCGCTGCAGATAGAAGTGAAACAGTTTCCTGATGAGCGTTTTGCTGGCCGAATCCGTTATGTCGCCGATTTTGTCGATCCAAACAGCCGCAGCATCAAGGTGCGCGGCGAAGTGGCCAATGCTGATCGCCGCCTGAAGGGCGAAATGTTCGTTCAGGGGCTAATCGAATTGCCTGCTAACGATGCCTTGCGTGTGCCGGCGGCGGCTGTCTTCCTGCTTGGTGACAAACGCTACGTCTTTGTTGAAGAAGGCTCCGGGCGCTATCGCCGCCAGTTGGTCGAGGTCGGCACTGATCGCGAGGGCTGGGTCGATGTGCTGGCCGGGCTGAAGGCAGGCGAGAAGGTTGTCACCGAAGGCAATCTGTATCTGCTCAAATACTTCAAGCCGCTACCTGGCGCGGCGAAACCACTGGAAAAACCAGCTCAAAAACAGGCCGCTAAATGATCAAGCGGATTGTCCATTTCGCGCTTAACCAGCCGCTATTCATCGTTCTTGGGCTGGTGTTGTTTATCGGGCTGGGGATTTCGGCTTTTCGCTCCTTGCCGATTGAGGCATTTCCTGATGTTACCGACACGCAGGTCACGATCATTTCGCTTTATCCCGGGCGCGCCCCGGAAGAAGTCGAGAAACAGGTCACGATTCCGCTCGAAATCGCCCTCGCTGGCGTGCCGAACTCGATCCGGTTGTTTTCGCATACACAGTTCGGTCTGTCATTCATTGTCGTCACCTTTGACGAGAAACCCAGCCTGTTTATGGCGCGGCAACTGGTTGAAGAGCGCTTGCGTGGCATCGATTTACCCCCCGGTGTTGAGCCGGAGCTGGCGCCGCCAGCCACAGCAACCGGCGAAATCTACCGCTACCGAATGGAAGCCCCTGGGCTGAAAGCGAGTGAAATTCGCGCCATTCAGGACTGGACGGTGTCGCGCCAGATCAAGCAGGTGTCGGGTATTGCCGATGTCGTCTCCTTCGGTGGGCCAATCCGCCAATACGAGGTGCGGCCCAATCTTGCCAAGTTGCGCGACTACAAGTTGACCATCAGCCAACTATTTACCGCCCTGCAACGGGCTAACGCCAACGCCGGTGGCGGCTCGGTCGCGCAGGGCCGGCAGCAGTTTTTGATTCGCTCGCTCGGCTTGCTCCGCTCCTCGGCCGATATTGGCCTGGTGGTGATTGCCGAGAATAACGGCAGCCCGGTGCTCGTCCGCGACGTTGCTGAGGTGGTCGAATCACGCGTGCCGGAACAGGGCATTGTCGGCATCAGCGATGCGACTGGCGACCAGGATGATGTCGTCTCCGGCATTGTCTTGCTGCGCAAGGACGAAAATCCATCAATCGTGCTGGAGGCATTGAAGGCCAAGGTCGAGGTTCTCAACAACGGCGTGCTGCCGCCGGGCGTCAAGATCATTCCGTTTTACGACCGCTCTTGGCTGATTAGCAAAACACTGAAGACGGTTTTCACCAATCTGCTTGAGGGGGCGTTTCTGGTAACGCTGGTGCTCTACCTGTTCCTCGCCGATTTTCGCGCCGCGGGCATCGTGGCTTCAATCATTCCGCTGGCCATGCTGGGTACCTTCATTGGCCTTTCGATCGTTGGCATCCCGGCCAATTTGCTATCGCTGGGGGCGATGGACTTCGGCATCATTGTCGATGGCGCGGTGATCGTCATCGAGAATATCTTCCGCCGGCTGGGTGAAGCCAACAAGCTGGACGACCATCGACCGCGTTCGCGCACCATTCAGGAAGCAGTGATAGAAATCGGCCGGCCAACGGTGTTTTCGATGATCATCATCATCGTCGCTCACCTGCCGATCTTTACCATGCAGCGCCACGAGGGCAAGATTTTCGCGCCGATGGCTTATTCGGTGGTTGCCGCGCTGATTACCTCGTTGATCCTGTCGCTGACGCTGGTGCCTTTCCTCAGCAAGATTGCTTTCCGCAAAAATGTGCCGCACGAAGAAACCAAATTGATGCACTGGTTCAATGATCGTTACGAACCGGCGCTGAAATGGGTGCTGGCCCACACCCGCCCGGTGTTGTTGAGTGCGCTGGCGGCGCTGGCGATCACTGCGGCGCTGGTGCCGCAACTCGGTACCGAGTTTTTGCCGGAGCTGAATGAAGGCTCGATCTGGATCAACATCACGCTGCCCACCTCGGTTTCCGTTGATGAAGCAAAGAGCGAATTGCGCAAGCTGCGGCGGGTGATTGCCGACTTCCCCGAGGTCAATGCGGCCATTTCAAAGGGAGGGCGGCCGGAGGATGGCACCGATCCAAAGAATATCAATATGACTGAAATGCTGGTCGATCTGAAGCCGGAGTCAGCCTGGCGCAAAGGCATGACCAAGGACAAGTTAGTGCGCGAGATGGAGGACAAGCTCAACGATATGCCGGGTATCGAGCCGACCTTTAGCCAGCCGGTACGCGACCAAATACTTGAATCTATTTCGCAGATTGACGGGCAGATTGTCATCAAAATGTTCGGCGATGACCTGCCGACCTTGAAGGCCAATGCCAACCTGTTGCTCGACAAGATCAGCAAGGTGCCGGGTGTCGCACGGGCCTTTATCGACCGGGACGGCGATTTGCCACAATATCGTCTGGAGATTGACCGTGCCGCCGCTGCCCGTTATGGCTTGAACGTGATGGATGTGCAGGACGTGGTGGAGGTCGCGTTGGCCGGCAAGATTGCTACTGAGCTATGGGAAGGTGATCGCCATTTCAGCGTCGTTGTCCGCCTTGACGAAAAGGCGCGCCAGCTTGATCGGTTAAAGGATGTGCTGATTCCGACACCTTCCGGGGCGCAAGTGCCGTTGGCCAATATTGTCGACTTCAAGCTCGGTAGCGGCGCCATGAACATTGCCCGCGAATCCGGTCAGCGCGTCGTCGCGATTGGTGTCTTCATCCGCGACCGCGACATGGGCAGTGTGGTCGCCGACATGCAGGTGCAGGCCAAGGAGATCAAGCTGCCGCAAGGCTATTCAATTAACTGGTCAGGCGAATTCGAAAATCAGGAACGCGCCATGAAACGGCTGATGCTGGTCGTGCCGCTGTCGATCCTGTTGATTTTCTTGCTGCTATTTGATGCTTTCAGTTCCTTCAAGGACGCACTGATCATCATCTGCAACATCCCGTTTGCGCTGATCGGTGGCATCTTTGCGCTCTTGCTATCTGGCATCCCGCTCTCGGTCTCGGCCGCGATTGGTTTCATTGCGCTATTCGGACAAGCGGTGTTGAACGGCGTGATCATGGTCAGCTACATCAACCAACTGAAGAAGCAGGGCCTGGATGCCTATCAGTCGGTTTTCCAGGGGGCATTGTCGCGTTTGCGTACGGTCCTGATGACGGCGCTGCTTGCCATGCTTGGCCTGGTGCCAATGGCGCTGTCGACCGGTATTGGTTCGGAAACCCAGCGGCCGCTGGCGCTGGTGGTAATCGGCGGGCTAATTTCGGCGACTATCCTGACGCTCTTCGTACTGCCAACGCTGTACTACTGGGTGGCGACTCACCCTCGTTTGGCCAAGGCCTTGCACTGATCGCCATGTCCAGAATTCTGGCTGGGTTAATTTTGTTGCTTGGTCTGCAAGCGGGATGGTCTGCTGAAAGCGCCGCGCTGGCGGTAGATGAAAACGATGTGGTGGTCGATTACCGCGACGGGGCGTATTTTGGCCACTTGCATTTGCGGGTGGCCGTGCCGCCGGCGCTGGCAATTGAGGTGCTGACCGATTTTGATCACATGGCTGAATTTGTGCCGAATCTGATCAGCAGCCGGATACTTTTGCGGCAGGGCAATGTGTATCGCATTGCGCAGCAGGGGCGGGCAAATTTTGGGCCATTCTCGTTTGCTTTTCAGTCAGAACGCCGGGTTGAACTGATGGCCGATGGCCGGCTGCTTGCCCAAGCAATTTCCGGCTCAACTAAATCCATGCGCAGTGAGCTGCGGCTGCAGGCAATCCCGGCAGGTACACGGCTGGACTACCAAATCGAGATGGTGCCAGACCGCTGGTTGCCCACCAGCCTTGGCGTCAATTTCATGCAACATGAACTGGCAGAACAGTTTTCGGCGCTGATGCGTGAAATGGAACGACGCAATGGCAAGCGCTCACCCCGCTAAAACGCCGCCAAAAAATAACCCGCCGAGAGGCGGGTTGAAGTAAATCTAGGAGGAGTTGCAAGGCCATATTGCCCGGAGAGCCTGACCGTTACCTGACCGCTAGTTTTAGTTTGTCTTGTTCAGGGCCAGAGTATGCAGGCCCAGACGACACCGGCGTTAAGCAGGCTGAACAGCACCGCCGCGCTGCCCATGTCCTTGGCGCGTTTGGCCAGTTCATTTTTTTCCGGCGAAGCCTTGTCGACCACCGCTTCGATGGCAGAATTAAGGATTTCGACGATCAGGATCAGGATGATGCTGCCGATCAGAATGCTGCGGTCAACGCCGTTTTTACCCAAAAACAGGGCAAGCGGAATGGTGATTGCCGCGAGCAGTACTTCCTCACGGAAAGCGGCTTCGTTTTTCCACGCCGCTGCCAGGCCATCGCGGGAATAGCCCAAGGCGTTCCACAGCCGGACTAAGCCCTTTTTCCCCTTGAATTCTGCTGCCGACATCAGGCGTTTTTGACGTGCCAGGCGCTGGCTGGTGCATCGGTGAGTGCAATGCCGAGGCTGGCGCGCGTCATCGCGGCGGGGTTCATGAAACCGATGCCGGGTTTTGTCAGGTGATACGGAATAATCGGCTGCTCGAAGAGGCGGGTGATTTGCATGGTGCGCTCGGCGGCACCGAGCGGCCGGGTCCGTTCAAACCAGGTGGCCAGCGTATCACCGCCTTCAAAGAAAAAGTCGAGCCGGGCGGCGATGTGCTGGTCGTCCACGCTGGCCGGGTTAACGACCTCGCCGGGACTCAAGGCGCGCGCCGCGATTTCCCAGGCGGGCGGCAAATAAGGAGTCAAGTCGGCGTCGGTTTCAATTTCAATGCGGGTAATTGAGGTGGGCGAGAAGACCTCGGTGCCGCTGTCAGCCACCACGACCAGCGTGCGATTGCTGAACAGCTGCGTGCAACGCCGCAAGGAGGCGAGAATTTCGCTGACCTGGGCCGGGTCCGATTGTGTAAAGTGCAGTGTCCGGTTGGCCGTAGTGATGATGGTTATGTGGGTCGACATGGGGTTTCCTCTGGTTGGGCATGACGCTTGCCTTATCTTACCTCAGCGCCCGAGCAAAGGTTTGAGGAAGCGGCCAGTGTAGCTGGCCTTGCATTTGGCCACCGTTTCCGGTGTGCCGGCCACAAGAATCCGGCCGCCGCCATCGCCGCCTTCCGGCCCGAGATCAATCAGCCAGTCAGCCGTTTTGATCACATCGAGATTGTGCTCGATGACGACCACGGTATTGCCGCTGTTGGCCAACCGATGCAGCACGCTGAGCAGCATTTCGATGTCCTGAAAATGCAGGCCGGTGGTCGGTTCGTCGAGGATATACAGGGTGCGGCCGGTGTCGCGCTTGGAGAGTTCGAGCGCCAACTTGACGCGCTGTGCTTCGCCGCCGGAGAGGGTGATAGCACTTTGCCCCAGTGTGATGTAACTGAGGCCGACATCGACCAGCGTTTGCAGCTTGCGCGCTACCACCGGCACCGCGTCGTAAAACTCGCGCGCCTGCTCGACCGTCATGCCGAGAATGTCGTGGATGGTTTTGCCTTTGTATTGCACTTCCAGCGTCTCGCGGTTGTAGCGCTTGCCGTGGCAAACGTCGCACGGCACGTAGATGTCAGGCAGAAAGTGCATTTCGACCTTAATCATACCGTCACCCTGGCAGGCTTCGCAGCGGCCACCTTTGACGTTGAAGCTGAAACGCCCCGGCCCGTAGCCGCGGACTCGCGATTCCGGCACCTGGGCAAACAACTCGCGAATCGGCGTCAGCAGCCCGGTGTAAGTCGCCGGGTTGGAGCGCGGCGTGCGGCCGATCGGCGCTTGGTCAACGTTGATCACCTTGTCGAACTGGTCGAGGCCGATAATTTCCTTGTACGGTGCCGGTTCGGTGTTCGAGCCATAAAGATGCTTGGCGGCCGCGGCGTACAGCGTGTCGTTGATCAGCGTCGATTTGCCCGAGCCGGAAACGCCGGTAATGCAGGTGAATAGGCCCATTGGCAGATCAAGCGTGACGTCTTTCAAGTTATTGCCGTAGGCGCCGACGACGCTGAGTATTTTGTTCGGATCCTGCGGTCGACGCGTTTTTGGGCCGGAAATGCGCTTGCGCCCGGAAAGGTAATCGCCGGTCATCGAGGCCGGGTTGGCGATGACTTCGGCCGGTGTCCCCTCGGCGACGATGTAACCGCCGTGGATGCCAGCACCGGGGCCGATGTCGACCAGGTAATCGGCGCTGCGCATGGCGTCCTCGTCATGTTCGACGACCAGCACGGTGTTACCCATGTCGCGCAGGTTGCGCAGGGTTTGCAGCAGACGCTCGTTGTCGCGCTGGTGCAGACCAATTGACGGTTCGTCCAGTACATACATGACGCCGGTCAGCCCGGAGCCGATCTGCGAAGCCAGCCGGATACGCTGCGCCTCGCCGCCGGAAAGCGTTTCGGCCGAGCGTTCGAGGCAGAGGTAATCCAGCCCGACGTTGATCAGAAAGGAAATCCGCGCCGTGATTTCTTTCAGAATCTTGTCCGCCACTTGCACCTTGTGGCCAGTTAGTTCGAGGCAATTGAAATAATTGCGCGCCTCGCCCAACGGCAGACGGCTGATTTCATGCAGCGTCTTGGCGCCGACCCGGACGTGGCGCGCTTCGATGCGCAGCCGGGTGCCGTTGCAGTGCGGGCAACTTTGGTTGCTGATGAACTTGGACAACTCCTCGCGCACCGCCTGCGAGTCGCTTTCCTTGTAGCGCCGCTCCAGGTTGTTGATGATGCCCTCGAAGACATGCTCGCGCAGCGTCATCTGGCCGCGTTCGTTGGCGTACTGGAAAGGCAGCACGACGCGGCCGGAGCCGAATAACAGCAATTCGTGGATGTCGGCCGGCAACGAGGCATAGGGCACATCGACATCGAAGCCGAAATGCGCTGCCAGTGAGGTGATGAGTTGGAAATAGAAGTGGTTTTTCTTGTCCCAACCGCGAATCGCCCCGGCCGCCAGTGACAGCGCCGGGTTAACCACCACCCGTTTTGGGTCAAAAAACTGAATCACCCCCAGCCCGTCGCACTTCGGGCAGGCGCCCATCGGGTTGTTGAAAGAAAACAGCCGGGGTTCCAGCTCCTGCAAGGCATACGAGCACACCGGACAGGCAAACTTGGCGGAGAACATATGTTCCTTGCCGCCGTCCATCTCCAGCGCAATCGCCCGGCCCTCGGCATGGCGCAGGGCGGTTTCAAAGGATTCGGCGAGGCGCTGGCGCATGTCATCGCGCACCTTCAGGCGGTCGACCACGACATCAATCGTGTGCTTCTGCGCCTTGCCCAGTTTTGGCACATCGTCGATTTCATAAACAGTGCCATTGACCCGTACCCGGGCAAAACCCTGGGCGCGCAATTCGGCAAACAGATCAAGCTGCTCACCCTTGCGGTTGGCCACCACCGGGGCGAGGATCATCAGCTTGGTTTCGGCCGGCAGGGCGAGGACGTGATCGACCATCTGCGACACCGTCTGCGCTTCGAGCGGCAGGTTGTGCTCCGGGCAATACGGCGTGCCGGCGCGGGCGAAAAGCAGGCGCAGGTAATCGTGGATTTCAGTGACGGTGCCGACGGTGGAACGCGGATTGTGCGAAGTGGCTTTTTGCTCGATGGAAATTGCCGGCGACAAGCCTTCGATCAAATCAACATCGGGCTTTTCCATCAACTGCAAAAACTGCCGGGCGTAGGCTGAGAGCGACTCAACATAACGCCGCTGCCCCTCGGCATACAAGGTGTCAAAGGCCAGGGAAGACTTGCCCGAACCGGACAGCCCGGTAATCACGATCAACTGATTGCGCGGCAGATCAAGATTGATGTTCTTCAGGTTGTGGGTGCGTGCGCCACGAATGCGGATGGTTTCCATCTCTGCTCGGTCAAGTTTCTGGGGGAGGGACAACTATACGCACTACCGCTGGCCAATGCGATGTCTTGAAGGGCGGCGGCGCTGGTCGATCAACTATTGTCGCAATGGAAATCCATTATTAAGGGTTTTTTGCCGTCGACCGTAGCAAGGGCTGAGCGCTACCGCCTGGTTCGCCAGACTCCTGCCCGATGAAATTCGCATTGACGGGGAATTTTATCCACGAAATACTTGGGCAATGGGCATTCAACTTCCTTTTCTATTTTTTCTATTCAGCCAGCGTGCACTGGCGTGGCTGTCCCGCCTATGACGGCCACGGCAGGGGCGGGTTATGGCCGCCGGGCTCGCCCCAATGGCCGGCGACTCAGGCTGGCGCTGCTGTTTTCCCTGCTCTTTCATGCCTTGCTGTTCAGCCTGAGTTTCGGCGGTGATGAATTTGGGCTACCTGGTTTTTCCTTTCCTTGGCAAGAGCGTCGGGTTGCCGTGCCCGAGTTGCGCCTCATGCTTCTTCCCGCGCCAATCGCCGAAGTGAAGCCGGCCGTCATCCCGGAAGTGCCGCCGCCATCGGTTGAACAATCCGTATCGCCAACGCCTGCCGCCATAGCCGCCGCCGCGCCTGAACCGGCCCCGACGCAAGCGGGGCTGACCGTCGTCAGCCGAAGTTCACCGCCAGAAGATACGCCGTCAGTACCCAAGAGTGAGCCTGTCGCGGTGCCGGCAAAAGCGCGGACAGGGGCGCCACGCCCACCGAAGCCATTCCGGCCCGTTATCGCCTTGGAGAAATCTGAAGCGCCAGAATTCGTCGTTCCCGCCGCGCCTACTAAGCCAACACTGGACGTTGCGGCAGGGGTTGATGCCGGGACTCTGGAAACCGATACCAAACCCATCACGCCGGAACCCGCCGTTGCTGTAGAGCCCGTCCAAAAGCCGATCGATCCGCCAGAGCAGGAACGCGTCGCCGAGGTGGCCAAGCCAGATCAAGCGGTACAAGCCGCACAACAAGCTGCGGCGCAAGCAGAGTTGGCACGCCTGGAAGCCGAGCGACTGCTTACAGCAAAACAGGAAGCGGCTCGACAAACGGCGGCACGCCTGGAAGCTGAACGTCAGGATGCCGCGCGGATTGCGGCCGAACGCCAACAGCTTGCTCGGGAGGCGTCAGCCCGAGAAGCGTCAGCCCGGGAAGCGACCGCCCGAGAAGCGACCGCCCGAGAAGCGACCGCCCGGGAAGCGTCAGCCCGAGAAGCGTCAGCTCGGGAAGCGACCGCCCGAGAAGCGGCAGCTCGGGAAGCGTCAGCTCGGGAAGCGTCAGCTCGGGAAGCGTCAGCTCGGGAGGCGACAGCTCGGGAAGCGTCGGCTCGGGAAGCGTCGGCTCGGGAAGCGTCAGCTCGGGAAGCGTCAGCTCGGGAGGCGTCAGCTCGGGAGGCGTCAGCTCGGGAGGCGACAGCTCGGGAAGCGTCGGCTCGGGAAGCGTCGGCTCGGGAAGCGTCGGCTCGGGAAGCGTCAGCT
>JBBSCQ010000036.1:0-27505 GCA_038250105.1 Burkholderiales bacterium | reverse complement strand
CTTTATAGTCCGCTGCGTCGTTGGAAACTGTCACCTGTGTTTTCTTGGCCATGATGGCATCCTTTCGCCTAAAGGCATCTCTTGAAAACTTAGTTTACCTGACCACACTTGAAACGGCTCTGCTTAGGCAGAAATCGGCCACAACCGGCCGGTCATCTTCCCTCCAGACCGGACGCCTGAAGGGCTACTCCACTCTGATACCTGCCTGATAAGCTACTTCAGGTTCTCGGCCTCAACGGCCACTGGCATTCACAATAAAAATAGCCGGTTCAGATCAGAGACCGGCCATCCATGCATTAGAGCTATGCACAATAACTTTTGTAGGGGCAACACAGCCACAACTGAATTGCTGTCAATCTCTATCCGATAGCTGACAACGTATTCTTTGCGAAGCTCAGGATTTCTTGATCGTTACTTGCTTCCGTGACGCAGACGCCCAGCTTGACAAATTCACGAGAAATCTCTTGAAAGGCCTTAAATCTCCGTTCTGAATCATGTGGTGGCGCATCAAGTGCAAACAGTACATGCCGTGGCAGTTTATTCATGCGCTGGAGTCTCTTCACCTTGCTGACCCAGTTGTCACCCTTCGTTAACAGGCTGGTAGTGTCAGCTTGACCTAAATACAGGGGCTTAATTACTCCGGTGACCCTATTGCTATCGCTATCTCGATGAATGAACGGAAAGCGCACAACAAAGTCGTCATTCCCAATTTTGCCCTCACCAAATGGCAGGCTAGCCTTATAGAGAAGTCGGCCGACTTTGTTTTCCAGTAGTCTCTCTTGATATTCTTTGGTAGCGAAATTACGACCGACATAATGCTCGAATAGCCCCTCCAATTTGGACTTAGGGTCGTCAGTCATGATCAAGCGCGGGTTGTCAAATCGCAGGAGACCTTCACGGGCACGAGTTAGCTCGATGAAGACGTGTTCAGCCATCGCCTTGTCGGCAGATTTCCGACGGCCATCCAAGGCTTCACGACGAACAAAACCTTTAATCCGATCTAGTTCTTTACGAAAACCAGCAATCGCTTCTAAATAAACTTTGCGATCAAGTTCAGGGAAAAAACGTGTTACTCGGCTATATTTTCTCAGCAGCTGAAAATCGAAAAAGCGATGCTCGACTCCGAGCAAGACAATACCGACATTGGCAAACTCGCCTGTTTCTACGAATGGGCGGAATTGAACAACTGCGTAAGCGCAGGCGGCTTTCATCAGTCTTCCTTCCAAAAAATTGCGCTGTCGAAGCGAGCCAGTATGGCTTTTGCAACATCACGGTCAAAATTAGTGGGGACACCATCATCTACCCACCACCACTCTGGAGGGACATTATCGCAAGCGATATCGAAAGCCGCTAGTGCCACCGAGAATCTTTCTAAGTAGCGCGCCCTTTCAGCTAGGTCATCAAAGACTGCACGACCGGAATCCGCGAACACATGTAGTTCGAGTGCGGATCGCCCACAAAATTCAGGGTCAAAGGCGCAATTGTGATCAATCACCACCAGTCGTTTAGCTTCACAGTCCCAAAGTAAATTTGGATTTCCGCCTAAGCTGGTTAGTGTTCTGTCACCGTTTTGAATCCACCAGTCAAACATGAATATGTCTTTTGCAATTCGATCGCTGATTTCGTCCGCATGAAGCGTAGACTGCAACTGAGCAATATTGAGCTCCTGAACGTGGGGTAGTGCTTGAGAACCAAATGCCATCCCAGCGCCTAAGTCGCTGATGTCATGTCTGAAAGCTGGCATGATCAAAGCCTCTGGTACATTGACTATCGCGAAGGCAGCGATATCTAGTCCAAAGGACCAAGCAAGTTGGCCGCAAATAAGTTCAATAATTTGGCTACGCCTACCGGCATCTCGTCCTTTGACGAAATAAAGGTGATCATCTTCAGCACGACAAATAAAAGGCAAAGTTTTGCCTTGTTCCGAACGATCAATGATTTCATCAATGTCGAGTTGTGGAATACTCATAGATGGTAGGCTGCTGGTGAGCATCTAGCTGTCTGCATGCTCTTTGAATGTAATGACATTACATTATGCCTCGCATTACTCTCAATCCATAGCCGTAGCGTATTTTTAGCTCACATCAACCATTACGCGTTGAGGCACAGTGTGAGTTTGCCAAAAGCTCCGTTAGAGATGCTCAGCTGTTGAAGGGCTGCTTGTCGACGCATTGCTGTCTGAATCAAATAACAGGCCGAATTTGAGCTGTTGCCGACGACTTGCCGGTAAGCAATTGCGCTAATGTCTGCTGTACTTTGTGTACCTGCCGCTCAACTTTTTCTCATGTGAGGGGCGACTCTGGGTCGTATCCGACCGTAAAACCTGATCAATCAGACGATTGCTGATTGATCAGGCCCTGACCACCCCCAACTACATCCCCAAATACGCCGCGCGTACCTGTTCGTTGCTGATCAGATACTGCCCCGTGCCGCTCAGTGTAATCGTCCCGGTTTCCAGCACATAGCCACGGTCGGCAATGGCCAGCGCGGCGAAGGCGTTCTGTTCCGCCAGAATTATCGTCATCCCCTGTGCCTTCAAGGTTTTGACTACGTTGAAGACCTCCTGAACCAGCAAGGGCGCCAGGCCCATCGATGGCTCATCGAGAAGCAGCAGCTTCGGCCGACCCATCAGGGCGCGGCCAATCGCCAGCATTTGCTGTTGACCGCCGGAGAGCGTACCGGCTGGCAGATTGCGCTTTTCCTTGAGGATGGGGAACATCGAGAAGACCTTTTCCATGTCGCCCTCAACCTGGCTCTTGGGCTGGGTGTAGGCGCCCAGACGCAGGTTGTCCTCAATCGACAATGGCCCGAAAACTTGCCGCCCTTCCGGGCTCTGACAAATGCCGTTGCGCATGCGCATGTCGGAGCGTAGTTTGCTGATGTCTTGACCGGCAAAATGGATGCTGCCGGCGCTCATCTGCTGGACGCCGGACAACGTGCGCAGCAGCGTCGTTTTGCCGGCGCCATTGGCGCCGACCAGGGCGACGGTTTCACCGCGCCGCACTTCAAAATCAATGCCTTTTAGCGCCTTGATCCGGCCGTAGCAGCTTTCCATCCCGGATACCGAGAGCAACACCTCGCCGATACCGTGCGCCGCCCCCGGTTGCAACTGACCGGCACTTTGCGCGCCGAGGCCAATCGATTCTGGAGCCAGACTGGCGACTCGGTGGAACAACTCGCGAAATTCGGCCTTGGCCTTCTCGCCAAATAACGGGTCATCGTTATCGAGGAAGGCGCGGTCGATACCGGCCCAGTCTTCCGCTGTCAGCACTTCGCGCGCCAGCGGCATGGCATCCTTTTCCTCGGTACGGATGTGGTTCTTCAAACTCTGCGTATAGGTACGCAGGGCGGCGGCAAAATCGGCATTGCCCAGCGTGCCGGCTGCCGTTGCCGCTAGCTGCGTGCGAAGCGACTTGAGCACCTCCGGCCCGTTGCGATGTTCGGCCTGCAGGCGATCGAGAATCAGCGCCGCATCCGGACTGCGCTGGCGCAACACCGGGAAGAGATAGTCGTCTTCCTTGGCATGGTGGCAAGCATCCATGAACTGTTCGATGTAATCAAAAATCGAGCCGAAAAAGGCGGGATCCACCTTGCTGCCAGCTTCCATCTCATCAGCCACCAGATCAATGGTCGTCGCAATGCGCCACAGGTTCTGATGTTCTTCAGTAATAACGCGTAGTGTTTCCATGTTCTTCCCCGTTTTCTAAGCGTGCGCGCCGAGATAGGCGGCGATTACGTCGGGATTTTTGCGGACTTCCTCACCGGTACCTTCGGCCAGCTTCTTGCCGTAATCAAGCACCAGGATGCGATCCGAGAGATTCATCACCATCTTCATATCGTGCTCAACCAGCACAACGGTGACACCGGAATCAGCCACTTTACGCACCAGGTGATCGACCTCAATGGTTTCCTTCGGATTCAGGCCAGCTGCTGGCTCATCGAGGAAAATCAGGCGCGGCTTCATGGCCAAGGCACGAGCAATCTCCAAGCGCTTGAGGGCGCCGTAGGGCATGCTGTCAGCGCGCGCTTCAACATATTTTCCCAGGCCAACGAAAGCCATCAACTCGGCCGCTTCAATCCGCAACTCGGCATCGCGCCGTTTCAGCGTCGGGAAGCGCAGCGCCGCTTTAAACAGATTGCGATCCAGCCGCAGATGCGCACCAACCATGACGTTCTCGATGGCACTCATGTTCATGCAGATCTGCAGGTTCTGGAAAGTCCGGGCGACGCCACGAGTTGCCAGTTCATTTGGCGACTTACCACCGATCGACTCGCCATCAAGTTTGATTTCGCCACTGGTTGGCGTGTAGACCCCAGTAATCAGGTTGAATAGCGTCGTTTTGCCAGCTCCGTTCGGGCCGATGACGGCATAGACGATGCCGGCATCAATGCTGAAGCTGACGTTCTGGACCGCTTTGACACCGCCAAAGTGAATGGAGAGGTCTTTGACATCGAGTAGCGCCATCTCAGTCGCCCTTCCCGAATTTAGCGGCCAGCGTCGGAACCAGGCCCTTGGGCATGAAGATCATGCAGACCATCAAAATTGCTCCGAAGGCGACGGTTTCCCAGCCTTCAAAAGTTGCCAGCGCCTGCGGCAAAGCGGTGAGCAATACCGCGCCAACCAGCGAACCATATACTGAGGCCATGCCGCCAATCACCACCATCGTCACCAGTTCGATCGAGTGGAAGAAGTCCGCCAGATTGGGTGTCACGAAGCCGACGTAATGGGCGGTGACGCTGCCCATCAGGCTGGCGAAGACGGCCGACAAAACAAAAATGGCGACCTTGTAGCGGACAACATCGACCCCAACCACCTGCGATGCGACTTCCGAACCATGCAAGGCGCGCAGGGCGCGGCCGAAGGGCGAGTCGATCAAGTTGAGCGAGGCCCAGACGCTAACGGAAAGCAACAGCGCGATGACCCAATACCAATACTTGTCGCTCGTCAGCTCGAAGCCGAACAAACCCATCGCCGGCACTGGCATGCCGTCCGGACCGCCAGTCCAGGCGGCTTCATTACGCAGTGCGATATTGATAATAATGCCCAGACCAAGCGTCGCCATTGCCAGATAGTGGCCTTTGAGCTTGAAAATCGGGCGGGCCACCAGACCGGCGAGTAAACCCGTGACGACCGCTCCGGCGACCATGGCCAATAGCGGATGCCAACCAAAGTGGGTCGGCAACACCGCCGAGGCGTAGGCGCCGATACCAAGAAAACCGGCGTGACCGAGGCTGATCTGGCCAGCAAAGCCGATCAGCAGGTTAAGGCCAAGCACGATTATGGCATTGATCGCCATGCGAATAGCCAGATCAAGATAGAAACTGTTGGGCAGCACGAAGGGCAGCACCAGCAGAATCGCCATCACAATATAGAGGCCGAAATAGGCGTTCTTTTTCATACTTACACCCGATCCGTCGATTTGCCGCCGAACAGACCGCGTGGCATAAAGAAGAGAATGAGCAGAATGAGCACAAACGGGATCGCATCCTTGTAGCTCGATGAAATGTAACCGGCACCCATGGCTTCGAGAATACCGACCAGCAAGCCACCGAGCACGGCACCCAAGCCATTGCCCAAACCACCAACGACGGCGGCGACGAAGCCCTTGAGACCGAGCATGATGCCGACATCGTAGGAGGTCAGCGTGATCGGCGTCACCAGAATGCCGCCCAGGGCGCCGAGCGCGGCCGACATGGCGAAACTCATGAACAACACCCAGCTGGTATTGATCCCGACCAGTTCTGCCGCCACGCGGTTGAATGAGGTGGCGAGCATGGCCTTGCCCTGCAGCGTACGGTTGAAGAAGTACCAAAGCGCAACGACCACCAATGCGGTGACGCCGAGCACCCACAGGCTCTGCGGCAGCAACGTGGCGCCAAGAATCTGAATTGGCTCATCGCCCGAAAAGGCCGGCAGGCTGTGCGTACCCTTACCGAGCCAGACTTGGACCAGACCACGCAAAACCAGCGATGTGCCGATGGTGATGATAATCAGCGTTACGGTTTCCGCCCCCTTGACTGGCTCAATGGCTAGCTTTTCCACGAGGATGCCGACGATGGCGGGAATCAGAATGGCCAGCACTAGCGCGACCGGTAGCGGCAACCCAGCCTGGGTGAAATAGACGGCCAGCATGCCGCCCAACATGATGAATTCGCCTTGCGCAAAGTTGATCACATTGCTGGCGTTATAGATCAGCGTGAAGCCGAGCGCCGCCAAAGCATAGGTCGCACCAACGGTAACGCCGGAAAAGAGAAATTGCAGGAACTGAGCCAGCATCAGAAGCCCCTTCGCTTAATAAGTGCAGCCCGGCCGTGGCCGATTTTTCTCTTGTTCATGTCGCCTCCTGTTGTGATCAGCCATAGCTGTGGGGAAGTATGCTTTCTTTTTCGCAGAACAGATTCTGAAATGAGGAATTAATTCTGTCAAGAAAAATGATACAAAAGATCGTACAAGATTAAATTTTCGTATCAAAACAACGTGAGCGGATTTATGCCGTTTAGCTTATGCGGCAAATGCGCCACAGACTAAAAACCCGCCAAAGAGCGGGTTAATGGTGAAACTTCAGGCTCTGGCAGCTATTCTCTACCGCTTAAGGCGGTGTGTAACCCAAGCGCGTCGACAACTCACTTGCCGCCTGCTTCAACGCCACGATTACCGCGCCGTTCGGGTCCATGTCGAACATCCCCTTGACGCCCACAACCACCAAAGTGAGGCTGATTTCGCGCTTGAAGTTGAATACTGGCGCCGACGCCGCTTCTACACCTGTCGCCTTGTGATAGTCCGTAACGCTGGCATAGCCATCGGCGCGGACTTTTTGCAGCATGCTATCAACCGCCGCCCTACTTTGCAGGTCAGCAGGCAAATCGCCGGCTTTGAGCCGACGCTCGATCAAACGATTGGCCATTTCTTTCGGCAACCAGGCAGCAAAGACCCGGCCACTCGCGGAGGTAAGCAAATCAAGCGCCGTTCCGGTGATCACATTCACCGTGATGGGTCGGCGCGGCCGTTCCCAGCGCACAATCACCGGCCCAGCATCACCCCACACCGCCAGCGCCGTCGTTTCGTTAATTTCGTCACGTAATTGGGCAATCGCCGTCAGGCCGAGGCGCACCCGATCAAGTCGATCAATCGCCACCAGACCAATATTGAGGGCGAAGGGGCCGATGTCGTAACGCGAAGTCATCGGGTCCTGCTCAACTAAACCGGCACGAATCAGGCTGACCAAGTACCGATGCGCTTTCGAGGCCGGCATCTCAGCGGCGGCAGCAATATCTTTCAACATCATCGAGCGCTGGCCGTTGACCATGGCGCGCAAAATACCCATACCAATTTCCAGCGACTGAACCCCGTGCTTCCCCTCGCCTTGTTTGCTTTCTATCTCTTCGCTCATCTTGGCCCCCCAAACTTCCACATGTCGAAATTACTTTTAATATATAGAATCGCATAATCTACTATCAGGAGTCTTTTGTGAATACCCTGCGTGTTTATGCCATCGACGGCATTGTACCGGTCGTTGATCCGACCGCCTTTGTCCATCCGACCGCCGTACTTATTGGCGACGTAATCGTCGGCCCCGACTGCTATGTCGGCCCCTGTGCCAGTTTGCGTGGTGATTTTGGCCGGCTGATTCTTGAACGCGGCGCCAATTTGCAGGACACCTGCGTCATGCACGGCTTTCCCGGCACCGACACCGTCGTCGAAGAAGATGGCCATGTCGGCCACGGCGCTGTGCTGCATGGCTGTCGCATCGGCAAGAATGCCTTGATCGGCATGAACGCCGTGATCATGGACAACGCCGTGATTGGCGAATCAGCCATCATCGCCGCCTGCGCCTTCGTCAAAGCCGGCGTCGAAATCCCCGCTCGCAGCCTGGCCGCCGGCATGCCGGCCAAGGTGATTCGGCAACTCTCGGATGAAGAAATCGCCTGGAAGCTCGAAGGCACGCACACCTATCAGGACCTGACCCGACGCTGCCTGGCGACGATGGTTGAAACCACGGCGCTAACCGAGGTCGAACCTGACCGCAAACGGATTCATATGCCGGAAGTGATTCCACTGGTGGAAATGAAGAAAAGGGGTACTGGCGCATAGCGCAAGTTTAGAAAACCGAGCGGCCTGTTCTTCAAGCACAAGGTCGCGGGAAACATTTACGCTTGGCTCGCCGTTGCCCGGAAGCGACCGACCGACCATACTCGGCGCCTACACCACAAGATCAAGCCATTCTCAACGCATGTCCATTGCCCTCTTCTTGAAAAACCTGCTCGGTGGGCTGCTTTTGCCCCCCGCCAACGGCTTGCTGCTGCTTGGCCTCGCGGCCTTGTTCCGCCAGCGGCGCTGGGCGCTCGGGCTGGCCTTGATCGGCGGTTGCCTGAGCTTGGCGCAGAGCCTGCCGCCTGTTGCCAACCTACTGATTGCAACACTGGAGGAACGGGCTGGCCCGGTGCTGACTGATGCAGCCGGCGCCCAGGCGATCGTTGTTCTGGGTAGTGGGTTACAGATTGAGGCGACTGAGTACGGTGGCGACACGGCGAACGAACGAACACTGGTCAGACTGCGCTATGGCGCCACACTGGCGGGGCAGCTGCAACTACCACTGCTGGTCAGTGGCGGGCGGCCGCACAAAGCCAGTCGTTCCGAGGCCGAAGTGATGGGCGATATTATCGAGCGCGAATTTGGTGTGGCGGTGCGTTGGCGGGAAATGGAATCGATGGATACGGCCGACAACGCGACGATGTCTGCCGCCATTCTCAAGGCGGCTGGCATTCGGCGGGTCATACTCGTAACGCAGGCGTTTCACATACCACGGGCGCGGCGCCTGTTCGAGGCGGCAGGGCTGGAGGTAGTGGCCGGGCCGACTGATTTCAAAGGCCGGCGGCGCGAGCCGTTTGGGGTATTCGATTGGCTACCGCAGGCGAAGGCGGTGCAAACTTCCTACTATGCGCTGCATGAATGGCTGGGCATCGTGTGGATTTCGCTGTCGCGCTGGTGACTGCTAGGGTCGACCGGCAAAAACAGCTAAAACCAAGGATTACTGCGCCATCGCCGCCAGCGGATCATCCTGCGGGAAGCGCTCAGCGTAGGCCGGGTCGCTCGGCGGATTACTGCCATCGGCCAGAGTCAGCAGGCTATCGAGATGGCGCTCTGAAGCGGGCACCAGCCGGCGGTAGAGCTCCTTGCAGAGCAGGCGGGCCTTCTGGCCGGGCCAATCGACCGGGAGCAGGACATCCGGCAACTCCGGGTCGCGCAGCAACAGGCGGCGATAGTCGTGAATCAGCAGGGTGCGAAGCAGGAAAGCATCCTCTTCGCCGACCTCGGCCTGACGATCGCCGCGCAGCTCAGCCAGCATCGGTAAATAGGTGGCGACAAATTCGCCATAGGCGCTGGCCAGGGCGTCGAGATTCCAGGCGCGGCGAACCAGATCGGCATCATTGGCCGACAGCCCGGAGCGCGAATCGGCGGCGAGCAAGGGCATCAGACGATCGAGATACTCGGCCAGACCTTCGGCCACCAGCGCATCGTAAGCGGCAGTGAGATCGGCCGAAGGATGCACGAAGCAATCAGCGCCGAGCACGCCAAAACCTTGCCAGAACAAGGCTTGACGCAGCCGGTCACGTTCCTTCGGGTCGAATTCACCGACCGCCAGAATCAGCCGCCAGCGGCGATCCCAGAACGGGGCATGCGAGGCGTAAATGTGCCGTGAAGCTTCTTCGAAACGCCGCCGACCGGAGTTGGTCAGCACATAGTCGGCACGTCGGCCAACTGTTTCAGTGCGCAACCATTCTTCTTTCGCCAGCCGGAACACCGAAGTGCGAACCAGGCGCTCATTGAGTTGCAACGGTTCAAGCAGGCGAATCAGACTGCCCAGCCAGATGCGGCCGCCGCGCGGCAGCACAGCATCGCCGAAGACCGAAATGATCAGCGAGCCGGCCTGGACGCGGGTTTTATGGCGAAAATCGTCGAGGCGGTTCTGGATAGGCGGGATCACGGTGTCGAACAGAGCAGAAAGACCAGCATGGTAGCGATTCCACTCCGCTCTGAACAGGGCGTCGCGTGTTCAGCTAAGCCGGCAATAGGTGATCGGCGTCCGCCACCACCGGTTGCTGCTGGGCGAAAAAGCCTTCAGTGTGGATCAATTCATCCTTGGCACCGAGTTTTTTGACGACGTCGACACAGGCCGCAACAAACTCGGGACTGCCGGCGGCGAAAATGGTGTGCTTGGAGAGATCGGTGAAGACTTTCGGCAGCACCTCGCCAATCCGGCCAGCGAGATAGCCTTCTGCTGTTTCGCGAGTCAGCGTGATCTTGTAGTCGAAATTGCGGTGCTTGGTCCGCCACCAGGCCATCATGCCCTGGCTGTAAACATCTTCCTTGGTACGGGCCGAGAAAACCATTGCCACCGGTTTCTTGAAGCCACGCTTCAAGGCAGCTTCGGCCAAGGCAAGGATAGGCGCCAGGCCGGTTCCAGCAGCGAGGCAAAGCACCGGCGTATCAACCGACGGATCACCAATGAAAGTACCGTAGGCGCCGGAAATCTTGACGTTCTCGCCAATTTGCAGGCTGTCGTGAATCCAGTTACTGGTGACGCCGCCTTCAGCACGAGCGATCTGCAGCACCAGTTCGCCATCCGGGCGCGGCGCGTTGGAAATGGAATAGGCCCGAGCCGGCACATCGGCCCGCGGATTGCCTACAGTGACATATTGACCAGGCCAGTAACGCACCGGTTGGCCGACCGGGCGCAGGCGCAGCTCGACAACGCGAGCCGCGACCGGGCGCTTGTCGGTGACGACGAACAGGGCATCTTCGCGCGGCGGAAAGAGCTTGGGCTTGGCATCGAGCGTGCCCCACTCAATAACCAGTTCTTCGGAAATCGGCTTGGCCATGCACATCAGGCCGTAGCCTTGTTTGCGCTCTTCCTGCGACAAAGCCATGTCGAGCACCATGCCCTGGTCGAATTGACCGGTGGTGACCTTGACCTTGCATTCGCCACAAGCCCCGGCGCGGCAATTGTTGGGCAGGGCGTAACCGGCCTTTTCCAGCGCCATCAAAACCGTGTCGCCATAAGCACAATCCACTGATTTGCCCGAGGGCTGCATCACGATACGAGCCATTTTCTTCCCCTTGATTATTCGTTTCTCTGTTGTGGCAAGGCCGGCACCTCTATGAGGCACCGGCCGGTGCATTGCTACGGTCAACCGCTAAAAAAACCAAAAACTGTCATTCCCGCGCAGGTAGGAATCCAGAGCTTCAATCAAAAGCTGGATCCCCGCCGACGCGGGGATAACGAATTAATTAGCGTTACTTAGAAAACCGGAATGATATCGTCGAGATCCACATCAGACACTTCCTGACCGGAGATGCCGACTTCCGGAATGGCCGGGAACGGGATGTTGTAGCGATCAAGCACGCCTTTCAAGTTGAGCATCGCGCTCTTCCAGTTTTCCAGCTTGGCCTCGTAGCTCGGGATACCGAAACCGGCACCGCGCGCCACTTCTTCGCCTTCACGCTGGTTGGCGATGAAGTCGGCCGGCAGATCCCAGAATTCCATCGGCGGCTCGAACAGCACGGCGGACAGGAACAGGTAACCAGCGCGAATTTGCTTGGTGACGATGCCCTTGGTTTCTTCCGCCAAGCCGGGGTAATCGCGTTCCATCACCGCCATGCAGATCGCCATGTGACGGCCTTCGTCGCGGCCGATGTTCTTGAAACCTTCCTTGAAGACGGCTTCGCGGGAGTTTTCGAACATCTGCTTGAAGATAGTGGCGGCAGCGATTTCGCCCATCAGGAAAGAGCTGAACAAGACTGCCAGGTCGTACTTAGGCACAGCCTTCTTGTAGCCGGTCCAGTAACGGGCACCGTTAAAGTAGAGCCATTGAACGTTTTTCTGCAGGCGCTTGCCTAACTCGGTCTTTGGTACATAGGTAATCGGGTCCGGGTGGCCGAGCATCTTGGTGATCGCCAGACCGCACATGATTTCGTGGTTCTGCTCATCACGGACAACTGAGAAGAAGCACTTGCGAACCGGATCTTCCTCATGCACTTCATAGGTCTTGATCAGCGCTTCGGCAAAAACCGGCGGGGCGGAAGCATCGAATACGGAGAGCAGGCTCCACCAGTAAGCGATGGATTCGCGCTCTTCCCATGTGTAGCTATCGACATCCAGCGTGTCCCAAGGCAGCTTTTCCGGATCCCAGTTTTCGCGCAGGGAGGCTTCCCAGACTTCCTGCAATTTCTTCGTCTTGACGTTCCATGAAAGTGGATAAATATTCGGCTGTTCAATTGCCGGCGGGAATTCCATCTTGTCTGCAAACTTTTCTTTATGGCTAGCCATCGGTGTCTCCTCCAAAGGTTTGATCGTTGTGATACCAGCAACCGCCAACTCGGCGCCGCAAATGAATCATGTTACAAAATACAAGCATCCGTCAACTTGTTTTGTATCGCTTTGCAAACAAAAACCAAGCAAAACCCCTTAAATACGCCTGAAATTCTACAAATTACCCCTTATAAATCAGTACCGTATGATTGTTTTAAAAAAGATTTTTGCTGCACTGCGGAACACATTCCTTAATTTAAAACTTTACAAACCACCCTAATGACGTGATACATTGCTTTGACTGCATATGCATTAGTTCGTTACGTATCGATCAGAACGCGGCCAGGATTGGCTGCCATCCGACAAGAATTCGCCCCACTCCTGGAGGAAGCACATGACTCACCCCCTATTCGACAAGCACCACGCCACACTTGAAGGCGCGCTGAACGCCATACATACCCGCGGCTACTGGGCTGCCTACAATGAAATGCCGAGCCCGCGCGCCTATGGCGAAACGGCCCCGGAAGATGGCAAGAAGGCTTTCGACAGCCATCTCGGCCAGCAATTCGCGCTCGGCCAACCCGGGGAAACTGGCTGGGCCGGCGGCGAGCAGTCGCCTTATGGGGTCGAGCTGAATGTGCAATACCCGGTTTGCGAAATTGAGGCGCTGATCAGCGCAGGCGAAAAGGCCATGACCGCCTGGCAAGCCGCCGGCACCGATGGCCGCACCGGCCTCTGCCTGGAAATGCTTGACCGTCTCAACAAACAGAGTTTTGAACTCGCCCACGCCGTCATGCTGACCACCGGCCAGGGCTGGATGATGGCCTTCCAGGCCGGCGCGCCGCACGCTCAGGACCGCGGCCTCGAAGCCGTCGCTTACGCCTACCGCGAAATGAACTTCGTACCGGGCGAAGCGATCTGGGAAAAGCCACAGGGCAAGAACCCGCCGCTCGTCCTGAAGAAGAATTTTGAAATCGTCGGTCGCGGCGTGGCGGTTGTTGTCGGTTGCGGTACCTTCCCGACTTGGAACACCTACCCCGGCCTGTTCGCGGCGCTGGCCACTGGCAATGCGGTGATCGTCAAGCCACACAGCAACGCCATCCTGCCGGCAGCAATTACCGTGCGCACCATCCGTGCCGTACTCGCTGAAAACGGCATCAATCCTGATCTGGTCACCCTCTGCGTTACTGATCAGCGTGAAACCACTCAGGCTTTGGTCACTCATCCGGCGATCAAGTCGGTCGATTTCACTGGCGGCAACGTTTTCGGCCAATGGCTAATCGACCATTGCCGTCAGGCGCAGGTCTATGCCGAACTAGCTGGCGTCAACAACATCGTCATCGACTCGACCGATGCTTACAAGCCGATGCTGCGTAATCTGGCCTTCACGCTGTCGCTCTATTCCGGCCAGATGTGCACGACATCGCAAGCCATTCTGGTGCCGGCCGGCGGCATTGAAACGGAAGACGGCCACAAGTCCTATGACGAGATTTGTGCCGATCTCGCCCGCGCCGTCACCAGCTTCCTGGCCAAGCCGGAAGTCGCCCACGCCGTACTCGGCGCCATCCAGTCGGCTGATACGCTGAAGCGCATCGAAGAAGCTGGTTCCGGCAAACTGGGCACGGTCATCCTCGCCCCGACCAAGCTGGAAAACCCGGAATTCCCGCAAGCCGAAGTCCGCACCCCGGTTCTGCTCGCCTGCGATGCTGGCCAAGAAGCGGCTTACATGGAAGAGCGTTTCGGCCCGATCAGCTTCATCGTCAAGGTTGCCGATACCGCCACCGCCATCGCGCTGTCTGAACGCATTATCAGCACCCACGGCGCGTTGACCGCAGGCGTCTATTCGACCAAGCCGGAAGTGATTGAGGCGATGACCGCGGCCACCTGGCGTTCCAAGGTTGCCCTGTCGATCAACCTGACCGGCGGCGTTTTCGTCAATCAGTCAGCGGCTTTCTCCGACTACCACGGCACCGGCGGCAACCCTTCGGCCAATGCCTCGTACTCGGATTCTGCCTTCGTTGCCAATCGCTTCCGCGTCGTGCAGCGTCGTTATCACGTTTGATTTTTAGCTAGACGCCGAGGCACGAAGGCGCAGAGGAAGGCAAAAGCCAGATCCTTGATTTTCTCTACGCCTCGGCGACTTAGCATCAAAAGAGCCCCATGAATTTCGAAAACATCCTGTTTGAAGTTAGCGCCGGTATCGCCCGCCTGACCCTGAACCGCCCGGACAAGCTGAACAGCTTCACCGGCGAGATGCACGCCGAACTGCGCGTTGCGCTCGACCACGTGCAAGCCGACAAGACCATCCGCGTTCTCGTCCTGACCGGGGCCGGTCGCGCTTTCTGTGCCGGCCAGGACTTGGCTGATCCGGACATGGCAATGATCGACGGCAAGATGCCGGACATCGGCAATGTCGTTGAAGCCAATTACAAGCCGCTAGTGCTGCGCTTGCAAAACCTGCGCGTGCCGACCATTGCTGCGGTCAATGGCATCGCTGCCGGCGCCGGCGCCTCGGTGGCGCTGGCTTGCGATCTGGTGATTGCAAGCAAAGCCGCCTCCTTCCTGCAGGCCTTCAGCAAAATCGGCCTAATTCCTGATACCGGCGGCACCTGGTTCCTGCCGCAGCGCGTCGGCATGGCGCGCGCCATGGGCCTCGCCCTGCTCGCCGACAAACTGTCGGCCGAAAAAGCCGCCGAATGGGGCCTGATCTGGGCCGCCGTCGACGCGGCCGACTTCGTGGCTACGGTCGACGGCATTGCTCAGCAACTTTCCACCGCCCCGACCAAGGCGCTGGTTCGCACCCGTCAGGCAATGCACGCCGCCCCCGGCCACACGCTGGAGCAGCAACTCTCCTTCGAAGGCGGTTTCATGCGCGAACTGGGCTGGAGCACGGATTACGCCGAAGGCGTCGCCGCCTTCATGGCCAAACGTGCTCCGAACTTTACCGGTGAATAAAACCATGAACCGCAGAAGCGCACTGATGACAATGAAAACGCCGCGCCGCCTAAAAATGTCGTGCCGCCTAAGCACGTCATCCCCGCGTAGGCCGGGATCCACTACTTTGTCACTGGTAGATTCCCGCCTACGCGGGAATGACGAAGGTTTCGGCTCTGCGGTTCGACTCAAGGTCAAATAATGAATACACATTCCCTCCCAACCAGCACCATCATCGCCGTTGTCGGTTCCGGCGCGATGGGGGCCGGCATTGCTCAGGTCGCTGCCGCCGCTGGCCACTCGGTCAAGCTGCTCGACAACCGCCCCGGCGCTGCTGAATCCGCCATCGCCGGCATTCGCGCTCAGTTCGCCAAAATGGCCGAAAAAGGCAAGTTGACCGCAGCAGCGGCCAGCGCCGCGAGCGAGCGCTTGTTTCCCGTCGAACAACTGAGCGATCTGGCCGATGCCGGACTGGTCATTGAAGCCATTGTCGAAAACCTCGAAGCCAAGCAAACGCTCTACCGCGACCTCGAAAGCATTGTTGCGGTCGACTGCATTTTTGGCACAAATACCTCGTCGATTTCCGTCACAGCTATCGGCGCAGCGCTGAAAAACCCGGAACGGCTGGCTGGCCTGCACTTTTTCAACCCGGCACCGCTAATGGCGCTGGTCGAGATCGTTTCTGGTCTGGCCACCGACCGCGCTATCGCCGAAACGCTGTTTGCCACGGCCAGCGCTTGGGGCAAAACTGCAGTGCATGCCAAATCGACGCCCGGCTTCATCGTCAATCGCGTTGCCCGGCCCTATTACGCCGAGGCCATGCGCCTGCTCAACGAAGGCGCCGCCGATTGCGCCACTATTGATGCCGTCATGCGCGAAGCCGGTGGTTTCCGCATGGGACCGTTCGAGCTGACCGACATGATTGGCCACGACGTCAATTTCGCCGTCACCCGCTCGGTGTGGAACGCCTTCTACAACGACCAGCGTTTCCTGCCGTCGTTAATCCAGCAAGAACTGGTCGACGCCGGTTTCTACGGCAAGAAAACCGGCCGTGGTTTTTATGACTACCGGGCCGGCGCTGAAAAGCCCGCCGCGCAGAGCGAAGCCAAGCAATCACCGGCCGGCAAAATTAGCCTTTTTGGCGAGTCGACCGCAGCAGAAGCGTTGGCCGAACGGCTTGAACACTGCGGTCTGTCGTTCAGCCGCAGCCCCACCAGCGATGGTCGCGTCGCCACCATCGGCTTGGCCGCGCTTTATGTCACTGATGGCCGCAGCGCCACCCAGCGCGCCGCTGAAAATGGTGTGGCCAATACCGTACTAATCGATCTGGCACTGGATTACTGCAAGGCCAGCCGCCTGGCGATTGCTGTCGCCGAACAATGCGAGCCAGCGGCTATTTCATCGGCCATCGGCCTGTTGCAAGCGGCCGGCTTTGCCGTATCGCGCCTGCGCGACATTCCCGGTCTGGCGGTCATGCGCACTGTCGCCATGCTGGCCAACGAAGCGGCCGATGCCGTCAATCAGGGTGTTTGTTCAGTCAGCGGTGCTGACTCAGCCATGCGTCTCGGTGTCAATTACCCGCAAGGCCCGCTTGCCTGGGCCGATCAGGTCGGTGTCGCAGCGATTCGCGACGTGCTGGCCAACCTCGGCGCCAGCTATGGCGAAGACCGTTACCGCATTTCCCCGCTGATCCAGCGCGCCGTTTTTGCCGGAAGAAACATCCATGACTGAACACAAGCTCTCCCCCGCCGAAGCACAAACCATGGCCGATGCCACTGCCGCCGCCATGTGGTCGCGCGACCAGGCAGCGCAAGCACTTGGCCTGCAAATCGTCCGCGTCCAACCGGGCAAGTCGCTGCTCACCATGACGGTGCGCGCCGACATGGTCAATGGCCATCACATTTGCCACGGCGGCATGATTTTCAGCCTGGCCGACACCGCTTTCGCCTACGCCTGCAACAGCTACAACAAGAACACCGTTGCCTCGGCCTGCAATATCGACTTTCTGGCGCCAGCCAAGGAAGGTGAGACGCTCGAAGCCGAAGCCATCGAGCAATCGCAATCCGGCCGCACCGGCGTCTATGACGTGACTGTGCGCATCGTCGGTGGCAAGACCGTTGCCCTCTTCCGGGGCAAAAGTTATCGCATCAATGGCGAAGTTATCGCCGGCCTGCAACAAGCCGGTTAAGCCCAAAAACACAAGAGAGAGGAGACACCCATGACCGTCAAAAAATCCCTGCCCGGCGATCTTGAGCCAATCGAAAAGGCCAGCCGCGTGGAAATCTCGGCGCTGCAACTGGAACGCCTGAAATGGTCGCTCAAGCACGCCTATGAAAACGTGCCGCACCACAAAAAAGCCTTCGACGAAAAAGGCGTGCACCCAGACGACCTGAAATGCCTGGCCGATCTCGCCAAGTTCCCCTTCATGACCAAATCGGCGCTGCGCGATGAGTATCCGTTCGGCTTGTTTGCCGTGCCGCGCGATCAGGTTTCCCGTCTGCACGCCTCTTCCGGCACAACCGGCAAATCCATCGTCGTCGGCTACACCGCTAACGACATCAACAACTGGGCGAATATCGTTGCCCGTTCCCTCCGCGCTGCCGGCGCAAGGGCTGGCGACATGGTGCACGTCGCCTACGGTTACGGCATGTTCACTGGCGGCCTGGGGGCTCACTACGGGGCCGAGCGCCTGGGTTGTGTCGTCGTGCCGATGTCGGGCGGCCAGACTGAGAAGCAGGTCCAGCAGATCATGGACTTCAAGCCGGAAGTCATCATGGTGACGCCGTCTTACTCGCTGGTGATTGCCGAGGAATTCGAGCGTCAGGGCATCAAGCCAGAAGACATTTCACTCAAGATCGGCATTTTCGGCGCCGAACCCTGGGGCGAAGGTATGCGCGGCGAGATCGAGCGCAAGCTTGGCATCGACGCGATCGATATTTATGGTCTGACCGAAGTGATGGGCCCCGGCGTTGCTTGCGAATGTATCGAAAGCAAGGACGGCCCGGTGATCTGGGAAGACCATTTCTACCCGGAAATCATCGACCCGGAAACCGGCGAAGTGCTACCCGACGGCGAAGAAGGCGAACTGGTGTTCACCTCGCTGACCAAGGAAGCCTTCCCGGTCATCCGTTACCGCACCCGCGACCTGACCCGCCTGCTGCCGCCGACCTCGCGCTCCTTCCGCCGTATCGGCAAGATCACCGGCCGCTCCGACGACATGCTGATTGTCCGTGGCGTCAATGTCTTCCCGACCCAGATCGAAGAGCAGATCCTGCGCGACCAGCGTCTGGCCGGCACCTACCAGATTCTGCTCACCCGCGACGGCCACCTCGACAACGTAGAAGTGCGCTGCGAATTGCAGCATGAGATCTCCGGCAAGCTTACCGCCACTGAAATCCAGGCGATCAGCAAGGAACTGCAGCACCGAATCAAGACAGTCGTTGGCATTACGACCCGGATCACCGTCATGGAGCACGATTCCATCCCACGGACGCTGACCGGCAAGGCCAAGCGTGTTCTCGACGAACGCCCGAAGCAGAACTAAACAACCACCCTGTCATTCCCGCGCAGGCGGGAATCCAGATTGTGCGAAAAACTGGATCCCCGCCTGTGCGGGGATGACCTTCGGAAACTGAAAGGAATTTCATGACCCAAGCCTTTATCTGCGATGCCATCCGCACCCCCATCGGCCGCTACGGTGGCGCCTTGGCCGGTGTCCGCCCGGACGATCTCGGCGCCATTCCGCTCACGGCGCTGATGCAGCGCAACCCACAAGTCGACTGGACTGCCGTCGATGACATCATCTACGGCTGCGCCAATCAGGCCGGCGAAGACAATCGCAACGTTGCACGCATGTCCGGCCTGCTCGCCGGGCTGCCGATTGAAGTGCCGGGTACTACGGTCAACCGCCTTTGTGGCTCAGGAATGGATGCCGTCGGCCTGGCGGCGCGTTCGATCAAGTCGGGCGAAACCTCGTTGATGCTTGCCGGCGGCGTCGAAAGCATGTCGCGCGCGCCGTTTGTCATGGGCAAGGCGGAATCTGCCTACTCACGCAACGCGTCGATCTACGACACCACCATCGGCTGGCGCTTCAGCAATCCGCTGATGAAAAAACTCTACGACACCCATTCGATGCCGCAAACAGCCGACAACGTCGCCGAGCAATTCAACATTTCCCGCGCCGATCAGGATGCTTTCGCCGTCCGTTCACAACAGCGCTGGGGTGCCGCGAATGCCGCCGGACGTTTCGCCGACGAACTGGTGCCAGTCGTCATTGCCCAGAAAAAAGGTGAGCCAAAAGTCGTCACCACCGACGAGCACCCACGCCCGGAAACCACGGTCGACATGCTGGCCAAGCTGAAAGGCGTCAATGGCGCGGAACTGACCGTCACGGCGGGCAATGCCTCCGGCGTCAATGACGGCGCCTGCGCCTTGCTCATCGCTTCCGGTTCTGCCGTCGAACAATATGGCCTCAAGCCGCTGGCCCGCGTCGTCGGCATGGCCACGGCCGGCGTTGCCCCGCGCATCATGGGTTTCGGCCCCGCCCCCGCCGTGCGCAAGGTGCTGGCCCAGACTGGCCTGACGCTGGCGCAGATGGACGTCATCGAACTGAATGAAGCCTTCGCCGCCCAGGCGCTGGCGGTGCTGCGCGACCTCGGCCTGACCGACGACGCCAGCCATGTGAATCCCAACGGCGGCGCGATCGCGCTCGGCCACCCGCTCGGCATGAGCGGTGCCCGGCTGGTCACCACCGCTGCTTATGAACTCAAACGCCGTGGCGGTCGCTACGCCCTGTGCACCATGTGTATTGGTGTCGGGCAAGGCATCGCGATGGTGATCGAGCGTGTTTGAAAACCCCTTGCTGTCATTCCCGCGGCGGCGGGAATCCAGAGGCGCACACCTGGATTCCCGGTCAAGCCGGGAATGACGGAAGTAGTCTTAACCGCAACACCCCACAACAACCCTTGGAGGAGACAAACCATGAAACAAACCATGAAAAAACTCGTTGCCGGTGCCGCCCTGGTACTCGGTGCTTTTGGCGCCCTCGCTGCCGAGCCGATCAAGATCGGCTCCGTGCTCTCCGTCACCGGTCCGGCCGCCTTCCTGGGCGACCCGGAACTGAAGACTTTGCAGCTCTACGTCGAAGAGATCAACAAAAAGGGCGGCGTCCTCGGTCGTCCGCTCGAACTGGTGCATTACGATGACGGTAGCGATGCCGGCAAGGCGAATGGCTTCACCAAGCGCCTGATTGACGATGACAAGGTCGACATTCTGGTCGGCGGCACGACTACCGGCGCCACCATGTCTTCTGCCCCGCTGGTCGAAAAAGCCGGCATTCCGTTCATCTCGCTGGCTGGTGCTGTGGTCATCGTCGAGCCGGTCAAGAAGTGGGTTTTCAAGACGCCGCACACCGACCGCATGGCAGCTGAAAAAGTCTTTGAGGACATGAAGAAACGCGGCCTGACCAAGGTGGCACTACTTTCGGAAACCTCCGGTTTCGGCGCCTCCGGCAAGAAGGAGACCGAAGCGGTTGCGGGAAAATACGGCATCACGCTGGTTGCCAACGAAACCTACGGCCCGAAAGATACCGACATCAGCCCGCAGCTGACTAAGATCAAGAACACAGCTGGCGTCCAGGCTGTCTTCGTCTTCGGTCTCGGCCAGGGCCCGGCCATCGTCACCAAGAACTACAAGCAGCTCAGCATCACCTTGCCGCTCTATCAGTCGCACGGTGTTGCTTCCGACGATTTCCTCAAGCTGGCCGGCCCGGCAGCTGAAGGTGTCCGTCTGCCCTCCCCGGCGCAGCTGATTCCGGAAAAACTGGCGGCCAATGATCCGCAAAAGCCCGTCGTTACTGCCTATGAAAAGACCTACAAGGCGCACTACAAGCAGGACGTTTCGACCTTTGGCGGCTATGCCTACGACGGCCTGATGCTGGCAGTTGATGCGATCAAACGAGCCGGTTCAACCGACAAGGCCAAGGTGCGTGACGCCATCGAAGCGACCAAGGGTTTCGTCGGCACCAGTGGCACCTTCAACATGTCGCCGACTGACCACATGGGCCTCGATCTTTCCTCCTTCCGGATGCTGGAAGTCAAGGGCGGCGACTGGACCATTGCCCAGTAAAGCACAAGCGAGAGGCTGATTTATCCGTCATCCCCGCGCAGGCGGGGATCCAGCTCCTTGTTATTCCTAAGGCCAGCCGTTGTTTCTATGGTCCTAAGGCCAGCCGTTGTTTCTATGGTCCTGGGTTCCCGCCTGTGCGGGAACGACAAAATTAATTTATTTAGCCCTGAGTTTAACCCTGAGTTTAACCCTGAGTTTAGCCATGACCCAAACCTACGAAACCTTGGAAATCGAGCACAGCAATCGGGTGGCGACGATCTGGATGAATCGTCCGGCGGTTTTCAACGCCTTCAACGAACAGCTGATTACCGATCTGAATGCAGCCTGCACGGTGCTGGATGCTGACCCAACGGTGCGTGTCGTTGTTCTGGCTGGTCGTGGCCGACATTTTTCCGCCGGCGCCGACCTCAACTGGATGAAACGCGCTTCCACTGGCGGCCCGGCTGAAAACCTTGAAGATGCGCGCCGTTTTGCCAAAATGCTGCGCGCCCTGGCTGATCTCTCGAAACCGACTATCGCCCGTGTCCAGGGTGCCGCGTTAGGTGGTGGCACCGGCCTGGCCGCCGCTTGCGACATGGCGATTGCCGCCAGTGATGCGGTGTTTTCAACCTCCGAAGTCAAGTTCGGCATCATCCCTTCAGTCATTAGTCCTTATGTTTTGCGCGCCATCGGGCCGCGCCATGCGCTGCGTTACTTTCAAAGCGCCGAACGCATTTCAGCCGAACGGGCAATGGCCATCGGGCTGGTTAATGAAGTCTTCCCGCTCGATCAACTCGATGCCGGGCTGGCCGCGCTGATCGAGGCGCTGTTGGCCGGTGCTCCGCAAGCGCAAAAAGCGGCAAAAGATCTGATTGCTGCGGTCAACGGTCGTTTTATCGATGATTTGGTCAGTGAAGAAACTGCCCAACGCATCGCCCGCCAACGCGCCACCGCCGAGGCCAAGGACGGCATTTCTGCCTTTCTCGAGAAACGTCCGCCGGCCTGGCTTCTCTAACCCCTTACAAGACTGAGCAGCGCAGGCTGACTCAGAGGTTGTTTCACCCCGAACAGGAGAAAAATCACATGTACACACAGTCGTTCAATGTGCAGGAAAGCCCCGGCGCCAAACCAGTCGCCGTCGCTGCGCCAAGCGAAGACCCGGTTTTGCAGGCCAGCTTCGATGCCAGAATTGATGCCGATGGCCGCATCGAACCGCAAGACTGGATGCCGGAAGCCTATCGCAAGACGCTGGTGCGCCAGATCAGCCAACATGCCCACAGCGAAATCGTCGGCATGCTGCCCGAAGGTAACTGGATTTCCCGTGCCCCCAGCCTGAAGCGTAAGGCGATCCTGATCGCCAAGGTGCAGGATGAAGGCGGCCACGGCCTCTACCTTTATTCCGCCGCTGAAACCCTCGGCACCAGCCGTGACCAGATGCTGGCCGGCCTGCACAGCGGCCGTGCCAAATACAGCTCAATCTTCAATTATCCGACCCTTACCTGGGCCGATGTCGGCGTCGTTGGCTGGCTGGTTGATGGCGCCGCGATCATGAATCAGGTGCCACTCTGCCGCTGCTCCTACGGCCCTTACGCCCGCGCTATGGTCCGCGTCTGCAAGGAAGAATCCTTCCATCAGCGCCAGGGCTACGAAGCATTGCTGGTGATGATGACCGGCACCGCCGAGCAAAAAGCGATGGTGCAGGATGCGGTTAATCGCTGGTGGTGGAAGTGTCTGGCCATGTTTGGCCCGCCCGATGCCGACAGCCCGAACAGCGCCCTCGGCATGCGTTGGGGCATCAAGCGGATCAGCAATGACGATCTGCGTCAGAAATTCATCGACGCCACCGTGCCGCAAGCCAAGGTACTCGGCGTCACGCTGCCCGATCCCGATCTGAAATGGAACGAGGAACGCCAGCATCACGACTACGGCCGTATCGACTGGGACGAGTTCTGGTCCACGGTGAATGGCAATGGTCCTTGCAACAAAGAACGCCTGGCGACTCGCGTCAAGGCTCACAACGACGGCCAGTGGGTGCGCGATGCCGCCCTGGCCCACGCCCGCAAACAGCAACAGCGCACAATGAAGGAAGCAGCATGACAACCGAACTGAAAGAATGGCCGCTCTGGGAAGTTTTCGTCCGTAGCAAGCAGGGCCTCGAACACAAGCATTGCGGCAGCCTGCATGCCGCCGATGCCCGTCAGGCGCTGGAAATGGCGCGCGATGTCTATACCCGCCGCCAGGAAGGCGTCAGCATTTGGGTGCTGCCGTCGGCCTCCATTACCGCCAGCAACCCCGATGAAAAGGGCGAGTTTTTCGACCCGGCGGCCGACAAGATCTACCGCCACCCGACCTTCTATGACATCCCGGAAGAAGTGGGGCACATGTAATGGGCGCCTCGATCGATTACCTGTTGCACCTCGCCGACAACGCGCTGGTTCTCGGCCAGCGCAACGCCGAATGGTGCGGCCACGGGCCGATTCTTGAGGAAGACATCGCCCTCGCCAACGTCAGCCTCGACCTGATCGGTCAGGCCCGCCTGCTCTATCAACTGGTCGCCACGCTGAAAGGCGGCGATGTAACCGAAGACAAGCTGGCCTATTTCCGCGAGGTCGGCGATTTCCGCAACTACACGCTGCTTGAGTTGCCGCATCACGGCCCGCTCTCCGGTTACGCCCATGCTGATCTCGACTACGCGACGACCATCGTCCGCAACTTCCTCTACAGCGCGCTGATGGCGCTGCTTTGGGAAGCCTTGCAGAAGTCGAGCCATGCCGATCTGGCCGCGATTGCCGCCAAGTCGCTGAAAGAAGTGAGCTACCACTTGCGTTATTCGCGTGACTGGCTGGTTCGCCTTGGCGATGGCACCGACGAATCGCAAGCCCGCACCCAGGCCGCGCTCAATCACCTGATGCCCTACACCGAAGAATTTTGGGCCGACTGCCCGGCAGAGTCCGAGGCGCTGGCCGGTGGTGTCGGCGTTGATCTGCAATCGCTCAAAGCTGATTGGAATGGCATCGTCGATGCGGCGCTGAGCGAAGCCATGCTGAAACGGCCGAGCACTGCCGGTTGCTACGTGCCGGAAGGCAAGAAGGGGCTGCATTCGGAGCACCTCGGCTATCTGCTGGCCGAAATGCAAAGTCTGGCCCGGGCGCACCCGAACGGTTGCTGGTAAGTCGATGAACAGCCACGCCAACGTCAGCGCCGAAGAAGTCTGGGCCGCCCTGGAAGATCTGGCCGACCCGGAAATCCCGGTCATTTCGCTCCGTGACCTCGGCATCCTGCGCGAAGTGCGCAACGGTGCCGACGGGCTGGAGGTCGTCATTACGCCGACCTACAGCGGCTGCCCGGCGATGGGACAAATTGAGGATGACGTGCGGTCGACCCTGAAAAATAAGGGAATTTCCGCCCGCATCGTCACTCAGCTTGCCCCGGCGTGGACAACCGACTGGATGACCGAGGCCGGCAAGGAAAAGCTCCGCGCCTACGGCATTGCGCCGCCGCACCAGACGCCAGCCACCAGTTCGGTCGTCCGTTTCATTGGCCGCCCGGCGAAAGCGGTGGTCGTACCCTGCCCACAGTGCGGCTCCAGCAATACCGTCGAATCCTCACATTTCGGCTCAACGGCTTGCAAGGCGCTTTACAAGTGCCTCGATTGCCAGGAACCGTTCGATTATTTCAAGCCCTACTAAATGCGACCGAGCTGTTTTTTGCAACCCGTCATTCCCGCGTCGGCGGCAATCCAGCCTTTGCCGGCACATGGTTCCCCGCCGGCGCGGGGATGACGCGGTAAAAAATTAGCCCTGAAACACGCTGTCTTAATGGAGCATCACTATGTCTGCCCTGCGCTTTCATGAACTTACCGTCAAACGGGTCAGCCCCGAAGCGGCTGGCTCGGTGGCGATCACTTTCGCCATCCCGTCCGAAGCCCGCGAAGCATTCAGCTTCCAGCCCGGTCAATTCCTCACCTTGCGCGCCCAGGTCAATGGCGAAGAACTGCGCCGTACCTATTCGATCAGTAGCCCACGCAGCCGGCTGGCCAAAGCCGGCGAGTTGGAAATCGGCATCCGCCCGGTTGAAGGCGGCGTCTTTTCCAACTGGGCGGCGCAAACGCTCAAAGCTGGCGACACGCTCAGCGTGATGCCGCCGGATGGCCGCTTCATCGTCAAGAAACAACGCGCCATTCACCGCGTTGGTTTCGCCGCCGGCTCAGGCATCACACCGATTCTGTCGATTGCTGCAACCACTCTCGAAGAGCAGCCGGAAGCGAAATTCACCCTGATCTATGGCAACCGCCGGATGTCGAGCGTGATGTTCAATGAAGCCCTGCAGGATCTCAAGGATCGCTACCGCGACCGCCTGACCCTGATCCATATTCTTTCCCGCCAGGCGCAAGAAGTGGATCTGTTGCAAGGCCGTATTGATGGCAACAAAGTGCGTTCAGTGATCAGCGCCCTGCTGCCGGTGGCGAGCATGGACGAAGTCTTCATCTGCGGTCCGGAGGCGATGATCGAAGCGACGGAAAAGGCCTTGGTCGATGCCGGCGTCCCGGCCAGCCGCGTCTATACCGAGCGCTTCACTTCCGGCCCGGCGCAGGCCGCCAAGATCCAGGCCGATACCGATGCCGCCCCGACCAAACAAGCGGCAGCCAAGGACATCGCCCTGACCATCGTCCTCGACGGCAAGGAACATGAGCTACAGATCAGCGCCGACGAGCACGTTCTCGATGCCGCCCTCGACGCCGGCCTCGACCTGCCATTCTCATGCAAGGCCGGCGTCTGCTGTACCTGCCGGGCTAAAGTGCTGTGCGGCGAAGTAGTGATGGACAAGAACTTCACGCTGGAAGCCGACGAGATGGCGCAGGGCTTCGTGCTCAGTTGTCAGGCCCGTGCCACGACGAAGAAATTGACGGTCAGTTTCGACGACCGCTAAGCATCGCCGGGGCTAGGTCGGCGCTGCCGCTATGGTTAAACTGTCGGCGACCGACCCGCAACTAACAAGCATAAATTCGACTTGGGCCGCCGAGGATGACCCCCCGCGCGGCCATTCTTTTGGAGAGCAAACATGACACAAGTAGTTCTGGTTGAAACCCACGGCAAAGTGGGCCTGATCCGCATTAACCGCCCGGAAGCGATGAACGCGTTGAACAATGACGTCGTCGACGGTATCGGCGCCGCGATTGACGCCTTTGAAGCCGACGAAAACATCGGTTGCATCGTCATCACCGGCAATGAAAAAGCCTTCGCCGCCGGCGCCGACATCGGCTTCATGAAGGATTTCGACTTCATGCACGCCTATAAGACCGACTTCATCACCCGCAACTGGGAACGCATCAAGACGACGCGCAAACCAGTCATCGCGGCGGTGGCTGGTTTTGCGCTCGGTGGCGGCTGCGAAATGGCAATGATGTGCGACATGATCTACGCTGCCGACACCGCCAAATTCGGCCAACCAGAAATTCGCCTCGGCACCCTGCCCGGCGCCGGCGGCACCCAGCGTCTGCCGCGTGCCGTTGGCAAAGCCAAAGCGATGGACCTCTGCCTGACAGGCCGCATGATGGACGCCGTCGAAGCCGAAAAATCCGGCCTGGTCGCCCGCGTTATTCCGGCCGACGACCTGATGGCCGAAACCCTGAAAGCCGCCACCACCATCGCCAGCTTCTCGCTGCCGGTAGTGATGATGATCAAGGAATCGGTCAACCGCGCCTTTGAGTCCTCACTGAACGAAGGCCTGTTGTTTGAGCGCCGGGTCTTCCATTCAGCCTTTGCGCTGGAAGATCAAAAAGAAGGTATGGCGGCTTTTGCTGAAAAGCGGAAGGCGACGTTTAAAAACCGCTGATCTTACTGCTGCGGTCGACCCGAAAAAACACCCAAATTTCCGGTCGACCGCAGAACCCATCTAACCCCTCTTTAACACCCACCAAAAAAATCATTACGACAAAGGGGACGCTACCCTTTATCCCTCATCGCGGATCTTTTGGGGGCGCCCTTGAGGGCGGTGCCTCAGAACACGGCCAATCTGCATCCCTAACGCCTGAACAAAACTCTCTGAACCGCAAGGCAGACCCTTGTCCGCGTTCCGCCGCAAAATTTGCAGCTTCTCGGCTTCATCGCCCTCTGCAAGCCATGCAGACCAGTCCTCGACCTCCGAAAACTGCT
>JBBSCQ010000035.1:0-28329 GCA_038250105.1 Burkholderiales bacterium | reverse complement strand
TTGTAGAGCTTGACGCGAACGAAGCCATTGACGACCGATTGCGTGTGGTCGATCAGGGTTTGCAGCGCGACGCGCTCCGGGCTCCACCAGTAACCGTTGTACACCAGGCTAGCGTAGCGCGGCATCAAGTCATCCTTGAGGTGGGCGACTTCGCGGTCGAGACAGACCGATTCAATGGCGCGGTGCGCCCGCAACATGATCGTACCGCCTGGGGTTTCGTAACAACCACGCGACTTCATGCCGACGTAACGATTTTCGACCAGATCAAGGCGGCCAATGCCATGCTCGCCGCCCATCTTATTCAGCTTGGTCAGCACTTCGGCCGGCGACAGGCGAACGCCGTTCAGGCCGACGATGTCGCCCTTCGCGTATTCGATATCGAGATACTCAGCCTTGTCTGGCGCGGCTTCCGGCGACACTGTCCAGCGCCACATCGATTCCTCAGCCTCAGCCGCCGGATCTTCCAGATGCCGACCTTCGTAGGAAATGTGCAGCAAATTGGCGTCCATCGAATACGGCGAACCGCCCTGCTTGTGCTTCATATCGACCGGAATATTGTGCTCTTCGGCGTAAGCCATCAGCTTTTCGCGGGAGAGCAGATCCCACTCGCGCCACGGGGCGATCACCTTGATGCCGGGTTTCAGCGCGTAGGCGCCCAGTTCGAAGCGTACTTGGTCGTTACCCTTGCCGGTGGCACCATGCGAAATAGCGTCAGCACCGGTCGCATTGACAATATCGATCAATCGCTTGGCGATCAGCGGTCGGGCAATCGAGGTGCCGAGCAGGTATTCACCTTCATAAACCGTGTTGCAACGGAACATCGGGAAGACGAAATCGCGGACAAATTCTTCACGCAGATCATCGATAAAGATATTTTCAGGCTTGATGCCGAACTGCAGCGCCTTGGCGCGGGCCGGTTCCAGCTCTTCACCTTGACCAAGGTCGGCGGTGAAAGTAACCACTTCGCACTGATAAGTATCCTGCAACCACTTGAGGATGACGGAGGTATCGAGACCGCCGGAATAGGCCAGCACTACTTTTTTAACGTCGCTCATTTCTGTTCCCTAGTTTCGTTACAACTGCGCCGTTTAACCGTTAATCCGGCCCAACAGCAAATATTCCATCAACGCTTTTTGCACATGCAGCCGATTCTCGGCCTCATCCCAAACCACGGACTGCGGGCCGTCGATCACCTCGGCCGTCACTTCTTCGTCGCGATGCGCCGGCAGGCAGTGCATAAAGAGCGCCTGCGGATTGGCCGCCTGCATCATCTCGCCATCGACGCACCAGTCGGCAAATGCTTTCATCCGCACGTCGTTCTCGGCTTCAAAGCCCATCGAAGTCCACACGTCTGTCGTCACCAGATCAGCAGCACGACAGGCATCCATCGGGTCGGCGAAAACTGCAAAGTGGGCTGCATTGACGCCTTTGATCAATTCCGGCTGCAGCTCGTAACCCGGCGGCGTCGAGACATTGACCTTGAAATCAAGCACTTCAGCCGCCTGCAGCCAGGTGTTGCACATATTATTGGCATCCCCCACCCAGGCCACGGTCTTGCCCTGGATGCAGCCACGACGCTCGATATAGGTGAAGATATCGGCCAGGATCTGGCAGGGATGATATTCGTTGGTCAGCCCGTTAATGACTGGCACGCGCGAATTGGCGGCGAAACGCTCGATGATTTCCTGCTCGTAAGTGCGGATCATCACGATGTCGCTCATCCGCGAAATCACCTGCGCCGCATCTTCCACCGGCTCACCGCGCCCCAGCTGCGAATCGCGGGTGTTCAGGTAAATGGCCGAGCCACCCAGTTGATGCATGCCAGCTTCGAAAGAGAGCCGCGTCCGCGTACTGGCTTTTTCGAAAATCATCACCAAGGTGCGATCTTCGAGCGGCCAGTACTTCTGATAAGACTTGAACTGGTTCTTGATCCAGGCACTGCGCTCGAAAACGTATTCGAACTCGGCGCGGCTGAAATCCTTGAATTGCAGAAAGTGTTTGATCGCCATAGTTTAGGACGCCAAAAATTCCTTGATAAGGGGTGCGCTACGGTCGACCAGCTCTTTTGCCTCATTTTCGCTAAAAATCAGCGGCGGCAAGAGACGGATCACCTTGTCAGCGGTGACGTTGATCAACAACCCGGCCGCCAGCGCCTTACCGACCAGTTCGCCACATGGCCGATCCAGCTCGATACCAATCATCAGGCCATGGCCACGAATCTCGACGACGCCCTTGCTATCGGCCAATGCCTCGGCCATCAATTGCCGAATCAAGGCACCGATACGTTCAGCATTGGCCATCAGGCCATCTTGCTCAATCGTATCAATCGTCGTCAGCGCCGCCGTACAAGCCAGCGGATTGCCGCCAAAGGTCGAACCGTGATTACCCGGTCCGAACAGCCCGGCCGCCTTGCCACTCACCATGCAGGCGCCAATCGGCACACCAGAACCCAAGCCCTTGGCCAGCGTCGCCACATCCGGCTGAATACCGGCGTGCTGGTAGCCAAACCACTTACCGGTCCGTGCCATGCCACATTGCACTTCGTCACAGATCAGCAACCAGCCCTGCTCGTCGCATAGCTGGCGCAAATCTTTTTGATATTCGAGTGAAGCGAGATGAATACCGCCCTCGCCCTGAACAATTTCCAGCATCACGGCAACGATATTTTTGTTATGCGCGGCAACCGCCTTGATGGCGGCAAGATCATCGTAAGGCACGCGGACAAAGCCAGAAACCAGCGGTTCGAAGCCAGCCTGCGCCTTGCGGTTACCAGTGGCCGACAGCGTTGCCATCGTCCGGCCATGAAAAGCCTTTTCCATCACGATGATGGTTGGGTTATCGATACCCTTTTTGTGGCCGTAAAAACGCGCCAGCTTGATCGCCGCCTCGTTGGCTTCACAGCCAGAGTTACAAAAGAAAACCTCATGCATGCCGGATAGCGCCGCCAGCTTGTCGGAAAGTTGCTCCTGCTCGCGAATCTGGTAAAGATTTGACGTATGCAACATGCGCCCAGCCTGCGCGGCAATCGCCGACACCAACTTGGGATGCGCGTGACCGAGGGTGGAAACAGCAATCCCGGAAAGCGCGTCGAGATATTCCTTACCCTCTGTATCGGTAATCCGGCTACCCTGTCCGTGGCTGAAAGCCACTGGCAACCGGGCATAGGTATTCATGATATGCGACATAAGGCAACCCCAAAAAACGAAAACGGCGGCCATTGCCGCCGGAACAGACACCACTCAGACAAGCTGCAAGAACGTGAAAGAGTTGCAGAAACGTCAATGTTAAGTGAAAAATAGAGCCTTGTATAGAACGACAAAACCATGCGCATTGCCATTTTCAACCAGAAAGGCGGCGTCGGAAAAACGACGACTGCACTCAATCTCGGCGCCGCCATCAATCGGGCCGGAATCGCCCCGCTACTGCTCGACCTGGACCCGCAGGGCCACCTCTCGAGCATCCACGGCAATGCGCCCGTCGAAGCCAGTCGCAGCCTCTTTGCCTTTTATCAGGACCTGCGCAGTCTGAGTGAGCTCGAAGTCCGCTGGGAACATGTCGGCCAACTTATCCCGGCGCACCAGCAACTGATCAAAGTTGACTCAATTTTCGGCAAGGGCCCAGCCATTTTAAACAAGTTGCGGCACGGCCTTGAGGCGCAGGAGAGCGCACTTTCAAACCGCCCCTGCCTGATCGATTGCTGCCCATACATTGGCGTGCTAGCCCTCAATGCCATTTTCGCCTGTGACAGCCTGATCATTCCGGTATCAACCGACTATCTTTCGTTGCAGGCAGCTGATCACATCACCCGCACCCTGCAGGTACTCGAACCTGTTTTAAAACGTCGCATCACTCGTCGTTATTTGCTTACCCGCTTTGATCGCCGGCGCCGGATGAGTGACGACGTTCGTAACAAATTGCGTGAGCGCTATGGTGAAGACGTCTTGGAAACGGTGATTTCCGAGAATGTCGCCGTGGCTGAAAGCCCGTCACTCAACCAGGATGTTTTTCGCCACAACCCGAACAGCCCTGGCGCCCACGATTATAAAAAGCTGTTGCAGGAACTTATCGAACGGGGCGACTTGAATATTTCGCTCCCCGCCAGCGGTTGACCGCAGCAAGCAAGGAAGAAGCCCTAGTCATAATGATGGCAAGCATCGACGCTTCTGCTAGAATGTTTTGACCAAAGGTCGCAACGCCCGAAAACGCAGAGTAGAGCAATGACAACAACAGAATCGACCACTTTCATCATTGTTGGCCTAACCACACAAGGACGAAAATTTCGCCCCAGCGACTGGGCCGAAAGGCTTTGTGGCGTCATGTCTGCCTTCGGTGCAGAACGCAGGATGAAATACTCCCCTTACGTTGGCCCGGGCGATTACAACGGTGAAAAAGCAGTGTTCGTAGACGGCCGACTTGGCGAAGTTGAACCCATGGCTTACCGTTTCATGTTGAACTTTGCTCAAGACAACGACTTGCAGATCATTGACGGCGTCTGCTCAATCGAAGACAAGAAAAAATCAGGCTGAGATTCGACAAAACCACTAAGCAGGGCGTTAATAAATCAAAACATTTCCTGGAAATAAAAATGGCGCCCGAAGGCGCCATTTTTATTTAATCACCCCGCAGATCAGGCAGCAACAGCAAGCGCCTTGATCTGTGCAGACAGGCGACTCTTGGTACGAGATGCCTTGTTCTTGTGAATGATTTTCTTGTCCGCGATACGATCAAGGACTGCAACTGACTGCTGAAAGACGCCTAGTGCGGCAGCCTTGTCACCAGCTTCGATTGCCTGACGCACGCGCTTGACAGCGGTACGCAGCGTTGAACGCAGGCTGGCGTTATGGGAACGCTGGCCGTCAGCCTGACGGGCGCGCTTGCGTGCTTGTGCGGTATTGGCCATGTAAAATTTCCAAAGTTAAAAACCTAAGCCAAATATTATATAGCAAAACTAGCGTTCGCCAACAAAAAATAGCCATACAGAAGCAATTCAATTACCCGGGCGCTCAGCAAAACACAAGCGAGACAACCCTGACCGCTTCAGGAGACGAGCAATTCCTTCGGCAAGGGAAAAGACACCCCCTCCTCGACGCCGGCCAGTTGAATCACTTTGGCGCCAACGAGTGACTGGAGACGATCAACTACCTGCCGAACCAGAATTTCCGGTGCAGAAGCACCCGCCGTCACGCCGACATTGCACTTACCCTGCAGCCAGGTGGGGTCAATTTCATCCGCACCGTCAATCAGGTAAGCATCGACGCCACGTGCCAAGGCAACTTCCTTGAGGCGACGCGAATTGGAACTGTTCGGACTGCCCACGACGATCACCAGATCGCACTGCTCGGCCAGTGCCTTGACGGCATCCTGGCGATTCTGCGTCGCGTAACAAATGTCGTCCTTCTTCGGTCCCTGCACTTCCGGGAAGTGTTCTTTCAGCGCGGAAATAACCAGCGAAGCATCATCCACCGAGAGCGTCGTCTGAGTAACGAAAGAAAGCTGACCCGGTGAATTAACTTTCAGCTTCAGTACCTCTTCGGCAGTTTCGACGAGGTACATGCCATCGCGACTCTGCCCCATTGTTCCTTCAACCTCCGGGTGACCTTTGTGGCCGATCATCACCACTTCACGCGCCTGATTGCGCATTTTTGCAACTTCAACATGTACTTTGGTCACCAACGGGCAAGTGGCATCAAAAACTTTCAGTCCACGCGAATCGGCCTCATCACGTACCGCTTTCGAGACGCCATGAGCACTAAAAATTACCGTACTACCAGCCGGCACTTCGCTCAATTCCTCAATGAACACGGCACCTTTGGCGCGCAAATCGTCACAGACAAACTTGTTGTGCACCACTTCGTGGCGAACATAAATCGGCGCCCCAAACTTTTCCAGAGCACGTTCAACAATGGCGATGGCGCGTTCGACGCCAGCACAGAAGCCACGCGGATTGGCGAGGATGACTTGCATTTACATGATTCCGATGATTTTCACCTCGAAGCGGATCGTTTTTCCGGCCATCGGGTGATTGAAGTCGAACAAGGCGTGGGTCGCATCAAGTTCGCGCAGGAAGCCGGCAAAGGTGCCGCCGTTGGGCGCGGTGAATTCGACGACAGAATTCACTTTCAGTTCCATTTCAACCGGCAGGCCGCTGCGGGCAATGCGTTCGACCAGGCGATCATTGTGCTGGCCGAACGCCTCATTCGGTTCGAGCTGGAAAACAAAGGTTTCTTGCGCCGGCAAGCCAATGAGCACGCGTTCAAGGTTCTCGGCCAGCTGACCGCTACCCATTTGCAGCGTCGCCGGGCTCATGTCAAAAGTCGACAGAAACTCTTCGCCGTCAATCGCTGAAATCCGGTAATGCAGGGTCAAAAAGCTATCGAAACGCACAGTCATGTCTTTTTTTCCTCGGTTTTTTTGTTTGCTACCCACTAAAGGGACTTCCTTTGGGGCGCGGTCAACTGCTCAAAAACAAGCAAAATCGCCCCGACGGTAATGGCGGCATCCGCCACGTTAAAAGCCGGCCAGTAAAACCCGGCGGCATGCCATTGAATGAAATCGACCACCGCCCCGAAACGCACCCGGTCGATGACATTACCGAGCGCACCGCCCATCACCAGGCTGAGCGCCAGCGAGAGCAATTTTTGCTGAGGGTTCTGACGCAGCATGAGGGCAATCCAACCGGAGACGGCGAGCGCCAACACGCTGAAGAACCAGCGCTGCCAACCCGGCTGATCGGCCAAAAAGCTAAAAGCCGCGCCCGGGTTAAAGGTCAGTACCCAGTTCCAGAACGGTGCTAGGTAAATCGTCTCGCCGTAACGAATATTGTCGAGGACGACCCATTTGCTTAATTGATCGAGAACGATGACCAGCCCGGCCAGCGCATACCAGCGCTTGGCATCAGGCATGGGCACGGATTTCACCTTCGCCATGAAGGTTGCTGACGCAACGGCCGCACAAGGTTGGGTGCTCGGCACTGGCGCCGACATCGTCGCGCACATGCCAGCAGCGCTCACACTTGCCGTGTGGCGAAGCCTGAGCAAGCAGCGCCTCATTCTCATCCTTGACCAAGGTTGCCTTGGAGCTGATCAGGACAAACTTGAGGTCGTCGCCGAGCGAGGCCAACAGTTCGTATTTTTCGCCGCTGCAATGCAACTCAACTTCCGCCTGCAGCGAGGAGCCGATCTTGCCGGCTTCACGCAACGCTTCCAGCCCCTTGGTAACCTCGGCCCGCACAACGCGAACTTGCGCCCATTTGGCCAGCAACTCGCCCTCCCCTTCCAGCTTGGGTAGCTCATGCCAAGTCTGGAACATTACCGACTGCTCGGCATCGCCAGTTTGCAATTGCCAGACTTCTTCGGCGGTGAACGACAAAATCGGCGCGATCAGCTTGGTGAAGGCTTGCAAAATATGCCAAAGCGCCGACTGTGCTGAACGACGGGCGACCGATTTCGGCGCCGTGGTGTACAGGCGGTCTTTCAGAATATCGAGGTAGAAACCGCCGAGATCTTCCGAGCAAAAGGATTGCAACGCCTGAACGACGCGGTGGAATTCGTAGCGGTCGAAATCGGCCTGGCAGCTGGTCTGCAATTCACGAGTCAGCGCCAGCGCATAGCGGTCGATTTCCAGCCATTGATCGACCGGCAGCATGTCCTGGGCGGCATCGAAGTCAGCGGTATTGGCCAGCACGAAGCGCAAGGTGTTGCGGATGCGGCGATAGCCTTCAACGACACGCTTGAGGATTTCGTCCGAAATGGTCAGTTCACCGGAGTAATCGGTCGATGCGGTCCATAGGCGCAGGATTTCGGCGCCCATCTTGTCGGAAACCTGCTGCGGCGCGATGACGTTGCCCTTGGACTTGGACATTTTGTGGCCCTTGCCGTCGACCACGAAGCCGTGGGTGAGCAGCGCCTTGTACGGGGCGCGGCCGTCAATGGCACAGCCGGAAAGCAGTGAGGACTGGAACCAGCCGCGATGCTGGTCGGAGCCTTCGAGATAGAGATCCGCCGGATAAGCCAGTTCGCCAGCGTGCGAGCCGCGTAGCACGTGCCAATGGGTCGTGCCGGAATCGAACCAGACATCCAGCGTGTCTTTCATTTTGATGTACTGGTCAGCTTCAGCGCCGAGCAATTCAGCAGCATCGAGACTGAACCAGGCTTGAATGCCTTCTTTTTCGACGCGCTGGGCGACCTGCTCAATCAGTTCGGCCGTGCGCGGGTGCGGCAGCGCCGTTTCCTTGTGCAGGAAGAAGGGAATCGGTACGCCCCAGTTACGTTGGCGCGACACACACCAGTCCGGGCGCGTCCGCATCATCGCTTCCAGACGGGCACGGCCCCACGCCGGGAAGAACTGGGTTTCATCAACGGCGCGCTCGGCAATCCAGCGCAGGGTCGCAGCATTTTCGTCCTTCTTGTGTTCCATGCCGATGAACCACTGCGTCGTGGCGCGGAAGATGATCGGCGTTTTATGGCGCCAGCAATGCGGGTAGCTGTGCTTGATTTTCTCGCTTTTTAGCAGTCGACCGCAGCATTCCAGTTCCTGCAGGACCAAGGGATTGGCCTCCCAAACGGTCTTGCCGGCGAGTTCGCCCACCGACAGCGCTGGCGTATTGCCGAGAAAACGGCCATCGTTGCCGACAGGATTATTGACCGGCAGGCCGTAACGCTTACCAACCGTAAAGTCGTCCGCACCATGTGCCGGCGCGGTGTGCACCAAGCCAGTACCCGCTTCAGTGGTGACGTGCGTACCGCAGATAATGGCGACATCACGTTGCTGGAACGGATGGCGCAGCAGAATCTGGTCGAGCTTGCTGCCTTCACAAGAGGCGAGTGTTTCACCGCTCAATTCATAACGCGTCAGACAGGCTTCGACCAGTTCGTGCACGAGAATTAGTGTGCCCTTCTCGGTCTCCACCAGATCGTAAGTCAGTTCCGGATGGACGCTGACCGCCTCATTGGCCGGCAGCGTCCATGGCGTTGTTGTCCAGATCACCGCAAAGGCCGGGCCGCGCAGATGCGTCAGACCAAAAGCAGCGGCCAGCTTCTCGGCATGGTTTTCATGTACCGGGAAAGCAACGTCAATCGCCGGCGAAACCTTGTCTTCATGCTCAACCTCAGCTTCGGCCAGCGCCGAACCACAATCGAGACACCAGTTAACCGGCTTCAGCCCCTGATACAGATAACCTTGCTCAAGAATCTTGCCGAGAACCCGCATTTCATCGGCTTCAGCCTTGAAGCTCATCGTCAGATAAGGATTGCCCCAATCGCCCAGCACGCCGAGGCGAATGAAATCCTTCTTCTGCCGTTCAACCTGCTCGGCCGCGTAGGCCCGCGACAGTTCCCGCACCTGGTCGGCCGGAATGTTCTTGCCGTGCAGCTTTTCGATCTGATGCTCAATCGGCAAACCGTGACAATCCCAACCGGGCACATAAGGCGCATCAAAACCAGACAGTGTTTTTGAACGAACAATAATGTCCTTCAAAATCTTGTTGACCGCATGACCAATGTGAATATCGCCGTTGGCGTAAGGCGGGCCGTCGTGCAGCACGAATTTTGGCCGCCCGGCACACACCTCGCGGATGCGCTGATAGAGCTTTTTTTCCTGCCATTGACCCACCCATTGCGGCTCGCGCTTGGGCAAATCGCCGCGCATCGGGAAAGCCGTATCCGGCAGGTTCAGCGTGTCTTTGTAATCAGCCATTTTGCGTGCTCACAGCTTGAAGAAGGCCCGGGCGGCCGTGGCATCTGCCGCGATCTGCGCCTTGAGGGCATCCAAATTGGGGAAACGTTGTTCGCAACGCAATTTATGAACGAAACGAACGGAAAGGTGCGCGCCATAAATGTCGCGATTGAAATCGAACAGATGCACTTCGAGCAGCGGCCGCGTCCCACCGATGGTCGGTCGGATGCCGAGGTTGGCGACGCCGGGCAGGGGAACATCACCCAGGCCACTGACCTCGACGGCAAACACACCCGTCATCGGCAAAGGATTGTGCTTGATGCGAATGTTGGCCGTGGCAAAACCCAGCTGACGGCCCAGCTTGTCACCATGTGCCACCCGGCCATCAATGACATAAGGGCGACCGAGCAGCCGCGCTGCCCGTTCCATGTCACCCACGGCCAAGGCCGTCCGCACGGCAGAACTGGAGACTCTTTCACCGCCGACCATCACACTCTGCATAGCTTCAACCGTAAAGCCAAAACGCCGGCCTGCCGCCTGCAGTAGCGCAAAATCACCAACTCGGCCCCGGCCAAAACGGAAATCATCACCGATAATCAAATGCCTAACCTGCAGGCTGCGGACCAAAACTTGCTCAATAAACTCATCAGCCGTCAGGGACGAGAAAGCAGCATTGAAGGGGCAGATCATGGCTTGGGCAGCACCGGCATCAGCCAGCAACTCAAGTTTCTCGCGCAAAGTGGTCAGGCGGGCTGGCGCGGAATCGGGCGCAAAAAATTCGCGCGGATGCGGCTCGAAAGTCAGCACGGTTGGCACCAACTGCAATCGATCAGCGGCTTCCGCCAATTGCCGCACAAGGGCGGCGTGCCCAAGGTGAACGCCATCAAAATTACCAACAGCAAGGACGACCGGGGCAGAAACAGGACGCGAATGACCGCGAATGACGCGCATAGGCTAAGTAACGAAAAAAACGTTGAATTATAACGGCCTAAGCCATCCGACGGTTATGTGAAATTTACCCCTGACCAAGCCGAAAGCCATACCAAGGTAAGGGATTTGGCTATAATCGTTGGCTACCCCTCACCTAACGCCCAACCCCTGCTTTATGCTTGAACTGATCAGCCATGTTGTGAAGATTTCAGCCCGGCGTGACCGCACCGAGATCAATTCGGCGATGGTCGACGCCCTGCTGGACCTTTTTCACCCTCAGCAGCTGACCATTTATCGTTGCTACGCCGGGAAAAAGAAAACCGTCGTCTTCGCCTGCGCTGGTTTTGGGCCACAGGGGCAATACCTCCGCAACGCCTACTTGCCGGATCATCAGTATTGCCAGCCAATCGAACGCGACCCGCTGCTCCAACGTTGCCGCAAGGAAATGTCGGCCGTCCTCGAGATCATGGATGATGGCGGGCATCGCATCGTTTTCCCCGTCACCCGCCTTAATGAACCGATCTATTTCATTGACCTTTCCCTGTCGGATGAGTTTTCATCCGACCAGCGCGTGGCACTGATGGGTCTGATCGAATATTTTGGCAACCACATTGCCCTGCTTGACTACGGTGAAGCCGACACGCTAACCGGCCTTTCCAGCCGCAAAACTTTCGACAAGCATCTTTTCGAATTGCTCGGCAAAGCGGCTACCGACGAACTGATGGGTGGTCTGAACGGCCTGCCGAGTCGTCGGCGCGGCGGTTCAAGTTCGAGCAATCACTGGCTTGCTATCTGCGACATTGACCACTTCAAACTGGTTAACGACAACTTTGGTCACCTGATTGGCGATGAAGTATTGATCATGCTTTCGCAGGTCATGCGCCATTCCTTCCGCTTTGACGACCAGTTATTTCGCTTCGGTGGCGAAGAGTTTGTCGCGCTATTGCAACCCACCGATGAAGAGTCGGCTTTCGCGACCCTCGAACGCTTCCGAAAAAATGTCGAAAAACAGGTGTTCAGTCGCGTCGGCCATGTCACCGTCAGCATTGGTTTCAGTTACCTGCTGCCCAATGACACGCCAACCGACGTCATTGATCGCGCCGATGAGGCCCTGTACTTCGCCAAGCACCAGGGCCGTAATCGGGTCGAGTGCTATGAAAGACTGGTCACCAACCACCAGTTGGTCGCCAAGGAAATCGCCAAAGGCGAAGTCGAGCTCTTCTAAACAGGGGCTCTGAACACCCAGTTGGGCACCAAAAACCAATACCGCCCGGTTAATTCAACCTCGGACTACCACTCGCCGTATCAGTTGCTCAGCGACTGCTTCCTTGAACAACCACAGGAAAAACAGGTAGCATGAACCCACCCTTTGGCAGACGAAAAACAGAGGGAAGCTCACTAATTGACGGAGGTGGATTTCAAAATGATCAATTTGATGATGATTCACCTGCTTGGGGGAATACTGGCGCTGGGCATGATGGCGGAAGCCGCCGCACAGAGCGCCGGCTGGGTAGGCCAGATCAAGGTGTCGCGTGGCATCGTCGCACTTGAGCGCGATGGCAAGCGTTTTCCGGGCATGGTCGGCGTACGACTAAAGGAAAACGATACCATCCTGACCGAAGCGAATGGCTCGGTCGGCCTCATGTTCAACGATAACTCAACGCTCTCAATGGGCCCGAATGGCGAAGTCTTGATGGAACGTTATGCTTACGATTCAACCACCTACCTTGGCGCCTTCGATGCCTTTGTGAAGCGCGGTGCAGTTTCCTTTGAAGCCGGCAACCTCGCCAACACTACGCCCGAATCGGTGCGCGTCAAGACACCATTGGCAGAAGTACGCGGCCAGACCCGCAACTTTGCAGTCGATGTGGAAGGAAAATGAAGATGATGCAAGCACGTACCGTTTCCCTGCTCACGTCCCTGAGTCTAACCGCCCTGCTTGTCAGCGGCTGCGCCAGCCAACGTGAAACTTATACGGTTCTGCCGGATGCCAGCGGCCAAGCCGGCAGTCTAGTTATTACGCCGAAAACGGGCGCTCCCCTGAAGCTTAATGGTGCTTACGCCAATGCCATCGGCAAACCAGGTTCTGCCCCGGAAAGCAGCCAGCTGAGCGAACAAGAAATCAAGGCTGCTTTTGCCGAAGCTCTTTCGGCCAGGCCGGATGCACCTGTCCGCTTTACCCTGTACTTCAGGGAAGGTAGCGATGAACTGACAGCTGACTCGAAGAAGGATTTTGACAGTGTGCTGGCTGAAGTCAAAAAACGCCCGGCCCCTGACGTTATCGTTGTCGGCCACACTGACCGCGTCGGCGCCATTGCCGACAACGACAACTTGGCCCTGAAACGGGCGGACAAGATGCGCGGCGAGCTGCTCCGCCAGGGCTTGCCGAACGACAGCGTCCAAGCCGCCGGGCGCGGTGAACGTGAACCGTTGGTTCCCACCGCCGACGAAGTTGCCGAAGCGCGCAACCGGCGCGTTGAAATACTGGTCAGATAAACCGGAGTCTGCTGATGTCCCGCCTGCTTGCCTTGCTACTTGTTTTTTCTTCTGGACTTGCAACGGTTCAGGCGGCCCCTGAACTTCCCAAGGAACCAGTGCTGCGCATCGAGACAGGGGCCCACCTGTCGCCGATCACCCGGATCAGCAGCGATGCGGCAGGCAATTTCGCGGTCACGTCGTCGGAAGACAAGACTGCACGTATCTGGGAACTGCGTAGCGGGCGCCAACTCTCCGTTCTGCGCCCGCCGCTAGGCAGCGAAAGCATCGGCGCCCTCTACGCCGTCGCCATGTCGCCGGATGGCAAGCAGGTTGCGGCGGGCGGCAATGCCGGCTTTGACAGCAAAACGCACGCCATTTATCTGTTTGACCGGGCTAACGGCACCCTGCCCCCGAAAAGCACGCTATCCGGGATGGAAGCGCCGATCACGCAACTTGCCTGGTCTCAAGATAGCCAACTGATTGCCATCGGCCTGCGTCAGGAAGGATTGCGTATCTTCAAACGCAACCTGAGCTTCGTTGCCGCCGACCCAGAATACAACGAAGCCATCTATGGCGCCGCTTTTGCCCGTGACGGCCGTCTCGCTGTCGTCAGCATTGACGGCTTCATGCGTCTCTACGGTTTCGGCAAGAATGGCATGGAACGTCTGGCGCGCAAGCAAATGCCAGGCAAGCCCTATAGCATCGCCTGGTCACCGGATGACAAGCTGATCGCAATTGGCCTGCAGGATTCGCCGCGCGTTGCTGTCCTTTCAGCCAATACGCTCGATGTGCTGTACATCGCCGAGGCTGGCGGTGGCGGTGGCGGCAATTTGGGCCGTGTTGCCTGGTCGACCGACGGACAGACCCTCTACGCAGCGGGCAGCGTAGTGCGCAATCGCCGCTTCGTCGTACTGGCCTTCGGTTCGGTCGGCCGCGATTCCCCACGGGACATCGGCAGTTTCGGCAACATCATCACCGGCCTCGATACCAATGCCAGTGGTCTGCTCGCCAGTTCCGCCGAACCGGCCTGGGCATCCTTTGACCAGAGCGGCGCCAGCCGTTTCCAGTTGGGCGCGCGCAATGCCGACTTCCGTGATGCCGGCGACACCTTCCGCGTTGGCCAAGACGGGCAGTTGCTCAGCTTCCCGATGCTGATGGGCGGCAAGGAAAACGTCGTTTTCGATTTATCGAAAGGTGAGTTGCGTAGCGCCGCAGCCCCCGCCAGCACCTTGCCCCCGAAGCTGCCGGACGGACTAAGCGACTGGAAAAACTCGCAACTGCCAAAATTTAACGGCCGCCGGCTCAGCCTGCGTCAGGGTGAAATGGCACGCAGCGTGGCAGCCGCTCCGGATGGCAAACGCTTTGCGCTGGGCAGCGAGTGGAATGTCCGCTTTTACTCGGCTGAGGGCGACCAACTCTGGGAAAAACGTACTCCGGGCACCGTCTGGGGAATCAATATTAGTGGCGATGGACGCTGGGTTATTGCAGCACTTGGCGATGGCAGCGTGCGCTGGTATCGCCTGAGCGATGGTCTGGAACAACTGGCGCTGTTTGTCCACGGCGACCACGAGCGCTGGATCGCTTGGACACCAAGCGGCTATTACGACACCTCGATGGGTGGCGAAAACCTGGTCGGCTGGCACGTCAATCGCGCCTTCAACCAGGCAGCCGATTTTTTCTCGGTCGGTCGTTTCCGTGATCGTTTCTATTCGCCTTCGGTGATCCAAAAAGTCATGGAAATGGCCGACGAACAACAAGCCCTCAAGACCTACCGGGCCGAACTGGCCATGCTTGAGCAGATGAATGCCGAAGCCGTACTGCCACCGACAGCCAAGGCAGCAACGGGCAAACCCGCTGCCAAATCGGCACCTGTGCAAGTCGCAGCCAAACCGCAAGTCATCGAAACCCTGCCACCCGTCATTGAAATACAGAGCGACCGCACGCTGGACAGCCATGACGCGACGATTCCCGTGCGTTATATCGTACGCACGCCGGCCAACGCCCCGGTCAAAGACCTCAAAGTGCGTGTCAATGGCAAACTGGAACGCAACATCAAGACCCATTCGCTGCGCAGTGCCGATGGCCAGGTGTTTGAAATCGACGTGCCGGTACCGCCCAGGGATTCGGAAATCCTGCTAATTGCCGAAAATCGGAATGCCAAATCCGAACCAGTCGTCATCAACGTCCGGCGCCCGGCGACACCCGCTGGCAAACCGGCTTATCTGGAAAAGTACGAAACCCTTTACATGCTGATTATTGCGGTCGACAAGTATCCAGGACCAAATGCCCTCGACTTGCCGGTCAAGGATGCCACCGATTTCCGCCGCCAATTGACGCGCATTGCAACCCCCATTCCGGGAAAACCGCGTTTGTATGAGCGCCCAGAACTAAAGCTGCTGATCGATCAGGAAGCTACCCTAGAAAACATACGCGCCGGCCTTAAATGGCTGAAGGACAATGTCAAGGAAAAGGATGCCGGGATTGTTTTCCTGGCTGGCCATGGCGAATCAATGGACCAGTCGTACTATTACATCCCCTATCGTGAAGGCAGTGTCGGCCGCAAGGAAAACTGGCTGCCAGGCAAGGAGATTGTCGACACCCTGCAAAGCCTGCCCGGTCGCGCCATGTTCTTCCTCGACACCTGTCATGCCGGCGCACTCGCCAATCAGGCCAAGGTCGCCGGCACCATCAATCAGGTCGAAGAAGAGCGCGGCGTCATTGTCTTTGCCTCGGCCACCGCCAAGGAGCTGGCGCAGGAAAAAGCCGAGTGGGGTAACGGCGCCTTCACCAAGGCCCTGATTGAGGGTCTGAAAGGTGAAGCGGAAGATCCCCGCGACAAAATGATTTATCCGACCGGTCTGAAACGTTATGTGACTAGCCGGGTTCGGCAGTTAACGAATAATGAACAACGTCCGTACGTCAGCGACCATGGCATCGACGATCCAATTGCCATCGTCGTCAAATAAGATTTATTCAAGGGGGTGTAATATATGATTTCCAAAGCAATCCAGCGGCCCATCGCCGCTGCCGTGGCCAGTATCTTTCTTCTCTCGGCGTGCGTAACAACCAATCCGGACGGCACAACAAAACTCGATGACAAGGCCTATGGCGCGCTGATAGGTGCCGCGGGTGGCTGCGCCCTCGGTGCCGCCATCAACGGGAGCAAAGGCTGTATCGCCGGTGCCGTGGCCGGTGCGGCCGTCGGTTTATTGATAGCCTGGCACTTCGAGTCGAAAAAGCTGGCCGATGCCAATAGCGTGAACCGGGAATACGAAAAACAGGTCAAGGCCTCCAAGGGGAAGATGGATCCCCTACCGAAAAATGAAATTATTCCGGCCAAGTTTGGTAGCAAGATACAAACAACAGCCCCTGATCAGTCCGGTCAGAAAGAGGTACAGATCACATCTAACACCGATCTGGTCGGTTATGGCGACAAGGTGCCGGACGTCCAGCAAAAGTACGCCATTTACGACGATAAGAATAATTTGGTCGAGGAAAGGACAGAAAAACTGGCGGCCGTCGATGGGGGGGGACGCTATCAGACCAGCTCAAAATTCAAGCTGCCGGCTGATGCCAAGAGCAAGAACTACACTGTGAAGACAACATTGGTCTCTGATAACAAGACCTACAGAGAGAATTCTTATAAGGTCACCTTGCTGGCTGACCAGATCATGCTGGTGGCTACACTTTACTGAGCTGGTAGCGCGGCATTGCAGGAATTTCGGTGGAGTAGGTAGTCGATGGGTTGTAGAAGCTTGAGTGGCATCAAATTCGAGTCAACCAGGCCGCTGATATATTCGGGCTCAAAATGAAAAAAACTGGGCAGATTTTCTGCCCAGCTTTTTATAACTGATTTAGCCTGAATGAATAGGGATCAGTTAATTATTTGCCGCCGATAACACCAGCTTCGTTGGCAGCAGTGTTGTTTTTACCAACGGCGACTGCGGCGGCATTGGTTTGCTTAGCCTTGATGTTGGTGTTGCCTTGAATCTGGGTGCCACCTTTGATGGCACCTGTCGTATTCTTGGCAGTATTGCCTTCGCCAACCGCAACAGCAGCCACGTTTTTGTTTTCTGCAGTAATATTAGTATTACCCTGAATCTGAACGCCTTGTGCGTTCGGGGAGGACATGGAGCCCTTCGGGCCGGCCTGGGAGGCTTGACCGAAAGCAGCGGTAGAGATGACGGCAGAAGCCAGAGCGATGAAAACGAATTGAGCACGCATTTTTAATACCTCCAATGTTTGAATTATGAATTAAGAGTGACGCAAATTACTTGCCGCCGATAACGCCAGCTTCGTTGGCAGCGGTATTGTTCTTACCAACAGCAACAGCGGCAGCGTTGGTCTGCTTGGCCTTGATGTTAGTGTTACCTTGAATCTGTGTGCCGCCCTTGATGGCGCCAGTTGTGTTCTTGGCTTCATTACCTTCGCCGACAGCGACGGCAGCGACGTTCTTGTTTTCAGCGGTGATGTTCGTGTTGCCTTGGATCTGCACACCCTGCGGGTTGCTGGAGCGCTGGGCTTGCTGAGCAAAAACCGGGGAAGCAACAACTGCAGCAGCAATCATGATAGAAATTAAACGCATGTAAGTCTCCTTGAGTTAATTAAAAAGTACTACGAAAAATCAGCTAGTAACTACCTTGAAAACCACACGACGATTCTTTGGATCGCGCGCATCGAGGTTCTGCATCGTTTCAGATGAACCTTTGCCTACAGGCACTAGGCGCTTCCGATCGATTCCGTTACGGGTGGAGATGAAATTCACCACCGAGGCGGCACGGTCGCGAGACAGTGCCATGTTCTTGTCAGCGTTGCCGCTCACGTCTGTATGTCCTTCGACAATGACGCAACGATCCGGCGACAGTGCCAGCACCTTTGAAATTTGATTCAGTGTACCTTCGGAAGTTGGGGAAACCGTTGCGCTGCCAGCATTGAACTGAATCGCAAAATCAACACCCACCGAGCGGACATCAGGTGGCAAAGACGCGCAATCGCGTGGGCCGGCAGCTGCCGGAGCTGCCTGAGCAACCGGCTCACCGGCCTGCGGTTGGTTATCAAAAACGATTGCTCGCGTCCGCATCTTGGGTTTTTGCATTCCGAACTCCGAAGGTGCACTCATCGCCCGCTCAAGTTCCTTGAGCTTGTCGTCGTCCGACGCGGCTTGGGCAATACCCAAGCCAGCCGCCAACATCAAGCCCATCAACACCCTGGAAATATTGTTCATTGCTATCTCACTTGCAAACATTGATTACATCTTTGGTGGCGACGACCACGTCATTCGACTTACGACCATAACTCTTGTTGTTATTGGCCGGTGTCGTTCCGACGTTGAGGTTACATGTCCCTTGTTTCTTACTACCGACATTAACAATCTGTTTCTCATCTGTCGGTGTCTTCTGTCCCTTTTCCTGCATTGACCAGCGCTTAGCCATGGCACCGTTAACTTTCTGATTCCCGTGGGCGTCCAATCCCTGCACTGCGAAGGCACTCAGCGCGGTGCAGCTAATCGAACCTGCGACAACAAAAGTCGTCAATAGCTTATTTACATTCATCACTGACTTTTCCTCCAATATTGGTACATGCTTTTCTGTTTCTTCCAACTGCAATCGTGGTCACATTACCCGCAGCAACATTAATCTTAGTATTGCCTTTTTGATCACCTTGAACCACACCGACGCGGTTTTTCGCTACGTTACCTTCGCCAACTGCAATTGCAGTCATGTTGTTGGTTGTTGCGTTTATTTCCGTATTGCCTTGGATTTTCGTTCGCTGGCTGTTTTGTGCCATAGCAGAGCCAGTAAGTACTGATAATACCAAAATCATTAAACAAGAATTTTTCATTACATACCTCCCAAAACTCGCATCGGCAACTGGGTTGGTGGGCTACCACGACGGAATGCTTCCCGCAACGATTGCAACTCAGCATCAGTAACACCCAGCTTCCGGGCGCTAAAAGATTTCGGATCCGGCGTAAACATTAGGTACGCCTGCATTTCATTAATTAGAAGCTCTTCGTTATTTACGGTGTAATTAAAGTTCGCCAAGAAGCGTTTGAAGAGATCTCGCTGAATGTCATTCAGTGTTTCATACCAAAAACGCTGGCAGAACTTGGTGTAATGTGGGTTCGTGTAATACTCTCCATGAGCAAGTTCATGTAGCAAAATAGCATATCTCGCCCCCGGTGAAACCATCGGTTGGCCAGTTTTTCTGTCTTGCGTTTGTGGTACGGAAAGGACCACGACATCAGGCTTCATGGCTTGGTAAAAACCACGCCAGTAACGAATCAGGCCTTGTTCGCTGAGAAATTCACGTACAACAATTTCTTCGGGATTCAGTTCAACCTTATCCCGTAAAGCGAAATTATAAAATTGTACCAACTCGGATATCAGCACGTCGTGACCAAAGGCAAAATCAGCCTGGGTACGGCGAGCTGCTTCAATATATTTGGCAAGATCCTGATTGCCCAAAACTTTTGGATAAGGTTCGGTGGTTTGTTGTTCGGTAAATTGTGTAATGCGATTAAAGCTACGCCCCTGATAGTCCAACCCAGGAAAATCGAAAACATAGACGCTCTGGTTGTCAGTCATCTGCCAGACCGTTAAGGTGTCGGAACGCGCGTTTAGGACCTGTTGAAAATCACCTGGTGTAACATCGAGCGCCCAAGCCGATTCAAGTATCACTAATATCATGCCTGCCCCGATTAGTCTCCTGAAGTGTCCACTGGCAGTTTTAAATCCAATTCCCACTTTTCTCTCCTCTTCGCCGCGTTCTTAATAATTATCGTAGTCGATACATGTGCGCGCGTGAAATATTGTTACGAACCTCTGCTTGCCGCAAAGAGGTTGGTGCACCTATCGAACCAGAAATCCACGGGTAAGCGAGCATTGCACCGGTTCTTGGGTCTGATTTGTTATATACACGCCACGCATTACTTCTTTGCATCAGGTAAGCCGGCTCGGTCTGGGCAAACGGCGCAAAACGAGAAGCCAAGCCACCCGCCTGTGGTGGTCTGACGGCGTTGTAATCAACGACAATTACCGCCTCGGCCGCTGACGTAAGCAGGCACATGACAAAAACGCCAGTGAGACTATTTTTCGTGAATCGCGACATTGCCGTCCTGACCCCATTTAATCGCATAGGTTTTGCCGGATTTTTTCGAGATATACGGTGATTTACCTTTTGGGACCTTTTCACCATCCACAAACACCTCGCCGTTTATTACGGCAACGCCATCCATTTGGACATCCTGATCAATCGTTCCTGCTGAATTGGTTGCTACAGAGCCACCTTTGACATTACCTGTCTGCACCTTGACGCCCATCCCGGAAAGATCAACCGACACCTGAGCGTGCGCCGATGTCACCAATATGACTATTGAGAATGAGATGACACCTAGTAGTTTCATAAAACGCCCCCCATATTTTGAATGGTGTTGTAATCATTAAACGCATCAGCTTGATAGTCGGTTGACATTGTTTTCACCGACAGCGAACTTTTATTTGCTGACCATTGCGAACAATAAAGATGAGGCTTCCCGCCAAAGTGTCATCACCGATTCGGCCGGAAACATTGTCGGCATCGTGGCAAGGGACCAAGGGAATGCCATCGCGACCGACATGGCTCAAATCAATATCCTGACCGTTTCCGGTACTGGCATAGGCCTTGGCTTTATTCCTGCTTTCTCCGCCACGCAACTGGCTTCCGTCATAACCGAAGCTACCGGCCGTGGGCAAAGGCAATGGCGCTGCATTGTCTCCACCTTGCTGATATGCTCTCGCTTTGATGCGGTTATCAAAGGCGCGCTCGTCAGCCGGGGCACCTCCCCTAGGTGCAAGAATGCCAACATCGTCATTTTCAGAATTAACCGGAGAGTCCTTCTGATACCCTCCGGCACGATCACGTTGAATCTTTGCGGATGATGGGCGCGAGGGCGCTCTCTCCGGGCCAATAATCAACTCGGCCAGTTGCATTGGCTTAACCGTGAAGTTTTCAGCGGCAAAAGCCACTGATGAAACAAGCATCAGCGCCAATGTACCTTGCAATGCTAAGAGTCGAGTTGATGCCAAAATGATGCGCTCGCTGTTTAACGCGTTACGGTAATGTCAATATAGCTGGTCATAGCGGCGGGATTGCCTAGACGGTACTGGCTAACCACTTCGTCCAGAGAACGCACTGGCAGCGGCGACAAATCCTTGGCTCCTTTCAGTGCTGGAGGGACGACCAGTTCGCGATCGGCGCCAATGCAGGCGACACGCTCCCTGCCCGCTTGATCGAAACGAATTTTGAAGCCGCCACTTGGCAGTCGAACAGTGCTTCCTGAGCGCAAGGTGGGGTTGCCGAAGAACTGATTCGGGAAAATGCGGGCCACTGAGCGGTTGGTGTCTTCGTAATAGCAATAGACCGTACCGTCACCCGAGAGTGACAGGGACATATTCAGTAAGTCACCTATCTTGTAGGTTGGTTTAGAACCCTTGTCACTTTCCAAATTAACTCGGAACGATGCTGGAGAAGATACTTGCGGTGCAACGGATGCTGCGGAAGGTGGCAGGCCTGCCACGGGTGCAAACGGTGCGGCCGATTTGGCCGGCGGCGTACTTGGTACATAGGCAAGTGCATTCTGGATATCGTCAAGCAAATTGGCGTAGAGGTCAAAATTAATTCGACCATCTGCAATCAGGTTGTTCTGTGCCTGATACTCAAGGATCGCATCCTTCAGTGCATCGTTCATTCGGCCATCAATCGGCCCGGCATAGCGTTTCATGCTGCCGCCCAACTTGCGTTGAATAAAACTGATTCGTTCGCTGTCTTTTAAGGTATCGAATGTCTCCAGAGCCTGTTCGCGAATCACTGGATTGGTGATATCGGCATCCAGACAGCGCCAGTATGGGACTTGCGTAAACTTGCCTAGCGTTTCGATCATGCCAAGCTCAATCAGTGTGCGCGTAGTGGCACCAAGCCCTTCTGAGCGACTGAAGTCCATATTGAATGCAAATCCAACCTTGCCAATCTTGGCCCCTGCTTCAGCAGATTTTCCGGTCTTGGTAATGACCATTGTGTTTGATGTACTTGTCTGTGGCAGGATTTTGCGCGACGCAGCATCACCAATACTCATGTCCATACTAATCAGATCGTATGAAACATCAGACGACAAGCCGAAATCAAAGAAGGATGCAGCCAATCCGCCGCCACTATTCTTGCGAACCGAGTTGTCGTCCATTTGTGTAATTGAACCCCGAATATAGTAATCGGGAATCTTCATTGCATTTGCACCCTTGGCATCAAACAAACGGGCCAAATCGTCGCCGCCACCGTGGAAGTCAATGAACTCGAAGGCATTACTCTTGACTGTCATTTTGGCGACCGCAGTGATCAGCATCTCCTTGGTTCCTGTACGAACCTTGCCGGTTTCATCTGGAATACCCGTCGAAGTAATCACGATGCCGCTCTTACCATAAGCAAGGAACAATTCATCCATGCAGCGCAGGGCCTGGGAGAAACTGGTCACAGTCTTGATTGCAGGTGTTTTCGGGCCTGCCATCGTGGAAACTGTCGCTGCAGGATCCTTGAATGTACCGAACTCACTTTGCGATGACGCGAAGCTACAGAACAGGGCCAGGGGAAGCACTGATAAACCACGGATCACCTTCGACATGGTCAAACCTTTATTCATTGATTGATCGTTCAGCGCAATTTCATAAATTGCAGCTGGTTACATAGTTTTACATTAAGACGAGAATGTATAAAACGCAAATATTTCACACTCGATCGAAAAGATTCCCTAATTATGGAAATGGCCGCATTTGCAGCCACTTCCATTTCCTTTTGCTTACTTGAACGAACGCGCCTCAAACAAGTAGTCAGCGCCCGGCGCATGGCCGGCCGACATGGCACCACCATATTGCGGCTGTTGCGGGTATTCCCGTGTGACATCGGCCTTTACCGACTCAAACACTTTGCCGGCAGATTCATACTGCTTGATCGACTTCAATGCATTCATGAAGCTATACGCAAAGATCGAATGTCCATCCTTGCCTTCATCCGAGACCGGTTCTTCGCCACCGGATGACATCACGGTCACCGAGCGTTTGGCAAGAATGGTGTTCGGATCGCTCTTGCTGGAGCCAGTTACCCACTGCTCCTTGGTCAGAGCACCGGAGTAGCAGGAGTCTGAAACCAGCATGACCTGCTTGGCCGGGATGTTGTTTAGCAGCTTGGTGATGTCTTTGTTAGACAACCAATTGTCCGGTGCGCTGGCCTTGGCGTCGCCCGGGATCCATTAACCGGCATTGGTCTTCTCGTTCAGATAACCGTGACCGGCGTAGTAGATCGTGACGCTATCGTTCGGGCCGACTTCACGCGCCAGACGGTTCAGGCTACTGACGATGTCGAGGCGGCTACCATTGGCAACGACGCGGGTTTCGTAGCCAAACTGATCCTGCAATTGCTTGCCAACGGCCTGGGCATCCGGCAGCGCAGTTTCCAGTGCTGGAATGGCCGGGTCGTTGTATTTATTGACTCCAACAACCAGCGCGATCTTGCGCTGGATTTGCGGCAGGAAGGAAACGGTTGGCATCAGCGGTGCTGGCAGCGGCGAGAAGCCTTGCATGCCTTCCGGCACGCAGAGAATCGCTGAACCGGCACACGGTGGCAGATCAGCCGCCGCCGGGTTGCGCTCAAGCACGCTAAGGGCCGGCTGCAGGGCTTCCGTCTTCAACTCGTGACGCAGACCGACAATGGCGGCCATGCCTTCCTTCGAAGTGCCAGCAGCGACCTGACCAAAGGCCTTGGCGGATTCGGCACGGCGGGTTTCGCTACGCTTGCCTTCGGCGACGCGATGTTCCTCGGCTTTATTCTCCGCTTCGACCTTCTTCTGTTCGGCTTCGGCTTTCTTTTGCTTCACTTCCGCCTGTTTTTGTTCAGCTTCAGCTTTCTTCGAATCCGCCTTTTTCTCTGCTTCGGCCTTCTTCTGGGCGTTCTTCTCACCCTTGGCTTCGTCACGCGCCTGCTTCTCTTCGGCGCGGGCTTTCTTCTCGCCGGCTTCGGCTTTCTTCGTAGCTGCTTCTGCTTGTTTCTGCTCGCCTTCGGCCTTCTTGGCGTCAGCGCGCTTTTCATTCACAACTCTGCCCCCCGGGGAGCGGGAAGCTTTGGCATCGGCCTCAGCGTATTTGGCATCGGCACGGGCTTGCTTGCCTTCGGCTTCAATGTGCTTGGCTTCGGCTTCGGTCTTCTTGACGTCGGCTTCGGATTTTTTCGCATCCGCGCGTTTTTCGGCATTGGCTTTTTGTTGCGGTGTCTTGGCGAGCCTGGCTTCGCCTTCGGCCTTCTTGGCTTCACCTTCGGCCTTCTTGGCCTGAGCTTCGACCTGCTTGCCTTCGGCTTCGGACTTGCGGGCCTCGCCTTCAGCTTTGTGGGCCTGAGCTTCGGTCTTCTTGACTTCAGCTTTCTGGATTGCGGCAAGTTTTTGCTCCGGCGTTTTAGCCGTACGGACTTCGGCTTCCGCCTTCTTGGCGTCTGCATCGGCTTGCTTGGCGCGGCTGTCGGCTTGTTTGCCTTCAGCGGTGGCTTGCTTGGCCTGGGCTTCGGCACGTCTTTCTTCGGCACGAATCTGGCGCGATTCAGCTTCAGCGCGACGGGTAGCAGCTACAGCCGGAGCGGCTGTCTTGCTGTCGCTGACGATTTGCTTGTTGTCGGCCAGGGCTTCGCGGCTTTCGGATTCGGCTCGCCTGGCTTCAGCTTGGGCTTTTTTCACAACGGCCTCGCTACGCTTGCTTGCCGCACGGCGCTGGGCGTTAGCGCGTTGCTCCGGAGTCTTGGCTACTTTTGCTTCGGCTTCAGCTTGCTTGGCTTCTTTCTCGGCTTGCTTGGCTTCGGCTTCCAATTCCTCGGAATCTTTGCGCGCCTTGCGGGCTTCTTCCTTAACTTCGCCAAATGTTTTGTCAATATCGAGTTTTGCTAATATTGAAGTCTGCGTCAGTATAGCGGTTACGGCTTGCGGGTTGGCGGAATCGTTACGGGCGATGTAGCGGTCATCGGCGGTCAGCTCGGCAGCAATGGTCAGCGGGCCGTTCAATTTCGGATTGTAGGCTTTGGTGATCGGCGCGCCGTTAGGATCGGTGACGGTGGCTTTACAGAAGATCGGGTTCAGGACACAGGGGTCGGTTTCGCGGCTGGTTTCGATTTTTGGTGGCAATGCGCCCACAACGTAGTACTGGCGACCATCGCCGAGTAAGGTCGAGTACTTCAGATACCCTGCTGCAAGAATCGCACTCCAATTGGCGTAATAGCGATAATCCACTCCAGCCAAACCTGTTATGTCAAATGATCTGCTGCCGGGAACATCGATAAACCAGGTCTTACCATTTGTTCCATTAATCGCTGTTGGGCCGTAAAGGTTTTGAAGTTGCCCTATCGGGCCAAGGTACGCATTCTCGTTATTAGCAAGATATAGTAAAACAGTGGGGTCGTAGGCCGTCGGACGATAAATCTCTGGATCGCCAGGAATAATCATAGGCGGAAGATTCCCTGTGCCAGTCACCGTACTGGTTAGCTCGATATAGCCCGCCTGTTCAGTATTTATCCAGACATAGCTCGCCTGAACCGGGGCGTTAATGTAGACATTTCCGTAAGTAGACCCGATATCTAGTTCTCCGGCCACCGATAGCGGGCTACTAACAAAGACATTGCCCAGCGCCTCGATGGACAAATTTTGTGAGCGCGGGTTGAATGGGCCAACTATTTCAATAGAGGCACTATTGTTGGCCCAACTACCAATTTGCGTCTCTTTCCAAGAGCCAACAAATTTCATTGCCATGTCGGAGAGACAGAATGCCGAGATCGCACAGCTGTCGGTACCTAATAGCATTTGCGTTTTTGAATAGGGCACTAAAGATAAGCTCCAAGCATCAATTTGTGTCGGCGGACCACTGATACTATCAACTTGGAAATCTACAATGCCAGCCTTAACTATGCCACCCACAGCAACTGGGTTGACCAGATCAGATGCACTTACCAGATCAGATGCTCTTATTAACGCAAAGCCTGAATAATTGAGCGGATCACCAATATCGATCAGCGCACCAGATATCATCGAAAAGTAGCCACCGCTTGTAGTATTGACTCGAAAGTCGGCAGTATTCCACCTGTTATCCTTTTGCCGCCCTGGAAGACCGGATCCTGGTAATAGAATTTTCGTGCCGGCGTCAAGGTAAACTCCATTAGCACCATTAAAGGTTGGGCTTGTACCAAACGCCTCAATCCACAATTTCAAATTAACTTGGTTGGTACGTGCATCAAACACCCCGTTGCTATAAAAGTACGGGGTGGTAATTGTTAACTTGCCACCACCAGGAACGGGCGTTGACGCACCGACTGTATAAGTTCCACCATTGGGCATAAAGGCAAAATAGTCGGTTGCTTGCAGCGATAAACTGCCATTTGTGGATAGAGCCAAATCTATATCTGCAGGTGTATATACCGTGGCCATGTAGGCCAATGGATCGTTCACCCAAACGCAACTACCAGCAGTCGGCAGAATACAGATTTTTGCCGGGTCAATCAGCCACGTGCCACTCAAGCCCTTTGTTGCCAAGGTATTAACGGTTCCGCCGATTAATAGCTGCTCATGCCCCGACGTTTCCACCTGCCCGCCATTCCCCCCAAACTCCCCACCGCGCGCGAAGATCGCACCCTTGAAGTCAGCCGTATTGTTCGCCCACAGCACGACCTTGCCGCCATTGCCATTCTGGGTGGCATCGGCCTTGATGGTTGCACCGGCCTGCATGGTGGTGTTGCTTGCGTTCTGGATGTTGGTGTTGCTGCCTTGCCAGTCGCCACCGACCAGCACCGTGCCGCCACCCGTTGCACCGGAGGCATCAAGATTGGCGGTGCTGGTTAGCGTGACGTTGTTGCCCAGCACCTGAATCTCGCCACCCTTGCCGGCGCTGTTGTTGGCGTTGATCGTGCCGGAGACTGTGGTGCTGTCGCTGGCCTTGAGGATGATGCGGCCTTGGGCGTCCACGCTGGCACTGTCGGCGCTGAGGATGCCTTGTTGCTCGATAAGCGCACCGAACATGTTGATCTGCCCACCGGCAGCAGTGATGGTACCGAGGTTGACGGCCTTGTTGCCGTTGGCAGTGACGGTAACGCTGAGTTCGGGGCCGGCCGAGTCGGCCATGCTGACAGTGTTACCGGCCGCGAGGACGACGGTACCTTGCGGTGAGGTGATGATGCCTTCGTTACGGACGTCGCTACCGATCAGGTAAACGCTACCACCGAGCGGGGTGGAGATTTTGCCTTGATTAAGCAGTTGACCGTAACCGCCGCCGGAGAAGGTGAAGTTCTTGTTGAGGAAGTTGGCATCGGTCAAGTTGAGCGTGGAGGCGACCAGTTTGTTGACGTCGATCATGGCATTGGGGCCAATCAGGATGCCGTTCTGGTTGATCAGGTAGACTTGGCCGTTGGATTGCAGGGTGCCGTAGATCTGGCTAGGGTTGTTGCCGACGACGCGGTTGAGCACGGCGGAGTTGGCCGATTGCTGCAGGAAGCGCGTAGTTTCGTTGGCATTGATGCCGAATTGTTGCCAGTTGATGATAGTGCCCGGGGCGTTGGTGACACTGAGGGTGTTGCCGTTGGTGGCGAACTGGGCGTTGCCGGCAGCTACCTGGGCGCCGGTCGGGTTGGCCAAGACGACGCCGGCCTGCAGGAAGCAGGTGGCAACTGCCAGGGCGGCCAGCGTGGGCTTGAAGATGAAATTGGGGCGTGCAGACGCTTGTTGGGTGTGTTTCATGGCGCGACTCTCCGGAATTCTGGCTTAGAACTGCAGGTTGATGGCGGCGTGACCGTAGCTGGCGCCTTGCTCACGGCTGGCGTCAGTGCCAGGGGCCGCAATGTATTTTTCTTGGGCGAACCCGACGTCTAGCTTGACGGCGAGATCGCGCCCGAGGTTGAAGCGCAGGCCGGCACCAATGCTGGAGAGTGGCTGGCTCTTTTCGCCATACCGGTTGGCATCGGTGAAATAAACCTTGCCGAAGTCCCAGAACAGCAAGGCGCGGGCGTTGATGTTTGAGGAGGGCATCAGCTTACCAAAATCGGGGGAGTAGAGCTCCAGATTGCCGTTGTAGCCACGATCTCCGCTGACGGTACGTTCAAGGTAGCCGCGCACGGAGTTGGCACCACCGAGCCCAAACTGCTCACCGGGAATCAGGCGATCGACCGAGTATTGTCCAGCCAAGGCGACACGAATTTGCAGGT
>JBBSCQ010000034.1:0-28638 GCA_038250105.1 Burkholderiales bacterium | reverse complement strand
TGGGTGGGCTCATCGCTCATTCGCATGGTCAGCGCAATCCGTTGGCGCTGCAGATCAACTTCCAGCACTTTGACTTTGACGATCTGGCCAGCCTTGACGATGCTGTGCGGATCTTTGACGAAGGTGGTGGATAGCGCCGAGACGTGCACCAGACCGTCCTGATGCACACCAATATCGACGAACGCACCAAAGGCGGCGACGTTGGTGACGACGCCTTCGAGGATCATACCGGGGCGCAGGTCGCTGACTTTTTCGATGCCGTCGGTGAAACTGGCCGTCTTGAACTCGGGGCGTGGGTCACGGCCGGGTTTTTCCAGTTCCTTGAAAATGTCCTGCACGGTGGGTAGACCGAAGCGCTCGCTGGTGTATTGCGCCGGGTTCAGCCCCTTGACCAGCCGGCTGTCGCCAAGCAATTCCTTGATCGATTTTTTCAGGTCGACAATGATTTTTTCAACCACCGGATAGGCTTCCGGGTGCACCGAAGAATTGTCGAGCGGGTTGTCGCCATTCGGCACGCGCAGGAAACCGGCGGCCTGTTCGAAGGTCTTGTCGCCGAGACGCGGCACCTTTTTCAGTGCATCACGCGACCGAAACGCGCCGTTGGCGTCGCGGTAGTTGACGATGTTGGCGGCCAACCCGGAAGTCAGGCCGGAGATACGGGTGAGCAACGGGATGGAGGCGGTATTGACGTCGACACCGACGGCATTGACGCAGTCTTCAACCACCGCATCCAGACTACGGGCCAGCTTGGTTTGTGAGACATCGTGCTGATACTGGCCGACGCCGATCGATTTCGGGTCGATCTTGACCAGTTCGGCCAGCGGGTCTTGCAGGCGGCGGGCAATCGAAACCGCGCCACGGATCGAAACGTCGAGATCAGGGAACTCCTTGGCGGCGAATTCTGAGGCGGAGTAGACCGAAGCGCCAGCTTCCGAAACAACGATCTTGGTCAGCTTGGCTTCCGGGTAACGCTTGATCACGTCCTGCACCAGCTTGTCGGTTTCGCGGCTGGCCGTGCCGTTGCCGATGGCGACCAGGCTGATCTGGTGCTTGGCGGCGAGGCGGCCGATGGTGGCAATCGAACCATCCCAGTCGCAGCGTGGTTCATGCGGGTAGATGGTGGCGTAGTCGAGCATCTTGCCCGTCGCGTCGACGACGGCAATCTTGCAGCCAGTGCGAATGCCGGGGTCGAGGCCCATCGTGACGTGCTGGCCGGCCGGGGCGGCGAGCAGCAGATCTTTCAGATTCTTTCCGAAGATGCGGATGGCTTCTTCCTCGGCGCGCTCGCGCAACTCGTTCATCAGTTCGAGTTCGAGATGGGTATAAATCTTCACCTTCCAGGTCCAGCGCACGGTGTCGGCCAGCCATTTATCGGCCGGGCGATTCTGCGGCTTGATGCCGAAACGGACAGCGATGCGCTGCTCGCAAGGGTTCGAGCCAGGCTTGATGGCGGCTTCGTCGAGTTCGGAATCAAGCACCAGCGAGACGGTCAGCATCCCTTCATTGCGGCCACGCAAGAGGGCGAGGGCGCGGTGCGAGGGCATGCTGGTGATCGCTTCGGCGAAGTCGAACCAGTCGCGGAATTTGGCACCTTCGGTTTCTTTGCCGGTAATGACGGTCGACCGCAGCATGCCGTGTTCGCGCAGGAAAGTGCGCAGCTGGCCAAGCAACTCAGCATCTTCGGCAAATTTTTCCATCAGGATCTGGCGGGCACCGTCGAGCACGGCCTTGGCATCGGCAAAGCCGGCGTCGGCGTTGAGATATTGCCCGGCTGCGTCTTCCGGCGTCAGGTTCGGGTCGGCCAGCAGCGCCAAGGCCAGCGGCTCGATGCCGGCTTCGCGGGCGATCTGGGCCTTGGTGCGGCGCTTTTGTTTGTAGGGCAGGTAAAGGTCTTCAAGCCGCTGCTTGGTTTCGGCATCCATTACTTCCGCCCGCAGCGCCGGCGTCAGTTTGCCTTGTTCGTCAATGCTGGCGACGATGGCGCTGCGGCGCTCTTCGAGATCGCGCAGATAAGTCAGGCGTTCTTCCAGGTTGCGTAACTGGGTATCGTCAAGACCGCCAGTGGCTTCCTTACGGTAGCGCGAGATGAAAGGCACGGTGGCACCTTCATCAAGCAGGGTGATGGCGGCGATAACCTGAGCCGGGCGAGCGCCGAGTTCAAGGGCAATACGATGTTCAATAGGAGCGAGCATGGATGCGGCAGTGCAGCAAAAAAGGGATGTGGACTATGCGCAATCCAGCGGGAAAATACAACAGCGCTTAAGTGGTGTAGGATGCAATTGCAATTATTTCAGCCAAAGGAGAAACCCATGCAAGTCGAAACATATCTGTTTGGTGCCGTCGAAATCAGCCCGGAAAAAGTGATCACTTTCCCAAACGGTTTAGTAGCTTTTGAAAGCAGCAAGCGTTTCATGCTGGCCCATGAAGGTGATCAGGGGCGGCCGACGAGTTTCACGCTGCAGTCGCTTGATGATCCGATGCTGGCTTTGCAAATCGTCGATCCGACGACGCTCGGTTTTAACTACGAACTGGCGCTGACTGATGCTGAAAGCGCCTTGCTCCAGTCGCCAGCGCCGGAAGATGTTTCCGTGATGCTGATTCTTTATAAGCCTGAAGGTGAAGGCAAGGCTGGCGTCAGCCCAAGTCTTGGCGCGCCATTGATCATCAATACCAAGGCCCGTATTGGGCTGCAGAAAGTGATGGAAACGATGCGTTCAAACGTCACCCTTTCCAATCTGTCGAGTCCGGTTTAAGCGATTTCGAACCGGTTTAAACACGGGGCTGCGGCCCCGCGTTGTCGTTTACAGTGGCGATAGTGTTTCGCGGTAGCGCCGGGCGTTGTCGACATAATGTTCGGCTGACTGCTGCAACTTGGCAACATCTTCATCGCTCAATTCGCGTACGACCTTTCCCGGTGAGCCGACGATCAGGACGCGATCAGGGAAAACCTTGCCTTCGGGAATCAGCGTATTGGCCCCGACTATGCAGCCCTTGCCGATCACTGCCCGGTTAAGAATGACCGAGCCAATGCCGATCAGGCTGCCATCACCAACCGTACAACCATGCAGCATGACCAGATGGCCAACCGTAACGTTGTTACCGATATGCATTGGCACGCCTTCGTCGGTATGCAGCACCGAACCATCCTGAATATTGGTGTTGTCGCCGATGTGGATCGGGTCGTTGTCACCGCGCAGCGTCGCGTTCCACCAGATTGACGCATTGGCACCGAGACGGATGTCGCCGATCAGCATGGCGTTAGGGGCAACCCAGGCGTTGTCGCCGAGTTGTGGTTGTTTTTCACCGAGGCGGAAGAGAGGCACGTTGTTTCCTTGGTTCATTTAAATTTGGCCATTTTTTGGGGTTGACCGCAGCAGGCTTAAGTTTTGATCATCACCGGATGAGGCCTAAAAAGCTAGCGGCTTATCGGGGTTGGGTCAAACTCCTCGGGTTGATCTGGATCAAATTTCCAGCTTATACATAGACTATAATTCGCTGGCTTATACGAAGAAAGTCATAGTGTTAATGTCAATTGGTGCAGTTTCCCGGCTAACCACAATACAAATATTCACCTTGCGAAAGTGGGAAGCGCGCTACGGATTTCCGGAGCCACAGCGAACCATCGGTGGCCAATGCAGTTACAGCCAGCATGATATTGACCAATTGCATGATGTTCTCCGTCCCCTTGTCGCCGGTGAGCGGGTCGGCAAAGTGATGACTTCGCTGGATCAAGCTTTTGATAGTGTCGGTAATGTTAATGGCAGTAAGCCGCAGGTCGCCGCAGGTGGCTTGGTCGCGGCTGCCCTGGCGGCCCTGAAAGCGAACAGGATTGAACGTTTTCAGGAAATCCTCGCGGCAGCTCAGCATGAAAAATCGGCGCAAGATTTTATCGACGACTTGGCAGCGCCGCTGACGATCGCGGTTGGTGAGGCATGGCAATGTGGTGAGTTGCCAATATATGCCGAGCACTACTTCACTCGTTCTATGCGGGCTTTACTGGCTCGCTACAGCCAATCTTCGACGAGGGGCAAACCGATTATTTTGCTGGCAACATTATCCGGTGAGCATCACACGCTGGGTATCGCCATGCTTGAAGCTGCACTGCATGAGAGCGGCGTCGAGACCGTCATGCTGGAAGGTGGTCTGCCGGCTAGTGAGCTGGTTGCTGCCGCAGAAGCCTATCAGGTTCGCGGAATGGCAATTTCAGCCAGCCTGGCTTTTCCGTCAAGCCTGCTGGGGCCGATGGTGGCTAAATTGCGCAGTGACTTGCCTGCTCATATTTCACTTTGGCTTGGTGGAAGTGGCAGCCAGCGGTTGCGTCACCTGCCGGCCGGTGTCCAGGCGATCTCCACTATCCCGGCGGCGATCGCGGCCAGTCAGCAATGGCTCGGCGAGTCCTTGCATTAACCCATTCAGAAAGCGCATCGAAGATGACTCGACTTGTTAAGAAAATTTCCCCGGATGCTCTGCCGGAGCAGGCTGGTTTTAATGGCTATGTGGTCTGCATTGGCGCTTCTGCCGGTGGCCTGGAGGCGCTGGAAAAGTTCTTTACAACTTGCCCGCTTGAAACGGGCGCTGCGTTCGTTGTCGTGCAGCACCTGTCGCCAGATTACAAGAGCATGATGAATCAACTGCTCTCCCGCTACACGACCATGCCGGTGATCATGGTTGAAGATGGCATGGTGATCGAGGCAGACCATGTTTACCTGATTCCACCCGGCACCATCATGCATGTGACGGCGGGGCATTTGCATCTGACGCCAAAAAATCCGCGTGGGCTGACCTTGCCGATTGATATCTTTTTCACCTCGCTGGCTGAAATTTACGGTCGTCAGGCCGTTGGCGTCATTCTTTCTGGCACCGGCTCGGACGGTACGCGGGGTTCGGTGGCGATCAACTCGGCTGGTGGTTTTGTCATGGTTCAGGAGCCCGAGTCTGCCAGTTTTGACGGCATGCCGCGCAGTGCAATCGGGACCGGGCTGATTGATGCCGTGTTGCCGGCCGAGGAGTTGCCGATCCGGCTCATGGCGCATATCTACAAACTGCCCTATGCCGAATTGCCGCTGCCGGATGTGGTGCCGAACGCGACGATGAATCACGACGAACTCGTTGCGGCCACCTTGCAATTGCTTTATCAGGTTGGCGGTATCGACTTTCAAGAATACAAGCCGGCTACCATCCTGCGCCGCATTGAGCGCCGGATGCAGGTGCGCCACACCCCCGAGCTCCATCGTTATCTTGACCTGCTGGAGCGCGACCGGACGGAAATTATTACCCTGCGCCGCGAACTGCTGATTTCAGTGACCAGTTTCTTCCGCGATAGCGAAACCTTCGAAGAGCTTTTTGACAAGGTCATCATGCCGATTGTCGCCGCCAAAGAATCCGGCGAAACGGTGCGTATCTGGTCTGCCGGTATCGCCACTGGCGAAGAGCCCTACACGCTTGGCATGCTCTTTATTGAGGCCTTCGAGCGCCAAAGCCGTTGGCCAAATCTCAAGATTTTCGCGACTGACGTCGACCAGCAGTGCGTCGAAACGGCCGGTCTCGGGCAATACCCAGAATCAGCCGCAGCGGAGATTTCGCCAGAGCGGCTTGATCGCTTCTTTGTCAAAAAAGACAATAGTTTCGTGATCAAAAGCGAGTTGCGCCAATGCATTGTTTTTGCCCGCCACAATCTTCTTTCCGATCCACCGTTTACCAAGATGGATCTCGTGGTTTGCCGTAACACATTAATTTATTTCAAGTCGTTAGCTCAAGAGCGCGCCTTGCGCTCGCTACAGTACGCGATTAACCCCGGCGGGGCGCTCTTGCTCGGGTCCAGCGAGTCGCTTTCTGCCGTCAGCGAAGGTTTGCAGACGATCAGCGCCCGGCACAAAATTTTTCGCCGGACAAACATCCCGGCCATGCCAGTTTTTGAACGTCACACCAAGCAAGGCTACCCTTATCCGCCACCCGCCCGAGAGCGAGCGATTGGCAAGGCGCCGCGTGGGCAGGCGGGTAATGTCAATGTTTCCGATCTCGGCATTGGGATGCTGCTCAGTAAATTCTCGCCGCCGGCCCTGATCGTCAATGTGGCGCAGGAGGCGGTTCATCTGTTTGGCGAAGTTGGCATTTATCTGCAACAGAAAGATGGTGCGGCCAGTCTGCAGCTCAATCGTATCCTGCCGGAACCATTGGTTCCTGTGGCCTCGGCCTTGCTCCACAAAGCCTTTAGAGATCAATGTGTGCTCGTTTCCGATCACCTTGAAGTCACCCTCAAGGACGGCCAGCGGCAGTTCCTTCGTTTGTCAGCTCACCCCTTGCATAAGGACAAGGACACTGAAGTGCTGGAGCGCATGACGCTGCTCTGCTTTGAGGTGGATTCAGCCAAGGCGCCGCTGGGTGAACTAAGTTCAGTCAACATCAGCGCTGAGACCATGGAGCGGGTCAATATTCTTGAACGGGAGTTGGCGGCGACTCGCGAAAGTTTGCAGGCAACCATTGAGGAACTCGAGACTTCAAACGAAGAGTTGCAAGCAACCAATGAAGAGTTGATGGCGGCCAACGAAGAACTGCAAAGCTCGAACGAGGAGTTGCAGTCGGTCAATGAGGAAATGAATACGGTCAACGCTGAATTTCAGGAAAAAATGCATATCCTGAATCGGGTCAATGCCGACCTCGATAGCCTGGCCAAGGCGGCTGGTGTGGGAACAATTTTTGTTGATCCGGGCTTGGTTATCACGCGCTACAGCCCGGATGCAACGCAGATTTTCAAATTGCGCGAGACCGACGTTGGTCGCCCGCTTGATGAAATCACGCACATCCTGAATTACGCAGAACTGATGGAGGATATTGCCAAGACGCTGAGCACGGAGCGGATGATTGAGCGGGAAATTGTTACTGCGGACGGGAAAAAGATTTTTCTCGTGCGTATTTTGCCTTACCTCGTGCCTTCAACGACAGCGCGCGGGGCAGTGGCTACCTTTGTCGATGTCACAGCGTTTCATGATGCGAAACGACTGCAGGGGATTGTTGATGCACTGCCCGAGCATATTGCCGTCGTCGATGCGACCGGTATTATTCGCATGGTCAATTCTGCCTGGCGGCGTTTCGCCCGGGCCAATGGCGATCCCGAGTTAAAGCATTCTGGCATCGGTGCCAGTTATTTCGATGCCTGTCAGGGCAACATGCATGGTGATGCTCTGGACGCTGGCGCAACGGTAAGGGGCTTGCGCGCCGTCCTTGAAGGCTCATTGCCGATATTCTCAAAAGAATACCCCTGCCATTCTACGACCGAGCAACGCTGGTTTTTGATGAACGTGGCACCCTTGCCCGGGGCGGAACACGGTGCGGTGATCAGTCATGTCAATATCTCGGTATGGCACCAGAAAGTGGTGTCCTGATGGCGCGAAAAATTAATAATCTGACGGCGCTGCGCGAGCGCGCCAAGCTGGCGATGCAGCGTAGCGAAGACCGCTTGGTCGAGATTGCCGGAACCGAGGCGGAACTGGACGCCCGCACGCTGATTGAGGAGTTGCGTGTCTATCAGACGGAACTGGAACTGCAGAATGAAGAGCTAAATCAGGCGCAGACCGAGATTTACTGGGCGCTGGGCAAGTATCGCGCCTTGTTTGAAACTTTACCTCTACCAGCAATTATTGTTGATGTTCGTGGCGTTGTGCAAGAGTCCAACCGTTTGGGCAGTGAATTGCTGGGCTTGCGTCGACACGCTGCTTTGCAGCAACGCTCGCTCTACAGCCTGTTTAATGCTGAGGTCCGTGCCGAAATCTACAATTTACTCCAGAAGCCAAACGGCAAAGGCCCTTGGTGCCTGAATTTCGTTGAAGTTAATATCGGCGGCGAGGCGCCTGTACCGTTTGATATTCATATCATTCACCTTGATCAGGAGGCGGAGGTTGAGCAGCGTGTCCTGATGATTCTGGTCGATCAGAGCGCCGAGTTGGCGCTACGTGAGAGTGAGCACAATTTCCGTACCTTGGCTGACGGCAGCCTGGCGCTGATTTGGACGGCCGGTACAGATAAGCAGTGCAATTACTTTAATCAAAGTTGGTTGAAATTTACCGGCCGATCGCTGGTGCAGGAATTAGGCAACCGTTGGATGGAAGGCGTGCATGCGGACGATTTCGAGCGCTGCCGGGAGATTTATGTCAAACACTTCGATGAACGATTACCCTTCAGCATGGATTACCGCTTGCGCCACCACGATGGCGAGTACCGCTGGATTGTTGACACTGGTGCGCCACGCTATGACAGCGCTGGTCGTTTTTTAGGTTACATCGGTCACTGTCTCGACATCAACGAGCGGGTACTCAACGAACAACAGTTGCGCAAACTGACCTTGGCTGTCGAGCAAAGCCCGGAGAGCATTGTCATCACCGACAGTGAGGCTGCGATTGAGTATGTCAATGCGGCTTGTTTGGCTTCGACCGGTTACGAGAAGGCCGATCTTCTAGGCAAAAACCCACGCATATTCAATTCCGGACTAACGCCACGGGAGGTCTATAAAAGTCTGTGGGACAGTCTGAAGCAGGGTAAGCCATGGTCCGGGCAGTTCGTGAATCGGCACAAGAGTGGCGAGATCTACTACGAGTACGTGCGGATTTCGCCCTTACGCGATATCAATGGAAAAACGACGCATTACCTGGCGATCAAAGAGAATGTTTCAGAAAAAATAAGTATTAATAAGGAACTGGATAATTATCGGGTGCATCTCGAAGACATGGTGGTCAGTCGAACGACTGAACTGGCCCGTGCTAAGGAGGTTGCCGAGGTGGCCAATAAGGCGAAAAGTACTTTTTTGGCCAATATGAGCCACGAAATCCGTACACCGCTTAATGCCGTAGTGATGCTGACGCACCTGTTGCGCCAGACCATGCTCGATAGCAACCAGCAGGATAAGTTGGCCAAGCTGAGTTCTTCTGCCGAACATTTGCTTGCCGTTATTAACGATATTCTCGATATTTCGAAAATTGAAGCCGGTAAGTTGATCTTGGAGGCTTCTGATTTTGCGGTGAGTGAGGTCGTTGATAAGGTATTGACGCAAGTTCGCGAGCAGGCTGCAGCCAAGGGCTTAGTGCTTAAGGTCAAACTTGATGCCGGTTTGCCGCGCCAGTTTCATGGTGATGCCACCCGCCTTGTTCAAGCGTTACTGAATTTCGTCGGCAATGCCGTTAAATTTACCGAGTCCGGGTCGGTTACGCTCTTGGCTAGGTTAATCACCGAAGATGACGAGACGTTAAAGGTTCGCTTCGATGTCACGGATACCGGCATTGGCATCTCTCCTGAAGCGGGCGCCCGACTTTTCCAGAGTTTTCAGCAGGCTGATGGTTCGACGACTCGTCGATTTGGTGGAACAGGTCTTGGTCTGGCGATTAGTAAACGTCTGGCTGAGTTGATGCAAGGCGAAGTAGGCTTCGAGAGCAAACCTGGCGAGGGGAGTACCTTCTGGTTCACTGCTTGCTTGAAACGCCCTGTCAGCATCGCGCAGAAACCATTGCCCGGTGGGCTTTGGGCAGCCCCGCATGAGCGTCCTGAAATTATCATTCCACGTGACTTTTCGGGGGCGAGAGTTTTGCTCTGCGAAGACGAAATAATTAATCAGGAAGTGATGCTCGAAGTCCTCCTTGACTTGAATTTGCAGGTTGAGATTGCTGCGAATGGTGCGGCGGCGGTTGGTTTAGCTAACCGAAATTTTTATGACATCGTTTTGATGGACATGCAGATGCCCTTGATGAATGGTCTCGAAGCAACGCAAGCACTTCGCCAGATGCCCCGCTATGCAACCGTGCCGATAATTGCCATGACTGCGAATGCCTTTGAGGAGGATCGGCAGGCTTGTTTTGATGTTGGCATGAATGATTTTCTCGCCAAACCGATTGATACTGAGCGGCTATTCGATACCTTATTACACTGGTTGCGTCAGCACCGTAGTGCTGTTAGTTCGCTGCGGCCTGTTGGGGAAAATTGATTTAACCGACTGACCAGCTTGGAAACCTGGCGCTTAGTCAGCGGATTTTTACTTGAGATTGGCTGACCAAGTGTGGGTTTCAAAGCTGAAAAGTGCGCTGTTCCCGGTATCGATAACGAGCTGCGTCCAGCCCATGATCGGGTAGCCAAAAGTTTCAACCCGGGTGAATTTTTCCAGGCGTTTTCCCTGTGGGTCGCGCAGCGGGTGGTCGATTCGACTCATGTGGGAGTCACCGTGGACGACGAGGACCTGGCCGGGGAATTTTGCCGTTTCCTCGTCGAGGGCTTCGAGGAAATCCTTGTAGCCCCTGTGGGGCATGCCTTGGGCAAAATGCTTAAACCCTGGATTGGCCTGAAAAAGCAGCACGACACCGGCCAGTTTTTCGCGGCGGGCGAGGGCGAAATTTTCTTTTATCCAAGCCAAAACTAGCGGATTGCGGGCCAAAAATTCGGGATGTGCGACATCCGTCATCCCGAAATTATTGTTGCCGCCGGGCAAGTTGAGCGTGACGAAGAGCACCGGGCCAAGGCGGAAACGGGCGTGCTCCGAGTAGGCGCCGGGCTGGCGTTCGAGGGCTAGTTTTTTCTGGCCGAGCGAAAAATTGTCTGCCCAGAACAGGCTGCGTAGCTTGCTCAGGCGTTCCAGAGGGTCGTAAGCGCCATTGCTCAAACGCTCGCAGTCAGTCCATTCGTTGTCGCCAGGGATGAAAACAAAGGGCACACGGCTGGCGTTGAACAGTTGAAAGCGATCGGCAAAGAGACTGTCATCGCAGCGATCCTTGCCGTGTTTGAAATCGCCGATGTGGGCGATGAGGTCGACCTTGCTCTCGGCGATGCTGTCCAGCATCCGGGGTAATTCGCGGCGCTCATAGTCAGAATACGGCACATCGCCGATCAGCCCGACACGCCAGACCTCGGCCTGTGCGAAAGTTGAAGCCGCGATAAGCAGCGCGGCGAGCCAGATTTTCATTTGAGTAAGCCTTTAAGCGCGTAAAGCGCATCAAGCGCCTGGCGCGGGGTCAGGCTGTCCGGGTCGATCAGCGCCAGTTGTTCCAGCGCCGGGTTGGCTTTCGGCTCAGCGGGTTCCGGTTCATTCCGGGTGAAAAGATCGGGTTGCAACGGGTCGACCGTCGCTCTTTGCTCAAATTCACGCAGTTGCTTGCGGGCGGCACGGACGACTGCCGTCGGAATGCCGGCCAGTGCGGCTACCTGAATGCCATAGCTTTGGTTAGCCGGGCCTTCTTCGACCGAGTGCATGAAGATAATGCGGTCGTTGTGCTCAACCGCACCGAGGTGGACGTTGGCCAGTTCGCTGTATTCATGCGAAAGCCGGGTCATCTCGAAGTAATGCGTCGCGAACAATGTCAGGCAGCGGTTCTTGTCGATCAGATGCCGCAGGATGGCGAAGGCCAGCGCCATGCCGTCGAAAGTCGAGGTGCCGCGGCCGATTTCGTCCATTAACACCAGGCTTTGTGCCGTGGCGTGGTGCAGGATGGCAGCGGCTTCGGTCATTTCGACCATGAAGGTGGAACGGCCGGAGGCGAGATCGTCGGAGGCGCCGATGCGGGTGAAAATGCGGTCGAGCGGGCCGAGCACACAACTGTCGGCCGGCACATAACTGCCGATGTGGGCGAGTAGGGCAATGAGTGCCGTTTGCCGCATGTAAGTTGATTTACCACCCATATTGGGGCCGGTAATCAGCAACAGGCGACGGTTTTCAGCCAGACGGCAATCGTTGGCGATGAAGGTTTCGGCGCCATTGGCCATTTCGGCCTCAACCACCGGGTGTCGGCCGCCTGCTACGGTCAACCCGATTTCCGGGCCAAATTCTGGTTTGCTCCAATTGCGCTTCAGCGCGTTATCGGCAAAGCCGGCGAGCAGATCAAGCTGGGCGATGGTGCGGGCGATGGTTTGCAGGGCCGGGACGGCCGGCAGCAATTCGCTGAGGATGATTTCGTAGAGCAGCTTTTCCCGAGCCAGCGAACGTTCCTGCGCCGACAGCGCCTTGTCCTCGAAGGCTTTGAGTTCCGGTGTGATGTAGCGCTCGGCATTCTTCAGCGTCTGGCGCCGGCGATAATCATCGGGAATCTTGTCGGTATTGGCGTGGGTGACTTCGATGTAGAAGCCATGCACCTTGTTGTATTCGACCTTGAGGCTGTTGATACCGCTGCGCTCGCGCTCACGGATTTCCATATCGACCAGATAGGCGCCGCAGTTATCGTTCAGCGAGCGCAGTTCGTCGAGGTCGGCATCGAAACCTAGGGCAATCGCGCCACCGTCGCGGATTTGGGCGGAGGGTTCGGCGGCGATCGAGCGAATCAGCAGGTCGAGCGTAGTCTGTGGCGTTTCGAGATCAACCTGCAGTTCGGTGAGCAGGGCGGAAACAGATTCAGATAAAGGTGCACGCAAGGCGCTCAAACCAGCCAGCGATTCGCGCAGGCTGGCCAAATCGCGCGGCCGGGCGTTACGCAAGGCAATGCGACCGGCGATACGCTCAATGTCGGCAATGCCCTTGAGATCACGCCGCACTTCGCCAGCCATTCGGCCGTAGTCTTCCAGCAGCGCTTCGACCGCACCATGCCGGGCAGCGGGAATGGACCGCTCGCGCAGCGGGTGGTGCAGAGTGTGGCGCAACAGGCGCGACCCCATGCTGGTGACGCAGTTGTCGAGCAGTGAAAACAGCGTCGGCGACGGCTGGCCGCGCAGGGTTTCGGTTAGTTCAAGATTGCGCCGGGTGGCGAGATCGAGGCCGAGGTAAGCGCCTTCGAGTTCTACGGTCAACGCCCGCAAATGCGGTAATTTCCCGGATTGGGTCGCTTGCGCGTATTGCAGCAAGGCACCGGCCGCACCGATCGCCGGGCGCAAGCCCTCAGCGCCAAAGCCAGACAGCGAGGCGACCTTGAACTGTTCGCAAAGCAGGCGCTTGGCTGAGTCGAACTCGAAATACCAGTCCGGCTGGCGGGTGCGTGCGGCTTCCAGCGTGAAGTCAGGCTGCCAGGATTCCGGGTAAAGAATTTCAGCCGGGCGAATGCGCTCCAGCGTCGCGGCAATCTGCTCGCTCGGCACTTCAGTTAGGATGAACTCACCGCTGGCCAGATTCAGCCGGGCCAGACCAACGGTATTGCGAGTGATGGTCAATGCCAAAAGCCAGATGTCGCGCTTATCGTCGATCAGCGCCGCATCGGTCAGCGTGCCCGGCGTAACAATGCGGCTGACCGCTCGTTCGACCGGCCCCTTGCTCGTCGCCGGGTCACCAATCTGTTCGCAAATCACCACCGATTCGCCCATTTTGACTAGCCGGGCAAGGTAAGGCTCAAGTGAATGGTAGGGAATACCACACATCTTGATCGGCACATCCGCCGACTTCCCGCGCGTCGTCAGCGTAATGTCGAGCAGGCGGGCGGCCTTTTCGGCATCCTCAAAAAACAACTCGTAAAAATCACCCATCCGGTAAAAAAGCAGATTGTTCGGATGGTTGGCCTTGAGCGCAAGGTACTGGCGCATCATCGGCGTATGCCCATCAAGGCTTTTGGGAGGAGCGGTGGCTTTTTCTTTGTCGATATTCATTCGGTAACTTGTATATGGCACGATTACAATTTTTGGCTGCCGCCTTTTTGGGGGCGAGCTCACGTTGGGCCGCGCAGCAGAGTCCAACATTTTATTGGATTCTGCAAAATCCGCCCGTTTGCTTTCGCTATTCCGGATACTGCGAAAATGGTAGCGAGTTGAGATGGATGGTTTTTTTCCGCCCTTGAATCGGGCAGAATGACAATCTGATGATAATTTCTTGCCCTGCGTCAGCAGATGGCATTGGAGAAAAAATGATTTTGGTCACAGGCGGAGCCGGCTATATCGGTTCGCATACCGTTGTTGAGCTACTTGCCGCAGGTAAAGAACTGCTCATTCTCGACAATTTTTCCAATAGCTCGCCGAAAGCGCTTGAGCGCATCGAACAGATTTCCGGTAAACGGCCAACGGTGATTGAAGGTGATATTCGTGACGCAGCTTTGCTGGAAAAGCTGTTCGCCGCCTATCCGATCAAGTCAGTTATTCACTTTGCTGGCCTGAAGGCGGTCGGTGAGTCGGTCGAGCAGCCAATGCGCTACTACGACAACAACGTCGTCGGCTCGTTGCGGCTTTTTGAAGCCATGGCCAAGGCAGGCGTTTATCGCCTGGTCTTCAGTTCCTCTGCGACGGTATATGGCGATCCTGCTACCGTGCCAATTAACGAGACTTTCCCGCTCCAGGCGACTAATCCGTATGGTCGAAGCAAGCTGAATATCGAGGACATGCTGCGCGATATTGGTCTGGCCGATAAGCAGTGGCGAGTCGCCTTGCTGCGCTACTTCAACCCCGTCGGCGCGCATGCCAGTGGCCTGATTGGTGAAGACCCGCAAGGCATTCCCAACAACCTGATGCCCTTTGTTGCCCAAGTGGCGGTCGGACGACGCGCCGAACTCAGTGTTTTCGGCGGCGATTACGCAACGCCCGATGGTACCGGCGTGCGCGACTACATTCACGTCGTAGACCTCGCCCGTGGCCACCTTGCCGCCCTCAATGCGCTTGATACGCAGAGCGGCGTAGTGCCGATAAATCTGGGCACGGGGCATGGCTACAGCGTGCTCGAAGTGGTGGCGGCATTTGAAAAAGCGAGTGGTAAAAAAGTGCCCTATCGCATCGTTGACCGCAGACCCGGTGATATTGCCGCCTGCTATGCCGATCCTTCCCGAGCTAGTGAATTGCTTGGGTGGTCGGCCGAGATGAATATTGAAACGATGTGTGTCGATGCCTGGCGTTGGCAGTCGGGTAATCCGCAGGGGTTTAATGGTTGAGTTGACATGCCATCACCGAAAGCTCCGTGCGGGAGAACAAGTGGCGCTAAATATCTCAGTTTGAGAATTATTACCTTCGCCTAGGCTTGGGTGCTTGGCTATCATGCGGGAAGAGATGTCCATGGCCCTGTGTCGGATTACTTTACACATCCTCTCGGATTCTCAGTGTTAAGACTGCGCCGATGTTTTAATTGTTTGTTTTTTAATAAAAAATTTGGTTATGGTGTAAATGTTGCTTGGTGTGTCACATAGTGGTGTAATTATATGAATGATTAACCGGATCGGAATCGATATGAACAAAATTAATAGTCACGACGAGCCACAGAGCGCTGAGAAAAGCGTCGGGCGGCGGCGGTTTGTGCGCGGTGTTGGTATTGCTGTTCCCGTTGCGCTAACAATTTCAGCGCGCTCCGCTTTATCGGCCACCTGTACAACACAATCTGCCGCAGCTTCAATAGCGCTGAATAATAGTCACAATGCGACTGGCGATGTGAATCAACCGTGCCAAGGGGTGGCGCCAGGATCGTTAACTTTAGATCTCTTGGGGGCTAATGATGAATTTTCGGCGGTCTTCACAACATGGCCTGCTGACAAGCTGAAGAAATCTACTGTATTCGATGTTCTGAGTTCTAAAGATGGCTTTGCGAAGCACATCGCTGCAGCTTATATCAATTCAAAGTCGGGAAAGGTCGCTCAGAAATTTTACACGGTTCAAAATCTGAAAGACATGTGGACCTATGGGCCCTCGGGTGCATACCAGCCAGTTCCCGGCGCGAATTGGGATAAAACGAAAATAAAGACTTACTTGAAAGATACGTGGAGCTGAGAAGTTATTGGTGGAATGAAGAATCAAGAAATTCACACGCTATCTGCATCATCGAGGCTTTTGATTGAGCAATGTGAAGATGGGGCGCTGGTTTTTAACCTGGATACAGGGGCGACTACCCTGCTGAATGAGAGGGCGTCAGTGTTATTGAGATCCCTGCTGTGTCTGGGTGAAGTTGCTGAAGCAGAGTTGTGCTCGGCTGTGAAGCAGTTGTGGGTTGATGTTTCAGATTTTTCTGTCATCTTGTCTTCGCTTGAGAAGTCACAATTAGTTTTTCGGTGCTGACCATTTCCGCCTGCTCGGCGGAAGAGTTGAATTGTGCGCTGCAGTCCGGCCATTTTCGGCTTCAATTGGGCGATCTCTCCCTCAAAATATCCAGCATTATTCCCGAATTTAACGCCGCATTTAGCCAGCTATATGCGGATCATCCGGCGTCGCTGGCCGGTGGGGATTACGACTTCGATATTGCAATTACGCCCCCCTCTTTGTGGCGGCGCTGGTTCAGGCGTAACGCCAACTTCGAGCTGTGCGGCGATACCCCCTTCATGCCAATGGAGGTTGGGCACGCGCATGCCATGTTTGAGTGGGGCCTCAATTGGGCCATCGCCACTTCTTTGCATAACCATCTAATTCTTCATTCAGCAGTCGTTGAATGGGAGGGCAAAGGTGTACTCCTGTCTGCTGTTTCAGGTAGCGGTAAGAGCACCTTGTCGGCAGAGCTTTCACAGCAAGGGTGGCGGTTGTTGTCGGACGAGCTTGCATTGATTGATGGTGATTTGAAACTTATTCCGCTGGCACGCCCGGTCAGTTTAAAGAACAGCTCAATCGACTTGATTCGCTCTCGGCACCCATCGGCGGTCTGGGGCCCGTTGGCGAGGAATACCCATAAGGGAACGATCGGCCATCTAAAGGCGCCAAGGTCCTCCGTTGATAAAAATTTGGTCCCGGCGATTCCGAAATTAATCATTTTCCCAAAGTGGACCGCAGACTCACCGCTGCGTGTCGAACCCGTTGGGGCGGGGCAGGCAGCACTGCGCCTAATCGATCAGTCATTCAATTACTCCATTCTCGGCGTCAAGGGCTTTGAACGCCTGGTCGCTTTGGTGCGAGCAGCAGAAGCTTGGGAGATTGAATTTTCGTCACTCGATGAAGCGCGTGAAGCGCTGGAAGATTTGGTGCGCGAGCGTGGCTAGAAAATCACCACTGATTGAATATCTTGCTGGTGAAGTGTTATCTGGGCAACTGACTGGGGAGGACTGGAGCCTGATGTTCTCGGAGGCCCGTCAAGCTGGGCTTCTCAGTCGTTTAAGCTCGTCTCTTCGTCAGTCAGGGGAAACCGAAACTCAACTACCGAAACGCTTACGCAATCATGTTTTGGCCGCTTCGATACAATCGGATGCGTTTCAGCTAGACGTTGGCCGAGAGCTTGGTCACATACAGCATGCTTTGTCTGAATTTCCGGCGCCGGTAGTCCTTCTGAAAGGGGCATCCTACGTTCTGTTGGGATTGCCAGCATCAACAGGGCGAATTTTTAGCGACATCGATATTCTTGTTCCCAAACAACATATCGCTTTGGCAGAAGCGTCGTTAATGCTTGGTGGGTGGTCGATTGGAGAGCTTGAGCCTTACGATCAACGCTACTACCGCGAGTGGTCGCACGAGATACCACCCATGACACATCTACGTCGGAGTACGACCATTGATCTTCATCACTCATTGGTGATGCCGACCTGCCGCGTTCGTGTTGATTCAGAAAAAATGGTTAGAGATGCAGTTTCTGTCGATGCGAACGGGTTCTGGTGGCGACTGAGAGATGAAGACATGTTGCTCCATGCGGCCAGCCATCTGATGTTGAACTCGGTGTTTGACCGTGGCTTGCGAGATGTCTGGGATATTGACCTTCTGTTTCGCCACTTTGTTTCTGGTTCGACATCGTTTCCAGACCGTCTGCTTGAGCGGTCAGCAGAGGTTGGGTTAGGAAAAATCATTCGGCAGGCTCTTTTTCTTGCCAAACGGTCTTTTGGAACACCGGTGCCGGATCAACTATTGCCAAGTAAGCAAAGCCTATTTCTCCGTCTCGTCGCGTGTGCAGCTTCGGCTCGACATCCCGATACGCGGTCGAACTGGCAAGAGATTTCCGATGCCTTACTGATTTACCGTGAGATGTACTTGCGTCTGCCTAACCAATTATTGGCTGTACATCTTGCCCATAAAGCATCAAGCTTATTCAAGCGAAAAGAAGAAAAAACTGCAGTTTGAAATCAGACTTAGTGCCGAAGAATCAGGTCAGCCAGAAAATTTGCGGGAATCGCATAGGTAATGCCGGATGGCTGACTCAAGGCAGCCTCTCTGGTGCTCTTGATAAATACCATATTAATGATACCAATGACTTCACCACTATCAATATCAAATACCGGGCTGCCACTGTTTCCAGGGTAGGCGGTGGCGTCTAGTTGAAAGATGTTGAATGCTCCACTTTTTATTCGGTTAATCATCTTCTCATTAATTTGTTGGGCATTTCCACCGGGCAGTGCAATTGGTGTGATGGATGACACCATGCCACGGTGAGTGACTGGAGAGAAACCAAGGGCGCCACCAATAGGGAAGCCAGTAAATGCGATTTGTTGGCCTTCACGTACGCTCTCGGAACTTTTGAGTTTAAGTGCCGGAAGTGCAGTACCTTCGATTCTCAGCACGGCAAGGTCATGGTCTTTATCTCGGGTGGTGAGAAAGGCGCGGCGAATTTGCGGCTCTCCCTTGCTATTGCGCGCTTGAATAACCAGAACTGGGGCGTCCGGATCGCTGCCTTCTGGTACAACGTGAGAATTTGTTGCGACGAGATTGCCATTGCCAACAATAAATCCTGTGCCGCGTAGGACGAATTGCGGGCTGTTAGTCTTTTTGTAGGTACCAACAACGACAATCGAAGGTTTGACTTGCTCGATCGTTTCTACCAAGTCGGCCTGTACTGTGTTTGATACAAGGCATGCCAGCGTGGCAAATGCGAGAAAAAAACCGGATGGATCTTTTTTCACATCAACCGACGCAATGTAATTTTTTTCATTTCTGGCGATGGCGTCGTCACGGCCGGGTCAAACGGGTGATCCTCAGGTTTGAATATCTCCCGGATGCGTTTTACGTAACCTTGGGTTTCCGCGTAGGGAGGAATGCCGGCATAGCGGTTTACTGCGCCTTCGCCAGCGTTGTAGGCAGCCGCTACTAGCGAGACATCGCCTTTGAAATAGGCCAGTAACCAGCGTAGATAGGAGAGCCCACCACGAATATTCTGTTCCGGGTCAAATGGCTTTCGAACATTGAAGCGTTCAGCTGTTTCTGGAATGAGCTGCATTAACCCCTGCGCATTTTTAGGTGAGACGGCACCTGGGTTGAAGTTCGATTCGGCGCGGATGATGGCCATGGCCAGCCGTGGATAGACGCCATACTCAGGAGATAGTTTGAGTACCATATCCATGACTTTTCGATGTTCCGGTGTGGCTTTGGCGACAATGTCATGGCCGTTGTTATCAAGCCCTTCCATATCGAAAAGACATTCCGGCATCTTGCTGACCGGATCCCCTACCTGACGGAGCATGCGCTGTGAGAGGGCGTCTCCTTGTTTTGCTGCCATGGTGAAAAAATAGGCAGCGGTGGCGTCGTCGCGGGGAATGCCGCGTCCATTGGCATACATCCAGCCGAGGCTGTACTGAGCCTCAATATCACCTAGACGCGAAGCTTCGCAGTAGAGTTTTACGGCTTTCGCTGGGTCGCGCGGCGCGCCGCTACCGAGTTCGTGATTGCGTGCCTCGCTGCGTAACGCAGCGGCTCTTTCGCTTTTTGCCTGCTCAGCCAGCGCTGGTTTGCTAAAGGTGGCAACTGCGAGCAATGCATAAAGCACCCAAGGCTTGGGCTGCAATGGTCTTAACCTTGAGCGCTTCATGGAATTTTCCTTACAGACGCCAGATGTCAATGCCTGAATTGGCAAAGGCAGAGGCGTCGAACATACTTTTCACATCGGTGATCACGCCATCCTTTTCCAGTTTAGACAAGAAATCGGTACTTGGCCGAATTTTGAATTCCCGGTGGTTGACCGCAGCAACAATGGCTGCTGCCTTCGGCAGGTTGTCCCAAGAAACGAGATCGACCCCATATTCGTGATGCGCTTCATTGGTGTCGGCTACCGGGTCATGCACGATGACCTTGGCACCGTAGGATTCAAGTTCCCGAATGACATCGATGACGCGCGAGTTACGCAGGTCGGGGCAATCTTCCTTGAAGGTGAGGCCAAGGACAATGATCGGGCAATCCTTGACCGGGTGGCCTCGGCGGACCAGTTGTTTAATGGTTTTTTCGGCAATAAATTTGCCCATGCCATCATTGATACGCCGCCCAGCCAGGATAACTTCGGGGTGGTAACCGAGTTTCTGTGCTTTGTGGGTGAGGTAATAGGGGTCAACGCCAATGCAATGACCGCCAACCAGACCCGGACGGAATGGCAGGAAGTTCCATTTTGTCCCGGCGGCTTGCAGAACCTCGAGTGTGTCAATACCAATCTTGTCAAAAATGATTGCCAGTTCGTTCATCAATGCGATGTTGAGGTCGCGCTGGGTATTTTCGATGACCTTGGCGGCCTCGGCAACCTTGATGTTCGAGGCGGGATAGACGCCGGCGGTGATGATGCTGCCGTAAATTTCCTTGACCGTTGCGAGGGTTTCCGGGGTGTCACCGGAGACGACCTTGATTATTTTGGTGACAGTACGTTCCTTGTCACCCGGATTGATTCGTTCCGGGGAGTAACCGACGAAGAAGTCTTTTTTCCAGGTCTTGCCTGACTCTCGCTCAAGAATCGGAATGCAGACTTCCTCTGTTGCGCCCGGGTAAACCGTCGACTCATAGACGACGATTGCACCTTGCTTGAGATTTTGGCCAACGGCTTTGGATGAGCCGACCAGTGGGCTGAAGTCGGGCTGATGCGCGTCGTCAACCGGGGTCGGGACGGCCACGATGACGAAGTCAGCTTCGAGTAGCGCGGCTGGGTCGGTGCCAACTTCAAGCAGGGTCGCCGCTTTAAGATCCTCGGTGCTGACTTCGCCGGTAGGATCAATGAAGGTTTTGTAAGAGGCGATTTTTGCGGACGAAAGATCAAAACCAATGGTGCGAAATTTCTTGCCGAACTCGACGGCTAGGGGTAATCCGACGTAGCCCAGACCAACTACTGCAATGGTTGTCATTTTATGAACCTGCTTAATGTGAATGATGAATTTTGATGCGAAATTTTAAAGTTCTTTTTGTAACTTGGTGACTTCCGCCTGAGCCGGGAACTTGTCACCCAACTTGGCGAGAGCCTCCAGTTCCTTGCGGGCCTCGTCCTTCTTACCTGTGCTTATCAGGACTTTGGCAAGGTTCAACTGAATCGCCGCAGCTTGTGGGGCAATGGCGAGAGCCTTGCGTAATAAATCGATCGCTTTCGCAGTTTCCTCCTTTTCTGCGAGGAGCATGGCCAGCGTGTCCATGAAGGGCGCTTGGTTGGGGGCTAGTTGATTCGATTTCTCGGCATATTCAATCGCCTTGGGTAACTTTAACTGACCAGAAACCCAAGCCAAGTTGTTCAATACCAAGGGGTTGTTCGGTTGAATTTCAAGAGCGCCACGGTATTGCTGGGCCGCCAGCGTGTAGTCCTTGCGCGCGGTTGCAAGGTCACCTTGATGCAGGCGCAGGGCGATATCCTTCGGGTGGTCCTTGATCCAAGTTGCTGCAAACCTGTCCGCCTCGGCGGTATTTCCGGAAGCGAGCAGGGCGGTTTGAAGTTTGATCGCCAATTCAGGCGCGGGGACTTGCTTTAGACCATTTTGGTAGGCTTTGATGGTTTCTGGCCAGTTCTTTTCCGAAGCATAAATATCGCCTTCGAGTACGAAGCCAACGGTTTCTTTTGGCCGTTGTTTTTGGACCTGGCGAGCGATGCTTAACGCATCGTTTGGCTTCTTCGCATCCAAGGCGAGCAAAATCAGGCCACGCTGCGCTTCAATCAGGTCGGGCTTGATTTCGAGTGCTTTTTTCAGGCTTTTCCCGGCTTCATCCTTGTTTTTGTTGGCCAGGTTGATTTCCGCCTGGCGCATTTGAGCCATTGGCGAACTCGGTTGCAAGGCGGCAAGCTTGCCGTAAGTGGCCAGCGCCTGATTAAAGTCACCAGAAAACTGCTGGGTGCGGCCTAATGCATCAAGGATCTCCGCCTTGTCAGGAATGGTTGCCGCTGCGTCATTTGCTGCGGTCAACGCCTTTTTTGCCTCATTTTTGTTCAAGTAATACTGAATCAAGGCCAAGCGCGGCGCAATCTCCGTCGGGTTTGTTGTCACTGCCTTGTTGATCAGTCCGGCAACTTCATCGGTTGTGCCACCGGCGGCTGCCCGTAATTCTGCCAAGGCAAGCATGGCCTGCAGATTTTTCGGATCGGCGGCAAGCACGGCATCAAAGCGCTTGCGCGCCTCTTCCGGCTTTTTCTCGGCAAGATCGATTGTTGCAAGGCTGGCCGCTGCGGGGAAGAAGCCGGGATTGATGGCGAGTGCCTTTTCAAAGCTTTGGCGGGCGCCGGGAATATCTTTCTTGCCCAGCAGTGTGCGGGCACGCAGATTGTGTGTAGCCGCGTTGTTGGGCTGCTTCTTTTCGAGGCTATCAATTGCCTTTAATGCCTTGTCAGCCTGATTGGTCTGCAGATAGGCAGCGATTAACGCCAGATCAGCCGTTGTGCCTGTATCACTCAACGTAATTTGTTCGAGTTCCTCGAATCCGCTGGCTGTGTTGCCTTGTGCCATATGGGCGAGGGCGAGGGCGGTTTTCTTGGCCACATCATCGGGGGCAAGTTTGCTTGCCTTGGCAAAGTACTCGGCAGCCTTGTTGGCATCGCCATTTTGCAGATAGGTTTCACCGGCGATACTGAGGAACGCTGAGTCCTTTTCAATCCGATCAATTACTGGCTGAAGTGTTGTTAGCGCTTTCGCCGGCTGACCGGCGCGCAGATAGCTTGAAATAAGCAGCTTACGGGCAAGCGCCAAGTCGGGAACCTGCTGGATGGCTTTGCTTAAATAAGCTTCGGCCTGAACATAGGAACGCAGTTGATACTCAACTGCGCCGGCGAGTTGCAGGCTGTTCGGGTTGTTTGGCGCAATTTTGAGTAGTTGCTGCGTCAGTTCGCTGGCTGCTTTGTAATCTTTACGTTGATAGGTTGCCTGCGCGTCGAGATAAATAGTTTGCGGGTGCTTCGGGGCAACTTTCTTGAGCACATCAATCTGCTTGCCAGCTTCTTCCGGTTTCTGTTGTTGGAACAGGGTCGAAATCAAGGCTGAGTGAGCGAGAATATAGTCGGGCTTGGCTTCAATCGCTTTCCGGTAGAGCGCCATCGCGGCATCCTGATTGCCTAGTGCCGCCTGCAGGGAGCCATTTAGCATGAGCGCTTCAGGGTTAGCCGGGTTCTTGGCGAGCACGCTATCGACAACAACCTGTGCTTCAGAAAACTTTCGATTGCCCGCTTTGCTGCGCGCATCGGCGAGTTGTGCCGGGGCATAGTCTGGTTTGCTCGCCAGTGCCGCAGCCAAGGTGGTTTGGGAGGCTTCACTGTTGCCTTGTGCAGCGTAAGCCGTGCTCAAGGTTGTTTTAAGTGCAGCAAGTGGTTCGCCGGCTGGCAGATCCGCCATGGCGAATTCGTCGGTAACTTTTTTGGCTTGGCCGCTGGACAAAAGGGTGCGAGCCAGGAGCGGAATGGTTTGCTCGCTCGCGTATTTGCGTTCTAGCGCCTTGCGAAGTTCGACCTCGGCGCCTGCCATGTCACCACTTTCAAAAAGCGCCTTGCCCAGCAAAAAGCGTGCTTCGCCAAGATTCGGGTCTTTTTGCAAGGCATTTTTTAACTGAATAACAGCTGCTTTGTTGTCATTTTTGGCCAAGAAATCTTTGCTTGAGGCGATCAACGATTCCGTGTTGTCACCCCCGCAGCCGCCAAGGAATGCAGTGAGCAGTGCCGCTGAAATGGCGCTGGAAATAATTGAGCTACGTTTTTTCATGAACATGTTCCTTCGAATGCAGGTGTTTATTTCAAACCCAGGCGGTGCATGAGGTCGTAAAGAGTTGGGCGACTGATACCCAGAATTTCGGCAGCTCGCACCACATTGCCATTGGCGCGGCTCAAGGCGGTCACTATGGCATTTCGCTCGGCATCATCACGGATCCGGCGGAGGTCAATGAACTCGGAGCTTTTATCTTCAATTTGCTCAAGGCCGATATCCTCGCGTGTGATTTGCAGACCATCGGCCATGATAACGGCGCGTTTGATACAGTTTTCCAGTTCGCGAACATTGCCGGGCCACGGGTGGAGTTCGATAGCGCGCGTCGCGTCTTCTGAAAGCGTCATATTGCCACGGTTTTGTTCGGCTGAAAACCGCCGCACAAACGCGTGGGCAAGCAATGCCGCATCACCTTTACGATCTCGTACTGGCGGAATATTGACGATAATTTCTGCCAGGCGATAAAAGAGGTCTTCGCGGAAGCGTCCTTCCTTGATCAGCGCCTTGAGGTCTTGATGAGTGGCACAGACAATACGCACATCGACCGGAATCTCCTGGCGGCCGCCCAGTCGCTCAATGACACGTTCCTGTAAGAAGCGCAGGAGTTTGGCTTGCAAGGCATGTGGCAGATCGCCAATTTCATCAAGCATCAGCGTGCCGCCGTGAGCGCTTTCAATCTTGCCCGGTGTGGTTTTTGCCGCCCCGGTAAAGGCTCCCTTTTCATAGCCGAAAAGTTCACTTTCGAGCAAATTATCCGGGATGGCGGCGCAGTTGATGGCAACAAAACGTTCGTTCTTGCGCGGGGATGCCTCGTGCACGCCACGAGCTAAAACCTCCTTGCCCGTGCCACTTTCGCCAAGTAACAACACGGTGGCACTGCTGTTGGCGACTTTTTCTATCGTCCGGCACACCCGCAGCATCTCGGCATTGCGCGTCAAAAGGCCAGCCAGGGCCGGTGGATGTTGCATGCTTTGGAGATGACGATTCTCTTGCTGTAGATCGTAGAGCCGAAAAGCTCGGTCAATGGTCAATGTCAGAAGCTCTGGCTCAAAGGGCTTGGCAAAGAAGTCATAGGCACCGAGCCCAATGGCGCGAAGTGCGTTGGTGCGATCATTTTGGCCAGTAAGCACAATAACTTTGGTGTCCGGCGCAGCGGCGAGAATTTGCTCAAGCAGGCGAAAACCTTCTGACACGGAATCAGCATCCGGCGGCAAGCCTAGATCCATCGTGACAACAGCCGGATTGTGACGATGAATCTGGGCAAGGGCGCTTTCCCGATCTGCTGCGGTCAACGTCTCAAATTGGTCAAAAGACCAGCGTAATTGCTTTTGCAATGCGGGATCGTCTTCGACAATCAACAAGGTCCGGGGCTTTACAGTGCTCACGCATGCTCCTTCTGGCGCAGATCTGATTCGGTGCGAACAGCGAAAAGCGGCAGAATCACAGTGATTCGGGTTCCTTGATCGGGCTTGCTATCGACCAGCATTTCGCCACCCAGTTCACGAATGTACTGCGCGCTTTCATAAGCGCCGATACCCATGCCGGCCTGCTTGGTACTTTGGAAAGGTTTGAACAGCCGTTCGCGAATGAATTCAGGACTCATCCCATGGCCCGTGTCGCCGACTTCAAGTGCTGCCCTGTCTCCCCGTTTTTCCAGGCTGACCCAGACGCTGCCGGTTGGGTCTGTCGCATCCAGTGCGTTTTGCACAAGGTGCCCGATCACCCGTTCCAGGCGGTCTTCATGGCCACGTGTGGCCAGTCGATCCTGCAGTCTGATTTCGACAGATCTTCCCTGATCCATTTTTTCTTTCTGAATGCGCTGAATGACATCTGGGAGATTAACACCACAAGCCGTTCCCGGGGGGGTGGCACCTTCGCGCAATTGCATCATTAATTGCCGCATTCGCTCTACGGAATGATCAACCGTCATCAACATGTCTTCCTGAAACTCCGGATTATCACGGTGACGTTCAGCATTTTTAAGCATCAAAGAAAGCTGGGTGACGATGTTTTTTAGGTCGTGAACGACAAAAGCTGACATCTTGTTAAAAGCATCAAACTTGCGGGCTTCAAGCAGAGCTTCGGTTGCCTGCATTTTGGCCAAAAAACCAGCCGCTTGTGAGCCAGCGGTACGGAGCAGGTCGTTGATCTCCCAATTTACATCGATTTTGGTACGGGAGCTCGCCAGCACAACAAAACCATTCATCTGATTGCTAACCATAAGTGGAATGACCAGCCAGGCATTTGGTATCTGCGATAACCAGTTGGGAATGGTCAGATCACCGTAGCGTCCTGGGTAGCAGCGATATTCTTCGAGATTGATCACCCAACCACTGCTGAGCAGGAAGTTCGAGAGAGAGGAGTTAAGCCCTTCCTCAAAAGCGCTGGCCGGAATGTTCCAACGGGCGGTCTGGCGGTAACTTGCTTGCCCACTTTCCAGCAGCCAAAGTCCGCCTGCTGGGCTCTCCACCATATTGGCCAAACCACGAATGACCTGTTGGCCCATTGCTTGTGGTGAGTCCTGGGCTGAAAGGGTTTGGGTAAAACGTAGCCATTCTTCGCGATAGTCATAGCGATAACTAAAAAAATGCTTGCTAACCAGAACACGTATTTTGGCCCGCATGGAACTGGAAACAACAAGGGCTCCCAGACCAAGAATGCCGGCGCATAGTAGGGCCAATTGCAACGCGCGCCCCCAGTCACCACCGAAATAGCGCACGTAGTAACCAACGCCCGCCATGAACAAGAGATAAATGCCGGCAGTTAAAAGCGTTGCGGAATGAAAGGCTGCTTTTTGGGATAAGCGAATTTTTGCTGTCCAGTCGCGGCTGCGCAGGCTGGCCAGCACCAAAAGCGGAATCGTCATGACATGAATAAAGCCGCGAATGGTCAGTGCGTCAGTATCAATTCGATTAAACATCAGCGCATCGGAAAAAAGATAGATATCGAAGATGAACTGTCCGCCAAGGCCAAGACAAAATGGCTTGATATTCCAGGCTGAATCGTCTGACACGGCACGGAATAGTTGCTCAATTAGCATTAAGCCGAGGACCGGCATCGCCAAGGCATGAAATAAAGTGGTGCGAAACCATTGCTCGGCAGGCAATAAACCAAAAGCCAAGGTGAGTTGCAAAGCAATCCCACCGATTACGGCTAACCAACAAGCAGGTCTTATCCAGCCTGGGAGTAAGTTTTGATAAGCTGTGGTTCCGGCGCTGGGAACTAATAAAGAAATAATAAATAAATACCATGCGCCATCTCGAAGTGTGTCGCTGAGTGAGACTGCAAGTACCAGTACGGGAAGGTGGCCAATGGTTGCCAAAAAGGACAAAGCAGCCCAAATTATTGAGAAGCCGACCGCGACAAGTAGCATGCGGGCGCGCCGGCCAGAATGCCATTCGTGACCAAATGACAGGAGAAATACCGCCAATAAAATATAGCTGGCTGTAGCAACCCCAAAGCTCCAGGTTATCAGCGAAGCAGATTCAGTATCCATGCGCGCTAGCAAAAAACGCCACGGAGCTCCGTGGCGTGGGGTGAATTAATGAGCGCCCTTGCCCGTGAGGACAACGCCTATCGTCTCAAAAAGGACAAGAATGTCGAGAAATAATGAGTGATTTTTGACGTAGTAGAGATCGTATTGGAGTTTTTCTGCAGAGTCTTCGACCGTGGCGCCGTAATGATAGCGAACCTGGGCCCAACCTGTTACGCCAGGCTTGACGCTATGCCGAACCGCGTAAAAAGGGATTTCCTTGGTCAGTTGATCAACAAAGAAAGGACGCTCAGGACGTGGGCCGACCAAACTCATGTCACCTTTGAGTACGCTGAATAGTTGGGGCAATTCATCAATTCGGAGCGTGCGGATAATTTTGCCGACCTTAGTGACGCGGCTATCCTGAGCCTTCGCCCAAATCGGTTGCCCATCTTTTTCAGCATCCCGACGCATGCTGCGAAATTTGATGACATTGAACAGGCGGCCATTAAGTCCGACGCGTTCTTGGCGATAGAGTATGGGGAATCCATTCTCAACAATAATTGCCAACGCCGTTACCGCCATGATGGGCAGTGCGAGCAAAATTAGGATCAAGGCGCAAATAATATCGGATATTCGTTTGACGACTGTTCGGACGGTTCCCTGGCTAAAACCATCACCAAATATCAACCATCCGGCATAAAGAGAGTCGAGGCGAATCTGGCCAAGTGTTTGCTCGAAATGGCTCGCCAAGTCTAGGACACGAATGCCACGAAGTTTGCAGTCGAGTAGTTCGCGCAGGGGCATTGCGCCACCGCGACGATCAGTTAATGCGACGACAATCTCCTCGGCCTTCATCTTGATTGCGGTATCGGTCAGTGATTGATTTCGAGAGATGATCATTTGGCCGGGAACAGCTACTTCTTCTTCATTGGAACTGGGAAAGAAGCCGAGGATTTCGGCAGAAGGGTCGGATTTGTTGAGCTCTCGCTTGACCGCTAATGCCCTTGCTCCTGTTCCAAAGACAAGAATCCGGCGCGTTAAAATGCTAGTTGTTGGTGCGTGAGAGGAGCTGACACGGGTCACAAGCATGCCGAAAACTGCTGACATGGCAGATAGCTGAAGAAACTCCTGACTGACGCCAGCGAGTGGCAGGATAGTAAATATTCCATACGCAACCGGAACCGCAAGGTATAGGGAAAGAACTGCCCGGGCACGACTTTCCATCACCGTACGCTTATGGAAGCGTTGATAAAATCCTAGCCATGAATTGATCATCAACATGGCAGCACCGAGCAGGATTGCGAAAATTAACAGCTGCTTATGGTTGATGGGTAAGCCACTACCAACCCACATCATGGCGATAATCATGCCGACGATTACAAATGAAAAGTCGAACAGCATTTGTGCTAATGCGCGCCAGCGAAACCAGTGATTGAACATTCGGATCATGTCAGATTCCGTCCATGAGGTATCAATTTAACAGTAGTCAAG
>JBBSCQ010000033.1:0-28868 GCA_038250105.1 Burkholderiales bacterium | reverse complement strand
TTTCCGGATTGCAGTTAACCATGATGGTTTCGTAACCATCTTCGCGCATCGCCATCGCCGCATGGACGCAGCAGTAGTCGAACTCGATGCCCTGGCCAATGCGGTTCGGCCCACCGCCCAACACCATGATCTTTTTCTTGTTGGTCGGATTTGCTTCGCACTCATCCTCGTAAGTCGAGTACATGTAGGCCGTATCGGTTGAAAACTCGGCGGCACAGGTATCGACGCGCTTGTATACCGGGCGAACGCCCAGCGCATGACGGCGCTCACGCACCGCTGTTTCGGTCGTCTTGGTCAGATGCGCCAAACGACGGTCAGCAAAACCCTTGCGCTTGAGGAAACGCAACTCTTCTGCGGTCAACGTCGAAAAATCGCGTTTTTCAATTTCCAGTTCGAGATCAACCAACTCCTTGATCTGCACCAGGAACCACGGGTCGATCTTGGTCAGGTCGAAAACCTTTTCGACCGACATACCCACCCCGAAAGCATCAGCGACGTACCACAGGCGATCCGGCGTCGGCCGGGCCAGTTGCTCGTCAATGGTTTCCGGATCGACCGATTTCAGATTGAAGCCATCAACGCCAACTTCCAGACCGCGCAAGGCTTTCTGCAAGGACTCCTGGAAAGTGCGACCAATCGCCATGACTTCGCCGACCGACTTCATCTGCGTCGTCAGCGTGGTATCGGCCTGTGGAAATTTCTCGAAGGCAAAACGCGGCACCTTGGTGACGACGTAGTCAATCGAAGGCTCGAAAGAAGCCGGGGTCTTGCCACCGGTAATCTCGTTGGCCAGTTCGTCCAGCGTGTAGCCGATCGCCAGCTTGGCGGCGATCCGGGCAATCGGAAAACCGGTTGCCTTCGAGGCCAGCGCTGAAGAACGCGAGACACGCGGGTTCATCTCGATAACGACCATACGGCCGTCATCCGGATTGATCGAGAACTGAACGTTGGAACCGCCGGTATCGACGCCAATCTCGCGCAGCACTGCGATTGAGGCGTTACGCAGTATCTGGTATTCCTTGTCGGTCAGTGTCTGAGCGGGTGCAACCGTGATCGAATCACCGGTGTGCACGCCCATCGGATCAAGATTTTCGATGGAGCAAACGATGATGCAGTTGTCCGCCTTGTCGCGAACCACCTCCATCTCGTATTCCTTCCAGCCGAGCAGACTTTCCTCAATCAACAACTCGTGCGTCGGTGAGGCTTCGAGACCGCGCTTGCAGATAGTCTCGAACTCTTCCATGTTGTAGGCAATGCCGCCGCCTGAACCACCGAGCGTGAACGAAGGACGAATAATGGTCGGAAAACCAATGGCGGCCTGTACCTGATACGCTTCTTCCATCGAATGGGCAATGGCAGAACGAGCGGAACCGAGACCGATTTTGGTCATCGCATCCTTGAACTTCAGGCGATCCTCAGCTTTGTCGATGGCATCCTTGGAGGCGCCAATCAGTTCGACATTGAACTGGGCCAACACCCCTTCGCGATCAAGATCCAGCGCACAGTTAAGTGCGGTCTGACCGCCCATGGTCGGCAGCAAGACATCCGGACGTTCTTTCTCGATGATCTTGGCCACGACCTGCCAAGTAATCGGCTCGATGTAAGTCACATCAGCCATTTCCGGATCGGTCATGATGGTCGCCGGGTTGGAGTTAACCAGGATGACCTTGTAACCCTCTTCGCGCAGCGCCTTGCAGGCTTGGGCGCCGGAATAGTCGAATTCGCAAGCTTGACCAATGATGATCGGGCCAGCGCCAATAATCAATACACTTTTTATGTCTGTACGTTTAGGCATGTTTATTCCTGCGGCGCCTTATTGCGCCGCTTGCAGCGCAACCGAACCGCGCGTCATGGTGTCGAGGAAGCGATCGAACAGATAGGCCACGTCGTGCGGACCAGGGCTGGCTTCCGGGTGCCCTTGGAAGGAGAAAGCCGGCACATCCGTGCGCGCCATCCCTTGCAGCGAACCATCGAAAAGCGAAACATGGGTTGCGCGCAGGTTATTGGGCAAAGAATCGATGTCGACCGCAAAACCGTGATTCTGACTGGTGATCAAGACCTGACCACTATCGAGATCCTTCACCGGGTGATTGGCACCGTGGTGACCGAATTTCATCTTTAGCGTCTTCGCACCAGAAGCCAGAGCCAACAATTGGTGGCCGAGACAGATACCAAAAGTCGGAATACCACGATCAAGAAACTCACGAATCGCCGCAATGGCGTAATCGCAAGGCTCCGGATCACCCGGGCCATTCGACAGGAAGATACCGTCCGGCTTCAGCGCCAACACGTCAGCCGCCAGCGTTTGTGCCGGGACAACAGTCAGCTTACAGCCGCGCTGAGCCAGCATGCGCAGAATATTGCGCTTGACCCCAAAGTCATAGGCGACCACATGAAAACGTGGTTCCGGACCCTGCTGATAACCTTTCAGCGTCCATTCAGCCTCGGTCCAAGCGTAGCCGGCCTTGGCAGAAACAACTTTGGCCAGATCCATGCCGGCCAAGCCAGGGAACGCCTGAGCCAGACTGACCGCCTTGGCGTCATCGACTTCACCAGCCAGAATGCAGCCAGCCTGGGCACCTTTCTCACGCAGAATTCGCGTCAACTTGCGGGTGTCAATACCCGCGATGGCAACGATGCCATGCTTCTTGAGGTAGGAAGACAGATCTTCCTGCATGCGCCAACTGGAGGCACGCGGCGGCAAATCACGAATGACCAGACCGGCAGCGTAATTACCATCGGACTCAAAGTCCTCCGCATTACAACCGGTGTTACCGATATGAGGATAAGTCAGCGTAACGATCTGTCGGCAATAGGAAGGATCGGTGAGGATTTCCTGGTAGCCGGACATGGCGGTGTTAAACACCACCTCGCCGCTGGTAACGCCATCAGCGCCGATGGACTGGCCCTTGAATACCGTTCCGTCGGCGAGGGCGAGAATGGCGGGTATAAATGAGGGCAACAACGACACGACCGGCTCTCCTAAAAATCTATTTATGCATGTGCCAAGCGGGAAGGCTTGCGCCTCCCCGCTTGTGCTTTTTAACCTTCCCATTTTAGCCGGAAATCACCTTTTCAGGCAAATTCAAGGGATTACACGAGTCTCGACAAACGCTTCCATCTCTGGACGGATCTGCGCCATCGCCTCTGCCAACTCGGTGTAAAGTCGCCGGCAGTTTGCCCAATCAACGTTCTCGAAGGAAATTGCCGCGTTTTCCATTTCCATCGCCCGGCGCCGCGCCTGCTCAGCATGGAACATTGCTAACAGGCCTTTTAGCGTGTGAGCGTGCAGGCGCAGTTCATGCGCATCCGCCTCCATCAAGGCCTTGTTGACGCGTGCCAGATGCTCATCCCATTCGGAAAGAAGCATGGACGCCATCGTCGCAAAAAGATCAGCATCACCAATATCTTTAAGCGCCGTTTTCAGATCGAGACTTACCTTTTCGTTATTTGGCTGAACGCTGAATATTGATTTCCGTCCGTCAAACGCTTCATCGTTTGCCCGCGCCAAGGCGGCAAACAATACATCCGGCCGCAACGGTTTAGCGACGTAATCGTTCATACCCGCTTGCAAGCAGCGATCGCGATCACTGGCCATGACATTGGCCGTCATGGCGATGATATAGACCGGGCGAAAGTTCCGGGAAACCACCCAGCTACGACGCATTTCGCGCGACCGAATCGCTTCCGTTGCCTCGACACCGCCCATCACCGGCATTTGCATGTCCATCAGAATGATATCGAAATGGCCAGCATCAAACTGTTCAACTGCCTCTGCGCCATTATTGGCAACAACCACACGGTGCAATTGGCGTTCCAACAAGCGTGTTGCCAACTCCTGGTTCACCGGATTATCTTCAACCAGCAGAATATTCAAAGGCATACCTGCCGGCTCGTCCGAACCAAGGTCAAAGACTGCCAACTTAAAATCAGGTGCCGTGCCTTCGGCCAAGTCGAGCGCATCAGATAAGTCGCCCATCCCAATTGGCTTGACAAGATGCGCCGAGACCTCAAGCTCACGCAAACGCGTCAGGTCATGCCGCTGATTCTCAGTCGTCAGCATCACCAACAGTCGCTCGGTTCGCCCCGCTTTCTGCCAGTTTTCCGCTAGGGCAAACCCGGCAGGAGACTCCATATTGGCATCGACGAAAATATAGTCATACGGGAAGTCGACCGCACGACTGCGCTCGATTGCCGCTAGTGCAGTCTCACCATTCGCCACAAGAGAAGCTTGAATACCAAGCCTTTGAAGCATTTCGACCAGACACTTGCCGCTAGAGGCATTATCTTCAATCACCAGTGCCCGTCGGCCCTTATAGCTCGATTCCGGCACAGCCAGCGGCAGACTTTCCTGAACCACGCCCAAGCGCGCCGTGAAAGAGAAGACAGAGCCTACGCCGGGTGTGCTTTCCAGCCAAATCCGGCCATCCATCAATTGCACAAGTCGAGCACTGATCGCCAAGCCCAAGCCGGTGCCGCCAAATCGCCGCGTCGTCGAGACATCGGCTTGCGAAAAGGCTTCAAAAATAGCCTGCTGTTTGTCCAGTGGCACACCAATACCAGTATCGCGCACCGAAAAACGGAGGAAAATTGATCCTTCGGTCACCTGATCGACCGTCACCTGCAGCGCCACCTCGCCGTGCTCGGTAAACTTGATGGCATTGCCAATCAGGTTAATGATGACCTGACGCAGCCGCGTCGGATCACCGACAACACGTAACGGCACTTCTGGCCGCACATCAGCAATCAGTTCCAGACCTTTTTTGTGCGCACTGACGGCAAGAACGCGAGCCGCTTCAAGCAAGGTGTCGTGAATTGAAAAAGCCAGGGTCTCGAACTGGATTTTGCCCGCTTCAATCTTGGAAAAATCGAGAATGTCATTGACGATGATCAGCAGGGATTCAGCCGACGATTTCACTGTCTTCAGGTAATGCCGCTGCTCTGCATCCAACTCGGTATCGAGCGCCAATTCGGTCATGCCGATGATGCCATTCATCGGTGTCCGTATTTCGTGACTCATATTGGCGAGGAAGGCACCGCGCGCCTTGTTGGCCGCTTCAGCCGCTTCCTTGGCAAGAATGAGCGCCGTCTCGGCATCTTTTACATCGCTGATGTCGCGCTGCAAAATCAGCATCCGGGTGGGTTCGCCATCGGCATCACGGGCAGCGACAGCGCCGCGTAACTGAAACCAGCGCCACAACCCATCTTTAGCCCGAATGCGACAGTCAGCCTGAAAATATCGTTCCTGACTCTGTGCCTGGGCAGCGATTCGCGCCTGCAATGCTTTCAGATCATCAGGCTGAACCAGTCGCTGCCACTGTGCTATCGAGTTGTCGAGATCGGTCGCCGCATAACCAAGCATTTCTTTCCAGTGGCGCCCGGAATCTATGCCGCCACTCCGCAGATTCCAGTCCGTCAAGGCGTCGCCAGAAAGCAGACTTTGCCAGCTATTCAAGCCAACGTAGGCGTTGTAGGATGCATCAACCAGCGCGAGAAGTTTTTCTACCCCCTCCGCGAAGGGCGCGTGCTGCGTATTTCGGGCCGAGTCAATAGCTTGCCTGGCTTGCGGCTCGCCTTCGCCACCGAAAACTTCTTGAAGCTGAAGAGCCAGCAGGCGCGATTTCATGGTGTTTTAGCGTAAGCCAAGAACATCCTGCATATCAAAAAGGCCAATTTTTCGGCCAGCAATGAATCGCGCGGCGCGCAAGCTACCCAAGGCATACGGCTGACGGCTACTCGCTTTATGGGTCACTTCAACCCGCTCGCCCAAACCACAGAACATCACGGTATGGTCACCAACAATATCGCCACCACGCACAGTGGCAAAGCCGATAGTCGACGGGTCGCGCTCACCGGTAACACCTTCGCGGCCATAAATAGCGCATTCCTTGAGATCACGCTCCAGCGCATTGGCCAGCACCTCACCCATACGTAAGGCCGTACCCGATGGCGCATCAATCTTCATGCGATGGTGTGCTTCAACAATTTCGATGTCGTAACCCTGGTTCAGGATTCGCGCCGCGGTATCAAGCAATTTAAAGACGAGATTGACGCCCACTGCCATATTCGGCGCAAACACCACCGGAATATCCTGCGCAGCAGCGGCAATCGCTGCCTTGCCTTCGGCTTCAAAACCGGTCGTGCCGATAACGATGCCAACGCCGGCCTGACGACACAGTTCGATGTGTGCCAATGTGCCTTGCGGCCGGGTGAAGTCGATCAGACAGTCAATATTTTTCAGGCCGGCAAACAGATCGTCCGTCACGACCACATCGCTCGCCATACCGACCAGATCACCAGCCGTTTTGCCGATCGCCGGACTGCCCGGCGTATCAAAGGCGGCGCCGAGAACAAGTTGCTCATCCTTCAGACAAGCTTCGATCAACATACGGCCCATACGGCCACCTGCCCCGACAATACCAATTCGCGTACGCATTGCTTAAAACCCCAACGAATTCATCAAACGACGGAAAAAGCCTGGATCTTCGCGCGGCGGCAACGGCTTTTCAGCCGCCTCACCGGCAAGTGTACCAAGATCAACCAAACGGTTTTTCGAGGCTGGCGCCGTCAGATCGCTGGCTTCAGCCGCTTCAACCTCACCACCAACCCGCACCAAGCGCCCTTCCGTATCAAAAAAGACGGCAAATTTTCGTGACTCAACCTTGCGCGTCTGGCCATCTCTATATTGATAAACATAGTCCCAGCGCTGCTGATGGAAAATATCGGCAATCATTGGCGTACCGAGCAAAAACCGCACTTGATCGCGTGTTTGCCCCGGCTTGAGCTGAGCGACCGCATCCTGGCTCAGAACATTGCCTTGTTGAATGTCAATTTTGTATTCATTAATGAAGCTCGGTTTGGTCGTACAAGCAACCAGCAGCGTGGAGAATGCTGCAACAAGCAATAAGCGGGAACGAATCATGCGGGTTTCCGGAGTTTCTCAAACGTCTTTGAAGCGGTATATCATACCTGAAATCCCCAATTGCCCGGCCTCACCAATTTCTGGAAAATAGACAATGAGCGACCCCCAAAGCCTCAAGAACATGGGCTTGAAAGCCACCTTTCCGCGCCTGAAAATTCTTGAGCTTTTCGAGAAAAGCACTCTCCGCCACATGACAGCGGAAGACGTCTATCGCATGCTGATCGCCGAAAATATGGATATCGGACTGGCCACGGTTTATCGTGTATTGACCCAGTTTGAACAAGCCGGTTTGCTGGAACGCCATTTTTTCGAGTCGGGCAAAGCCGTTTTCGAGATCAATCGCGGCAAGCATCACGACCATCTGGTCTGCATTGATTGCGGCCGGGTCGAAGAGTTTTACGATCCAGAAATCGAGAAGCGGCAAAACGACATCGCGGCAGAACGTGGTTTTTCCATTCAGGATCACGCCCTTTATCTTTACGCACAGTGCCTCAAGACTGAGTGTCCGCATCGCAACAATCCGGACCGCAAAAGCCGCCACGCTGCCTCGCAAGATCTAATTTGAGTTACCTGGCACTAGGCGACTGGCTGTCCTCGGCTGGCGCCACTTTTCTATTGATTGCGCTAGCCGAATTCGGCGACAAGAGCCAACTTGTCTGCATGACACTGGCGGCTCGTCACCGGGGCCTGCCGGTCGTTCTAGGCGCAGTGACGGCCTTTGCCATTCTCAATCTCTTAGCCGTATTTTTTGGCGCCGCCGTTGCTGCCTGGCTACCGGAATGGATCATCACGCTAATCGTCGCAACACTGTTTGCCATCTTTGGCATTGGCGCTCTGCGTTACCAGGAAGAGATCGAAGAGGAAAACATTGAGGAAAAACCGGGCCACGGCGTTTTCGCGACCACTTTCCTAATGATTTTTCTCGCTGAGTTTGGTGACAAAACCCAAATTGCCGTTGCCGGCATGGGCAGCACGACCGACGCCGCAGCAGTGTGGATCGGCGCAACGCTGGCTTTAACGGCCACCTCAATTATTGCCGTGATTGCCGGACGAAAATTTCTGCATCGCCTGCCGCTCGTCTGGATTCACCGGATCAGCGGCGTGTTTTTCCTGCTGCTGGCGGCACTGGCTGTGGCGCGACTCATCCACTACGGGTTTTGATTTTTAGCCTTTTTTGCCGGTCGACCGTAGCAGTTCGCTGGCGTGCTGCAAAGTGATCTCGGTGATATCGACGCCACCCAGCATGCGGGCGATTTCCTGAACGCGACCATTTGCATCCAGCGGCTGAATTGAACTGAGCGTCACACCGTCGCGTGTCGCCTTGCTCACCTGCCACTGCCAATTGGCTTGCGCCGCAACCTGCGGCAAGTGCGTTACACACAAAACCTGGCGCTCACTGCCCAATTCATGCAGCAAGCGGCCGACAATCTCCGCCACGCCGCCACCAATACCGACGTCAACCTCGTCAAAAATCAGCGTCGGCACACTGGCCGAGCGTGACGTGAGCACCTGAACGGCCAGACTGATACGCGACAACTCCCCGCCGGAGGCGACTTTAGCCAGCGACTTTGCTTCGTTGCCGGTCAGCCCGCCAATGCGGAATTCGACTTGTTCCTGACCGTAGACCGCGCCATTTTCATTGGGCAGCAAGGCCACCTCAAAACGGCTCGAAGAAAGCGCCAGTTGATGCATGACCTCGCTAACGGCCTTGCCCATTGCCTCAGCGGCTCGCCGCCGACCGGTTGAAACTTCGGCTGCTTTGGCTGTGTATTCGGCGCGGGCCACAGCTACTCTGACTTCAAGTGCCGCCAGATCGGTCGATGCTTCCAGTGCCGCCAGGGGTTTCTGCCAGCCTTCCAGCAGGCCAGGCAAGGCGTCAGGTTGCACGCGGTTTTTGCGGGCCAAAGAAAGCACGGCCTCAATCCGCCGCTCAACTACCGCCAAACGCGCCGGATCAACATCAACCCGATCAACGTAACGCCTTAAAGTAGATACCGCCTCGGACAATTCGGCCTGTACCGACTGCACCAGTGCCACAACCTCCTGCAGCGCCGGATCGTACTCCCCCAGCGAATCAAGCCGTGAAGCGACGCTGGCGACCTGCCGTTCGCAGGCGGCGTCGTCATCGGCCAGCACGGTGAGCGCAAACTGCGCGCCTTCGATCAAACTGGCGGCATGGCCCAAGCGGCGATGTTCGATGTCCAGTTCAGCCCACTCATCGACGGAAAAAGCCAGCGTATCGAGTTCACGTACTTGCCACTCAAGCTGCTCGCGCTCGCGCAACAAGGCGTCGGCCCCTTCACTGGCGGCACGCATATCTTGCTCAGCCTCGCGCCAAGTGCGAAAAATAACACCCACTTCGCGCACCAGACCGGTCAATCCAGCATGGGAATCAAGCAACTGGCGCTGGGCATCCGGGCGCAAAAGGGACTGATGGGCGTGTTGACCGTGGATATCGACCAGCCACTCGCCCACCTCACGCAACTGCTGCACGGTAGCCGGTGAGCCGTTGATATAGGCGCGCGAACGGCCGCCAACGTCAACGACGCGACGTAAAAGCAACTCGTCATCGCCATCAAGATCATTGGCTGTCAGCCAACTGCGCACCTCCGGCAAGCCGGCCACATCGAAAGTGGCGGAAACTTCCGCCTTGTCACAGCCGGAACGGACGACGCCGGCGTCGGCGCGCTCACCAAGGGTCAGCGCCAGCGCATCGATCAGAATCGATTTGCCCGCGCCGGTTTCTCCGGTCAACGCGCCAAAGCCGGTCAAAAACTCGAGTTCCAAGCGGTCGACAATGACGAAATTACTGAGAGTCAGGTGACGCAGCATTACGGGCCTTTCGGGCGCTCGCTCCATTGCAGCTTCTGGCGCAACATGGCGAAATAACTGTAACCCGGCGGATGCAGGAAGCAGATGGTGTAGTCGGCGCGGCGCAGACGGACGCAATCATTGCGCTCAAGATCAAGCGTTACCTGGCCATCGAAGTGCACGCGCGGGTCATCAGCGTTGGCCACGCGCAGTTCGATATCGGCACTGTCATTGACGATAATCGGCCGGTTGGTCAGGGCGTGCGGGCAAAGCGGCACGAGTGCGATACCACCCACCGTCGGGTGCATGATCGGGCCGCCGGCCGACATTGAATAAGCTGTCGAACCGGTGGGTGTGGAGACGACCAGACCATCCGAACGCAGGTTGTAAATAAATTCGCCGTCAATAAACAGCTCGAACTCAATCATTCGGCCGATCGCACCTTTATCCACAACCACATCATTCAACGCCAGGTTCGACGCAATTTCCTTGCCGTCGCGAATTACTTCGGCGGCGAGCAGCATGCGGGTTTCCGGGGCAAATCGACCGTCCAGTAGATCGTCCATGCAGGTCAGCATGTCGTTGCGCGCAATATCGGTCATGAACCCGAGCCGGCCCTGATTGACCCCGACCAGCGGTACGCCGTAACGGGCCAGACGGCGGGCGGCATTGAGCATGGTGCCGTCACCCCCCAGCACAATGGCGAGGTCGGCATGGGCGCCAATATCGTTGAAGCCGCAGGTTACCCAACGCGACAAATCAACGATGCGACCAATGTGTTCAGCCGTTTCCCGTTCAATAAAAACGGAAATTCCCCGCTCGTGCAGGTATTGCGCCAGCCGGCCAAGCGACTCAGCAATTTCCAGACTATGGTATTTGCCGACCAGGGCGATGGTCTTGGGCGAGCGTTGGGAAGCGAATCCTCTATTCATGCCCCTAATTCTTGCATAAAAATGGGTAGTAGCGCCGCCCGCAGTTTTTTGTACAATGCCCTGCCATGCTGGACGAACGCTCACGCACCCTCCTCAAAGCCCTGGTTGAACATTACATTGCTGATGGTCAACCGGTTGGTTCGCGCGCGCTTTCGCGCTTTTCCGGGCTGGATCTGTCGCCGGCAACGATCCGCAACGTCATGGCCGATCTTGAAGAGGCGGGCTTCGTTGCCAGCCCGCACACCTCGGCCGGCCGCGTTCCGACGCCACGCGGCTATCGACTGTTTGTCGACAATCTACTCACCGTCCAGCCGCTTGAGGCGCGCCAGATGGGCGCCATGGAAGAAGCACTGCACGGCTTGCCCTCCAGCCAGATCATTACCAGCGCCTCGCAATTGCTTTCCAGCCTGACCCATTTTGCTGGCGTTGTCGTCGCGCCACGTCGGGCAACCAGCCGCATTCGCCAAATCGAATTTCTGAGCCTGTCAGACAAACGCATCCTGCTCATCATCGTCACCACCGATGGTGACGTGCAGAATCGTATTTTGAATACCGACAAAACCTATTCACCGTCCGAACTGGTCAGCGCCGCCAATTATTTAAACCAGAACTTCGCCGGCTTCGATTTCGAGCAGATCCGCCAGCATTTGGCGAGCGAAATCCAGCAACTGCGCAATGACATCACACCGCTGATGGCGTTGGCTCTGGCGGCCGGTGACGCAGCGCTTTCTGAAAACACGACGCCCTATGTCATTTCCGGCGAGCGCAACCTGCTTGATGTCGAAGAACTCTCCTCGAACATGAAACGCCTACGCGAGTTGTTCGATCTCTTCGATCAACGTTCCAGCCTGATCCGCCTGCTCGACGTCTCGAACCGCGCTGAAGGTGTGCAAATTTACATCGGCGGCGAATCCGGCATTGCCACGCTCGACGAGTGCAGCGTCATTGCGGCGCCCTACACCATTGACGGCCAGGTGGTCGGCACCGTCGGCGTTATCGGCCCGACCCGCATGGCTTACGAACGGGTGATTCCGATTGTCGATATCACCGCCAAGCTGCTTTCCAGCGCCCTCTCCTACCAGTCAATCGGCAACTAATGTCCCGCTATCTCGCTGAACCACCTCATCGCCACGGCACTGCCGCATCCACCGCTGTTGTTTTGGTCAATCTCGGCACGCCAGATGCGCCAACCGCCCCAGCGGTCAAACGCTATCTGCGCGAATTTCTCTCCGACCCCCGCGTCGTCGAGATTCCCAAGCCGATCTGGTGGCTGATTCTGAATGGCATCATCCTCAATGTCCGGCCGAAAAAATCAGCCGCCAAATACGCCACTGTCTGGATGCAGGAAGGTTCGCCGTTGCGCGTACACACCGACCGCCAGACCAAGTTACTCAAAGGTCTGCTCGGCGAACGTGGTCACCAGATCACGGTCACCTCTGCCATGCGCTATGGCTCGCCAGCGATATCGTCTGTCCTCACCCACCTGAAGGCGGCAGGCACGACGCGGATTCTGCTTGTGCCGATGTACCCGCATTATTCGGCCAGCACGACAGCAACCGTGGTCGATGAAGCTTGCGCCTGGCTGCAGCAATTGCGCAACCAGCCGGAAATGCGCTTTGTCCGCAACTTCCACGATGACGATGCCTACATCGCTGCGCTCGAAAAATCCGTCCGCAAGCATTGGCAGCAGCATGGCGCATTGGGTGAGAAGGACCGACTGGTTATCAGCTTCCATGGCCTGCCCCAGCGCAGCCTTGATCTCGGTGATCCATATTTTTGTGAATGCCACAAGACCGGCCGCCTGCTCAGTGAGCGCCTCAATCTGAAGCCCGAGCAAGTCAAGATCACCTTCCAGTCGCGCTTCGGGAAAGCCACCTGGCTACAGCCCTATACGGCGCCCACCCTGCAAAGCATGGGCGCAGAAGGCATTAACCGCGTTGATGTGATCTGCCCCGGATTTGTCGCCGATTGCCTGGAAACACTGGAAGAAATTGCCCAAGAAGCCCGTGAAGACTTTCTCGCTGCCGGCGGCAAAGCATTTCATTACATTCCCGCCCTCAACGAAGACGACGCCTGGATCAAGGCACTCGCTGACCTTGTTGAGCGTCACCTGGCCGGCTGGTCAACCAAAACCGCGATCGACCCGCAGGCACTCGAAGTCAGCGCCCGGCAAGCACTGAAATTTGGTGCTCGCTCTTGAAATATTAAGGCTTGGACAAATATCTGATCAATCTGATATTTGGAGCCTGTGATGAGCGATAGCCTGCACGTTGTCTGCCCGCATTGTGCTGCGGTCAACCGCATTCCTGCGGCAAAATTGAACGAAAACCCGGTCTGCGGGCAATGCAAACAAGCCCTTTTCACCGGCGAGCCGGTGGAATTGACTGCGAGCAATTTTGACCGCCATATCGGGCGCAGCGACCTGCCCGTTGTCGTCGATTTCTGGGCGCCCTGGTGTGGCCCTTGCCAGCAGATGGCGCCAAATTTTCACCAGGCGGCAATCGATCTGGAACCTTACGTTCGCTTGAGCAAGGTCAATACCGAGGATGAGCAGCAACTCGCTGGTCGCTTCAACATCCGCAGTATTCCCACCCTGGCAATTTTTAAGGATGGCCGCGAAATTGCCCGCCAAAGTGGCGCGCTTGATCTCACCAGCCTGAAACGCTGGATACAGCCACACCTTTATAAAACTTAACTTTTCCGGTGGCCTGCCGTTAACAATGTTTCACAGCATTGATGACGGAGGCCCTGATGAAAATTGCCAGCGCCGATTTACAAATGGCCTCTTCGCACGCCAGTTTGCAGCAACATGAAGTCAAAGAATCCCTGAAAATGTGGATTGGTCAGCGGCGGCCGAATTTTGCCAGCGATGAAAACCGTAGCCGGCCCGCCGTGACCGCGACAGTCAACCTCTCCGATGCCGGCAAAGCGGCGCAATCGGCCGATTCAATCAAGGAAGCACAGGATGCTGCGGTCGACAACGATCCAAGGCTAAATTTGATCCGCTCCATGCTTGAAATTCTTACCGGCCGCAAAATTCGCCTCTTCAATACCAACGAACTGTCGGATCAAACCGGCAACACCGTCAGCATCCCAAACCAGGCGCCGGCGAACACCCCGCCCCCGCCCGCCGGTTATGGCGTTGAGTATGATTACCACGAGTCCTACACCGAAACCGAGCAAACCAGCTTTGCGGCCAGCGGCACAGTTAAAACAGACGATGGCCGGGAAATCAGCTTCAAGCTCGAACTATCAATGTCACGCTCTTACTACGAAGAAAGCAATGTTTCCCTGCGCCTTGGCGATGCCGCACGCAAAATTGACCCACTGGTGCTAAATTTTTCCGGCAATGCTGCGGCACTAACCAACCAGCGCTTCGCTTTCGATCTGAACGCTGACGGCAAGACAGAAAACATCAACTTTGTTGCCCCGGGCAGTGGCTTTCTTGTTTTTGATCGAAATCAGGACGGCAAGATCAATAACGGTAGCGAAATGTTCGGCCCGACTAGCAACGACGGTTTCGCCGAACTGGCCAAACTGGATGGCGACAACAATGGCTGGATTGATGAAAACGATGTCGCTTTTAACCAATTACAAGTCTGGTCACGTGATAGCAGCGGTAAAGATCAGCGCCAGTCGCTGGCCGCCGCCGGGGTGGGCGCCATCGCGCTCGGCCGCATTAGCACGCCCTTTGAGCTGAAAAATAATGACAATCAATCGATTGGGAAAATTACTACTTCCGGGATATTTTTGCATGAAGATGGAGAGGCTGGCACAATCCAACAAATAGACCTGACCGCTTAATACAATAAGTGCCAGTTACTTGAGGGAATAACATGCTGCGTTTTGCCGATTTGAAAATTTGGGTGCGCCTGACCGCCGCCATCTGGCTGATTCTGGCCATCATTTGGGCCGGGGCCATTGTCTGGACCACGCAAGTCAATCGCGACACGGCGATCCGTCAGGCCCAGGATTTTTCGCAGAGTATTCACGAAATGACTATGGCCGGCCTGACCGGCATGATGCTCACCGGCACCATTGGCCAGCGCGAAATATTTCTCGACCAAATCAAGCAGTTATCGATCATCAAAGACCTGCACGTTGCCCGTAGCGATGCCGTCATCAAACTTTATGGCCCTGACAATAAGGATAGCCGTGCGTTAACCCCCCTTGAGCAGCAAGTCATGGCAAGCGGCCAGCCGTACATTGCTGTCGAATCAAGCAACGGCAGTTCCGCCCTCAATGTCATTAACCCGACCAAGGCTTCAAAAAATTATCTGGGCAAGAACTGCGTTCTCTGCCATCAAGTACCGGAAGGCACCGTGCTCGGTGTCGTCAGCATGAAGGTCTCGCTCGACTCTGTTGAATCCGAAGTGGCCGCCTTCCGCCTGAAAATTGTGGGGGTTGCATTGGCCGCACTGGGCGCACTGCTCGTCATCATCTACCTGCTGACCCACCACTTCGTCACGGCGCCACTGGAAGAACTGCGCAAGGGATTACGCGACATTGCCAGCGGCGAAGGCGACCTGACCCGCCGCCTGCCCGTCAATGGCAAGGATGAAGTCGGCCAATCCGCGCTGGTTTTCAATGAAATGATGGAAAATTTCAATCAACTGGTGCGCCAGGTTCGCGATTCGGCCAGCCAAGTCTCGGCCCGCGTTGCAGCCCTTTCCGACAACACAGACCGCGTCTCGCAAAGCTCCCACCTGCAGAACGAGAAATCGAATGAAGCCGCTGCCGCTGTCGAGCAACTCGTCTCCAGCATCTCCTCGATTGCGCAAAGCGCCGAGCACGTCCAGCACCAGTCACAAGAAAGTCTGGCGCGCGCCAACGAAGGCAGCCGCAATCTGACCGTGCTACTGGGCGAGATGGATGTTGTAGAAAGTGCCGTCAAGGAAATGGCAACGTCGGTCAATGACTTCGTCCGCAACACTGAGGCCATTACGCTGATGACCCGCGAGGTTAAGGATATTGCCGAACAAACCAACCTCCTCGCACTGAATGCAGCGATTGAAGCGGCGCGGGCGGGCGAACAAGGTCGAGGCTTTGCTGTCGTCGCCGACGAAGTACGCAAACTGGCCGAGAAGTCCTCCCGGTCCGCCAGCGAGATCGACACCATCACGGCCACGCTGAGCGCCCAATCTGTTGCCGTCCGGCGCAGTATTGAACAGGGTCTGGAGCATTTGGCCAGCAGTCAGACTGCAGTGGCCACGGTTTCCAGCGTGCTGCAGGCAACTAACGGTTCAGTCGCCGAGGTTGGTCACGGCCTCGACGCCATTGCCTCGGCAACGGAACAGCAGCGCCGCGTTTCCGGCAATGTTGAATCGAGCATTGAAGCCATTGCCAGCATGGCCCGGGATAATACTGGCGCGGTTGAACAAACGGCCGGTGCGGCGCACGATCTGAAACGCTTGGCCGAAGGGCTAACCGCCATGGTTGGACGGTTCAAGGTTTAGCCCCAGAGTCTTTAGACGTAAAGTCGAAAACACACAGCACCAAATAAAACCGCCTCAATTGAGGCGGTTTTCACATCGGCGTCAGTTCCATATCGAGCCCGCCACCGGGGCGAGAGCGGGAAAAACTGGTCTGCGATCCGGTACCTAACTGCACCGCCGGCTGCCCTTGCGCTGCGGCAATTTTATTGATTTCACGAAGCCGCCGGATCATTCGCGCCAATAGCACGTTGCGCATGCGCTCCAGCAGTTCCTCTGACGACAGCGCCAAGGCAGAAGCGTTGATTTCGAGGAAAAGGGTTGTTTCGAGTGTTACCGCCGTCGCATGCCGCAAGCTGCTGGAGGGGTGCAGATAAGCCACCTCGCCAACGGGCTCTCCCGGGCCAAGACGACAAAGCGCCTTACCCTTGATGGAAATTTCAACACAGCCAGAAATAATGACGCCGAACATTTTGTTACGCTCGCCTTCGCGAATGATCAGCACATTTGGCGAAACCTCGCGCCAGACAGCGACCCGCAGCACTTCCCAAATTTCGTCGTTTTCAAACTCGGTGAAGAAATCGAGTTTACGCAACACTTCAAAGTGGCGGCTGTCCTGTACCGTCTGATCGTCTTCCAGAATCTGGTAGCGCACGGCTGACAAGTCCTTGGCGAACTCGGCGCCATTGCGATATCGGCTGTACAAATCCTTTTCCAGCGAGCGCCGCAAAATTGCATCCAGCCCTTCCGGCAGATTGGGGTTCAGTGCCGTCACAGCGGGTGCATCAGTATTGATAATCCGATAAATCAGGGTTGCCTGATTCGACGCCCGGAAAGGCAAGCGCCCGGTCAGCAATTGGAACATCACAACCCCTAGCGAATACAGATCAGTCTTCTGATTTAACGGGTAGCCCTTGATCTGCTCCGGCGACATATAGGCGGGCGAGCCAACCCCCATGATGAAGGTCGAGTCACGATCAAGATCCTTGTTCATGTTCAGCGCCAAGCCAAAGTCGGCAATTTTCGGCTCGTCGTCGGCCGCGATCATGATATTCGCCGGCTTTATGTCACGATGGATGATGCCTTGTCGATAGGCGCTATCGAGCGCCAAACAACATTTGAAGACGATGCCGATCACCCGGTGCATCGGCAACAGCTTGTCGATCCGGCAATGCTCTTCGAGGTTGAAACCCTCAATATATTCCATCGCCAGGTAAGCAAAGTCATCCTCAACGACGGCCTCGAAGACCCGCACGATATTCGGGTGATTGAGCCGCGTGGACACCATGCCCTCATTCTGGAACAGCTTGCGCATACGGCGCGACATGGCAGCGCAATCCTGCCCGAAGCGGATCACCTTGACAGCCACCTGACGATCGGAATCCGGGTCATCACAGAGGTAGACCGTAGCAGTCGCCCCTTTACCCAGTTCGCCACGTACGCGGTATTTGCCTATTGTTTCCATGCCGTATTTCTGGAAAGACTCATTGAATAATCGTAGCACGCAGCCGCGCAACAGGTAGCTGTTTTAGCGAACAAAGAATGTTTGACCAAAAGACTTGAAACTGGAACAAACGGCCCCAGCTACTGCAACAGCTTTTTTGGAGAATAGCCGATGTCCAACCCCAATAACACTCAGGAAACTATTCTGAGTAACGAACCTGTCACCGAACCCATTCTGAAAGCAGTCGCTGAGCCGACCATTGCCGAAAAAACTACCGACAACGTCGACACCCTGCCCAGCATCCACGAACAATTCCGCCAACTGGAACTTAAATCGGCCGAGCATTACGATGCGTGGCTGCGGGCGAAGGCTGAGGGCGAGAATATTCGTCGCCGCGCCCAAGATGATATTTCCAAGGCCCATAAATTCGCCGTTGAAAAATTTGCCGGCGAACTGCTCGCCGTCAAGGACAGCCTGGAGGCCGCGCTGGCCATTTCGGAACAGACCGTTGAAAGTTTCAAGTCCGGCGTTGAGCTGACCCTGAAGCAACTAGTTGCCGCCTTCGAGAAGAACGCCCTGCTGGAAGTTAACCCGGCTGGCGAGAAGCTCGACCCGCACAAACACCAGGCAATTGGCATGGTCGACTCCGAGCAAGACGCAAATACAGTCGTCACAGTGCTGCAAAAGGGTTACACGATTGCTGACCGCTTGTTACGCCCGGCACTTGTCATGGTCGCCAAACCGAAGTCTTGAAATTCGGGGCAATGGCCCCAACTCCAGAACATCACAAATTCATTCGTATTCAACAGAGGAAACATTATGGGCAAGATCATTGGTATTGACCTCGGCACCACCAACAGCTGCGTTGCCATCATGGAAAACGGCCAGCCGAAGGTTATCGAAAACTCCGAAGGCGCGCGCACTACACCGTCTGTCATCGGCTATGCCGAAGATGGCGAAATCCTTGCTGGCGCACCGGCCAAACGTCAGGCTGTCACCAACCCGATGAACACGCTGTACGCCGTCAAGCGTCTGATCGGTCGCCGCTTCGAAGAGAAAGAAGTGCAGAAGGACATCGGCCTGATGCCCTACAAGATCGTCAAGGCCGACAATGGCGATGCTTGGGTACAAGCCCGCGACAAGAAAATCGCCCCGCCGCAGGTTTCCGCTGAAGTGCTGCGCAAGATGAAGAAGACCGCTGAAGATTATCTCGGCGAAGAAGTCACCGAAGCGGTCATCACCGTACCGGCTTACTTCAACGACAGCCAGCGCCAGGCGACCAAGGATGCTGGCCGCATCGCCGGTCTTGAAGTCAAGCGCATCATCAACGAGCCGACTGCCGCTGCACTGGCCTTCGGCATGGACAAGGCCGCTGGCAAAGACCGCAAGATCGCTGTGTATGACCTTGGCGGCGGCACTTTTGACATCTCGATCATCGAAATTGCCGATGTCGATGGCGAAAAGCAGTTTGAAGTACTTGCCACCAATGGTGACACCTTCTTGGGCGGCGAAGACTTCGACCAGCGCCTGATCGATTACATCATTGACGAATTCAAGAAAGAATCCGGCGTCAATCTGAAGGCTGATGTTCTGGCTTTGCAGCGCCTAAAAGAAGCGGCTGAAAAGGCCAAGATCGAGCTGTCTTCCAGCCAGCAAACTGAAATCAATCTGCCGTACATCACCGCTGATGCTTCCGGCCCGAAACATCTGGCAGTGAAGATCACCCGTGCCAAATTTGAATCACTGGTTGATGAACTGGTTGAGCGTACGGTGGCGCCTTGCGTCATGGCACTCAAGGATGCCGGTTGCAAGATCGGTGACATCGACGACGTTATCCTGGTTGGCGGTCAGTCCCGCATGCCCAAGGTGCAGGAGAAGGTTAAGGAAATCTTCGGCAAAGAGCCGCGCAAGGACGTCAATCCTGATGAGGCGGTTGCTGTTGGTGCCGCTATCCAAGGTGGCGTGTTGCAAGGAGAAGTCAAGGATGTGCTGCTACTTGACGTGACCCCGTTGTCGCTCGGTATCGAAACGTTGGGTGGCATCATGACCAAGCTGATCCAGAAGAACACGACGATCCCGACCAAGGCTTCACAAGTCTTCTCGACCGCCGATGACAGCCAGGCTGCCGTGACCATTCATGTGCTGCAAGGTGAGCGCGAAGTAGCTGCTGGCAACAAGAGTCTCGGCCAGTTTAATCTGGAAGGTATTCCGCCGGCGCCGCGTGGCACGCCGCAGATCGAAGTCATTTTCGACATCGACGCTAACGGCATCATGCACGTCACTGCCAAGGACAAAGCCACCGGCAAGGAAAACAAGATCACCATCAAGGCCAACTCCGGTTTGTCAGAAGCTGAAATTCAGGCGATGGTGAAAGATGCTGAACTGCACGCCGAAGATGACAAGAAGGTGCATGAACTGGCCGACGCCCGCAACCAGGCGGATGGCATGGTGCACATGGTCAAGAAATCGATGACCGAATATGGCGACAAGCTGGACGCGGCTGAAAAGGCCACCATCGAAGCTGCCATCAAGGATGTCGAGGATGTGCTGCGCGATGGCGACAAGGAAGTCATCACCGCCAAGACCGAAGCCCTTTCCCAGGCGGCTCAGAAGCTGGGTGAAAAGATGTATGCCCAGCAACAGTCGGCAGAAGCAGCCGCTGGTGCAGGTGCCGAAGCTGGTGCCCAGCAGCAGGCCAAGAAGGACGAAGGCGACGTTGTTGATGCCGAGTTCACCGAGGTCAAGGACAAGAAGTAATCTGACTTCACCACTCGGCGCCGAGCCCACGGATATGCTCCGTCGGCCCGGCGCCTTTGTCACTTGATGGGCAGGAAAGATGTCAAAACGCGATTTTTACGAAATTCTCGGCGTCAACCGCGACGCTAGCGAAGACGAGATCAAAAAGGCCTACCGCAAGTTGGCCATGAAGCACCACCCCGACCGCAATCCGGACAATCCGGCGGCCGAGGATAAGTTCAAGGAAGGCAAGGAAGCCTACGAGATCCTCTCGGACAGCCAGAAGCGCGCCGCTTATGACCAGTTTGGCCATGCCGGCATTGACCAGCAAGCCGGTGGCGGCGGTGGATTTGGCGGCGGTGGCGGCTTCGGTGATGCCTTTGGTGGCATCTTCGATGAAATTTTCGGAGGCCGTGGCGGTGGCGGTGGCGGGGGCGGCGGTGGTCGCTCCAATATTTATCGTGGTGCCGATCTCCGCTACAACTTGGAAATCACCCTGGAGCAGGCCGCTCATGGTACGGAAACGAAGATTCGCATTCCGACCATGGAAGTCTGCGAACCATGTCATGGCAGTGGCGCCAAAGCCGGCACGCAACCAAAAACCTGCCCGACCTGTAACGGTTCCGGCCAGGTTCGCCTGCAACAGGGCTTTTTCTCGATTCAGCAAACTTGTCCGAAGTGTCACGGCACCGGCCGCTACATTCCGGAGCCTTGCAAGAGCTGTGGCGGTGCTGGCCGAACCAAGCAGCACAAAACCTTGGCCGTCAAAATTCCAGCGGGGGTCGATGAGGGCGATCGTATACGGCTGGTTGGTGAGGGCGAACATGGCGTCAATGGTGGCCCGCCGGGCGATCTGTATGTCCAGATTCACCTCAAGCAACACACCGTATTCACCCGCGATCACAACGATCTGCATTGCGAAATGCCGATTTCTTTCACCGCTGCAGCGCTCGGTGGCGAGATCGAAATTCCAACACTAGATGGTGCCGCAGCGATCAAGATTCCGGCTGAAACTCAGTCCGGGCGGGTTTTCCGGCTGCGCGGCAAAGGCATCAAGGGCGTCCGTAGTCATACCCATGGCGACCTGATGTGCCATGTGGTGGTTGAAACGCCAGTCAATCTGACCGAACGCCAGAAGGAACTGTTGCGCGAACTGGAAGAATCAAGCCGCGACAATAACGCCAAACATAATCCGCGCTCCAAGTCATGGATGGACAAGGTCAAGGAGTTTTTCGAGGACTGATCGAGCCTGAACTTGCCAAGGCAAAATTGCTCCGATGCTGCTAATTTATTTGCCGCATCGGGGCAATTTCATTTTTACCCTTTTTCCCTGGTCGACCGCAGCACTCAAGGCATGACCTAAGTAATGCAAACTGAGGTTCCCGCACTTGGTTTCGACTGCTAGAATCTGCCAACCACAACCGGAGAGCATCACGATGCAAGTTCTGAAACGGCTGGCCGCTTTTGGCGCAATCGCATTTTCCGCATTTGCATGGGCGGCGGAACCGGGGGTGACCGATACCACCATCACCATCGGCATGTCAGCGCCACTCTCCGGGCCAAATGGTGCATACGGCATTGATATGCGGCAAACCATTCAGGCCTATTTTGAGCAACTGAACAAGGCCGGTGGCGTCAATGGACGCAAACTCGAGCTGGTGGCACTCGACGATGGCTACGAAACTGAACGCACGGTCGCCAACACCAAGGCCTTGCTGCAGGAAAAAAACGCCTTCGCCTTGCTCGCTTATTACGGCTCAAGCCCGACGACGGAAGCCCTGAATAAAATTATTGGTCCGGCCAAAGTACCGCTGGTGGGGACGATTTCCGGTGCCAATTCTCTGCGCGAACCGATCTCGGCTAATCCAAATTCGCGCTACATGTTTAACGTTCGCGCCAGCTATGCCGACGAATCGGAAGCCATGATCAGCCAACTGGTGGCACTGGGGCTGAAAAACATTGCCGTCCTTTATCAAAACGATGGTTTTGGCAAATCCGGACTGGAAGGCGTCACCGCAGCACTTAAAAAGCACAATTTGACGCCATCAGCAGTCGGCACGGTTGAGCGCAACTCGGTCGATGTTAGCAAAGCGGTCGAGCCAATTGCCAAAGTCAACCCGCAGGCAGTTGTCATGGTCACGCTGTACAAACCCACCGCCGCCTTTGTCAAGGCGATGAAAAAATCTGGCCAGAATCCGATGTTCATGACGCTATCCCCAGTCGGCACCGAGCAGCTTGTTCAGGAACTGGGCCCGGATGCGCGGGGCATTGGTATCTCGCAAGTCGTCCCTTACCCCTGGAACGATGTCAGTCCGGTTGTCCGCGAATACCAGAAATTGGCCCCCAAACCGGGCTCTTACTCTTATTACGGCATGGAAGGCTATTTGATGGCCCGGACCTTGGTCGAAGGACTGAAACGTGCAGGCAAGGAACTCAGCCGGGAGAAATTGATGCTGGCGCTGGAGGGCATGAACAATATTGACTTTGGCGGCTTTCGCCTGAATTACTCAGCCACTGCCCGACATGGCTCACGCTTTGTCGAACTGACCGTCGTCGGTCCTGGTGGCAAAATTTTGAAGTAAATAACCCACCCAAGGGCGTTGCCGGGCGTAGTCCTCACGTAAAAATGGCCCAATTTCAGGGCCATTTTTTATTTACCGAACAGTCAGGCGCGTCGCCAGGTCGTTCCTTGCGGACTATCGTCCAGCACGATGCCTGCGGTCTTCAACTCGTCACGCAAACGATCTGCCTCCGCAAAGTTTTTGCCTTTTTTGGCCGCAGCACGGTCAACAATCATTTGGTCAATGGCTGCCTCGTCCAAACCAGCCTCGCCTGCCCCACCTTGCAAGTAAGCCATCGGCTCGCGTTCCAGCAAACCAATAACGCCCCCCAAAGCCTTGAGTAAAGCAGACAGCTCGGCACTGCGCTGACGATTGACCTCGCCCGCAAGCTCAAAAAGCACAGCAATCGCCCCGTGTGAATCGAAATCCTCATTCAGCACGGCGGCAAAACGGGCGGCGAAATCATTGCTCCAATCGACGTCGACCGCAGTACCCGGCGGCACATCACGCAAAGCGAAGTAAAGGCTATCCAGACTGCGCTTGGCATCATCAAGGTGCGCATCCGAGTAATTCAGCGGGCTGCGATAGTGGGCGCGCAAAATAAAATAGCGCACCACCTCAGCATCGTAGCGCCCAAGCACTTCGCGGATCGTGAAAAAATTACCCAATGACTTCGACATTTTTTCGTTGTCGACCCGAACAAAACCATTGTGCATCCAGTAATTGACAAAGGTGCACTGATGCGCCCCCTCGGACTGGGCGATTTCATTTTCGTGGTGCGGAAACTGCAAATCCTGGCCGCCACCATGAATATCAAAATGCTTACCGAGCAGCTTTGAACTCATCGCCGAACACTCAATATGCCAGCCTGGCCGACCTTCGCCCCAAGGTGACTCCCAAGCCGGCTCACCCGGCTTGGCATGCTTCCAGAGCACGAAATCAAGTGGATCCTGCTTGGCCGAATCAATCTCGACCCGCTCACCGGCCCGCAGGTCGTCAAGCGACTTGCCGGAAAGCTTGCCGTAACCTTCAAATTTGCGCACGGCATAATTGACGTCACCATCAGTTGCCTGATACGCCAAGCCTTTGGCCTCAAGCTGGCCAATCAAATCAAGCATTTCCGGCACATAATCCGTCGCTCTCGGCTCAAAGTCCGGACGCAACACCCCCAGCGCATCGGCATCCTCATGCATGAAAGTAATAAAACGATTGGTCAACTGCTGAATCGTTTCGCCATTTTCCGCCGCGCGTCGAATAATTTTGTCGTCAATATCGGTAATGTTGCGGACGTAAGTCACGTCGTACCCGGAGGCTTTCAACCAGCGATAGGCCATATCAAAAACCACCATCACGCGGGCATGGCCGAGGTGACAGTAGTCATAAACCGTCATGCCACAAACGTACATGCGGACCTTGTTGGGTTCGATCGAAACGAAAAGCTTCTTTTCGCGCTTCAGGGAATTGTATATTTTGAGCATGCGGGGATCGATTTATGGCGCCGCCGACGCGCTTAAGCCTATTGAATCACCGGCGTTTTTGGTAGAATGGAAGGATTGTAAAACCCTGAAAATTATAGCATAGCGATGATTACCAAATCCCTGCCCCAGCCCCGTTCTCAGCAGTTCAAGACGCTTCGCGCCATCGCTATTGGCTTGGCGATCGGTTTTTCCGCCCCATCTTTTGCGGACAATTTGCCGGAAGTACAACGCCTGATCAAGCAGGGTCAATACCCGCAAGCGCTTGAAAAAGTCGACGCTTACCTGAGCAGCAAACCCAAGGATGCGCAAGGTCGCTTCCTCAAGGGGCTGATTTACACAGAGATGAACAAGCCGGCCGAGGCCATCGCCGTCTTTACCAAACTGACTGAAGACTACCCGGAACTACCAGAGCCCTATAACAACTTGGCCGTTCTTTACGCCCAGCAAAAGCAGTACGACAAAGCCCGCACGGCGCTTGAAATGGCCATAAGGACTCACCCCTCCTACGCCATCGCCTACGAAAATCTGGGTGATGTATATGCAAAACTCGCCAGCCAAGCCTACGACAAGGCCCTGCAACTGGATAATGCCAACGCGACAACACAGAACAAGCTGGCTTTGATCCGTGACCTGATTACCACCTCGGGTAAGGGTAACGTCAAACCAACCGCTCCAGTCGCCGCAGCACCCGTCGCTGTGGCAAAACCGGCTCCGGCAGCAACCGCCAGCGTAATCGCTACAACACAGGGTGCCGCTGCCGTATCAAACAACGCCAGCAAGGTCGCTGAGACCAGGCCGACACCAGCTCTGGTTGCAATTCCCGCACCGGCACCACCCCCCGTCAAGGTCGATGGTGCCAGCGAAGATGTTGCGAAAGCGATTGCCTCTTGGGCAAGTGCTTGGTCACGCAAGGATGTCAAATCCTATCTTGCCGCCTACGCCAGCGACTTCAATACCCCTAAGGGCATGCCCCGCAAAGCCTGGGAAGAAGAGCGTGACGATCGCATTGCCGGCAAGCCGGGCAAAATTTCTGTGACCTACGACGAGCCACAAATCGCCATCAATGGTGACAGGGCAACGGCTAAATTCCGCCAGCACTACAAGGCACCAGGCATGACCAGCTCGACGACAAAAACCTTGTCACTGGTTCGCTCGGGTAACAAATGGCTGATCAAGGAAGAAAACTCGCGTTGATGCTCGGCCGCAAGTTTATCCTTCTTGGGCTAGCCAGCCTGCTGGCTGGCGGGGCGCTTGCCAAGCAATCAGAAACTGCCAAAACCAGCCAAGAGCCAGCAAGTAAAGTTGCTAACAAGCCAGCAACAAAGAAAACGGCCGCTATAAAAGCGGCTGTTGTTGTTGCGCCTTTGGTTGCCGTTGTTGCCGTCAAGGCGAAGCCAATTGCCCATTTGCCAACCATCGTTTCGGACTCCAACCCGGAGCCGCAGTTAGCCAAAATTTTCAAGGAAATTGAAGCAAATCGGCTGAGTAATGCGCTGCAATTAACCGAAAATTTGCTGCGTCAGCATCCGAATTACCGCTTGGCTAACCTGATCAAGGGTGATCTACTTCTCGCCCGCACACAGCAGATTCAGACCTTTGGTGCCCTGCTTAATGCGCCTACTGAGAAAGTGGCTGACCTGCGCGCCGAAGCGATAGTACGTTTGCGCGGCTATCACGAAAAACCCGAAATCAGCAGCATTCCGCGTTATCTCTTGCAGATGCAGCCCGATCAGCGCTTCGCCATCGTGGTTGATACCAAGCGTTCGCGCCTGTATTTGTACGAAAATGACCGCGCCAACGGTGGCCGCCCCCGCTTTGTGGCCGACTATTACATCACCCAAGGCAAACTTGGCTCAGAAAAACTAGCTGAGGGTGACAAAAAAACCCCGATTGGGGTTTACCACGTCACCAGCAGTATGCCAAAGAGTCAACTGGCCGATCTTTATGGCAGCGGCGCCTTTCCGATCAACTACCCAAATGAATGGGACAAACAGCAAGGGCGCAAGGGGAGTGGCATCTGGTTGCACGGCACCCCTTCCGACACCTTTGCCCGGCCGCCAAGAGCCTCTGAAGGCTGCGTTGTACTCACCAACCAGGATCTCGACAGCATTGCCAAAAGCCTGCAGGTCGGCCTGACGCCAGTAATTATCAGCAGTTCAGTCGAATGGTTGTCATTCGATGACTGGGCTAAGGAACGTAACGAGCTTAACAAGACGATTGACGCCTGGCGTGGCGATTGGGAAAGCCGTGACACGGATCGTTTCTTGAAGCACTACTCAAAGCGCTTCAAAACCAGCGATCAAAATTTTGAACAGTTCGCCACTCAAAAAAAACAAGTCAATGCCGGCAAGGAGTGGATCAAGGTCAAAACCGACAATCTCTCTGTATTCCGCAACCCCGGCAAGGAAGAGGTTGTCGTTGTTACCTTTGATCAGGATTACCGCAGCAACAACCTGAACAATTTGATGAAAAAGCGCCAGTACTGGCTACGCGAAGACGGCAAATGGAAAATTATTTACGAAGGAACTGCCTGATGTTGAAAAAAATTTCAGTCCTCACTACCGGCCTGCTAATTTCGCTGGCTAGCTGGGCCGCCCCATCCGTCGAAATGACGACCTCTATGGGTAAATTCACCATTGAACTCTACCCGGAGAAAGCGCCAAAGACGGTGGAAATGTTCCTGATGAATGCCAAGCACGGCTTTTATGAAGCAACTATTTTTCACCGCGTGATTGACGGCTTCATGATCCAGGGCGGTGGTTTCACCATGGCCATGGAAGAAAAGAAAGTACTAACGCCGGCCCTGAAAAACGAAGCCACCAATGGTTTGGCCAATGATCGCGGCACAGTTGCCATGGCGCGTACGGCCGACCCGCACTCAGCCAAGGTGCAGTTCTTCGTCAATCTAAAGAACAATGATTTCCTCAACCACCGCACCACCGGCGATCCGCGTGGCTGGGGCTATGCCGTCTTCGGCAAGGTCACCCAGGGTATGGATGTGGTCGACCTGATCGCCAAGACACCGACCGGTAATGCGGGCGGTTACGAAAATGTTCCGACGACACCGGTCGTCATCAAGAACGTCAAAATCATCTCCGAAAAATAAGGACTTCCCATGATCAAACTCACCACCAACCACGGCGTTATCGGTATCGAACTGAACGCTGAAAAAGCCCCGAAATCAGCTGCCAACTTCATCGCTTACGTTGAAGCCGGCCATTACAACAACACCATTTTCCACCGCGTTATCAAGAACTTCATGGTTCAAGGCGGCGGCATGGAGCCGGGCATGAACCAAAAGCCGTGCCAAGCTCCAATCGAAAACGAGGCCGCCAATGGCCTGAAGAACAAGCGCGGCACTGTCGCCATGGCCCGGACCAATGATCCGCACTCGGCAACGGCCCAGTTCTTCATCAACACTGTCGATAATGATTTCCTCGACTACAAGGCTTCATCAGGCCAAGGCTGGGGCTACTGCGTTTTTGGCGAAGTCGTTGAAGGCATGGATGTAGTCGACAAAATTCGCGCGGTCAAAACCGGCAACAAGGGTTTCCATCAGGACGTGCCGGCCGAAGATGTGATCATCGAAAAAGCTGAGATCGTTTGATTTTTTTCATTTCCGATCTGCACCTGTCGCCCCGGTCACCCGGGGCGACTCGTTTATTTCTCCGGTTTCTCGGCGGTCGCGCCCGGCAGGCTGAGGCGTTGTTCATCCTCGGCGACCTTTTCGAGACCTGGGTCGGCGATGATGACGGTGCAAATCCCTTCAACGCCGAGATCCTGGCGGCGCTGCGGGCAGCCAGCGATAGTGGCCTGAAAATCAGTACCCTGCACGGCAACCGCGATTTCCTGCTGGGCGCGGGGTTCACCGCAGCAACCGGGGTCAAGCTGTTGAACGATCCTTATATTCTTTCGACGGCAGAATGGCAGTTCGTGCTCTCGCACGGTGACGCCCTTTGCCTCGACGATGCGGCCTATATGGCCTTCCGTGCCCAGGTGCGCAATCCGGAATGGCAAGCTGCCCTGCTCGTCAAGCCGCTTGCCGAACGCCGGGCCATCGCCGCCCACATGCGTGAGGTCAGCGAATCGAGCCAGCGCGGCAAGGAAAACCCTTACACCGACCTGCAACCAGCCGCGACCGATGATTTCCTGCGCGAGCATGGCTACGCCACTTTCATTCACGGGCACACGCACCAACCGGCCAAGCACGACCACATTGTCGATGGCATTCATGTTGAACGCTGGGTGCTCGCCGACTGGCATGAGGATCGCGGCGAATGCCTGGTTTGGGACGGTGAAGCCCTGAGCCGCGAAGCCATCACTTTCGAAAATTGGCCTTAAAACGGTGTCGACCGTAGCAATCACCCATTCCAGCGCGCTGCAAGTCCTGCGCGACGTTTTCGGCTACCCTGCCTTTCGCGGCGCCCAGGCCGAGATCATCAATCATATCGAGCACGGCGGCGACGCCCTCGTCCTGATGCCGACCGGCGGTGGCAAGAGCCTCTGCTTCCAGATTCCCGCCCTACTCCGCCCCGGTTGCGCCGTCGTCGTT
>JBBSCQ010000032.1:0-29858 GCA_038250105.1 Burkholderiales bacterium | reverse complement strand
GGCAACGGGGGGCGTGGATTGAAACTTGATGATCTGGATTTCGCGGTTTTGAATCGACCAGCATCGCCCCTCGGCAACGGGGGGCGTGGATTGAAACCCGTCCAGCTCAACATAGACAAGCTGGTCCGACGGCATCGCCCCTCGGCAACGGGGGGCGTGGATTGAAACCATGAATAGCTGGGGATCCAGTGTGAAAGCACCAACAGCATCGCCCCTCGGCAACGGGGGGCGTGGATTGAAACCACCCGAGAGGCGACCGTTATGTTGCAGCGGTACGGTGCATCGCCCCTCGGCAACGGGGGGCGTGGATTGAAACAACCAGTCGCGGAAGCGAATAACGTCAATCCATTGCATCGCCCCTCGGCAACGGGGGGCGTGGATTGAAACGTAGAACGCCTTGTACACCATCACCTGCAGCCCGTCTTTACTAAGCCTTGATGACAGGGTTTGTCACCGAATTGTCAGAATCTACCGCTACAATAATTGGCCCATGAAAATTCAACCCCTTCGCTTCCTGCTGCCGCTCGCTCTCTTATTTGCAATGCCGGCTCAGGCGGCACGTCCGATGATTACCGACGATGCCCGGCTGACCGATGCTGGTGCCTGCCAGGTCGAATCATGGGCGCACCTGCATGGTAAGGAGCGCGAGTTCTGGGCTTTGCCGGCTTGTAACCCGGGTGGAAATTTCGAGCTAACACTGGGTGGCGCGCTGGCTTTTAGCGATGGCGAGCGCCAAAGCAGTGCCTTTGTCGTGCAGGGCAAAACCCTGTTGAAACCGCTCGAAACCAACGGCTATGGCATCGGCTTTGCGGCGGGCTATGCCAAACAGCCCGGCTCGGAAGCATCTGGCTCGCCCTATTTCTACATTCCGGTCAGTTTTTCGTTCGCTGATGATCGCGTCGTCATCCACACCAACATTGGTGATTTGAACGAACGGGAAAGCCATAGTCACCGCTTGACCTGGGGCATTGGCAGCGAATTACAAACCAGCGAAAGGCTTTACATCATTGCCGAAAGCTACGGCCAGGACAAAAGCAACGCCTATTTTCAGACCGGCCTGCGCTACTGGATTGTGCCGGGCCATATCCAGGTCGACACGACCTACGGTAGCCAATTCGGCCACGTCCATGACAAATACTGGGTTTCAATTGGCCTGCGCCTGATCACGCCACGCTTGTTCTAGAACCCGCCAGTCAAATATGTAACCTTACTGTAACGAACAGACGCCCAGCGCATGTTAAAAACGAAGTTTCTGACTTCCCGTAAGGATGCCCATGATTTTCTTCGAATTGTTTTCCCACAACCCGACAATCATCAAGGTTCCCGCCGGGCAACCCTTATTTTCTGAAGGTGAAGAAGGGCACATGATGTTCGTCCTCAGCATCGGCAGCGCGGAAGTCATGGTCGGCAAGCGGGTGGTGGAAAGCCTGCAACACGGTAGCATTGTCGGCGAGGTGGGCATGGTCCTGCCCGGCCCACGTTCAGCCAGCGTTGTCGCGCTGACGGATTGCGAATTTGTCGCAGTCGACGAAAAACGCTTCCAGTTTCTTGTCCAGCAAACACCGTTTTTCGCCACGCAAGTGATGCGCGTGATGGCCGAGCGGCTGCGCAAAATCAATCAGATGCTGGCGCCACCAGCTGACGTTGCCTGACCCGGACGCGGAGGCAAAAACTCGCCACACCAGGCATGCAGGCTGACCGCCGGGAAGCGCCAGTGATGCACCTCCCGGGGGGAGCTTTCGCCAGCAAAAAGGGGCGGAAAGCGATGGCAAGTGCCGTTCATCGCATCGACTGCTTTGAAATAACGGCATTGCTGACAGTTTTGTTCGAATTGTTCGATCATGACTTTGCTTGGGTGGATGGTTAGGCGACGGCACCCGAAGTGTAATTCTCGCCGGATGGCGTCAAGCATGTTTCTTGAGCAAGTTTCAGACCTGCCAGCTCACGATAGAGCTCGGCCAGACGCCCGGCCATCGCCACATCCGACCATTCCCGGGCATAAATCGGTGCTTCCTCGCGCAAATGGCGCCAGGCAGAGGTCTGATTGAGGAACTTGCCGAGCATTTCACCGAAGGCTTGCGGCTCAGCCGGGGGAGAGATTGCACCACGACCGGGCGCCAAAATGTCCGTCGTTCCCATTTCGGAGAGCGCAATCACCGGCAAGCCGGCCGCCATCGCCTCAAGCAAGACCAGGCCCTGGGTTTCGGTACGCGAGGCAAAGACGAAGGCATTAGCGGCGGCATAGCAATCCGGCAAATCCTGCTGGCGATCGAGATAGCCGATGAATTGGACCGAGTCGCGCAAACCCAGCGTTTTGACTTGCGCTTTCAGATCTTCCATTGCTGGCCCTTCGCCGGCAATCACCAGCAAAAGATCGGGCCGCAGGCCCAGGGCATGGGTATGCGCCTGCAACAGAAAGCCGATATTTTTCTCATGCGCCACCCGCCCGACAAACAGCGCCATCGGCCGGGTCGAGAGAATGCCGTGCTTGTAGCGAAAGGCGGCGCCATTGCCGCCGGCGAACTGGGCGAGCGGAATGCCGGTCGGCAGGACATGCAGCGGTTTGTTGACGCCATATTTATTGAGGCGTTGTTGCATGGCGCTGGAGGGCACGATGACCGCATCGAGCGCATTGCACTGGCGCCGCGACAGGCCACGGGCCTGGCCTTTCAACCAGCCGCCGGGCAAAAATGGCGCGTAGTGCTGGATGTATTCTTCAAATAGCGTGTGATAGGTGGCGACCACCGGCAGGCCAAGCTTGCGGGCAGCCTTGAGGCCGGCGTAATGGGCGATGAACGGGGTCTGGATGTGGATCAGATCGCAATCTTGCGCCGCTGCCAGCACAGTGCGATGCATGGCCCGCCAACCGACCAGGCGATCTTCCGGATCCCCCAGGATCGGCCGGCCGGGAACGCGAATAATCCCTTCGGCCTCTGGCTCTTCGCCGTAGCGCGGCACGACCAAACGTACCTCAACACCTTGCGCCGCCAGGGTTTTGCGGAAGGTTTCAATCGAGGTAGACACCCCGTTAACCCGGGGAAAATAGACGTCAGACACCATCAGGATGCGCATTCAAGCCTCCGCATGTTCGGGTTCAGGGATGGGCGCCGCCAGCTTGGCTGCTACTGGCTGCTCGCCCCAGGCGACCAGTTCGAGACGGCCGTCGAAGTGCTCGACGATGGCCGTGCAGGAATCGACCCAGTCGCCGCAATTGACGTAGGTCAAGCCGTCGAAATCACGGATCGTCGCCCAGTGAATATGGCCGCATATCACACCATCCAGGCCGCGCTCGCGGGCGTGGTGGATGGCTGAATCTTCAAAATCGAAAATGAAATTAAGCGCCGTTTTGACCTTGCGCTTGGCGTAACCGGCCAGCGACCAGTAGCCGGAGATGCCGAGCTTGCGCCGCCCCCAGGACAGCCAGTGATTGATCCGGACCAGCAAGTCGTAAGCCTTGTCGCCAAGCACCGCGACCCAGCGATGGTGACGCGTCACCTGATCGAAGACATCACCGTGAATGAGCAGGAAGCGGCGGCCGTCGGCGGTTTCATGGATCAATTCATCGACCACTTCGATGTCGCCGAAAATGATGCCGCAGTAGTCGCGCAGCGCCTCGTCATGGTTGCCCGGAATGAAGACGACACGATCACCATGGCGAGCCCGGCGCAGCAGTTTCTGGACCACGGTGTTCTGCGCCGGCGTCCAGTAGATGCTGCGGCTCATCGCCCAGAAATCGATGATGTCGCCGATCAGATAAGTCTGGTCGGCAGGGTAGTCGCGGAGAAAACCAACTAAACGATCCGCCTGGCACGCCCGCGTGCCGAGGTGGATGTCGGAGAGAAATACTGATCTGACCTTGGGCATGTCGCCACCATAGCCAGCCGCGGTGAAAGCTCTGTGACGCCCCAGTGACAAAGCGGTGACAAGCCAGAGGGAGAATGCTGCGGTCGACCGGGAAATTTGCCCAAAATTTGGTGTCGACCGCAGCATACGGCGCGCTAAGGAAACGCTGATTTATTCGTCATTCCCGCGCAGGCAGGAATTCAGCACCTTGATTCTCCTGGGTTCCCGACTACGCAGGAACAACAAGATTGATTTAATCAGCGATTTCCTAAGTGCTCTGCCGCACATACACACCGAGAAAATTTGCAGATACTGAATCCAGTATCTCCAAGCTCTCCTTGAGCCTTTATGGCGCCAGTTCTACGGCGCCTTTTTTTTATTTTGATCAATCGGATCTGGCCTGTGCCTGCGCAAAAGCCAATTTGCGCCTGAAGCAAGCGGGTCCGAACGAGATTACCCGCGAAAAACACCATCAACCTTGATGCGGCTTCTCGGCAAGATCAGCTGACCCGTTTCGACAAAGGCGTAAATAAGTTCACCTGGTTGATGATCGCCTCCATTGCCGAGATGGTTCCCACCATCTTTCTGATCAAGCACGATTAGCTGGAAGCCCTCCTGTTTGTCGGGCCGATCAGCTCGATTTTCGACTACCTGACCTAATTTATGATGCTTTATCTGTTCGATTGCTGGCAAAACCCGGCGCTGTTTCATACCGGCTGGTTCATCGGGTCACTTTTTACTCAGACCCTGATCATTCACTTCATCCGCACCAACAAGATGCCCTTCGTACAGAGTTGGGCCAGTTGGCCGCTGATCCTGTCGTTGGTGATTATTGTCAGCGTCGGTGCCCTGCTGACCATTTCACCCCTGGCCGAACCCTTTGGTCTGGTCGCCCTGCCACTGCTATACTGGGCTTTGCTGGCCGGCATTTTATTGTCGTTTGTGGTCTTGATCCATCTGGGAAAAGTCTGGTTTTACCGGAGGTTTGGAGAATGAACCATGTGCGGTAACGCACCGAAAACACAGTACAAAAACGGCATCGTGGTGGTGATGTTTGTAATTGACAGCGCTGACTAAAAGCCCATCACCACATATCCGGGTTTGTAAATAAGCCGGCCAACCAAGATGCAAGCATCAAACTCAGCTTAACTGCCCGGAGTGGCTATGGCGTACAAGCCAGTTTTTCGCGTTATTAAAGTATTGAGCGTGGTGCTCGCCCTGGCGCTGGAGGCTGGTTTGCTGAACCTTTGGCGCCGCCGCCAGGCAACGCGTCCGGCTAACCAGACGTCAGCAGTTCCACGCGATATTGACGCTTCAGAATCCGAACCGCTTATGCCCGAGATGCAAACTGGCGAGATGAATCCACTGAGCAAGGCCGAGGTTTATTTGGCCTTTGGGAGAAAACGTGATGCAAAAATTGAAATCGACCTGGCGGTAAAAAATGGGGCAATCACCCATGAAGACGCTTTGCTATTTTCGACCCAACACGAAATACAAGTAGCTCCCACCGGCGCGGCGCAGATATGACTACTGATACCAAAATGCCTATTGCCCCCAAGGATTCTGCGCCTACCGCCGCGCCGCACCGAGTCCGGGACACTGGCATATGTTCGTGCGTCTAGCGGTTGTCCTGACGGCCTGTACCGCTCTCACGGTGGGCGGCCATTTCGCTTGGTAGGCCAGGTTTGGCGAAGATAAGCCAATCCCGGCTTGGTCATGGCGCAGGTCTGGCTGCTGCGCCTGCAAGCATCGCTCGCCTTGTTCAAGGCGCTTCATGGCGGTTGGCAATTGAGCCCGTTGGCACTCCCGCCGGGCTGAGCTTCTTGCTCATCGAGGCTCTGAGCGCCGCAAGGATTGCTCCGGTCGACACGAAAATTCGCCTGAATTCGAGGCCAGCGCCGCTTCAAAATTTGGGTATGCGGATTCGGCTGATCATTAGAGAGCCGGAGAGCGCGAACAGAAGGACCAAAGGATGCAGCGTAAAGCCGGCAAGGCTGATTTCGCCAAACCAGAGTCGGTCGCGTAATGCGTCATTGGCGGCGGCCAGCATAATCAGGCCGACCAGCAGAAGCGAAGTCGGGATCGGTGTGCCCTCGAAGTATTTCACTTTGTCACCACCGTCTGAAAGCGCTTCGGCGGTAACGTTGTAACGGGCCAGGCGCGACACGCCGCAAACCACGAAATAGACCAGGACAATGCGGTCGAACAGACCTTGCATGCCGCAGCTGTAAGCAATCATCGCCGGGGCAACGCCGAAAGAAATAACGTCCGCCAGAGAGTCGAGTTCACGCCCGAGGGAGGATGACTTCTGCCGCCAGCGCGCCACCCGGCCATCCAGCACATCGAACACCATGGCCGCGACAACCAGCCAGCCGGCAAAGAAAACATGCCTGACATCGCCGGTTTCCAGATAGCTCATGGTCGAGAACAAGGCCCCGGTGCCGCAGGCTGCATTGGCAAGTGTGAACCAGTCGGCAAGATGAAACTCGCGAATCATGGCGAATGGTTTAGCTGTATCCGTTTTTGGCATCGCTCAGGCTTTCAGTTTGTGATGGCTTGAATCTACGCTACTTTGCCGGTTATTGCTGAGGCGCTAGCGCACATTAACCGAGCCGGAATGCCTTGAGCAGAAGTGGCGCGAAAACCTTTGCATCTTGTAGATATGATCACCTTGCTGGCTATACTGGCCAAACAGCAGCATTTGGGCAAAATCACTCAGTACAACCGCTAACAACTGGGCGGCTCACTTCCGTTAAACCGGGTGTCGAAAAATCAGATCAGGACATTTCAATGACTAAATCAACTAACCCGCCGCCCGCCCTCGACATTATTGCCGCCATCAAGCAAACCAACACCGGCCGTGATCCGGTGCGCTTGGCGATGAAATACGAAAAAATGGCGCAAAGCCCCTTCATCTTTCTGCGCGGCGTTTGCCATTTGTTTTACGCCGCATTACCCGATTCAAATTTGACCTGCGAGGCGCCGCTGGCCTGGTGCTGCGGTGACCTGCATTTCGAGAACTTCGGCAGCTACAAGGGTGACAACCGTCTGGTCTATTTCGACATCAACGACTTCAACGAAGCCGCCCTCGCCCCTGTCAGCTGGGACATGCTGCGGCTGTTGACCAGCCTGCAAAGTGGTGCGGCCGAACTACACGCCACGCCGGCCGAGATTTCCGCCGTCAGCGAAAGCTGTGTCGATGCTTACCGGCAGGCACTACTCAGGGGCAAGCCGATGTGGGTTGAGCCGGAAACCTCGACCGGCCTGGTCAACGAGTTGCTCAGCAGTTTGCAAAAACGCCAGCGCGCCGCCTTTCTCGACAAGCGCACCAGCCACAAAGGCAAGCAGCGCGAGCTCAAGGTCGATGGTGAAAAGGCCCTGCCGGTCTCAGCTGAGGAGCGGCAGGATGTCATCGAGTTCATGGCGCAATTTGCTGCGACGCAGCCTGATCCAAAGTTCTATCAGGTGCTCGATGTGGCGCAACGCATCGCTGGCACCGGCAGCCTCGGTGTCCCAAGGTTTGTCGTGCTGGTCGAAGGCAAAGGCTCACCCGACGGCAATTACCTCATCGACCTCAAGGAAGCCAAAGCCTCATCCCTGCTGCCGCATCTTGAGCGCTTGGGCATCCAGCAACCCGCCTGGCCGGATCAGGCCAACCGCGTCGTGGGCATTCAAAACTGCCTGCAAGCGGTCGATCACGCCTTTCTCCATGCCGTAAAACTCAAGGGCAAGCCGTACATTCTTAAAGGCTTGCAACCGTCGGAAGATCGGGTAGCGATCGGCGAATGGGGCAAGAAGCTGGAACGTCTCCAGGAAGTTGCCGCCGCCATGGGGAAGCTTCTCGCCTGGGATCAACTGCGCGCCGCCGGAAGATCCGGCTCGGCCAATGCCGATGAGCTGATCGCTTTCGCCCAAGGTGAAAAATGGCCGGCCGAAATGCTCACCATCGCAAACCAAATGACTGAGACAAACCAGCAGCAGTGGCAGGTTTTTGTTGCGGCATTGAATAGTGGCGAGTTGAAATAATTACGCGATCTGATGCCGTGGCAAGGACGACAAGTACGGCATCACTGCCCAGCCGTTGACTCTGCTGCGGTCGACGCCTGAATTCGGCAAAATTCAAAATTGAACATTATGGAGATTCATATGCAAATCGGTACCCCGCTTTCCCCCACCGCGACGCGCGTCATGCTGCTCGGCGCCGGTGAACTCGGCAAAGAAGTGATCATTGCACTGCAACGCTTTGGCGTTGAAGTAATTGCCGTCGACCGCTACGAAAACGCCCCCGGCCATCAGGTGGCGCATCGCGCCCATGTCATTTCGATGACCGATGGCGCGGCTTTACGAAAGTTGGTTGAGCTGGAAAAGCCGCATTTGATCGTGCCGGAAATCGAAGCCATCGCCACTGACATGCTGGTCGAGATCGAAGCCGCCGGGCTGGCCGAAGTAATCCCCACTGCCCGGGCCACCAAGTTGACGATGAACCGCGAAGGCATCCGCCGTCTGGCCGCCGAAGAACTCGGTGTGCCAACCTCGGCTTACCGCTTCGCCGATACGCTGGCCGAATTACAGGCGGCGGTTGATGGCAGCAATGGCGAAAAAGGTATTGGCTACCCGTGCATCGTCAAACCGGTGATGTCCTCCTCCGGCAAGGGGCAGTCGATGTTGCGCGGCCCAGCCGACGTACAGACCGCTTGGGACTACGCCGCCAGCGGTGGCCGGGTCCAGGCCGGGCGGATCATTGTCGAAGGTGTCATCGACTTCGACTACGAAATAACCCTGCTCACCGTACGTGCCCGTGATGAAAACGGTATCGTGCAAACTTATTTCTGTGAGCCGATTGGCCATATTCAGGTTTCCGGCGATTACGTCGAATCCTGGCAACCACAGCCGATGTCACCCATTGCATTGAAGAAATCGCAGGAAATCGCTGCCGCCGTTACCGGCAACCTCGGTGGCCGCGGCTTGTTTGGCGTTGAACTATTTATCAAGGGCAACCAGGTCTGGTTCTCCGAAGTCAGCCCCCGGCCGCACGACACCGGGCTGGTGACGCTCTGTTCGCAGCGCTACTCGGAGTTTGAACTGCACGCCCGCGCCATCCTTGGCCTGCCGGTTGATACCGCCTTGCGCGAGCCCGGTGCCTCGGCCGTCATTTACGGCGGCATGGAAGAAAAGGGCATTGCCTTTGCCGGCATTGAATCCGCCCTGGCCGTGCCATGCAGCGACATTCGCCTGTTCGGCAAACCAGAGTCGTTCAAAAAACGGCGGATGGGCGTCGCCGTGGCCAATGGCAAAGATGTGACAGAAGCACGGGAGCGGGCAAAACTGGCGGCCAGCCGGGTCAAACCTGTCGCTCCTTGAATTTTCGCCACTTGAGTGGCCTCAGCACCGATGCTATGACCACAGAGACAACGGCTGGCCCTAGGGTCAACCCGAAAAATAAGGCTAAAACCGTCTTTTGATTAGGCCAGCGTCGCCGCTGGCGTAATTATTGGCCCTTATTAAGCGGCCTTGGTCAGTTCCTGGCTCAACAAATCAGCCAGGAAAGCGTTGACCCCGCCCTCATGCGCCATACCGCGCGCCTGCACTTGCTTGACCAACTCGGCCGGCAATTTGCAGGCAAAGGGAATCAAGCCGGCGGCCTGATCGAGCTTGCGTTGTTCGCGCTTGTCGATGCTGCCGGCAGCACCCGCGCCAAAGCGATCTGGAATACCTGCCGCACCCATTTTGCCGTTAATTTTGTTGCCGCGATTCTTCTCAAGATCGGTTTTTGACATGCTCATGGGGGTTTTCCTTGATTTCTATTGATTGGCGAAAGCGCCTTCGGCCGGGATTATCCTCCCAAAGGAGCAAGGCCCTAGCGGAAATTGGTCGCCCCGCTTAAACGCCAACCACGCGACTGGCCGGGAACTTCGCACTGAAGCGGCTCCCTTCGCCCAGCCGGCTCTTGATCTCAAGTTGCGCCTGATGCCGGTTCAGTGAATGCTTGACGATGGCCAGCCCCAAGCCGGTGCCGCCAGCATCGCGCGAACGGCCACGGTCGATGCGGTAGAAGCGTTCAGTCAGGCGAGGGATGTGTTTCGGGTCGATACCGATGCCGGTATCTTCGACTGAAAACTCGGCGCCCTGCGGTCTGGCGTGCCAGCCGATGCGCACCGTACCGCCGGGCGGCGTATAGCGCACGGCGTTGGCGACCAGGTTGGTGAATGCACTAACCAGTTCCGGCTCAGCCCCGCGCAGGTCACCCTGGCCATCGGTTTCAATAATGATGCTGTGACGCCCGGCTGATAGCCCTTCGGCATCGCGCCGCAGCTTGTCGATCAGGTTGGCCATATCGACCAGGTCGTTGTCTGGCGGCGGCGCTGATTCAATCGAGGACAGCGTCAGCAAATCCTGAACAATTGATTCCATTCGGGTGGACTGCTCAGACATCATCGCCAGATAGCGCTTCTGCTCGCTGCCGTCGACCTCAATCTCCTGCATGGTTTCGAGAAAGCCCGACAGTACAGTCAGCGGCGTGCGCAGTTCGTGCGAAACATTGGCGACAAAGTCACGGCGCATACGATCAAGGCGGTCGGTCTGTGTCACATCCTTGACCTGCATCAGCCGCCGGTTGCCAGCGTAGGGAATCAGGTGGATCGACAAAACCCATCCTTCCTTGCGATCCGAACGCAAGGTCAACGGCCGGGTGATATCTGTGTTTTTCAAGTAGGCAACGAATTCCGGCTGCCGCACGAGGTTACTGATCGGCTGCCCGCGATCCGTCCGGATCGCCAGCCCCAACTGCATTTCGGCCGTCGTGTTACAGAACAGAATATGGTCGTTCTGGTCGAGCAGAACGACACCATCAGTCAGCGCCTGCCCGGCGGCAATCAACATCTCAATTTCTTGATCCCGGCGGTCGATTTTCGCTTGCAGCTCTTTTTCATGGTGGTAAAGACGGCCAAAAATACCATCCCAGGCGCCCTCGCCTTCCAGACTACTATCCACCACCGGCGCTTTTGACCAACGATCAAGCCGGGCGAAATTGCGAAAATGGAAAGTCATTTGCAGGGCAAGGCCGGCACAAAAAACTGACCAACCTGCCCATTGGGCATAAAAATGCCCGACCGGCAAAGCGATGATGGCGGTCAGCAGGGCCAGAAAAATGGCCCGAATTATTTGTGCTGACACCCCGTTCAGGCTCCCCGGAAGCGGTAGCCCGTACCACGCACGGTTTCAACCCGCTCGTGATGACCGGAACTCTCCAGCGCGGCTCGCAAGCGGCGGATATGGACATCCACCGTGCGTTCCTCGATAAAAACATGGTCGCCCCAGACTTCATCAAGCAATTGCGCCCGCGAGTAAACACGCTCGGGATGCGTCATGAAGAAGAAGAGCAGACGAAACTCGGTCGGCCCCAGTTCAATCGGTTGGCCACCAGCCAGCACGCGATGTGTGGCCGGATTAAGCGCCAGATCGCCGACCTCAACCGCTTCGCCAGCCAGATGTGGTGCCCGGCGACGTAGCACGGCACGAACGCGAGCCACCAGTTCCTTCGGTGAAAAAGGCTTGGTAATGTAATCGTCCGCCCCGGCTTCCAGCCCCTGCACCTTGTCTTCTTCATGGACACGGGCGGTGAGCATAATGACCGGCAGTTCGCGCGTCCGCTCATCGGCGCGAATCTTCTTGGCTAGCACAACACCGGACTGCCCTGGCAACATCCAGTCGAGAATGACCAGATCGGGCAGCGCGGCGCGGATCGTCGATTCAGCTTCTTCAGCACTACCAGCCCGCACGACAAGAAAGCCAGCGTGCTTCAAGTTGATGACTACCAGTTCCTGGATCGCCGGCTCGTCTTCGACGACCAGAATGGTCGGAGTCACTTGCTTCCTTCCTTGCCGGTGTGGCGAACATCACGACCTTCAACAATAAAAATAACCTGTTCCGAGATATTTTTAGCGTGATCGCCAATCCGTTCAACGGCACGAGCAATGGTGATAATGTCGATTGACGTGGTGATCGTGCGGGGATCTTCCATCATGTGGGTAATCAGCTGTCGGATGATCGACTTGAACTCGGTATCCACCTCGGTATCGGCGCGAATCACCGAGCGGGCGAGATCGGTATCAAGCCGGGCAAAAGCGTCGAGCGCCTGACGCATCATGACAATGGCGGCTTCGGCGAGATGGCGGACGCCAATGCCGAACTGCGACGGCACGTGACCATTTTCATAAATCCGGCGGACGCCCTTGGCGATTTTCTTGGCTTCGTCACCGGCGCGCTCGAGATCAGTAACGATCTTGCTGATGCCGAGAGTCAAGCGCAGGTCGGAAGCCGTTGGCTGACGCTTGGCGATGATATGAGCGCAGTCATCGTCAATGGCTTTTTCCAGCTCATTAACCTTGTGGTCGGCATCGACAATACTTTTGACGCTGGCAATTTCACCGGTTGAGTAAGCCTCGATGGCAGAAGAAACCTGGGTTTCGACCAAACCACCCATTTGCAGCACATGGGTGCGCAAACGGCTAAGTTCTTCGTCGAACTGGCTGGAGAGATGTTGGCTTTCGTTCATATCACTATCCTCGTTAGCCCATACGGCCGGTGATGTAGTCTTCAGTGCGCTTGTCCTGCGGCTTGATAAATATCTCGTCGGTCTTGCCGAACTCGATCATTTCACCCAAGTACATGTAAGCAGTGTAATCAGAGACACGGGCTGCCTGTTGCATGTTGTGGGTAACGATCAGGATGGTGACGCGCTTTTTCAGCTCATGCACCAGTTCCTCGATAGCGCCCGTGGCAATCGGATCGAGTGCCGAAGTTGGCTCGTCGAACAGGAGCAGTTCAGGGTCGGTCGCCAAGGCGCGGGCAATACACAGACGCTGTTGCTGGCCGCCGGAGAGGTTGGAAGCAAGTTCTGGCAGACGATCTTTGACTTCGTCCCAAATCGCCGCTCCTTTAAGGGCGTGCTCAACCTTGTCATCAAGTACCCGCTTGTTGTTCTCGCCACGCACACGCAGGCCGAAAGCAACATTCTCGAAAATCGATTTCGGAAACGGATTCGGCTTCTGGAAAACCATGCCAATACGCATGCGGACTTCAATTGGATCAACATCCGAAGACAACAGATTGGTGTTGTCCGGGAAGAAACGGATTTCGCCTTCGTAACGATTGCCCGGGTAAAGATCGTGCATGCGGTTAAAGCTGCGCAGGTAGGTCGATTTACCGCAACCGGAAGGACCGATCAGGGCGGTGACCTTTTTGTCGTAGATCGGCATGTTGATGTTCTTGAGCGCCTTGTTCTCACCGTAGAAAAAGTTGAGGTTGCGGGCTTCGGCCTTGAGTGTCAGGTTGTCGTTAATTTGCATTTTCGATTCCATTTCAATATTCGTTTTTTGGCTTTTTTCGGTGTTTACCGCAGCAATTACCATTTGATGTTCTTGCGCAACTTGTAGCGCAGGTAAATCGCCACGGCATTCATTGACAGCACCATAGCCATCAGCACGAAGCCGGCGGCGGCAGCATTGACTTCAAAAGCTGGGTCGGGACGCGAGGTCCAGTTGAAAATCTGGATCGGCATCACGGTGAAAGGCGACATCATCCAATCGAACAGGCCGGCGCTTACACCTGGCGCCATTTCGGTGAAAGGCACCGGCGGCAGGAAGGCGATGAAGGTCAGCGCGCCGATGGTGATAATCGGTGCCGTTTCGCCGATGGCGCGGGCGAGACCGATAATGACGCCGGTCAGGATGCCAGGCATGGCGTAGGGGACGATGTGGTAACGGCAGGTCTGCCAGCGCGTCGCACCCACCGCCATCGAGCCTTCGCGGATCATTGCCGGAATGGCGCGGATCGCTTCGCGGGTGGCGACGATGATGATCGGCAGGATGAGCAGCGCCAGCGTCAGGCCAGCCGACAGAATGCTCTGACCGAAACCGAACTGATAGACGAAGATACCCAGTGCGAGCAGGCCATAGACAATCGAAGGCACCGCCGCCAGATTGGTAATGTTGATCTCGATGATGTTGGTCAGCCAGTTGCGCTTGGCGTATTCCTCGAGATAGAGGCCAGCCGCAACACCGAGCGGCACGGCAGCCATCGCCGTCACAAACATGACGAGCAGCGAACCGACCCAAGCCGAGAGAATACCGGCCTGCGTAGCGCGCCGCGAGGCGAAGTTTAGGAAAAAGTCGAGGGTGAAGCGTTCTGAGCCTTTGATCACCATGTCAGCAATCAGGGCAACGATGACGAGCAGCGCCAACGACAGGCAGAAAACACCAGTAGCCTTGAACAGGTTGTCGCGGAACTTGCCCTTGGCAATGACTGCCCGGATTTGTTCAGTAGTAAGTGGTTTCATTAATAGTTCTCCCGATACTTGGCGCGCAACCACTGGCCGAGGATGTTGAAGACCAGCGTAATCAGCAGCAGGGTCAGGCCGGCGGCAAAGATGGTCTGATAACCGATTGAGCCATGCGGCAAGTCACCCAACGCTACCTGCACGATGTAAGAAGTAATCGTCGCGGCCGGTTCAGCCGGGTTCCAGGTCAGGTTCGGCTGCATGCCGGCAGCAACGGCGAGAATCATCGTTTCACCAACCGCGCGCGAAATGCCGAGAATGTACGAAGCAGCCAGACCGGAAATTGCTGCCGGAACGACGACGTGGATCGCGGTATAGAGCTTGGTCGAACCCATCGCATAGGCGCCTTCGCGCATGCTCATCGGCACGGCGCGCATGGCATCTTCGGACAGCGAGGCGATGTAAGGCACGATCATGATGCCCATAACCAGGCCTGCAGAAAGCAGCGAAAAGCCGGGCAGTGACGGGAAAAAGAATTGCAGGATCGGCGTCACGACGAGTAGTGCGAAGTAACCGAAAACGATGGTCGGGATACCGCCAAGCAATTCGAGAACCGGCTTGGCGACTTCACGCACCTTCGAATTGGCAAATTCAGAAAGGTAGATCGCGATAATCGTCCCCATCGGAATGGCGACAGCCAGGGCGACAAAGGATGAAACCAGTGTGCCGGAAACCAGCACCATGATGCCGAAATGGGCATCATCGAAGAGCGGGGTCCATTGGGTATCGGTCAGGAAGTCGACAATACTGACCACCTGAAAAAAGTGGAAGGACTCGGAAACGAGCACATAAACAATGCCGAGCGTGGTCAGAACCGACACGGCGGCGGCACCGAGAAGAATCGCTTCAATCAGCTTTTCCTTCCAGTTGCGCATGGCGTTATAAGCCAGGCGATCGCTGACCTTAGGCAGGCCGGAAGCGTTATTTGCAGTCATGGTATTTGAATTCACTCGAAGAATTCCATCAACGGAAAGACCAGCCCCATGTGGGGCCAGTCTCTCAACAGCAGGCGAAACATCTCGCCGGGCAGCACATTACATCTTGGCTTCGCGCTTCATCAGTTCTTCGATGGTGATGCCGATTTCGTTCTTGCCACCAAACACCGTACCGTATTTCTTCTTGGCAATGTGTTCCAGATTGCCCGTGTAAGCCTTGGCCGGCAGCGGCACATACTTCACTTCTTTGGTCAGCTTGGCAGCATTCTTCATGTAGAACTCGACGAACTCCTGGACTTCCGGCTTCTCAAGCGATTTGACCTTGACATAGACAAAGATCGGGCGCGACAGCGGTGCATAGGTGCCGTCCTCAACCGTTACTTCAGAAGGACCTACCGCCTTGTTCGTCTTCGGATTAACGATCGGCAACGCCTTCAATTTAGCCTTGTTCTCGGCATAGTATGCATAGCCGAAATAACCAAGGGCATTGACATCGCGGGAAACACCTTGAACCAACACATTGTCGTCTTCGGACGCGGTGTAATCGCCGCGCGAGGACTTGGCTTTGCCAACCATCGCTTCGGTAAAGTATTCAAACGTGCCCGAGTCAGCACCGGCACCGAACAACTTGACCGGCGCATCAGGCCAGGCCGGATTCACCTGGTTCCACTTCATGATCTTGCCTTGGGCTGCCGGCTCCCACAGGGCCTTCATTTCAGCGATCGTAGCTTCCTTGAGGAAGGCGTTTTTCGGGTTGATCACAACGGTCAGTGCATCGAAGGCAACCGGCATTTCGATGTAATTGACACCAGCAGCTTTACAGTCTTCCATCTCCTTGGCCGTAATCGGGCGGGAAGCATTGGAGAAGTCGGTTTCGTCGCGGCAGAATTTCTTGAAACCGCCGCCGGTGCCGGAAATACCAACCGTCACCTTGATGGCGTTCTTTTTGGCTTTCTGGAATTCTTCGGCAACGGCTTCGGTGATCGGATAAACCGTCGAAGAGCCGTCGATCTTGATGACCTGGGCCTGCGCAGCCTGGGCGCCAAACAGCGCGACGCCGGCGGCAGCCATAAATGAAACGAAAGTGGATTGCTTGATCATGAGTAACTCCTGTACATAGTTGGGGGTTCAACTTTGCACAGGTTACTCGCGCTTTGTTACAGCCAAATGACAGCCTGTAACAAAGCGAGTGGCTGCTTATTTTGCCGGGCGCCCGGTCTTGATCCGTTCGACGCGGTCCATCACAGCCTTGAGTTCGGCATCGTTCAATGCTGCCAACACAGCAACTCCACCGCGCAACAATTCGCTTTTCTTGATCTCGATACCCTTGCCGGCCAGTCGCTTTTTGAGCTCGGCAAAGCGGGCATATTCGTTTTCCGGCATGGCAAAGCTGTCACGCACCAGTTTGATTTTTTTCACTTTTGCCGGTTTCTCCGGCTTGGCCGCCTTCTTGCCTTTCGCTGGCGCCTGGCGCATCACGATGGGCTGGTCATACTTGATAGCCAAGGCCATTTCCAAAGCTTCAGCCAGCACCTTCTGATGCTTGGCGACGGTTTCATCTTCGCGCGTTGGCTTGCGCGGCGCGCGTACTCGCGCCGGCGCGGTCGCGGCCGCAGTAGCCGAAACCGGCGCTTCGGCACCTGCCACAGCAGGAACGCTGACCGGCTGCGTCTCTGCGTTCTCAATTTCAACCGGCACTTCGAGCTTCGGCGCCAAGCGCGGAATCAGTTTTTTCGGTGGCTTCGGCGTATTGGTCGGCTTGGTCGGCTTGGCAGCAGGTGCTGTCTTCTTTTGAATAGTCATCGTGCTCTCCATTTAAACGGTATGCCGAGTTTAGCGATTTACTGCCGGCGTAAAGTTAAACTTTTTTGACAGGTTAAAATGCGCCGCACCCCCATTCAGGAATAACGCCATGACCCAAGACGAACTCAAGCAAGCTGTTGCCCAAGCGGCAGCTGACTATGTCGCCAAGCACGCGCCGGAAGGCAGCATCATCGGTGTCGGCACCGGCTCAACCGCCAACTTTTTCATCGACGCCCTCGCCCCGCTCAAGCACAAATACAAAGGCGCCGTCGCCAGTTCGGAAGCCACTCGCCTGCGCCTGGAAGGCCACGGCATCAAAGTTTTCGACCTCAACGACGTCGACCACATCCCGGTCTACGTCGATGGCGCCGATGAAATCGACGCCGGGCTAAACATGATCAAGGGCGGTGGCGGCGCACTAACCCGCGAAAAAATCGTCGCTGCCGTGGCAACAACCTTCGTCTGTATCTGCGATGGCTCGAAGCTGGTCGACACCATGGGCAAGTTCCCGTTGCCGGTCGAAGTCATCCCGATGGCCCGCGCCCACGTCGCCCGCCAACTAACCAAACTGGGCGGGACGCCGGTCTTGCGTGCCGGCTTCGTCACCGACAACGGCAACCTGATTCTCGACGTTAAAGGCCTCAGCATCACCGACCCGAAAGGTTTTGAAGCGCAAGTTAACCAGATCACCGGCGTCGTCACCAACGGCCTGTTCGCCCTTCGCCCGGCGAATGTGCTTTTGCTCGGCACCAGCGAAGGTGTCAAGACCATCGTCTGATTCATTTTGTTGTCACATTGGGGCGCTACGCTGCAAGCATTCCTCATGCAGCCAGGAGCGCCCCATGTTTTTATCCGCACAACAGATCACCCAAAGCCGCGATCAAACCCTGAACAACCTGCTTGGCTTATCCTCAGCCTGCTTTGAAGCCAGCCAGCGCCTCTCGACCCTTCTCACTGGCGCCAGTCGTGACGCGATGCATCACAGCAGCAAAACTTTTGCTCAGTATGGACACGGTCAACTCGATTCAATGACCCATTTTCCTGCCAATTTCTGGCTGGAAAATAGCGCCCACCACAGCCGCCTGCTCGATAACGCCTACGAAATACTTGGCGAAGCACAGAAAGCATTCATCCAAAGCAGCGAAGCACAGGTCCGCGTTTTTGATGAAATCATTTTTTCCAGCATGCGCCGCGCCGCCAAATCCAGCCCATGGGAAGGCGAAATCACCTTGAACCTGATGCGCAGCACGCTCGAAGCTGCCGAACAAAGCTTGCATCAAGTCAGCGCCGCAGCCGTTGAATCAGTCGACCAGGCCGAACAGGAAGTACATCAGTTCAGAGAGAGCCTGATTGAACCAAAAGCGCCACGAAGGCGCACTTCAACAAAGATCAATACAGCAAGCAAGATTGCGAGCAATAACGAGAGCAACTGATTGCTCCCGAGCAATCGCTAAAGACTCTCTCCATTTCGCCCGGCCTAGCCGGGATTTTTTTGTCCGCTGCGCCAGATGACAAACGATTGACGCCGGCCAGCCCTCTATTCCAGACTGTGCCGGCGGTCTACGGCAAAATTCAGTCAAAATTAAAATGGGTAGAGAATCATGTTCCCGAGCAACTGGCACACTTACGATCACTACGGCTATGCAGCGCTGGCTGTTGTTGGCACCTTTCTCGCCGTCCTGGGCGTTCAATGGACGCTACAAAGGCCGCGCTGGGCCGGTTGGGTGGCCTCTTTACAGGGCGTCGCGCCGCCTTTCATCAACATTATTGGCGTGCTCTTTGGCCTGACCCTGGCTTTTCTCGCCAACGATACCTGGAGCGCCCACGACCGGGCGATGAATGCGGTGTTCAAGGAAGCCGACTCCTTACGCAGCATTGCCGTACTTTCCGAGCAACTAGCCGAGCCGCTCAAACAACAGATTCGCGCTGCCGTTGTGCAATACGGTCAGGCCAGCGCCAGCGAATGGCCAATGCTGGCAGCGCGCAAATCCAGCGCTGAAGTGTCATTGCAGGCGGATGGTTTGCTCACCTTGCTGGCGAGCAAACAAATTACCGCTAGTGCCGGCGAAAACGTCCAGGCGCTGATGTTGCGCAAAGCCATCGAAATTCGCGACGAACGCGATCTCCGCATCGGTCTTAGCCAGACCCATGTCAATCCGCTAAAATGGCTGGGCATGGCCTTTCTCGGCTTCCTGACACTGCTCTCGATTGCCGTTGTCCATGTCGACAAACCACGCGCCGCGCTTGTTGCCATCGTTCTCTTTGCCTTGGCCGCTGCCCCTACCGCCGCGATTGTGCTGATTCAGGGCAACCCTTTCCAGTCCCCGACCTCCGTTACACCCATGCCGATTATCGAAGCCGTTTCCCACCTACCCGTTTAACCGAGTCCAAGCCCATGCCCCAAGCACCACTTAGCCCCGCAACACTCAACCTTGCTCTGCAAGGCGGCGGCGCCCATGGCGCTTTCACCTGGGGCGTACTCGACGCCCTGCTCGAAGATGGCCGAATTGGTTTTGAAGGGATCAGTGGCACCAGCGCCGGGGCGATGAACGCCGTTTTTCTCGCCCACGGCTTGATGGAAGGTGGCCGCGAGGGAGGCCGCGCCGCTCTCAGCCGCTTCTGGACGGCCGTGGCGGAAAGCTCGCCGTTTGATCAGTCAGGCAATGCCGCGATGGCGCCGGCCATGAAGCTAATGCTGCAATGGACCGATTACCTGTCACCGGAACAACTCAACCCACTCGACCTCAACCCACTACGCGATATCATTTCCGAACAAGTCGACTTCGCCGCATTGCGCCACGCCAGCCCGGTTAAGTTGTATATCGCCGCCACCCACGCCAATTCCGGCAAGCTGCGTATCTTTCGCAATAGCGAACTTTCGGTGGACGCCCTGCTCGCCTCGGCTTGCCTGCCGACCATCCACCGTTCCATCGTGATTGATGGCGAACCGTATTGGGATGGCGGCTACAGCGCCAATCCGGCGGTTTTTCCCCTTTTTTACGAGTGCACCGCAGCAGATACCTTGCTCGTCCTGCTCACGCCGTTGCGTTACGACGAAACGCCGGATTCGGCTCAGGACATCAAAACACGTCTGCGCGAACTCGCCTTCAACGCCACCTTCTTGCGTGAAATGCGCATGTTCGCGCATGTCCGTGAGCAAATCAGCGCCACGGCCCGGCCGCGTTGGTTACCCCGTTGGCTGCAATGCAGCCGCTTTGAACAGCGGGTCAGCGACATTCGTTTTCACGCCATCACCGCCGATGACATGCTCAAGACGCTGCCGGCCGAGAGCAAGCTGGCGGTCAACCTGGCCTTTTTTGAGCGCCTGCGCGATAGCGGCCGCGAGCATGCGCAGGCCTGGCTTGAAGCAAACCATGCCGCCATCGGCCGCAAATCAACGCTCGACCTGGAAAAGCTTTTCTACTGAACGAAATTTGATTTTTTGCCTGTTTTTGGCGTCGACCGCAGCCCGCGGGAATTACCCTTGGGGAGCAGCATTTCAGGTGTCGCTGCAGATGGCGCGACACCAGCAAACGGTTGGCGAAGTCACTCTTACCAATCCGTGCCATCAAAGGGCAACATCGGGTGGCCGCGCAAGACGCTTTCGGAAAAGATGATCCCGCCACCCGGTTGGCCGACTTTGCCTGCGTCGAAGACATTTTGAAAGATGGCGTCGAGAAACTCCGTTTCAACCAGCAGCAAGACGACATCGCGTTCCTGGAAATACATTTGACCGGTTCGGATACGCTGGCTGCCAACGCCTCGGGCATGGTGATGCGAAATCGACAAGACGCCACGTGCCTCACAGAAAATTTCGACCAGGCGCTTGCCCAAGCCTGAATCGACGATGGCCGTAATCAGCTCTTTATCGACCCCTCGGCCAATGTGCGCCAGCGCGGTCATGACTTCTTGATTTCCGGGTGGATGCCGAAGCGAGCAGCCACTTCATGCGGCACGTGGGTGGCCATCCGGTTGATCGGCGTGACCCAAAGGATACCCATGCCGGGGGTGTCCATTTTGGCGCAAACGAAAATACGTTCAAAGATGATGTCCGCCTGATTTTCCGGCGCGACGATGTAGATCACTTCTTTTTCGGTATTGATGGTCAAGCCGAGCAGGCCCAAGCGCTTTTGCCGTACGCCGGTGCCATGCGCATGAAAAATCGTCGCCCCTTGCGCCCCCGCCTCCTGCGCTGTCTGGACGACGAGATCTGCCATGCCGCGCTGGACGATGGCCGTAATCAACACGGCATCGGTTAGAACAATCATGCCGCTTTGGCTCATAGTGTTTTCGCTCCCGTTTTCGCAACCGTCTTGCGGTTAATCCATAAGCCAAAGGACATGACACTGATAATGGGGCCAACCGAACACAGCGCCAGTATGCCGAAGCCCTCAACGGCACCGACCGCCTCGGCCAAGCCGACACCAAGTGCCAACAAAAGTGGCACGGTGACTGGGCCGGTGGTCACGCCGGCGCTATCCCAGGCCAGGTTGACCAGCTCCTCCTTGGAAAACCAGGTCAGTAATAGCGCGACCAGATAGGCGGCGATTAAAATGTAGGCCAGTTGCAGATCAAACAGTATTTTGGCCACGCCGACTGCTGCACCGACGCCCACGCCAAGCGCAACGGCATGAATCAGTAAGCGCTTTTTGAAGGCGCCGTCGGTCAAATTTTCGACCGTCAGCCCCATTGCATTGAGCGCCGGTTCGGCAAGGGTCGCACCGTATCCGATACAAAAAGCAAAGATGAGCACCATGCTCAGCCCAAGCACTTTGGGGTACAACGGCGGCTCACCTGAAATGCGATGGCTGGAAAATGCCCACGGCACATTGGTGCCGGCCTGATTACCCAGCTCGACAAGGCCTTCGGTCAAACCGACGTTGAACACCATCATGCCGAAGAGCGCCATTGAGACGCCGTAGATCAGCAAACTGGCATGCTTGATCGGTTGTCGCAGCACCAGACGTTGCATGACAAACAGCAGCAGGAGCAATGGCATGATGGCCCGACAGGCACTCAGTATCTCGGCAACAGGTGTTTCCTGAAACCATGCCCGTGCGGGTTTGAGGCTGACCACTTCAGCAGCCAGCCCGGAGGTATCGAGGTAGATCGCTGCCCCCAAGACGCCGATGACCGGCAGCAGCGAGGCCAGGGTAACGATACCAAAACCAGCCAGGGGGTTTTCTCCCCGCCCGGTTGATGCCGCCAGACCGATGCCGACGGCCAGCACCAACGGCACAGTGACCGGGCCGGTCGTGATGCCGCCGCAATCCCAAGCCAGACCGAGGACTCTTTCCAAGCTCGGGGTGAGTGCGGCGTAGAGTGTGAGCGCCAGACAGATTGGCACAATAATGGCGATCAACACCTTAAGCCGCCACCCGTACATTGAGCGGAGCAGCCCCAGAATCACGGCAGCGCCAACACTCGCCGCCACGGCCAGCACCAGTAAATTGACTTTGTTACCAAGCAGGATTTTGAGCAAAGCCGCATGTTTCGCCGAAACCGATTCCCCGGCGATCTGCAAGGCGCCAATCGCCGGCTCGGCAAAGGTCGCCGCTGCGCCGAGCAGCCCGCCAAAACCGAGAATGACCAAGATATTTGATCGGCTCGGCATGAGAAAACCAATGTTCTCGGCAAAAGGCATCAAACCCAACTTGACGCCTTCCATGAAAAACATCAGACCAAGTATCACCGCACAAATGCCGAGTCCAATCATCTCGGCCTCAACCAGTGAGGTACGCAAGGCCAGCGCCTGAAAGCCGATCAGCATCAAAGCCAGCGGAATGACGGCACGTAATTGCTCACCAAGGCGAACAGATACATAGGGGGTCAGCAGGCGGTGCAGATCAATCAGGCGAAGTCGGTTACCTCTCGGCATGCTGCGCTCAAGCGCATAAACCTCGTCGTAACTGATGTGCCGATGCTGACGCCGAACCGCCGCGAGGTAATCGCCGTAGCGAATGGTTTTATTTTTTTTCAGCTTATTGTCAGGCATGGTCTGATTTTGCCATAACCCTGATCGAGCCGAAATTTGAAGATGGCGAAATTCGCACATTATTAAAACCACGCGCCGTCATTCCCGCGCCGCCCGATTTCGCCACTTTGCGCCGCGCCAGCCTAGCCAGCGTTCATCGCTCGATTTAGAACCGCCTTTCTACTGAAAGCGCTTTGCTTTTTGCCTGTTTTTCAGCGTCGACCGCAGCAATCCCGCTGGCGATGCTGCCGTCAGTTCAACATGCGAGCAACAAGACTGGCGCCTTCACCTGAACCGGGCTGGCGGCGCTCGATGAACAGGCTGCTCCCGAACGGTTCAGTTGCTGAGTTTTTGGCTTTTTTCTTCGCTTGCTTTTTGGCTGCAGTAGTTGCCGCAGCAACTTCTCGGTGCGACTCGCATTCGCCGGGGCCAACCCGAACAGCACCAATGGAAAGCGTTGGCAAAGCCTGAAAGCCGAGTTCGCCGCGCCGGTTTTCGGCCATGTAGCCGCCATGCGCCCGCTCTTCGGCGGTCAATAAACCATTCATCGCCTCGGCAAACAGGCTGAACAGTTGCCAGCAACGTATTTCCCAATCGGTACTTTGGAAGACCACGAAGAAATCGTCGCCGCCAATGTGGCCGACAAAATCCAGTCGCTGGTCGGTGATTTCGCAACAAAGCCGGCCGAGGGCATGGATGACGTCGTCGCCACGCCGATAGCCAAAGGTGTCGTTGTAAGGTTTGAAATTGTCAATGTCGACGTAGGCGGCAACAAAGGAGCAGTTGTCGGTCAACATGCGGTCGATGTGCTCGTTGATCGGCACATTCCCCGGCAGTTGGGTCAAGGGATTGGCGTAGCGGGCAGCGCTGATCTGCATTTCGGTGATCGTGGTAATCAGGTCGTGACCGCTGCCCACCCCAAGGTAGACGCCATTGCCGGTAACGACAAAGCCGTCGGCGAGATAGTGCTTCGGGGCCAGCGCGAGCATCAGCGCCAGTTCCTGCACGCTGGCATGCTGATCGACGATGAGTGGCGCATGATCCATAAACAGCTCACAACTCTTGCGCCCAAAAAGCTCCTTGCGGAAAGGCCGGGCAAAACGGTCGATCATGCTGTGGCGATTGATCATCCCGACCGGCTGGCCTTCATGCACCACGGGGAGCACATCAAGCTCCAGGTCTGCCTCAAAGCGTTCGATCACCATCGCATTGGTTGCATCAAGCGGTACAGGAGGTATCGGTTTGAGCAAGGTGCGCGCCGTCGGCATCCGGTCTGGGCCACCACGGGTTGGCGACAACGACATGTGTTGACGGGTGAGCGCCGCCAAAACATCCGAACCCAATTGCCGTACCGGCAGGACTTCCGGCCGGGCGATGAAATAACCTTGGCCGCAGGCAATCCCCATATCGCGGATGCAATTGAAGTCCTCGATCCGCTCAATGCCTTCCGCCACCAGCAAGGCGTTGCAGATTTCCGCCAGATCCTGCATGGCGCGGACAAAATGAAACTTGATGCGATCGTCGGCAATGCCATGCACAAAGTGCTTATCAATCTTGACGAATTCCGGCCGCACCTCAGACCACATGCGCAGGTTGGCAAAGCCTTCGCCGAGGTCATCAATGGCAATCTGAAAGCCGCGCCCGCGATAGTGCAACAGGGTTTCCTGAATGCCGGGCTGGTCAGTAATCTGCTCGTTCTCGGTCAGTTCAATGACGATCCGGTTAGGGGCAATACCCAGTTCATTGAGCAGGTCACGAGTGTGACCGTTCATCATCTGCTGATCGAGCAAACAGCCCGGCGTGACATTGAGAAACAAGCGACCGGCCAGTCGCTGCGCCGCAAAGGCTCGCAAACTGGCCTCGCGGCTGGCGTGCTCAAGCTGCAGCGACAATCCCGCCCGTCGCGCCACGGCAAAAAGCTGATCCGGAAATTGCAGCGAACTGCCGACCGGGCCGCGGATCAGGGCTTCATAACCAAGCATCGCCCGCAAGCGAAAGTCAATGATCGGTTGAAATACCGGCGTCAGCAGCCCCGCTGCAAGTATCCGGTGCAACTCTGCCACTTCTTCATCAAGCAAAACAATCATGGGGTCCACTCAGGTAAACGGGCAATATAGTTTAGGAAACGAAGATGTCAGTACCGTGACAAAACATGTGCAGCAACAAGACGGCACAGCCCTGGGTCAGCGGCCAATTGAACGATCAGCAAAAATAAATGTCATCAGATTGCAACACTGGCATATCATTCTTACCGCTTTGGCCAGTGCCATTTGCCCTGAGGCTCCGATGACTGAAACGATCTTTTGCTACTGCTGCCGGGTCCATCACCCCAAGGACCAGATGCGCCCTTTCCCGACCAAACATGGTGATCGCTGGCGCTGCATCCGCAGCATTGAAGCGGCCTCCGGCGGACGCTCGGCGCGCGACGCTTTTGGTCAGCAACAATCCGAAATCAACCGCGAAGACTCGCGCCGCATTGCGGAACGAACCTCGATGATGCATCTGGAACGGCATTTACCTTAAGGCCTCGCCAGCCACTTGGCCTCGCCAGCCCACTTGGCCTTACCAACTCGCTGCATCAGCAGCCCACCAGTCTGAATTTCCCGATCGCCTGACGCAAATTACCGGCCAGCCCTTCAAGCAGGCGGGCTGATTTCGCCGCCCCGGTTAGCGCCTTGCCATTTTCCACTGAGAGCCGGGCAATGCCGCTCACCAGCGACTCGATCTGCTCCGCTGCTACGCTGTGCGTCTGCAATGCGGCGCTGATCCGGCCACTCGCCGACTCAGCCAGTTGCGCCTGATCCCGCACCTGCGTCATCGCCACGGCCGCCTCGCCGGTCCGGACATTGCTGCTTGCGACATGGCTGGCAGCCGTCCGCACCGCAATGGACGTTTCACCCGCGATGCCTTGCATGCGATTGATCATCTGGCCAATCTCCTTGGTGCTCTTCGCTGTTCGCTCAGCCAGTTTGCGCACTTCATCGGCGACCACGGCAAAACCGCGGCCACTTTCACCAGCCCGCGCCGCCTCAATTGCCGCGTTGAGCGCCAACAGGTTGGTTTGCTCGGCGATAGCAGCGATCACCGCCACGACAGAGGACACCTGACGCGTTTCATTTTCCATCCGGTCAAGGCAACCGGTGGCCAGCCCAATATCGGCACTCATCTTTTCCAGGACACTCTTGGCCTGGCTCACCGAGCGCATGCCGGTGCTGGCCAGTTCACCCGAGTTGCGTGTCACCGCATCACTCTCCCCGGCGGCCAGAACAATTTCGGCAACCTGCCGCCCGGACTCTTCGATCGCCGTGACAACCTGGAGCGTGTCGCGCTGCTGTTGCTGCGCACGCTCGGCCGAAGCACCGGCCGCCTGGGCGAAGGAGAGTGAACCGGAGGTCATGGCGTGCGCACTATCAACGATTTCATTAACCAGTCGACGCATGCCGTCGCGTACCTCACGCAGCGATTCGGCAATCCGTTGCAACTCATCCTCCCCGGCCAGTTCGATATCGACCGACAGATCGCCCGTGGCCAGTTGCCGGGCACCGCGCGCCAGCGCATCAATGGACGAGGCCAGGCGTGCGTAGGCGAGATAAAGACCGGCAGAGGAAACGAGCAGGCTGCCGAAAATCAGCCCCAGCGTCAGCCACAGATCCTGCCGGGCCTGCGCCAATTCGTCACCCAGTTCGGCAACCAGCAGCTGCTCGGTCAGCCGGGAAATTTCGCCAATCTGGGCCAATGGCTGGGTGATGGCACTATCCACCTCGGCCGCCGAATAGACCGTGCTGCTCAGGGCCAGACCATAGGCCAGCGTGCGAGTCAGCACGAACTGTTCGGTCAGCGCAGCGAGCCGGGCATTCAAATCAGCCAAAACTGCATTCTCGTCCCGTAGTGGGGCCAATGAGCGCTCCAACTGACCTAGAGCGTGCGTTGCGACGGCAATCGAAGCCGATAATTCGGGCCGCAGGCGATCAGCCACCATTGCCTCACGCACTGAAATCCCGGCCAATACACCCAGCCGAGCCAGTGACTCGGTCAGCAAGGGCAGGTCGCTCAGCCAGATATCAGTCAAGGCCTGTAGCCGGTTGCTGGCTGGCATAATGGACGCCCCGCCCATTTTCTCGCTAATTTGCTGCTGCAAGACTTCAATCTGCTCACCGAAACCGGCAAAGATTTGCATACGTTGGCGGCCATTGCTTTCTTCCGGGCTGCTGGCGAGCAGTTTCTTCAAAGTTTCATCTGTTGCGGCATCGGTTGTAGCAACTGCTGCGGTCAACGGCGTTTTCAGGGCAAAATCTGCCGCAGCCGCTGCATCACCCGCCCCGGCAAAAAATAGCCTGGCCCGAAATTGACGCGTCTCCTCAACCTGCTGACGTGCCGGCGCAAGTTGACGAATCGATTCCAGACGCCACTGTGCAGCCTGAATGGACTCCCAACGCATGACCAGCGGCGGAACCGCGACAGCCAAAAATGCCAAACTGAAGAGCACGCCAATCAAAACAAACAAGCCACGAAACCCGAGCTTCCCGAGCAGCATTCCATATCCAATTTTTCGCAAAATAACTCCCAAATCCGACTAGCCAAGTCCGTCACCCTAGATCGGCCCGGTTAAATTATTGTGACAAGCGAGACTGTTTTTGAAATTTATATCAATTAAAAGCCTCATTAACACTTATCTCATTTGCATTTTTACCAGCGTCACGCGTTTGCAACATCAAGCAGCGATAGTTGCGACCAACCAACCTGCTTTGGATTAAAAATGCTGCACGCTTGCTACGATCCCAATAACGAAAAAATTCACAACCCGATGCTGGAATCGCTCGCCGATCCTTTCCGGCGGCGCCTGCTTTCGGCTGCCGTCCTCGCTGTCACCGGTGGTGCATTGGCTGCAGCCGGCGTGCCTCTGCCGGCGCTGGCGGCCAGCGCGGGCCGGGCCAATGGATCACTGACTGGTTTTGCTTCGCTAGCAGTGTCGACCGCAGACGAAGTGCGCCTCGCTCCCGGTTTCACTGCCAAACCCCTCTTTGCCTGGGGTGACCCCATTTCCGATGGGCCGCAGGCCAAGGCCGATGCTTCCGACACGGCCGCCGAGCAAATGCAACAAGCCGGCATGCATCACGATGGCATGCACTTCTTCCCCTTTGTCGAGAACGGCCAGCTATCATCAACGCACGGCCTGCTTTGCATCAACCACGAATACACCGACGATGGCCTGCTCCACGTTGGCGGCATGCAAAACTGGAGCGCCGAAAAGGTCGCCAAGTCGAAGGCAGCGACCGGTGTTTCAATCATTGAAGTGCGCCACGAAAAGGCCGGCTGGCAAGTTGTCCGCCCTTCCCCTTGGGCGCGCCGCATCACCGCTGACACACCGTGCAAGATCAGCGGCCCGGCCCGGGCTCACCCAGCCATGCTGACGGCGACCGACCGCTGGGGCGAGTTCGCCCTCGGCACGACCAACAACTGCGCCATGGGCTTTACGCCGTGGGGTACTTACTTGACCTGCGAAGAGAATTTCAACGGTTATTTCAAAGGCCCGAAAATACCCAGTGCCGATCAGGCGCGTTACGGCATCAGCGACAAAACATCCGGCTACCGCTGGCATGAGTTCGATGAACGCTTTGATCTCAACCTGCATCCGAATGAGGCCAACCGCTTTGGCTGGGTGGTCGAAATCGACCCGTGGAATCCGCAGAAACCACCGATCAAACGCACCGCACTCGGCCGTTTCAAGCATGAAGGCGCCACCGTCAGCCTGGCTCGCGACCAGCGCGTGGTGGTCTATATGGGCGATGACGAGCGCTTTGAATACATCTACAAATTTGTCTCCCGCGACCGTTACGTTCCTGGCCAAAGCGACACCAGCACGCTGCTCGACGATGGCACGCTTTACGTCGCCCGCTTTGGTGACGATGGCAAAGGCAGCTGGCTGCCGTTGCGCCATGGGGAAAAATACCCGAATGGGGCGTTGACCGTAGCAAACGGCTTCGCCAATCAGGGTGACGTGGCGATCCGTTGCCGACAGGCGGCTGACTTGGCCGGGGCGACAAAAATGGACCGCCCGGAGTGGATTGCGCTGCATCCGAAAACCGGCGAGGTTTATGTCACGCTGACCAACAACATCAAACGCGGCACGCCGGAAGTACCCGGCCTGAGTGCAGCAAACCCACGCGCCGAAAACATCTTCGGCCACATTGTGCGCTGGCGCGAAGCCCGCGACGATGCGGCAGCCACCAACTTCGAGTGGGATATTTTCGCCCTTGCCGGCGACCCCCAGAACATCGACGAAAACAAGCGCGGCAATATCAACGGTGATGCTTACGGCAGCCCGGACGGCCTGTGGTTTGACCCGAGCGGCCGGCTGTGGATTCAGACCGATGTCTCGACCAGCGTGCTGAACAAGGGTGACTACGCCAACTTGGGCAATAACCAGATGCTGGTTGCCGACCCCCAAACCGGCGAAACCCGGCGCTTCATGACTGGCCCGAAAGGCTGCGAACTGACCGGCATGACCGCCACGCCGGATGGCCGGACGCTCTTTGTCAATATCCAGCACCCCGGCGAAACGGCCAGCGAACGTTCTGACCCGGCCCAACCCACCGCCATTTCAGCCTGGCCGGCCAACCAGTACCCGGAAACCATCGGCGGCCGCCCGCGTTCGGCAACGCTCGTAGTCACCCACCCGGATGGCAAACCCTTTGCCGCTTGATATCAGGAGATCGACATGGAAAAAACTTCGCACAGCGACATCGCCGCCTTCCCCGAACTGTTTGGCGAAATCGATCAATTTATCGAGGAAGTGGGCCAAGGCATCCGGCGCGCCGGCTTTCGCCTCGCCATTGCCGCCATCCCAAGCGGGGCACTGGTGATTTTTGCCTTGGGAAAACTGGCCTGAAATATCGGGGAAGCTGAATCCAGAGGGAAGCAAATGCGTCGGGCCGGCAGTTGGCCTATGGTGATCGCTGGCCAACTT
>JBBSCQ010000031.1:0-34514 GCA_038250105.1 Burkholderiales bacterium | reverse complement strand
TTCTCACTGACATACTTGATGATCGGGTTCCAGTAGGCCGCCGTCCTGTTGATGTCTCACAGGTTGACCGGGGAGAAACGATAAGTAGTGCCTTGCGCTTGTGCCAATACGGGAACAGACACCAACAACACAGCGAGCCAAAAAATACGTTTAAGCATGGCATCACTTTTGGTGAATTTTGATACTTCAATAAGCCGCAGGAGTTTTAACCATCTTACCCATCACCCGGGATAAGTGAAACGCTTTCGGCACGGCAACTTTCGAGATCAGCCGCCCCACTCAGCCTGAAACGCCGGCACCGGTTAAATGCTGCGGTCAACCGGATTTTTTGGGCAAAAACCATTGATCTGAAAAAGCTAATTGTGCTTCTGGAAAAAACCTCTGAAATCGCCTCGTGGGTCAAATTTAGGCAGCCGAGAACCATCCTGCACAACTAGCTCATACCAAGCAAACTCAGCCCAGCAAGACTTCGAAATCTTGCAGAGGTAATGGTCGAGAAATTAGGTAGCCCTGTAGTTGATCGCAATGGTGCACCGTTGTCAGGAAATAACGTTGCGCCTCGGTTTCAACCCCTTCAGCCACCACCTTCATGCCCAAACTATGGGCCAGCTTGATGGTCGCCGCGCAAATCACCACATTGTTATTACTCGTTTCGATATCCATCACAAAGGAGCGATCAATTTTCAGTTGATCGAGCGGCAGGCGGCTCAGATAAGCCAGCGAGGAATAGCCGGTGCCAAAATCATCCAGCGAAAAACTGACGCCAACCGCTTTCAACGCTGACATCTTGCAAATAATGTCCTCGACATTCTGCATAAACAGACTTTCAGTCAGTTCCAGTTTTAGCCGCTGCGGGTTTGCCCCGGCCTTTTCAATGGCAGCAATTACCTGCTCGACAAAATTATCCAAATTGAACTGATGCACGCTGACATTCACCGAAATGGTCAGGTGCGCCATAGCCGGAAGCATTGCCCATACGGCCAGTTGGCGGCAAGCTGCCTCAAGAACCCACTGCCCGATGGGTACGATCAAGCCGCAATCCTCAGCCAGTGAAATGAAGTCGTTGGGCGGTACCAAGCCGCGTTGTGGGTGCTGCCAGCGAATCAAGGCTTCGGCCCCGACGATGTTGCGACTACTCCCTTCGACCTGCGGCTGGTAATGGATCAGGAACTGCTCTTCCTGAATGGCCCGACGCAAATCCTTCTCGATCAAATTACGCGTTAGCAGCTTGGCTTCCATCGTCGGATCAAAGAAGTGGAAAGCGTTACGTCCCGCCTCTTTCGACTTGTACATCGCCAGATCGGATTGCTTGAGCAACTCTTCGATGGAAGTCCCTTCCCCAACAAAAAGCGTGGCACCAATGCTTGCACTGCTATGAAACTCCATGCCCGCCAAGTGGTAATCCTGTTTCAAAACTTTCAGCAATTTCAGCGCCGTTCCCTCGACGACACTGGCCGCGAGATCGGCATCTGCATCCAGTTCCAGCAAAATAATCACAAACTCATCGCCGCCCAAACGGGCCACCGTGTCAGCCTGTCGCACATTCCGGAGCAAAGCTTCTCCAACATCCCTGAGCAAAATATCGCCACGATCATGGCCCAGCGTATCGTTAAGCGCCTTGAAATTATCCAAATCGAGAAAGAGAACGGCACCATAATTACGACTACGTTCGCTGGCCACCATCGCTTGCGTCAGCCGATCCATCAACAGTGAGCGGTTTGGCAGCCCAGTTAGTTGGTCGTAGAAGGCCAGATGGCGAATCTTTTCCTCGGCCAGTTTACGTTCGGTGATGTCGGTATACGTGCCAACATAGTTCGTCACCTTGCCATCCCGGTTTTTGACGGCCGAGATCGTCAACCATTTGGGAAACGCCTCACCCGATTTGTGCCGATCCCAAATTTCACCCTGCCAATAGCCCGTGTCGTTGATCGAAGCCCACATGGCTTTGAAGAAGGCCGCATCGTGACGATCCGAGCGCAGAATGCTCAGTGTTTTTCCGATCACTTCTTCCGCCGTATAGCCAGTCATATCGGCAAAAGCCTTGTTGGCGCGCAGAATGACTTTATTGGCATCGATCACCAGCATGCCTTCCTGCGATTCAAAGGCTGCAGCCGCAATGCTCAGCTCGGATTCGGCCAGTTTGCGTTCGGTAATGTCGGTGTAGACCCAGATCGACGGGCTTTCCAGCACGGCTGCAGGATTCAAGGGCCGACCACTCTGGATGACCCAGAATTCATTGCCATCCTTACTCTGCATTTTCGTTTCAAGGTCAGCAAAGCCTTTTTCGGCCAATTGGGCGTAACCGGATTGGCCGACGGCAGCGAAGTCTGTTTCGTCGGCATAGAAAAGTGCTGTGCATTTTCCGATGATGTCCGACGGGCTGGCATAACCAAACATATCGGCAATCCGTTGATTGCATTTAAGGACTGTCCGGTTCTTCAGTAACAGAATACCGACTTGGGCATTATCGAAAATCAGTTTCTGTTCATCGAGCAATTCTTTGACCCGCTGCTCGCTGGACTTTAAGGCTTGCGTTCGTTCGGCCACCCATAGCTCAAGGGAATTGTTGGCTGTTTCCAGTGTTTTTTCCTGGGCTGTGATGACCTTCCGGGTGTGTCGTGCCGCGAAGTATTGCAGCGCAAACACCCCGGCCAGAACGGCGAGCACGACGGCCATGGTCTGCAACAAAGCGGCCTCAATCGCGTCAAGCAAGGGAGTGACCTCCTGATAAAGCTCGAAGACCGCAATGATTTTCTGATCTCGCAAAATCGGGATATAGCTTGATACCAGATCAATATTGAAGCGATCGCCTTCGGTCGCACTGAAACGCTTTCGGTAACCTAGCTCACTGTAGGTTTTGCCATTCAGTGCCGAAGTGAAGCCGACATTATTGCTTTTATCCTCGCCAAACTGAGCTGGATCGGTCGAGAACACCACCTTGCCCTGAAGATTGTAAAGTTTCAGCTTGGCGATGTCGGAATCCCACACAATGCCGGCGATCTGCTGGCGGATTTTCAGGACATCTGGCGCATCCGGCGACCGTACTGGTTTGCTGACCAGTTCATTCAACTCTGCTGACAACAGATTGACGAAAACCTTGGTCATCACCTCATTACGATTTTCAATCAAAGATTCGAGTAGTTTGATTTCGTTCTGCCGGACCAGCCAGCCGATCACCAATCCAGCCAGCAGTATTAAAGCCAGCGAGAGCAAGGCAAAGCGACGGGAGAGAGCGACAATGCGCATGAATGAACGATGGTTAGCCTAACTCCCCAAGCTTATCGTTTGGCAACATTGAAAACCAAACTTTTCACGGATTTTTTTGAAAAATTACCACTTATCACCAAATATAAAACAAAAAAATCCCGCCAGACAAGCCGAGCGGGATTTGCGTGAATGCAGAAGCGAAAGCGCAGAACGATCAATGCATGAAATACATCTTTGCCTTATCCAGCTTGTAGGTCCAGGGCAAATTGGCATTCTTCCAGCCGTTGACCGCACGCTGTCCATCCTTGGCGCCGCCCTTGGCCGTATCGCCTTCGAAGCCTTCGGCAATACCATAGACCTTGGTGTAGCCAGCTATCTGCAAGCGGTCCTGCGCCTTGGCGCTGCGGTCGCCTGAACGGCAAATCAGAATAATCGTTGCCTCCTTGCCCAAGCTCATTTCCTTGAGCCGGCGCTCCAGTTCCGGGACGAAATCCTGATTCGGTTCAAGTTTGTACATCTGGCGCTTGTCATCCCATTCGGTCATCAGTTCCGGATGCTCGACGTATGGCACCAGCGCATCGGCATCACTCGGCCAGCCGACGTACATCGTTTCGGCCCGGGTGCGAATGTCGAAGAAAGCAACACCTTTCTTGTCTTTCATCTTCATTTCGTAAGCCTGCTGCGGCGTCAGATAAAGCGCGGCCTTGCTCTGTTTCACTTCCGGCAACTTGCCCCAATCGGTACTACCCGGCGCCCAGTCGGCAGCAAAACCCAGTGACGAGCTTGCCAGCAGGCCAACCGCCAGCCAACGCCTGATCGATGGGTTTTTCTTCATCATGCCATCCCCGGATTATTCGCCGCGCCTTTCAGCGTCGGCAGATTGAGATTGACCGGCTTGACCGTCTTGATGTCGCGCAGGTAGGTGGCGACGACATCCCAGATCGGCTCGCCGATATTCTTCGCTTCTTCCGAAACCGGCGCCCAGCCAGCCACCTTGTAGATTTTGGCCGGATTTATCGGTTGACCGCGCAACATCATGTTTTGAATACGGCCACCCATCTTGCCGGTTGGGTCGCAGGTGTATTGCAGGCCACCAACACGCACCATGTCACCGCCCTGCTGATAGTAAGGATCAGGATTGAACAGATTGTCGCAAACATTTTCGAGAATGGTCTTGATCATCTCGCCGCTCATATTGGTGACGGTCGTCCACGGGTAGGTGATGGCGGTCTGGTCGAGCACATGCTCCATCAGGATCGGCTGTCCCGGCAGCAGCGAAGTACCCCAGCGGAAGCCGGGCGAGAAAGCAATTTCAGCATCCTTAACTTTCATCAGCGCATCGAGAATGACTTGATCGAAAGTGCCGTTGAAATTACCCCGGCGATACAGCGTGCCTTCGGTGACGGCCAGCTTTTCGTTGAGCTTGGACAGATACGGCGCCCGTGCCTTGTCGATCAGCGTCTGCATGTCCTTGTCGGCTGGCAGCAGATTGGCGAAGACCGGCAGCAGTTTGTAACGGTAATCGGCAATCTTGCCATTTTTCACGTCAAAATCGAGTACACCGAGGTACTTACCGTTCGAGCCGGCATTGGTTACCAGCGTCTGACCACCGGCATTCTTGACGATGACCGGTGCCGGCATGCCGTCGTGGGTGTGGCCGCCGAGAATGGCGTCGATACCTTTGACCCGCGAGGCCATCTTGAGGTCGACGTCCATACCGTTGTGCGACAGCACGACGACAACCTGCGCGCCAGCCGCACGGGCTTCGTCGACGGTCTTCTGCATGCTCTCTTCCTGGATGCCGAAGCTCCAGTTTGGCGTTTGCCAGCGCGGGTTGGCAATCGGCGTGTAAGGAAAGGCCTGGCCGATAATCGCCACCGGCACGCCATTCATCTTCTTCATCACGAAGGGCTTGAAGACAGCATCGCCGAAATCGGTGGTCTTGACGTTCTAAGCGACGATGTCGATCTGGCCGGCAAAATCCTTTTCTTCGATTTCCTTGACGCGAGCTTCGCCGTAAGTTGATTCCCAATGCAGGGTCATGACATTGACGCCAAGGGCCTTGCAGGCGTCGACCATATCCTGAGCGTTGCTCCACAGCGCCGTACCAGAACCCTGCCAGGTGTCGCCACCATCAAGCAACAACGCGCCCGGGCGATTCGCCTTCATGCGTTTGACCAGCGTCGCGAGGTGCGCGAAGCCACCGACCTTGCCGTAGGTTTCAGCGGCCTTTTCAAAATTCAGATAAGTGTAGGCATGCGCCTCAAGCGAGTTTGGCTTGAAGCCAAAATGCTTAAGCAGGTTCTCGCCAACCAGATGCGGCACCTTACCAAACTGGTCGCCAAAGCCAAGATTGACGTTCGGCTCGCGGAAATAAATGGGCAGCAACTGAGCGTGGCAATCGGTGATATGCAGCAAGCTGACATTGCCAAATTTTGGCAAATCATACAGTTTGGCCGCGCCTTTTTCGGCCAGGGCAAAATCACTGTGCAAAGACATGCCACCCGCTGCTGCAACAGCCATGACCTGAAGAAACTCACGACGATTCATGCTCATTTTGTATCCTTTTCTAGTTATTAGTCGCAAGTTACTAGTCCCTAGCCGCTGGTTGCTCGCGACTAACGACTAGCGACCAACAACTAGTCCTTATTGACCGGCGACTCTGGATCCATTATGAAAGCCACGACATGCGTGATTTCCTCCGGGGTCAACCAGTTATGCAGGCCAAAGCGCGGCATGTTGGTACAGGCGTTAAAGGCGTTGGAGTTGTAGACCTTGTCGTATGCGTACTTGACGATATCGTCTGAATAGCCACGAATCTTGCCGAAGTTATGGAGGCTAGGGCCAATCGTGCCGTATGCAACCTCTTTCTTGTCCAACTCGTGGCAGGCGTAACAGTTGCCACCGCGCGGCGTCATTGGCTTATCCGGCTGGATAAAACCAACATGACCGCCACGACCATGAGCAACAATCTTTTCGCCTTCTTTCCAGTTACCGATCAACTTGCCTTCGACTGGATAGCGAATACTTGCCTTCTGGGCCAACTCAATTTTCTGACGAAGAGCCGTCGGTGGATTGTCTTTGTACTGGCCGCACAGCTTCATCGCCTCATCCTGCTCGACACGCTGCATCCAGTATTTCGGGTTATCGATACGGAAGGAATCACGGAATACTTTTTCCGCCTCAGCGGTTACCGGATTCTTGGTGACAAGCTTGCCGGAGGCCGCCTTCTCTTCCGCCAGAACAGTTTGAGCCAACCCGGCACACAGCGCTGCAATTAACAGTTTTTTCATCATCATCCCCTTAGCGCTTGATACCTGGCGTTTCCATCACGGTGCCCGTGGCGTTTTTTTGCAGATAAACCTGCAGGGCAATGATCGAATCGGAGAGATATTTTGGTTCAGGGAAACGCGCCTGACGCATGCAGTCGATCAACCGACGTTCCATGGTCCATACCGCACCTTGCGAAACGCGATAGGATGGCCAGCTTTTCATCGCTGTCCCGGCACCTTCCTTGGTCGTCAGATTACCCAGATCCTGCAGGCGAATCCGCTTGCCGTCCTGACCGTGGCAGATGGCGCAGGAAAAATCCTGCGGGCCTGACCGGCGGTAGAAGACATATTCGCCAATCTGGTACATCTTCTTTTCCGCCGGATGTGTTGCCGGCACATTGATCGGCTTGCCATTCGACTTGGCACCGATAAACGTGACCAGCGCCTCGATATCGGACTCCCGGCCCGGCTTCGAGAACCAATCCTTGGTCAGATCTTCCTGCTTAAATCCTTGCAGCGTCACCATGCAATGCACCAGGCGGGATTCAACATCCATTACCTTGTTGGTGTCCTTGAAGTATTTTGGCAACTGGGCGTAAGCCCCATCCAGCTTGCCAGGGCCAAGGCCGAAGTCACATTGCTCCAGCGAGGCGTTCTTTGGGCCGCGTTTTTCAGCCCACAAGCCTTCGCCCTTCACTTCGAACAAATCAGCTGGATTGCCATCGGCCAGCGCTTCTCGGTATTTGGCGAGTTCTTCAGCCACCTTGTTGTCCTGAGCCAGCGCCCCGCTACTAAAAGCGGTTGCCACAGCTATACCGACCAGAATTCTTGTTAAACCTTGGATCATCTTTACGCCTCCGGTGAAGACTAGCGGCGGCAGCGGTCGACGCCGCTTTACCGCCATTTTTCAAGCATTAAGCAATGGCTGCTTCGTCAGTACGGGTTTCGCCCTTGGTGTCTTTCCAAGTGACAACGATTTTGTCGCCCTTGGTGCCACCCTTGAACTTGAATGCCAAGTAGGGATTTTTAGACACGGAAGGACCAAACTCGCTAGTCAGCACGACCTTGTCGTTATGCTTGGCGGTCAGTTCGGTAATGAACCAGGCCGGCACGATGGCACCAGCCGCATCTTTACGCTGACCAGTTTCCATTTCGTGGCTGATCAGCACCTTGACTTCAGTAACGCCCTCTTTGTTGCTGGCGCGGATTTTCATCGGATTTGCTGCCATGTGTATTTCTCCTTAATTCAATGTTTGAAAACGGGGAATGAAGCGTCGTGAGCGATGGCAGGACGAAGCGCGTTTGCGAGACAGTGCAATCTGCACGGCGAGCAAGCGCAACGAAGTCATGTCGAGCGCAGTAGCGTCGAACCCGTTTTTAGCCGCCGCAACCGCCTAAGGTGACCTTAATTTCCTTAGTTGCCATGAAAAATTTGCCATCCGACTTGACCAGTGCGTAAACGTTGGAGGTCTGGCCCATCTTGACGCGTGTCTGAACATTGGCTTCAGTGCCTTCCGGCAGAATGAAGCTGGCCGCCAGCGCATTCGGGTTCTTTTCGATCAGCACGGCAACCATCGTCACGTTCGGCAACGTCGAGCTAACACCGAGCGGCACCACGGCGCCGTTTTCAGCGATGTCCGGACCAGTCACCTGAACATCCTTGCTGTCCGCCGGGGCAACTGCGCCCATCGCTTTCAGCGTATCGGCCATACTTTTGGCATCAAAAGCCGCCTTGTTCCAGTCAGCCAGTGCCATACCCGGGGTGATGATGCCAGCGGTGGCGAGAATGCTCAGGAGTGCAGCACCAGAGCCGGTCTTCAGTACATTACGACGTTGATTGTTCATAACTTCTCCTCTCAAAATTTTTGAAATTACTTTGCGCCGGACAGAATCCATTGGACGATTGTCTTCAGGTCTTCATCCTTAATATGCCCATTCGGCGGCATCGGCACCGCCCCCCAAACGCCCTGTCCGCCACTCTTTACCTTGGCGACCAAACGAGTATCGGCATCAGGTTGTCCCTTGTAGCGGGTCATCACTTCGTTGTAACCCGGACCAACGATCTTGTTATTGACGCCATGACAAGCCATGCAACCGCTCTTGGTCGCCAGATCCATCGTGCCGGAAACGGCAGCGACAGGTGCCGCCGCCGCGCCAGCGCTGGTCTGCTGACCACGGACGGGGCCAAAACTGCGATTCTGGTCAGCCAAGTTGCCATGCGCATCGCGCGCATAGTCAGGCAACACCGAGCCGATCTTGACCTCGGTCTTGCAGTTCTTCATGCAGGCAACGTTCTTCACATCCGGCTTGCCGCCGTTGCCCATGCCGCCCTTGGTGGCCGATGCCCCGGTCCACATACCGTGGTCGGTCGTCATGCCATTGCGGTTGGGCAGAATGTTCTGCACCTCGGCAATGTTCTTGTCAGACAGCACGAAATCAGCCGGCACCATCTCGGACAGGTTAAGCAGGTAAGCCAGAATGGCGTAGACCTCATCCGGTTTCAGCGACTTCGGCGCAGTCCACGGCATGGCGCGCTGGATGTAGTCGAACACCGTCGAAATCGTTGCCACTTTGGTAAAGGTGGTGCGTTGCGGCAGTTCGCCCGAAGACAAGCCCTTGACGCGGCCCGTCTTCATGTCGTCCTTGGTTGTACCACCAACCAGCGGCGTGAACACCTCATTCGACTCGCCGAATGTGCCGTGACAGGAAGCGCACTTCTCCTCAAACAATTCCAGGCCTTTGTCGACCGAACCAGAACCCTTGGGCAAACCCTTGAAGTCCGGGCGCACATCGATGTCCCACGCCTTCACTTCAGCCGGTGTGGCCTGACGGCCAACGCCTTTATAGTTATCAAAAGCGAATGCTGCGGTCGACGCGGAAAAAAGGGCAAAAACGAGTACGGTTTTAGTAACACAAAGGCCAAGGCTGGCACTAGAGAACCTGGACATTGCTAACCTCCCCGCTTTCAACCACTTTCCAAGACTGGATGGCGTTGTTGTGATAAATCGATTTGGTACCGCGTACTGCCCGCAACTGGCCGTAGCTTGGCTGCACGTAGCCGGTTTCGTCAATTGCCCGTGACTGCAGAATCGCTGGCTTACCGTCCCACACCCAATGGATATTGAAGCGAGTCAGCGCCTTGTTCTGTACCGGGCCTTCAATACGCGCCGTCTGCCAGTTAATGCCGCCATCAAAGGAAACATCGACCTGCTTGATGCGGCCGCGACCGGACCAGGCCAGGCCGGAAACATTGTAGAAACCCTTGTCGAGCAGTGTTTGACCGCCGGAAGGAGAGGTGATCACCGACTTGGCCTCCTGCACCGAACTGTACTGACGATGCAAGCCGCTCGGCTGCAGGTCGATGTAATGCACCGCTTCATCCTTGGTCGCATACGGCTTGTCACCCACTTCGATACGACGCAGCCATTTGACCCAGGAAACGCCCTGCACACCCGGTACAACCAGGCGCAGCGGGTAACCATTTTCTGGCCGCAGCATTTCGCCGTTCTGTCCGTAAGCCACCATCACTTCGCCCGACTCGACCATTTCCATCGGAATGGTCCGTGTCATTGAGGAACCATCGGCGCCTTCGGCCAGCACATAACGCGCTTTTTTGTAATCAACGCCGCAATCTTCCAGCAGCACCTTCAACGGCACGCCGGTAAATTCGGAACAGGACAACATGCCGTGCGTGTATTGCACCGTCGGCACCGCAACATTGCCCCACTCCAGACCGGTATTAGCGCCGCATTCGATGAAGTGAATACGCGAAGCCGATGGCAAGCGCATCAACTCATCCAGCGTATAAACCTTCGGTTTCTTGAGCAGCGAGTCGTCCGAACCATTGACCATCAGGCGATGCTTCGATGGATCAATATCGTGCCAACCCTGGTGATGACGCTCGAAGTGCAGGCCGGACGGCGTGATGATGCCGAAAAGGCCCTGCAGCGGCGAAAACGACACCGAAGCGCCACCCACCCGCGCCAGACCCGGAGATTCACGACGCAGCAACTGGCTTTCATATTTCGAAGGCACGCCATACGGATTAGTCGCTACCGGCAAACCGAGCGAAGTCGTCCATGGCGGGTTTTCAAGAATATTCGGGTCACCTTCGCTGGCCCGCGCCACCATCGGTGCAGCCAGTGCCGCCCCGGCGGCGAGAAAGCTCTTCCGGATAAAGTCGCGGCGGCCTGTTGCAACCGCCTTTACCTGCGCTTCCGACAGGAAATTCTCCGGTGCGGACTGCAGTCGCCCCGGCTGCTTGAACATATTACTCATAGAGAAAATACCCCTCCGCTTATTGAACTTCAATGACTGCAATTCACTTCGCCACACCCAACTCTTCACCCAAATCACGGCAAGCCACAGTAATGCTGACGGTGCGGCAAATATCGACAAAATTCGGATCAACCACGCGGTACATGACCGAAGCCCCCTCCCGCCGGCGATCAACCACACCAGCGCGGTACAAAATATTCAGATGTCGGGAAATGTTTGCCTGCGTCAGGCCAATTTTCTCGACCACCTCATGGACAGCCCGCTCTTCGGCACACAAACAAGAGAGAATGCGCAAACGGGTCGGATCAGCGAGCAATCCGAAGTAATGCGCAACCTGCTCAAATACCCGAAGCGACTCGTCCATAGCGTTCTTTTGATCTGAATTAAGAATTAATGTATAACTGAGTAGTTATATAGTCAACCACTAATATTTGTGCGCTGCAGCATGCAATTTGTGCTAAAGGCCTATAACCTTTGCCCTACGCTGATCAACCAAACTAGTACCAAAACACCTCAGCAGAGTAAAAATTATCTACATCATTCAGAGGAGACGTCTCAATGAAACTGACCACCACTGTCGCTGCCCTATGCCTGTTTGCTGCCACCAGTGCCGCCCAGGCGACTGACCCGAATCTGGCGCGAAACCTTGCCGCCACTTGCGCCAACTGCCACGGCACCAACGGCAATGCAGTCAAGGGCGCCGGGTTGGACTCGCTCGCCGGACTCGACAAAGCCAAGGCGCTGCAAAAGCTGGCTGATTTTAGAAGTGGGGACAAACCCGCTTCGATCATGCATCAGATCTCGAAGGGCTATACCGACGAGCAACTGGACCTGATTACCACCTATTTCGCCGCGCAAAAGTAAGGGGAGAACAACATGATGCTGATGAAACGACGTGATTTTCTGAAAATTGGCGCGGCAGCCGGCGCAATGGCTTCACTTTACGGCTGCGCCGGTGGTGGCAAGGCCAGCGGCCATGTCGTCGTGGTCGGTGGCGGTTATGGTGGTGCCACGGTGGCCAAGTACCTGCGCATGTGGAGCGAAGGCGGCGTACAAGTCACCTTGATCGAACGTAATCCCACCTTCATTTCCTGCCCGATATCCAACCTGGTCATTGGCGGCACCAAGACCATGGAGGACATCACCATGAGCTACGACGGCCTGAAGAATAAATGGGGCGTTCGCGTTATTCAGGACGACGTTACTGCGGTCGACGCCGCAAAACGCACAATTTTGCTCGCCAAGGGCGGCAACATGACTTACGACCGGCTGGTGCTCTCCCCCGGCGTCGACTTCATGTTCGATCAGATTCCCGGCCTCAACAATGCCGCCGCCCAGTCGAAAATTCTCCATGCCTGGAAAGCCGGCGCCCAAACCGTCGCCCTGCGCAAACAGTTGGAAGACATGAAAGACGGCGGCACCTACGCCATCGCCATCCCGAAAGCGCCCTATCGCTGCCCGCCCGGCCCCTACGAGCGCGCCTGCCTGGTCGCTGACTACTTCAAGAAGAGCAAGCCGAAATCGAAGGTCATCATTCTTGATGCCAACGAAGACGTCACCTCGAAGAAAGGCCTCTTCACCAAAGCCTGGACCGATCTCTACAAAGGCATTGTCGAATATCGCAATAACAGCGAAGTGAAGGATGTCGAGGTCAGCACCAACACCGCGATTTTGGAATTCGACAAGTTCAAGGCCGACGTGCTGAACATCATTCCGCCGCATCGTGCCGGTGAGATTGCCGCCAAATCGGGGCTGAAGCTGATCAACAACCGTTGGGTAGACGTCAATTGGCTGTCGATGGAATCGACCAACACACCGAACGTGCACGTGCTCGGCGACGCCATCTTCCCGGCGCCAACCATGCCCAAGTCAGGCCACATGGCCAACCAGCACGGCAAACTGGCGGCTGCCGCCATCCTTAACCTGCTCTCCGGCCAGGAACCAAGCCCGACGCCAGTCGTCATGAACACCTGCTACAGCTTCGTCGACGCTAAAAACGCCATCCACGTCACTTCCGTTCACCAATACGACACTGCCACCAAGGTCGTCCAACCGGTCAAAGGTGCCGGCGGCGTTTCGGTCGCACGCAGCGAACTGGAGGGCAAGGTAGCGCTCGGCTGGGCCAAGAACATCTGGGCCGACATGCTGACCTGAGTTTTATCCATGCAAGTAAAAAGGCCGCTGAAATCAGCGGCCTTTTTACTTTGTTAGGTCGTAAAAACTCAATCCAGCGTCGCGATGTACTCCGCCACGGCATTGCGCTCCAGCTCGCTCAGCTTCGACGCCACGGTATGCATCACCGCGTTGTCGTTATTCCGCTCACGGCTGTTGAACTGCTTCAACTGATCCTCGATGTAACGTGGATGCTGCCCGGCCAGCCGGGGCAACTGTGGGGTGCCATGGCCTTTGGCGCCGTGGCATGTCGAGCAGGCAGGCAAGCCGGAAAACTGGTTGCCGCGATTGAAGACGTACCTGCCGACACCGACCAACTCGGCATCACGCCCGGTTCTCGCCGTCGTTTTCTTACCCTCGAAGAAGACGCCCAGCGCCTTCATTTCAGCTGGTGTAAGCTCCTCAGACTGCGGCTTCATGGTCTCGCTCTTGCGCTTGCCGGCCTTGAAGTCGCCAAGTTGCTTGGCGATGTATTCCGAATGCTGCCCGGCCAGGCGCGGAAAAATCGGGCTAGCCGATTCGCCTTCCAGACCATGACATAGGAAGCAACGCCCGGAGACAATTTCTTCGGCCCGTACCAGATCCACCTTGGGATCAGCCGCCAGCGCTGGTAGCGAAACGATTGTCGCGAGCGCCGCCCACACCATGTACAAACTGAACTTGTTCATTCGCCATCCCCAGAAATAAAGCAAATAATTAAATCGTAATTTGCTTACACCCTGCTTTCAAGCCCAAAATTTATTCAGGCCTTGCCGGTGCTGCCAAAACCCGCTTCGCCACGCTTGCTGGCGTCAAACTCTTCAACAATATTGAAGCCAACCTGCAAGACAGGAACCACCACCAATTGAGCAATGCGATCGAGCGGATTAAGCGTGAAGCTTTCTTGGCCGCGATTCCAGAGCGAAACCATCAACTGCCCCTGATAGTCAGAGTCGATCAATCCAACCAGATTCCCGAGCACGATGCCATGCTTATGCCCCAAGCCCGAACGCGGCAAGATGATGGCTGCCAGCCCAGGATCGGCTAGATGAATTGCCATTCCGGTCGGCACCAGCGTAGTTTGCCCCGGCGCCAGTTGTAAAGGTGCTTCGATGCAGGCGCGCAGGTCCAACCCGGCCGAACCAGGTGTGGCGTAGTGCGGCGGGTTATCGCGCAGGCGGTTGTCGAGAATTTTGACGTCAATACGGTGCATCAGTTTTTTCCTGTCAAAGTTGCAATGTGTTCTATCAGTTGACGCGCCAGCACTGATTTCGGCGCCGGGTTCAAGGGATGTACGCCGGCATCATCGAACAGCACCAGCCGGTTATCGTCACCGCCAAAGCCGTCCTGAATCAGATTGCCGGCGATTAATGGAATATTTTTCTTGCGCCGCTTGGCTTGCGCGTATGCCTCAAGATTACGGCTTTCTGCGGCAAAGCCAACGCAGAATGGGCCATCCGTGATTGCCGCGACCTCGGCCAGAATATCCGGGTTTTCGATCAGCTCAATCGGCGGAATGCCATCCGTATCCTTCTTGAGCTTGTGCTCGGCGGCATTGGCCACGCGGTAATCGGCCACTGCCGCCACGCCGATGAAAATATCCGAACGTGCCGCCCGTTCCAACACCGCCGCATGCATCTCCAGCGCGCTGCGCACGTTGATGCGGTCGACTCCCTGTGGCGGGGCAAAAGCAACCGGGCCGGAAACCAGCGTCACCATCGCCCCCGCTTGCTGGGCAGCCCGCGCCACGGCATAGCCCATGCGGCCGGAGGAAAGATTGGTAATGCCACGCACCGGGTCGATCGCCTCAAAGGTCGGCCCGGCAGTAATTAACACGTTTTTTCCGGCCAGCAGCTTCGGAGTGAAAAATGCAATTACCGCTTCGAGAATCTCTTCCGGCTCCAGCATCCGGCCCGCACCAACTTCCCCGCAGGCCTGTTCACCACTGGCCGGGCCAAGAATCTGTACGCCGTCCGCCGCCAGTTGCGCAACGTTGCGCTGCGTCGCCGGGTTTTCCCACATCTGGCGGTTCATTGCCGGGGCAACCAACAAGGGGCAATCTCGCGCCAAAACCATGGTCGCCAATAAATCGTCGGCCAAGCCATGCACCGTGCGCGCTATAAAGTCAGCGGAGGCTGGCGCGACCAGGATCAAATCAGCCTGACGCGACAGGTCAATGTGCGCCATCGCATTTGGCATCCGCGCATCCCACTGATCGGTATAAACCGGCTTGCCGGAGAGCGCCTGAAAGGTGGTCGTAGTCACAAAATGGGTGGCCCCTTCGGTCATCGCCACCTGCACGTCGGCGCCTTGTTTGCTGAGCAAACGAAGCAGTTCGGCGGCTTTATAGGCGGCGATTCCGCCGGTTACCCCAAGAACGATGCGCTTTCCCTGTAATTCCATTGTCTTGCCATTAGAATGAGAGCCCGATCATTCTACTGGAAATAGCATGGCGATCACCGACTGGCCCGAAGGCGAACGACCGCGCGAACGACTGCTGGCGCACGGCCCGGCAGCACTTTCCGATGCTGAATTACTAGCCATCTATTTACGCGTTGGCGTGCGGGGAAAAAGCGCGGTTGATCTGGGCCGGGATCTTTTGCAACGTTTTGATGGCCGGCTGAGCCGCCTTGCCGAAGCGACGCTGGAAGAACTAGCCAGCGTTTCCGGCATTGGCCTAGCCAAGGCTGCGCAGTTGAAAGCCAGTTTCGAGTTGGCGCGACGGGCACTCGCCCAGGAAATGAGCGCCCGCGACACTTTTTCTTCCCCCGGCCAGGTACGTGACTGGCTGCGCCTGAAACTGGCGACGCGACAGAACGAAGTATTCATGGCGCTTTGGCTCGACGCACAGAATCGCCTGCTAAAAGCAGAAGAGTTATTCACCGGCACACTGAGCCAAACTTCCGTTTACCCACGTGAAGTCGTTAAAAGCGCCCTTAGCCATAATGCTGCTGCCGTTATCCTCGCCCACAATCACCCCTCCGGTGTCGCCGAGCCTTCACGAGCCGACGAATTGCTCACCAAAGCCCTGAAAGACGCACTGGCTATGGTTGACGTCAAGGTGCTCGACCACTTCATCGTGGCAGGAAATGCCCCGCCACTATCCTTTGCTGAACGCGGTTTGCTATAAAAATCGCAAAAGCACTTGAAAGAGGCATGGTATTTTGGTTATACTCGTTGGCTCTCTTCTAGCGAATTCTGGAGCACCATCATGGCGCGAGTCTGCCAAGTAACGGGTAAAGGCCCGATGGTTGGGAACAAAGTTTCCCACGCCAACAATAGAACGAAGCGTCGCTTCCTGCCGAATCTGCAGTATCGCCGCTTCTGGGTCGAAAGTGAAAACCGCTTCGTCCGCCTGCGTGTATCTAACGCCGGCCTGCGTGTTATCGACAAGAATGGCATTGATGCCATCCTGGTTGATCTGCGCGCCCGTGGCGAAGTCTGATTAATAAAGGATAAGAAAAATGGCTAAAGGCGGTCGCGAAAAAATCAAGCTGGAATCCACAGCTGGTACCGGACACTTCTATACCACCTCCAAGAACAAGCGTACGACGCCTGCCAAACTGGAGTTTATGAAGTATGACCCGAAGGCTCGTAAGCACGTTGCTTACAAGGAAGTTAAGCTGAAGTAATTTAGCGAACTAGCTTCCCTGCTTTCGATAAACCCGCCTTTTGGCGGGTTTTGTTTTTTGGGCGCCGAAAATTTAAGGCACGTTTTTTTGGCGCCTAGTTTGTTTACGCCAAGCTCCTCAATTCTTGCGAGTCAGAAAGAACGCGGCGTAGCCGGCAATCCCGGCAAAAACCAGCAACGACCAATTTGCCATCGATAAATTGAGAAACACCCAATCGCGACTGGTACAGAAACCGGTAGCCATAAACATTGACGGCCACGCCATACCCAGCCAGTCAACCAGACGCTCAATCGCATTCGGCTCGGCGTAACCGCACTCCGTCGCCAATTCAGGAAAAGCCTGCATCCAGGTTTGATACGCCGCCACACTGCCGCCCAGTACGGCGAGCAAACCAATCAGGCCAGCCCAGGCTAGGCGAATGGTCGGCCACAAGAATCCGAGCACAGCCAAACCACCGATCACCAGATAGAGCAGGCGCTGGAAAATACAAAGTGGGCACGGCGCCAGCCGAAAAATGGTTTGCAATTCCATACCGATAGCCACCAAGCCAAAACAGCCCAGCGACAAGGTGGCAAACCAGGCGCGAACCGGTATTTTTGAAAAATCCATATCAATGCATCCGTTTAAAGTTTTCAGACAGAAGTTGATTTTAAGGCATGCCTATGTCGACGCGCGGAAAACAGCATTTTTTTGGCGTCGACCGCAGCAAAGTGGACCGCCAGCCAGTGCGCCGTTAATATGGGCGAATGACTATACGTATCCTGCTTGTCGAAGACGACGAAAGACTGGCCGAACTTACGGCTGAATACCTGACCAAGAATGACATGCAAGTCAGCATCGAGCCACGTGGCGATACCGCCGAGGCCCGTATCCTGGCCGAGCAGCCCGATCTGGTCATGCTTGATGTCATGCTGCCCGGTAAAGATGGCTTCGAGGTTTGCCGTGCCGTTCGGCCGCATTACCGTGGCGTGATCCTGATGCTGACCGCTCGCGATGAAGATTTCGACCAGATTCTCGGCCTCGAAATGGGTGCCGATGATTACATTGCCAAGCCCGTTCAGCCGCGCGTTTTGCTCGCCCGGATCAAGGCATTGTTGCGCCGCCTGCCAACAGCTGGCGACAGCCAGAACCAGGAATACGAGGCGATGGTGTTTGGTCAGTTCAAGATCAGCCAGTCAACCCGCACGGCATCGCTCGGCGGCATCACCATTGATCTGACGACTGCCGAATTTGATCTGCTTTGGCTACTGGCCTCGCACGCCGGCAATGTGCTATCGCGTGATGATCTGTTGCAGGAGTTGCGTGGTATTGGTTTTGACGGCCTGGATCGCTCGATTGATGCCCGGATTTCCCGCCTCCGCAAGAAACTGAATGACGACCCGGAGAATCCGACCCGGATCAAGACTGTGCGCAGCAAGGGCTACCTGTTCAGCAAGCATGACTGGAACTGAAGCCGAGGCAGGGGAAAAAACCGAGAAAGAGCGTAATCAGGGCCTTGCCCGTTCGCTCTTCCGGGTTTCCTTGCCGCGTTGGCGCGGTGGCCGTTACAGCCTATCAAAACTCTTCTTTAACTTTTACCTGCTGGCGATGGGCTCCTTCGTCGCCATTGCCTTTACTGCCGATTTCGTCATCTCCACCGCCCAACGCGGTATCACCGACGACTACGCCCGCCGCTTCATGCGGGGCACGATCACGATGATTGAAGATGAACTCTTCCGCCACCCGCGCAGCACTTGGCAGAAAAAAGTACGGGAAATTGACGAAAAATTTTCCTACCGCCTCGGCATTGTCGAACGCATCACCCTCGACCGCACACTAACGCCCGTCCAGGTCGACAAACTCGACGCCGGCGACATCGCCATCGATCACGATGGCGACATCATGTACCATCGCCTCGGCACCAGCAGCCAAGTATTGGTCGTTGGCCCACTGGCGTCCAGCCGTAATCCGGAACTGAAAGATCGTCTACCACTGGAGCTGCGGCTGCGCCTGTTGACCTGGAGTTTGACCGGCTTGATTTTCGGTATCGCCCTCTGGTTCTGGGTCCGTCCGGTCTGGCGTGACCTCGAAGCCCTGCGCCAGACGGCCCGCGATCTAGGCGATGGCGATTTTGAAGCCCGCTCCCCACCCGCCCGCAGCCAACTCTTCGCCTCGCTCTCCGACACCATGAACAGCATGGCTGAGCGCATCCAGCAACTACTGGCGACGCACCGTGAACTGGCCTGCGGCATTTCACACGAATTACGCACACCGATTGCCCGCATGCGCTTCGCACTGGAAATGCTCTCGGAAACAGAACAAGCGAATGAGCGCGAGCGTCTATGGGCAATGATGGAAGACGACCTCGACGAACTTGACCATTTGATCGACACCAGCCTGACCTACGCTCGTTTCGAGCGTGAGGCTCCACAACCGCATTTTTCCAGCGTGCACTTTGCCGAATGGCTGGCTGATGAAGTCGACTCGGTCCGCCTGCTCGGACGCCAGCTGAATGTTACGGTCGACACAGAAAAACTGCAAAAAAGCATGAATATCGACCTCGACCGCAAGGCCATGCCCTACGCCCTACGCAATCTGCTGCGCAATGCCTTCAAATATGCTAGCAAAATGATTGTCGTGAGCGCCGAACTGATTGATGAGCGCATCCTGATCCATGTCGACGACGATGGCATTGGTATTCCTGTTGAAGAGCGTGATCACATTTTCTCCGCCTTCACCCGCCTTGATCGATCTCGTGATCGGGCTACCGGCGGTTACGGCCTCGGCTTGGCGATCGCCCGGCGCGTTCTTGAACTGCATGGCGGCACCGCCACTGCCGATGCCTCACCGCTCGGTGGCGCCCGTTTCACCCTAAGCTGGAAAGCGCACCAGTAACTCAGCGAGCCTTGATGTTACAAAGCGTCACAGAAGATCAAACCTTGTTACCTCTAAACGACGCTTGCGCAACAGACGGCCCGCCAACAACTTTCTAGAATGCACGGCATGGAAGTTGAACAACCCCGTGAAGAGGAGAGTACAGAAATGATTGAAATCATCATCAAGGAATTCATTGCAACCGCCCGCGCCCACCTGTTTGGATTGAGCCCGATTGACCAGCCGGCAGGAATCTCCAGCGTAGCCCATCAGGCCACCTGAAATGGCCTTTGCCGACAATTTTCCAGTCAGTGAAAGCTTCGGCGTTTTCGTCGGTGTCGCTGGTATTGACTGGCTGACCGATGGCCATGCCGAACCGCTGAAAGCCGCGATTGCCGCCATCGCTGTTGGCGCAGTCATTGTGGTTTCACGCCACTGGCTAAAAAACCGCCATAAGGACTGATCGACCGTTTTACCCCCCCTCTCGAATTCCCCCTTTCGAGAACCTCTGTTTCCCGCCCTTGTGGCGGGTTTTTTTTGCCTGAAAAAAAAGCGAATGCTCGCGTCTTATGGTCAAAATCCCGAGGGAAAACTTCACCATACCGACCAAGCCCCGAGAATATTTTTTGTCTGTCACAAATACGCAAGAACACCTAAGTTACTATTACTTAAGTCATTGAAGCAATTAATTTTGCAAAGTAATATAGCAACGACCTAAGGTATGTCGTCATTAACCTGATACCGGCTTCGGGCTATTCCACGGTAAGAGACAGGACGTTATGTTTCAATTGAAGCTGGCTTCGCTGCACAATCGACATGCAGGATCAACCCTGCCGGTCGACAGTACCTTGCCTAAAAATCTGCCGCGCGCCCACTCCGCCTTAACAAATTATTCGGAGCAATATGCATAAGTTGCCCGAACCGATCCTTCATGCCATTGAATCTGGCCGGGTTCCTTCGCCACCGCAACTGCTTTTGCGTTTATTGCAAATGGTCGACGACGAAGGCATGACGACGGGCGAGCTGGCCAAACTGGTCAGTCAAGACCCTGGCTTATCAACCCGGATCCTGAGTGTCGCCAACTCCCCCGCGCTTAGACGCGGTAGCGAGTTAAGCAGTCTCGACAATTGCCTTACCGCCCTAGGCACACGCCTTGTCCGCTCGATTGCCACCTGCCTGTCAATCCAGAACCTTTTCGACCGCCGCGCCGGGTTTTCGGCCTCCGACCTCTCTGGTTTTTGGGGCCATTCCTTGCTGGTTGCAGAACTCTCCCGCAGCCTTGCCACCACCACCGGCTACGCTCACCCGGACGAAGCCTATCTGGCTGGCCTGTTACATGATGTCGGCGAGTTAATTCTCCTCTCGGCACTCGGCGAACCTTACGCTCAGCTCCTCTCCGCCTCACCCGATGAAGACGCACTGCAAGCGCTGGAAATCAGCCGTTTTGATACCCATCACGGAGAAATCGGCACTTGGCTGGCCGACAAGTGGAATCTCGATTCGACCTTTGCCGATGGCATTCTGTTTCACCACGTCTCGGCAGAAGAAATCGTCACTGCCGGCACTTTGCCCAAGCTGGTCTGGCTGGCACATCGGCTGGCATCGATAGAAAATGTTTCACCCGAACTCGACAACCACCTGCCCCTTTTGTTTGGCCACAAGAGTCAACATGACCTTGCCGTCCTGCGCAATCAGGCAGAAATGCGGACCGGGCAGATTGCCGAGGCCTTGGGCGTGGTATTGCCGGGTAAAATTGCCAACATACATGTCTGGGAAAAACTGAAGGTCGCCTCCCAAAAGGTAGAACCCAAAGACAAGGCGGAGGAAGAACTTTCCACCATGATTGGCGGCATGGCATTGCTGCAACCGTTCCAGCAGGATCTTTTTGCACTTGAAAGCGATGTCGAAGTTCTGCTTTCATTGCGCGAATCTGCAAAAATTCTCTTTGACTTGAATCGAGTCGCCTTTCTGCTGTGCAATCACGCCGAGGGCAAACTATCAGGCGCCTCTATTGGTGGACAGCCGGCCATATTTCGGCAAGTCGATATTCCGCTCACAGGAAACACCTCACTGGTGACTAACGCCGCCCTGCGGCGGGAAATTTGTAGCTCTTTCGACGCCAGAGAAACACCTCAGGTATCGCTGATTGACATCCAGTTTGCACGCGCCTTTGCCACGCCCGGCCTGCTGTGCATTCCGATGATTGCGCGTAACCGCATATCAGGTGTAATGGTTTGCGGCCTGAGTCAATCACAACACAGCCGGTTAACCCGTCGCTTGCCTTGGTTACTCAATTTTGGGCGGATTGCGGCGATCAGTCTGGAAACCATTCAGGAAGCACGAACTTTTCGGGTGAATGCCGAACAGGAAGCATCAAACCAGTTTTCCAGTCGCGCCCGCCGCATCATTCATGAAGCCGGCAATCCGCTGGGCATTATCAAGAGCTACCTGAAGATTCTCGACCAAAAACTACCAGAGGAAACTGGTGTTCGGCAGGAGTTGGAAATTCTGACCGAAGAAATCGACCGCGTTGCCAACATTGTCGGGCGGATGAGCGAGATTCCAAAAGAACCAGCACTGGCTGACGGCCTGAATGTCGGTGACTTGGTCGGCGAGTTGCTCCTGCTTTACCGCGAGCCTTTATTTGAAGCCAAGGGGATTCGGGTCGACGTCAGCCAACCAGCTGAATCCCTTCTTGTGCGTTGCGAGCGAAACAGCCTGAAGCAAATTTTGCTTAATCTCTGGAAAAATGCCTCTGAGGCACTGATCAGGGGGCAGCAAATAAAAATTTCGCTGACTGATCATGTTGTTCATAACGGCAAAGCCTACATTCAGATCCGCCTGGATGATAACGGCCCGGGCATGTCCGAACAGGCCATGCGCTCGATCCATCACCCACCACCGAGCACTGGCAAACGTGGCATGGGTCTTTCCATCGTCGGCGAGCTGGCGAACCGGCAGGAAATCCCGATTACCTGCCGCAGCCTGGTTGGCAAAGGAACTAGCATTGCCTTGCTGCTCCCGAAATACTTTGCCGAATCGACAACCAGCGACCCTACCCTGGCGTTGCCCGCAGCAATGGACATCAAATGAACGTCGCCCCAGGCATCGATTCTCTGACTCGCGTTCCCGATGCGACTGACATCCATCGCATTCTTATCGTTGATGACGAACCGCGCTTCCGCAGTGCTTATCGCCAACTACTCTCCGGTACCAACCGGATTATCGAGGAGTGCAGCACCGGCAAGGCAGCTATCGAACGACTGGATCGGCGCGACATTGACATTGTTGTCCTCGACCTCCGCTTGCCGGATATTGACGGCCTGGAAATCATGGACTGGCTGACGCGCAATGTTGTTTCCACCTCAGTTATCGTCTTCAGTGCCGACGAATCGATTGATTCGGCGATTCACGCCTTACGCCAGGGTGCTTTCGAATTTATCCGTAAACACAGTGACCCGAATGAGCTGATTCAAAGCGTCGAGCGAGCACTACGCCGCCGCCGGATGGAGCTGGAACATACACAGATAACGGCCCGGCTGGAGCAATCCGAGCACCTGCATCGTTTTCTGGTTGAACAGTCGCCAGACCTGATTTACACCCTGGACAATGCCGGCTGCTTCATTTTCGTCAATAGTCGCATTGAAACGCTGCTGGGCTACAGCCGGGAAGAGATAATCGGCCAGCATTACTCGATTCTTGTTCATGAAGATGATATCGAGCAGGCGCGTTATGCATTCCATGAGCGACGGATTGGCGAACGCGCCACGACCAACTTTGAAGTCCGACTGAAAAACAAGCAAAACGGCGTGCAGCACTTTGACAACCGGATGGTGGTTGCGATTCTGAGCTCGCAAGGCATCTACGCGCCGGAAAAAGACATTTCGCAGCAGCACTTCATGGGCACTTCCGGCTTTGCGCGTGATATTACCGAGCGCAAACGCGCTGAAGAAACGATCAATTTCCAGGCTTTTCACGATCTCCTGACTGGCCTGCCTAACCGCACTCTCTTCATGGATCGGCTTGAACTGGCGCTCATTCAGGCCAAACGACGCAATCAGCAGGTTGGTGTGATGTTCCTCGATATTGATCGCTTCAAGCTGATCAACGACACCTACGGCCACCACGAGGGTGACAAACTGCTACAGGATTTTGCCTATCGAACGCGCAATTGCCTACGCTCGGGTGACACCCTGGCCCGCCAAGGTGGTGATGAATTTACTGTGCTTTTACCGGACATCATCAATGGTGATGACGTCACCATGATTGCCCGGAAAATACTGACCGAACTGCGGCTGCCCTTCACGGTTGCCGAGCAGGACTTTACCGCTACCGTCAGCATTGGCATTGCCATTTATCCGGAAGATGGTGAGACGCCAGAGGAATTGATTCGCAATGCCGACATTGCGATGTATCAAACCAAGGCGCAAGGAAAGAACGGTTACCTTGAGTTCACCCAGGCGATGAACACAACGCATGTTGATCGCCTCTCGCTGGAAAACGATTTGCGCCTGGCGCTCAAGCAAGGCGATCAATTTGAACTGCACTACCAGCCGCAAATCAGCCTTGCCAAGCGTTGCGTTGTTGGCATTGAGGCCTTGATCCGCTGGAATCACCCGACTCAGGGCTTGATTAATCCCGACGCGTTTATTTCGCTGGCCGAAGAAACCGGCATGATCGTCGCCCTCAGCGACTGGGTGCTCCAAACCGGTTGCGCCCAACTGGCCGCGTTGCGCCGCCTAGGGTTTAATGCCTTGAAACTTGGCGTCAACCTGTCACCGAAGGAGTTCGAGCGAGCCGACCTCTTTGAGCGTATTGCCACGCCACTGGCTGAACATGGGTTGCCGGCTGAAATGCTCGAAATCGAAATCACCGAAAGCCTGTTGATGAAAGATGCTGAAGCGGTGATCACCAAGGTGCGGCAACTGCGGCGTGCCGGCGTTCGCATCTCAATTGATGATTTCGGCACGCGCTTCTCCTCGCTCAATTACCTGCGGCGTTTTTCGGTGAACAGCATCAAAATCGACCAGTCTTTCATTCGTGACCTGGGGGCAATCCACGGCTCCAGCGGCATTGTTCACGCAATCATGGGCCTTTCCCGCAGTTTTGGTTTGGGCGTTCTGGCCGAAGGAGTCGAGAACACCACGCAGCTCAAGGCCCTGGCCGATCTCGGTTGCGATGAAATGCAAGGCTTCTATTTCAGCCGCCCGTTGCCGGTTGATCAGCTGGAAAAATACCTCACCAGCGGCCTCAAGATCTGATTGCTGGCGCCGGACATTGCTGGAAAGTTGAACACCCTCAGGCTCTTCTGCACCGATTGCTCCGGTCAACCGGCAAAATAACGGTAAATCCTTGCCCCAGCATTGTGGGCAGTAGCCACCGTCAGTGATGGTTACAAAGAACCCAAACAAGTAGAACAGACACTCATGCCCAGTCTCGCTAAAGTGATTTTTCCGTTAGCTCAACAAGGAGACATCATGGAAAAGACCCGGAATAAAGCGAAGAAATTTTTCAAGCTGGACAAGCTTGGGCAGCGCATTCTGCATGTCGCCCGATCCATTGCCAAGGTTCGCAAGGAGCGGGCCGAAAGGAATTTTGAGCGCCGCCTGATGCTGAACTGATCAGCCGCGCGCCCCGTCCCTAAGCGGTGGATTGGCCAGTAACAATTGGCCTGTCCACCGTTTGTTCGTGGACGATGCGCAAGTCGCGCTGCGGGAATGGAATCTCGACACCGTTTTCGCGGAAGGCGCGCCAGATGGCAAGGTTGATATCGGAAATGATATTGCCCTGCCCTTCCTCCGGGTCAGCAATCCAAAAACCCAACTCAAGATTCACGCTACTGTCAGCAAAAAGAGTGAGAAAGACTTTCGGTCCTGGGTCGGTAATCACCCGTGCCTGCGCAGTGGCAGCTTCGGTCATCAGGCGCATGACCAGATCGAGATCGCTGCTGTAGGCGACACCGACTGTGGTCGCTAGACGCAAACGGCTATCCGACAAAGTCTGATTCTGCACGACACCGGAAATCAGCAGTTCATTGGGCACAATGAACTCGGTGCCGCCGGGATGGCGCAGCACGGTGTAGCGAGTGGTGATTTGCGTCACCTTGCCACTGTCAGTACCAATTTGCACGACGTTGCCAAGGCGGATTGAGCGATCAAGCAAAATGATGAAGCCGGAAACATAATTGCTGGCAATCTTCTGCAAACCAAGGCCAAGACCGACACCGAGCGCGCCCGTAAAGACGGAAAGTGCGGTCATGTCGATGCCGACCAGCGACAGGCTGGCGACTATCGCAACCACGGCCAGCAGCGCCTTGGCAACCCGCACACCAACCATGCGCAGACTGGAATCAAGCGTATCAATGCGCATCAGGCGCGCTTCAATCACACCCGCAACCCAGAGCGCCACAATCACGGTCAGCAGGACAGTGAACATGCCATGAACAACAGTCCATAGCGTTAAGTGTTGCTTGCCGAGCGGAATCGATACCTGCTCTAGCGACTCGATGACATCTGGCGCCAGATCAGTGATGTAAAGCGCCATCCAGCACCAGATCAGGGCAACGATAATGCGCTCCCAGGAGGTCAGCCAGGCAGCCTTGGGGAAAGCTTGACGCAGCACATATATAACGAGGCGGACCAATGCCATTGAGGCGAACAGTGGCAACGCCAGCTTGAGCAGATTGACATTGGTAAACTGCTGCAATACGAGTTCGGCGAGACCGACCAGCACGATTCCGGAAAGCGGGAAAGCCAGCCGTGAACTGGCGTCGGTAAACCGGCCAGCCCCTTCTTCATGCCGACCACGCCACCAGCGGGCAATTAGCCCGGCGAGCACCACGCAAAATACCAACGCCAACACTTGCCAAATAAAATTCGGGTCGCTAAGGTCGGCCCAAATATCCTTGATCAGTTTGAGCGCCGGACTTTTTTGACTCATGCTTTTTTATCAAGAACAGCAGCGAAAAAGCCATCGGTATTGTGCTGGTGGGGCAATAGGCGCAGCGTATCACCGGCCAATTCAATACCCTGTTTAGCCAGCACGCTGGAAGCCGGGGTCAGCGTAAAATCGGGATGGCTGGCGAGGAAACCTTCAATGATGGCATCGTTTTCGGCGACCAACAGGCTGCAGGTAGCGTAAACCACGCGGCCGCCGGGGCGCACCATCTTGGCAGCAGAGTCGAGAATGGCTGCCTGCTTGACGGCCAATTCAGCCACTGATGTTTCATTCTGGCGCCATTTCAAATCCGGATTACGGCGCAGGGTGCCCAAGCCGGAACACGGTGCATCGACCAGCACGCGGTCCGCCTTGCCGGAGAGACGTTTGATCTTGGTATCACGCTCGTGCTCAATGCGCGCCGGATGGACGTTGGAGAGACCGGAGCGGGCCAGACGCGGCTTCAGGCGAGCCAGGCGCTTGTCGGAAACATCGTAGGCATAAAGGCGGCCAGTGTTCTTCATCAAGGCACCGAGGAGCAGCGTCTTGCCGCCGGCGCCGGCGCAGAAATCGACGACCATTTCACCGCGCTTCGGGTCGAGCAAATAGCCCAACAGCTGGCTGCCTTCATCCTGCACTTCAAAAGCGCCGGAGAGGAAAAGCGGGTGCTTGGCCAGTGCCGGCTTGCCACGCAGGCGAATGGCGGTCGGCGACAGCGGGCCAGCGGTGGCGGCGACGCCTTCGCTGGCGAATTGGGCGAGCACAGTGTCGCGCGTCGTTTTCACGGTATTGACCCGCAGATCGAGCGGTGCCGGCTTGTTCAGGCCATCGGCCAACTTGATGACCTCTTCGGCGCCAAATTGCGCTTCGAGGGCGTTGTAGAGCCAATCAGGCAAATCGCAACGAATGGCCGGGGGAAAATCCGCATCCGACATCGCTTTGGCCGCGGCCAACCATTCTTCCTCACTGGCCTTGAGCACCGGCGCCAGCTCCCGCTGCGTCCAACCACGGGTCACAGCGAGCGCTGCCAGCAGCAAACGGCGGTCTGACAATTGCCCGGCGCAGCGCGCTTCCAGACTGCGACCACGGCGCAGCACAGCGAACACGGTTTCGGCAATAAAACCCCGGTCAGCATGGCCAAGTTGCGGGTGCTCGCGGAAAAACCGCGACACAACGGCATCCGCCGGGTATTCAAAACGCAGCAATTGCGTCAGTACGGCTTCGGCATGGGCAAAGAGCGAGGGGGTAAAACGTGCGTTCATGGCATTCCTATTTCAGTGGCGACCTGCTCATAGCTTTCGCCTTTTTTATCTGTAAAGCGAATTTTAACCGGCAAGCGGCCGTGATCGAGCGCGATCCAGATTTCCGTCGTGCTATCGGTCATTGCCCGCAGGTGTAGCGTGCGGAAATGGCCGGCCGGCGTATCAATTTCTTCTTCACCAAGTGAGTCTAGGGCATAACGCGCGTATTTCTTACCAGTCACCACGCCAATCGAGGCGCCATCGGCCAGTTTACCGAGGTAAGCAAGCTGGTAATTGAGCGACAGGATGTCCTGCGTGCCGGGCGCAATCGACTGCACGCTACCGTCACGGGAAAGGCTGACTACTGCGGTCGACCAAGAAAAATCGGCATTTTCATTAGTATCCTGGCCGTTTTTCCAACTACGCAAGGTTTCCGGCTGCAAACCGCCCACCACCAGGTGGCCACTGCTTTCAATTTCCAGTCGTACCGGCTTGAGCAAGGCGGCCAAACCGCTAGTTTCGGTCATGCCGGTCAGCCGGTAACGGCCATCCTCAGTAAATTCCCAGTGATGCTCGGCCCGGCCGACTTGCAGGCCGAGGGATTCCTTAAAAATAGCGAAGCGAATGGTGCCGCTGGCCGGCAGAATGACCTTCGCTGGCGGAACAACTGGGGTGACTGCTACGGTCGACAGTAATTCCGGGGCAATTTCCGGCACCGGCGGGGCAACAGCAGCCACGGCGGATGCTGTTTTAGCCTGGGTTTGCATCGGCGCTTTCTTTGTTTGGCTTGGCCGAGCCGGTTTAATCGCTGGTTTGGCTACTTCAACCGGCGCCGCCGGCGGCAACTGCCGAATTTCCGCTTGCAAAGTCACCGGTTCCGGGTCGCTACCGAAGAGTTCAGCATCAGTCCCGAATAACGCAGCAACATGAATGGCCAGCGAACCGGCGAGCGCTGCGAATAGCGCTATCGGCACGGCAAATCAGAAGAGTTGCGGCGAAATAAGTACCGAGCCTGCGCTCAGTTCGGCCGCCAGCCTGACGCAACCATTCTCCAGCCGCAGCTTGTCTTCGGCAAACCAGCGCACTGCCTGCGGGTAGATTTTGTGTTCCTGCACCAGAATGCGCGCCGCGAGTGCTGCCTCATCGTCACCATCGAGCACCGGCACGGCGGCCTGGATGATCACCGGGCCATGATCCAGCGTCGGCGTGACGAAATGCACGGTACAACCGTGAATCCGCACGCCCTCTTCCAGCGCTCGCTGGTGGGTGTGCAGGCCGGGGAAGGACGGTAGCAGCGAGGGGTGAATATTCATCAGGCGGCCAGCGTAGTGGCTGACAAAGGCATCGGTCAGAATCCGCATGAAGCCGGCGAGCACGACCAGATCGGGCTTGAAACAATCAATACATTCGGCCAGCGCCGCATCAAAAGCATCGCGCCCGGGAAAGCCCTTGTGGTCGACGTAATGGGTAACGATTCCAGCCTTGGCCGCCGTTTCCAGCCCCAGCGCATCTGGCCGGTTGCTAATGACGGCAGCGATGTTGACCGGCAGCTTGCCGGCATCACGGGCGGCGATCAAAGCTTCCATGTTGCTGCCACGACCGGAAATCAGGATGACAATATTCTTCATTTCAGAAAACTCACCGGTAAAAATATCGCGCTGGCCACACCGTGGGTGAGCCGCGAAAGGGCGCGGCCGTTGCGATCCGCAACCACCTTGGCCATAAAGTCGAGCAGGCCCATCTGCCGGCCAAATTCGCGCTCGAAAGAAAGATTGCGATTGGCCGGGTCCAGCTCGTTGGAAAGCAGGTACAACTCGCCGGCCGCGTTGCGGTCATTGCCCAGCTTCCAGACCGCCACCTCCATATTCCGGGCGCAGTTGAACAGCTTTATTTCATTGAGGCCATCAAGAATGTAGAACTCTTCCTTGTACTCAAAAGCAGCGTCGACCATCGTTAGCAGGCCAAGCATCAGCGCCCCCACCCGGTCACCACCATAATTTTCGCTGAAAGCCAACGACGCCGCCGCCCCTTCCCGCAAGCCGCCGAGCTCAGGCAAACTGCGGTAATAGCGATTTTTCAAGCGCCCCAGTGCCGCTTCCCGACTCACCACACCCGCTTTCTTCCATTCTTTTGGATTGCGCTTGTAAAGCTTGTCGGCAATCAGCATCAGACCGTCGATCACCTCCTGGCGATTGGTATCGGCGATGCGGTCAACCTCGGATTTAGCTAGATATTTGACGTCGACCGTAGTATCCGTCCGGCCATCCTTGCCCAGCTTCGTCACGCAACCGGTGAGCAGCAAAGCCAGCAGGATAGGCAGCCAGCGCATCAGGCCGTTTTACTTTTTAAATAACCGACGCCGACCGGAATCAGAGAAACAACAATGATGCCGACAATCATCACCGACAGATTGGCCTTAACCCACGGGATATTGCCCAGCCAGTAACCGGCGAGACAGAGCGAAATGACCCAGCCCAAGGCACCGATCAGATTGAACAGGGTAAATTTGGCGTAAGACATCGCGCCAATGCCGGCGACAAACGGGGCAAAGGTGCGGAACAGCGGCAGAAAGCGCGACATCACCAGCGTTTTGCCGCCATGCTTCTCGTAAAAAGCATGCGTCTTGACCAGTGCATCGCGATTAAAAAAGCGCGAGTTTTCCCATTGGAAAACCTTGGGGCCGAGATAACGGCCGATTTGGTAATTGACCATATTGCCAAGAATGGCCGCGGCCGAAAGGACACCCATCAAGACAAAAATATCCATACCACCCTCGCCAATCGCTGCCAGTGCGCCGGCGACAAAAAGCAGCGAATCGCCGGGCAGGAATGGCGTCACGACAAAACCGGTTTCGGCAAAGATGATGAAGAACAGAATCCCGTAGATCCACAGCCCATATTGCTGCACCAGCAGCGCCAGATGCTTGTCGAGATGAAGAACGATGTCGATGAACTGCGTCAGGAATTCCATGCGGATGCGCCAGGGTTTTGGAAAGTCCAGATTTTACCCCAAGGTATAATCCCGCCATGCCGACGATTACCCGCCTCCCCGACCTGCTGATCAGCCAGATTGCTGCCGGCGAAGTGGTCGAAAGACCCGCTTCCGTGCTCAAGGAACTTCTCGAAAACAGCCTCGACGCTGGCAGCAAGGCGATTCAGGTGCATCTCGAAGAGGGCGGCAGCAAGCTGATCCGCATCACCGACGATGGTTGCGGCATCGCCAAGGAACAACTGGCGCTTGCCCTGACCCGCCACGCCACCTCAAAAATTTCTTCGCTGGAAGACCTCGAACAGGTCGGCACCCTCGGTTTCCGGGGCGAAGCGCTGGCTTCGGTCGCCTCGGTCGCCCGCCTCAGCCTGGCCAGCCGGGAATTCGGCAGCAGCCACGCCTGGAAGCTCAAGGCTGAGCTTTTGGCAAATGCGGGCGCCGAACCGGAACCGGCGGCGCTGATGGCCGGTACGGTGGTTGAAATGCGCGACCTCTATTACAACACCCCGGCCCGGCGCAAATTCCTCAAGGCTGAGGGCACTGAATTTGCCCATTGCGCCGACGCCGTTCGCCGTCTGGCGATGACTCGCCCGGATGTCGCCTTCAGCCTGACCCACAACGGCCGCAACCTCTTCCAGCTCGCCCCCAGCGACAGCACGCGGCGCATCGCCGACATTCTGGGGGATGATTTCATTAGTGCAGCGCGCCCGATTGAAGTCACCGCCGGCCCGCTCTCACTAAGCGGCTTCGCCATTGACCCAACACGCGCCACCGAGGCCAAGGACGGCCAGTACGTCTTCGTCAACAATCGCTTCGTCCGCGACAAGGTGATCGCCCACGCCCTGCGTGAAGCCTACCGCGACGTCCTGCACGGCAGCCGCCAGCCGGCCGTCTGCCTCTTCGTTCGTATCGACCCGGCGTTGGTCGACGTCAATGTGCACCCGGCCAAAACCGAAGTTCGCTTCCGCGACTCGCGGGCGATGCATCAATTCATCTTCCACGCCCTGCAGCGCACACTGGCGACGCCGGTGCAGCCGGGAACAGTGCCGGAATTCGCTGTACAGGCAAATGCTACGGTCGACCCGCAAAAACCGGCAATTTCCAATTACTACAACCCGCCGCTGCAACACCAAGGCCATCTCGGTGTCGCTGAACCCGCTGCGGCAGCTTACCTCGCCTTCGCCAGAGCAACCCAAGGCATCGGCCAGTCAGCGACGATTAACCCGAGCACCACCCAGCAATTCAGCCCAAGCACCAGCGCCGACCCGACCAGCCCACCGCTCGGCTACGCCATCGCCCAGTTGCACGGCATCTACGTCCTGGCCCAAAACGCCCGCGGCCTCGTTCTCGTCGACATGCACGCGGCGCACGAACGCATCCTCTACGAAAAACTGAAAACCGCCGTCGACCAGCGCCAGATCGCCACCCAGGCGCTGCTCATCCCGGCTGTTTTCTCAGCCGACCCGCTCGACATCGCCGCCGTTGAAGAACACACCGAAGCGCTGACCGACCTCGGCTTCGCCATCGCCCCGCTCGGCCCCAACCAGCTTGGCGTGCGCAGCGTTCCCGCCCTACTCCAATCCGGCGACCCAGCCGCCCTCGCCCGCTCGCTGATCGCCGAACTGCGCGAGCACGGCATCAGCCAGCTCGCCACCGCGCGGCGCAACGAACTGCTCGCCACCATGGCCTGCCACGGCGCCGTCCGCGCCCGCCGCCTGCTCACCCTGCCGGAAATGAACGCCTTACTGCGCCAAATGGAAGAAACCGAACGCGCCGGCCAATGCAATCACGGCCGACCGACGTGGACGGAATTGCCGCTGGCCGAGTTGGACAAGCTGTTTTTGCGTGGGCAGTAATCGGCGCTTTCGCCACCCGAATCCAGCTGCGATGATTACCAGATAGCTGTCCTGCAGGCTGGTCTGCATCGGGTCAGGAATTTAGCCACAGCCGACGGTGGTAGAGTATTCAATGCCACGATCAAGGTCAGCTATGCGAAAGCCAGCGCAACGCGTCCTTTCGGCCAAAAGCCGTCATTTGCTTTTAGCTAAACTAGCCATTTTGGGTGACTGCTTTCCCGAGGTAGCTGACTTTGACCATTTAAAGAGCATCCCACGCACTTGGTAACTCCTGAAACACTACCGCTCCTTTGCTCTCTGAGAACTATTCTCGTTAAGCCACTTATATCGATGCGAGTCTTCCGAGAGCAGGAAATTTTTCATGGCTTTACGCCCGACCGAATCCAGTTGCTGGAAGATGCTTCGAAGTTCCGAGTCAACACCCTGTTCAGGGGCACCTCGTTCTCGGGCTTTCTCATACCATTCGTGGCCCTCTGCAAAGTGCTGAAGTTCCATATGCACTGCACCAAGCAGTGTACAGGGTCGGTAATCCTTTGGCATCAGCGCATGAGCCGTCTTTCCCAATTCAATTGCTGCTGATCGTTGTCCGATGTCGCGCATCACACCACCGTGAGTGGTGAATATCGCGGACCGAACTTTTGGATGTTTGAGGTTATCGCGTGGAACGCTGTCAATCAGTTCGAGAGCTGTATTCGGCTGATTACACTTCCGGTAATGCGCACTGGCATTGACAACGCTCCATGGATCCTGAGTACGACGATACTGATCAGCATGGAAATCTGCTTCGAGACGGTGATAGGCATTCCGGAGTTCTGCCGTGAAATACTTTTTGGCTGTGGTGCTGAGCCACATTTGTTCTTCGTTGGTGAGGCGGTTGCCTTTGTCAATCTGATGAAGGAGTTTCGTCATGCCCGGCCGCAACGATTCATCAGTCAGCGCTATTCCGTATTTTTTGTACAGTGCTTGCGTTTGCATCATTGCGATGTATTCGGGATCTTTCTCGCGAGCGATACGAGCAGCTTCGTTCGCCTCATTTTTAGCTTTACGCGCAAGCACCTCGGCTTCGGCAGCTTTTGCTATTGGGATGTAGCCTTCGATGGTCAATTTGCCGAAAGCGAGTTGAAACAGGTGGCTTGGCGCGTTTAGGCTCAGAAAAGCAAATTCATTCTCGGTTAGCGGACGTCCCTGAAAAAGAGCTGTTAGAAGATCGCTCATCGGGGTACTGGCCGCAGCGGCGACATGTTCCAGATGGAAGTAACGAGCAAGGGCCAAGGAGGTCAGTTCTATATCCCCAGAGGTCATCGCACAAGTGCGGTAAGCGGCGGAGGCCTGTTCGCAATTGCGTTCGCGTTGTGCTTTCCATTCCGCCTGGAGGATCATTCGCGCCTTGAGGGCAGCTTCGTCAGCCTCCCGCTCACGCTTGCGGCGCAGTTTGTGCTCAGTCTCCCTATCTGCACAGCCAGAGGGATAATTGCGGTAATCGGCTGCAAGGGCCTGCCGCTCAGTTTCCTTAGCATCATTCGCCACCTTCGTCACCTGATGCCTGCGCAACGATGCGGGGTCGAGCCCCGACATGTATCCATCATAGGTAATTTCGCCACAGGCAAGTCGATACAGACCCGGAAGGTTCTGTTGTCGCAGAAAATCTAGCGAATGTTTCGTCAGCGGCCGTCCCTGTTGCATCCTGACGAGGATGTCGCTCAAGCGCGAGCTGGGAATAGTTGCTGCAGCGATATGGCTGACGCAGTAGTAGTCTGCGACGATATTTGTGGAATTACTCATAACTTATGCGTATAGCCTTTTTCCATGAAGGCTTATTATGACGCAGTTTCCGCGACGAGAAGGCTCCGCTACCTTGCTGCGTGACTAATTCACAACTTTTTGCAGCCACGCTATTATTGATTGTCATGCTACCGCTTCGGGTCGAAAGGGTGAGTTCAGCATTTTTGATTGCAATCACCCAGAATCACTAACCCAACCAATATTTCTTTGACTTGGCGACCAGCCGACCTGGCCGACGGGCTGATTCATTAGCGACAATCCCCAGCCGTAAACGCTTCGCGCCGACAAACCAGAAATCTGGCTTGTCGGCGCAAAATT
>JBBSCQ010000030.1:0-34782 GCA_038250105.1 Burkholderiales bacterium | reverse complement strand
TTTCAGCGCAGCGAGATGCTGCCGCCAATCTTGAAGCCCGAACTCAACTCGATATGGCCAAGGAGGCACTGTTAGGTTTCGCGATCACGAATGGCAGATTGCCCTGCCCAGCAAACCCCGCACTCGCCACAACTAGCGCCGGTGCGGGACTGGAAAACTGCGCATTATCCCCAGCCGGCCATGGCGTTTTACCCTGGGCAACCCTTGGCCTGCCCGAAACTGACCCATGGGGCCAGCGGCTGACCTATTTTTCCAGCACAAAATTTAGTGCCACCGTCGCCGCTGGCTCCCTATGCAGCTTCGCCATGGACAGCGGAGTCGCCCCAAACAATGCAGGAACGGCCAACGTCAAGCTGAATGGTGCGAGTACCAGCAATATCGCCTCCGACTTGGCCGCCGTGGTCGTTAGCCACGGCGCACAAGGTGTCGGCGGGTACACCACTAACGGGACTAAAATTGTAGGCGCAACGGGCGATGAAGATGAAAATGCTGATGCTGACCAGACGTTTATTGCCCGAACCCCAACGACCGACTTTAACGATTTGCTGGTCTGGGTCACGCCCACCCTTCTCAAATCCCGCATGGTCGCCGTCGGCAAGCTGCCTTGAGTGCCTTCCGCTAGCGTTAAGCGTATTGACCGCAAGCACGACGACTGCCACACTGCTTTATGCATTCGTTATGAGCCGATTTAAACCCCCGTGAATCAGCAACCCTTCTTTTTCTCCTTGCGTAACGCCGGCATCGATCCAGCTGATGATGCTGAAACGCGCCTGAAAAAATCGTTGTTGATCTTCGCCACTGGCTTGGTATGCCTGGGCTCGATGCTCTGGCTTTTCCTTTACGGCCAGATGGGCCCGCAGTTTTCGGCCACGCCACCCTTTATTTTCCAGATTCTGCTGGTCAGCAACCTGCTCTATTTTTTCCGTAGCGGCAATTTCGATCTCTTTCGCTACTCCCAGCTCGCGCTTTTCCTTTTCGCGCCATTCGCCGTGCAGTGGAGCATCGGCAACTTCATTACCGCCAGTGGCACCAGCCTTTGGGGCTTGCTGGCGCCGATTGGGGCGCTACTTTTCTTTGGCGTCCGCGAGTCGGCCGCCTGGTTCATTGCCTTCATCTTCCTCACCGCGCTCTCTGGTTTTTTCGATTACTTTCTGGCCGACAGCATCGCCGCGACATCACCGAAGATCGCCATCCGGACCAGTGTTTTCTTCTTTGCCCTCAATTTCGCTGCCATTTCCAGCATTGTCTACCTGCTCCTCCGCTTTGCCGTTCAGGAAAAGGCCAAGGCGCAAGCGAGCCTGGAAGCCACGCACCACTTGCTGCAGGAAGAACAAGAACGCTCCGAACGCCTGCTGCTCAACATCCTGCCCGGCGCGATTGCCGAACGCCTGAAGCACGACAAGCAAACTATCGCCGACGGTTTTGCCGATGTCACTGTAATGTTTGTTGATATCGTCAATTTCACCCGGGTAGCCGAAGGACTGACGCCGCAGCAGGTGTTTGCTATGCTCAACCGCATCTTTTCTTCTTTTGACGAGTTGGCGGAGCAATTTGGCGTCGAAAAAATCAAGACAATCGGTGACGCCTACATGGTGGCCGGTGGGCTGAACAATGAACTGAGCAATTACACCAAGTCCATCGCCGAGTTGGCTATCGCCATGCGCGACCTTTTACATCGCGACTTCACCATCAACGATATGCGACTCAACGTACGCATCGGCATCGGCACTGGCCCGATCGTCGCCGGCGTGCTCGGCAAGAAAAAATTCATTTATGACCTGTGGGGCGATACCGTCAATTTAGCCAGCCGGATTACCAGCGAGGGTGTTCCCGGCATGATCCAAGTCGACGAAATCACTTACCGCCGACTGGTTGAACACTTCACCTTCAACAAACCGCAAACCCTCTACCTCAAGGGCAAAGGGAACACGGTGGTTTATCGTCTAATCGGCCCGCATCAGGCAGATGGCCAAGCAATAACAATCAACGGCGAAGCGACAGGCTGAAGGCGACTCGACCTGGCTGGTTTTCGGCCAGCTCAAGACAATATCCAGCCTTCTCAGCCTGCCCCGCTGCGTGGTAAAGACCAATACCCAAGCCATCTTCAGAGTTTACTGGCTCCCGTAGCAAGGCATCGACCACACCCGGCTCGACCGGCACACCATCATCAGCTACTGTCAGCGTTGAATTGGCAAAGGTAACAATGATCGCCAAACCAGGCTGGCGTTGCCGCTTGGCCAGGGCATTCTGCAGTAGATTTTCTGCCACGCTATCGAAGAGACTGCCAGGTAGTACGCTCTCCTCTGCCGGCTGACCATGCCAAACAATATCAGCCGTGGAATAGCGGTCCTGCAGACGAGCCCACCACAATACCGCATCAATGCACGCCAAATTCTCGGCTTGCGGTGACTGCAGCTTTTCCAGTGTTACGCTTAGGCGTTCGGTAATCTGGGGCAATTGCCGGCTGAGCAGGCTGGCCAGTTGCACCGGATCGCCCGGCTGGGCCGCCGCGTAGCATAGCCCCTGCATTGATTGCAGGATGTTTTTGACATCGTGCGTTACCCGCGCCCCGGTTTCGTAAACGGCCCGCAAATAATCCATGCGTTGTAGCTGATGAGTTTGACGTTTAACCAGATAAAACTCTGCGGCGAGGTGGAGCAGCCATTCGACATGCCAGCGCATGGCCGGCGAAGGTGGGTGGCGAAAATAGCCCGAGAGGACAAGATCATCTATCTGATACAGATGCGGATGGAGCGTTCGCTCACCAAACAGCCCGGACTGACTACCAGCCCGCCAGCTCACGCCGATCACCCAGGGCATTTCCTGCAAACGCTGCATCACGGCGGCGAGAAAACGGGAAGGATCAACCTCCTTTTCACTCTCCTCGGCCAACTGCACCAGCCACTGCTCCAGCGGCATACCGACCGACATCAGGTAGCGCGAAATTGCCGAACTGATGCCCGAAAACCCAGCCCGCGGATTCCATGCCCAAGCCACCAGCAGCAGGGCACCCGCTACGGTCAACGAGGTTTTGAATAAAGATTCGATGTAGCTGATCTGGCCAACCAGCATATACGCCAGCGCCCCCAGCACAAAAACCGCCAGCACCAGGAAGACAAGAATGCCGTAGAACAGATCGAAGGCATCCCCGGCGCGCCGCTCTGGTGCATGCGCCGGAAACGCCAGCAACAGCGGCAAAATCACCGGCATGTAATGCGTAAAAACATCACGCAACAAAGGATCGATAACGACAGCCGGAGAAATTTCCGGCACCACACCAAAGATTGTGACGCCCACCAAGTAACCGAAAGCCAGCAGATAACCCACCCGCTCGGCGCGCCGCTCCGTCCAGAGTACGCGTCCACCAATCGTTGCCGCCAAGGCGCCGCACCAGACCAGTAACAGCCAGGGGCCAAGAAACCAGGTCGAGGCCAGCACGACGCAAAATAGAACGGCCCCCTGCGCCAGACTGATTCGGCGCTCCCCCGCCACAAAAGGCTGCCAGATCAGAAACAGGCCAAGCGCCACTAGCCAGAGCAAGCGGACAGCTGGCATCTGCCAGCCGCCAAACGCCAGCACATGCAACATCAGCAAATGGCCAGCCAGCAACAAATGCGACCACTCGCCCAGTCGATTCGTCCAGCCTATCGTTTTTCTATCGTCCATTAATGAAACAACCTGTCCATTTTTCGACACTTTTTCGCACAAAACTAATAATAATTATTAAATTTACGCCCAATTGCATAGGCACAAAAATTGCTGCAATTTAGAAAATGTATTGAACCGGAGAATGCCATGAAAAACCAACAAGGGGGTTTTACCCTCGTCGAAATTGCGATTGTGCTTGTGATTATTGGGCTGCTGCTTGGCGGCGTGCTGAAGGGGCAGGAGTTGATTAATAGTGCGAAGGTCAAAAACATGATCAATGACTTCCGCACAACTTCCGCTCTTGTATACGGCTATCAGGACAGGTTTAAAAGTTTTCCGGGCGACCAAAGCCAAACTCAGCTCGATGCCGCGTTTGGGACCGGCATTGCGACTGCATGCACTCCCCAAGCTGCCGGCTCCTGTACTGCAAATAACGGCCGTGTCGATGGCAACTGGAATGATGCCGCCCTCACCTCTGAAACTTTCACCTTCTGGCAGCACGTTCGACTCGCCAACCTTGCCACCGGCGCAACCCTGACGACCGATGCCAACTACTTACCACGCAATGCCGACGGCGGACGGTTGGGTGTTGAGAGTGGCATCAGTAGCGCAGGCGCCGCAGCGCCATATATTTCCGGCATGCGTGGCTCATTTTACGTCTGCTCTGATGGCGTCCTGGGTCGTTACGTTCGCCAGATTGATACAACAATGGACGATGGCAACACTGCCGGCGGCTCTGTTCAAGCTGTTCCAATGGGGTCAGCCCGGAATGCTACTGCAGTTCTAACAGCGGCCATTGTTGATGGCCAGCAATACATTGTCTGTGCCAGCCTGTAAACAACTCATATCGTTTTACCAAGCCCGCCCCCGGCGGGCTTTTTCATTTCTGCAGCAGTCGCTCCTCCGCCGCAGTCACGGCCTCTGGATCCCCCAGCACCACGACCACATCGCCTTCTTCAAGGCGCGTCTCGGGGGCGGGCTCGACGGCGCGAATGCCACGTCGACGGATAGCACTAACTTCGCAGTTCAGCCCTTCAAGATCAAGTACAGCTAGTGTCTGGCCGATTGCGGCAGCACCTGGCGTTAACCAGATTGAATGCAGGCGCAGGGCATGATCTTCGTCTTCGTCGCGGTCTGACATGCCGTGAAAGAAGCCGCGTAACAGACGGTAACGCTGCGAGCGGGTTTGGCGAATTCTTTTCAGCACACGGTTAATTGGCACGCCGACCAGAACCAGCGCGTGTGATGCCAGCATCAGGCTGGCCTCAAGATTTTCCGGTACAACCTCGGCCGCGCCGGCTTTGGCCAATCGCCCAAGATCACGCTCATCCGCCGTTCGCACGACCACCGGCAGATCGGGCCTTAATTCCTGAATGTGATGCAGCACTTTTTCGGCCAGTGGCGTATCACTCATGGTGATGATGACAACGCTGGCCCGCATCAGACCAGCTGCAATAAGTGCTTCCTTGCGACTGGCATCGCCGAAAACCACGTTTTCGCCAGCCGCGGCGGCCTCGCGCACGCGGTCTGGATCAAGGTCGAGGGCGATGTAGTTGACGCCTTCCTGACCGAGAAAGCGGGCCAGGTATTGGCCATTGCGGCCGAAGCCACACAAGATGGCGTGCTTTTCCGTACCCATTGATTGCACGGCAATTTGCGTCAGGTGCATTGAACGCATCATCCATTCACTGGCGACAAAGCGCATGACCAGTTTTTCGCTGAAATGAACAACAAAGGGCGCAATCAGCATGGAGAGGACAAGAGCCGTCAGCGCCACCTGTTCGATGGCTTTCGGCATGTGCGAAATTTCACCCAGCAACACGAAACCGAACTCGCCCCCGGCACAAAGCCAGAGTGCCGAGCGAATGGCGTTACCGGGCGTCGAACCCAGCCGCCAGGAAAGCAAGCCAACAATCATCCCTTTGATAACAAGTAGCGAAAGCAATACCAGCAACACTTGCCACCACAGCCCGACAAGAATATGCAGATCGAGCTTGACGCCAATGGTGACAAAGAAAAGCCCCATCAAGACGTCGCGGAAGGGCTTGATATCTTCTTCCACCTGCAGCCGATACTCCGTTTCCGAGATCAGCATGCCCGCCACAAAAGCCCCCAGCGCCAGCGACAGCCCGGCAAGTTCGGTGATAGCGGCGAGACTGAGCGTGATGAGCAGAACATTCAACACGAACACTTCGGAAGATTTGGCGCGTGCGACGATATGAAACCATTTGCGGATCAATTTTTGGCCAAAAACCAGAATAACCGCCAACACGATGACCGCCTTGACCAACGCGATACCGAGCAGCATGGCGAGTTTTTCCGGCGGCTGGGTTAGCGATGGAATCAGCACCAGCAAGGGAACCACGGCCAGATCCTGAAAGAGCAATACCCCCATGACTTCGCGACCATGCGCCGAATCGAGTTGCATGCGCTCGGCCAGCAACTTGGTCAGCACGGCGGTGGAGGACATGGCGAAGACGCCGCCCAGCGCAATACCAAGTTGCCAGCTCACGTCAAAGAGCATGATGAGACCAGTCATCAAGACCATGGTGACTGCGACCTGAAGCAAGCCGAGCCCGAATACGATGCGCTTCATCGTGTACAACTTGGGCAAGGAGAACTCGAGGCCAATCGAGAACATCAGGAAAACCACACCAAATTCAGCCAGCGATTCAGCCCGATGTACGTCACGCATCAAGTTAAATGCGTGCGGCCCAATCAAGCTGCCAACCAGCAGGTAACCCAGCACTGGCGGCAAATTGAAACGACGAAAGATGACCACGGCCAAAACCGAGGCACCTAACAACAAAAGGACGAGGGATAGTGCGCTCAAGGGGCGATTCCCGATTCAGGTATACTTCGGCCATCATAACCGTAGCCAGCCCATGACCCCAAGCCCAACAGCCCATCGCTTTTCACCGGAACGCGCTCTGGCGCTTGGTCGCCAGACGCTCAGCATCGAGGCTGCCGCGGTCGACGCGTTAAAAAGCCGAATTAACGACGACTTTGCCAAGGCCGTTGAAATGATTCTGACCAGCCGCGGACGCCTCATCGTCAGCGGCATGGGCAAATCCGGCCATATTGCCCGCAAGATTGCCGCCACCATGGCCAGTACCGGCACCCCAGCCTATTTCGTCCACCCGGCTGAAGCCAGCCACGGCGATCTCGGCATGATTACCCGCGACGATGTGCTACTTGCCCTCTCCAATTCCGGCGAGTCGGAAGAATTGCTGCGCATTGTGCCGCTGGTCAAACGCCAGGGCGCCCGACTGATTTCGATGACCGGCGTACCAAGCTCAAGCCTGGCCCGCGAAGCTGATGTCCATCTTGATGCCGGTGTCGCCCAGGAAGCCTGCCCACACAATCTGGCGCCAACGGCTAGCACAACAGCTGCCCTGGCCTTAGGCGATGCGCTTGCGGTTGCCTTACTTGATGCGCGCGGCTTTGGACCAGAGGATTTCGCCCGCTCCCACCCCGGCGGCTCACTCGGCCGCCGCTTGCTCACCCACGTCAGCGACGTCATGCGGCCGGTTGATCAAGTCCCGGCGGTTAGCCTAGAGACCGGCATTACCGATGCCATCGTCGCCATGTCGCGCGGCGGGCTCGGTCTGATCGCGGTTACCGATACGAACGGCAAAGTGCTCGGTATCTTTACTGATGGTGACCTGCGCCGCGCCTTTGAAAAACGTATCGACCTGCAACAAGGGGTCATCGCCAATGTCATGCACCCGGCGCCCCACACCATCGCCCCCAACCGCCTGGCTGTCGAAGCCGTCGAAATGATGGAGCGCCTGCGCATCAACGGCCTGCTCGTAACCGACGCCGATGGCCTGCTGGTTGGCGCCCTCAATATGCACGACCTATTTACCGCCAAGGTTATTTAATGGACGCCGAATTGAACGCCGAACCGATTACTGATCCCGCCCTAAAATCCCGCGCCAGCCGGATCAAACTGGTTGCTTTCGACATTGATGGTGTAATGACCGATGGTGGGTTGCATTACACCGACGAGGGTGGCGAACTGAAAACTTTTAATGTCCAGGACGGTCTCGGCCTTGTTCTGATGCGCCGCGCCGGGTTTGAGCTGGCCATCGTCACCGGCCGCACCTCCGGCGTGGTTGCCGCCCGCGCTGCTGATCTGGGCATCACCCATGTCTATCAAGGCGTTGCCAACAAGCGCGCCGCAGTCGGCGACTTGCTGCAAAAACTTGGCCTGCAATGGACGGATTGCGCCTTCATGGGCGACGACCTGATCGACCTGCCGGTGATGACCATTTGTGGCTTGGCAATTGCCCCGGCCAATGCGCGCCCGATTACCAAGACGCACGCCCACCTAGTCACCGAAACGGCGGGTGGCCACGGTGCCGTTCGCGAAGCCTGCGAATTCATTCTCGCCGCGCAGGACAAACTCAATGCTGCGTTTGCGCCCTATCTAGAGCCGCAATGAAGCACTGGCCAAGCCAACTTTTTCCCATTGTGCTGCTCGCTTTGCTGGCTGGCCTGACTTTTTGGCTACAAAAAACGATCGGCGGCGAGAATGTCAAAAATGATGGAAAAATTCGCCACGACCCGGATGCCATTGCGGAAAACTTTGTCATTCGGCGCTTTGACGAAACCGGCAACATCAAATACCGACTGACCGCCCCCTACCTCGTCCATTTTCCGGACGATGACAGTTCGGAACTGAAATCTCCGGTATTGATCAGTTACCGCCCCGATGCCCCGCCGGTGACGATAAGCTCAAAGCAAGCCAAGGCAACCTCGAAAGGTGACACCGTTTACATGTGGGACGATGTCGTCATTACCCGCGCCGCGACACCCGAACGACCGGAAATGATTGCCCGCATGCCGGACCTGACCACCCAGCCAAATGCCGGCTTTGCCTTTACTAGTAGCCCGGTGGAAATCACTCAGGGACAATCCTGGGTTAAAGGCGTCGGAGCGCATCTCGACAACAATACCGCCATCCTCATTTTGCAATCACAGGTTACCGGCCTGTACATTCGCCCCAGAGTAACGCCATGAACCTTCGTCTCGCCACCCTTGCCTTTTGCCTTCTCGCCACCCAGAATGTTCTGGCCGAACGGGCCGATCGTGACAAACCCATGCAACTCGAAGCCAATCGGGTGACCATTGATGATGCCAAGAAAATCCAGATCCTCGAGGGTGATGTCCTGATTACCAAGGGCACGATGATTCTCAAGGCGGATCGCGTCGTCGTCACCGAAGATCAGTACGGTTTCCAGAAAGGTGTCGCTTTTGGTGGCAAGGATGGCTTGGCGCGCATTCGACAAAAACGCGAAGGGTCGGAAGACTATGTTGATGGTGAAGCCGAGCGTATCGAATACAACTCCAATACTGAAATTGCCGAACTCTTTCACCGCGCCTGGGTAAAAAGTGGCGAAGATCAAGTCCGTGGAGATTACATCTGGTACGACGCTGTTAGCGAAAAATACCTAGTGACGGCCGGCGAGAATCGTGACCCGAAAGCGCCCCCGGCCCGCGTGCGCGCCATTATTCAACCAAAAAACAAAGGCACAGTTCCCGAACCAACCACGACCCGAGGCAACCGACTTGAGCTAAAAAGCGCCGCAAGCCTAAGCACACCCACCGCACCACAATGACGCACAAACCATTTAGAATGTCGTAAAAGGCGCTCCAGCCGTGGCTTTTGAGGCGCGGCAAGCAACTGATTTAATGGTAAATAAAACGATTTTGTGCACCGCACAAACAAATTGTTGACATTGTCACAATCACTTCTATAATTGACCCCATTGGTGCAGCGCAACATTGATTCAGAATAGCGTTGCAACGGTTTCACTTTTGCATAACTTTTTACTTAGGAGATTACCCATGTTCAAGACCCCCGAGCAATTCGCTTCTGCCAACAAAGCCACCGTTGATTCCCTGCTGTCCCTGGCCAATACCGCTCTGGCTTCTGCCGAGCGTATCGCTGCCCTGAACCTGAACACCGCCCGCTCCGTTCTGGAAGACTCCGTCTCCGGCGCCAAGGCGCTGATGGCTGCCAAGGATCCGCAAGAAGCCATGGCTATTCAGGCTTCGCTGACCCAGCCGAACGTTGAAAAGGCTGCCGCCTACTCACGTAGCGTCTACGAAATTTCTGCCCAGACCCAAGAAGAGCTGTCCAAGATGGTTGAAGCCCAATTCGGCGACTTCCAGAAGACTGTTGCCGGCCTGCTCGACAAGGCTGCCAAGTCCGCTCCGGCTGGTTCCGATGTGGCTGTTGCTGCTGTCAAGAGCGCCATTGCTGCTGCCAGCTCGGCTTTCGACAACATGAACAAGGCTGCCAAGCAAGTTGCTGAAATGGCCGAAGCCAATGTGGCTGCTGCTACCAACGCAACCGTCAAGGCTGCCGGTACCGCAACCAAGAAGGCTGCCAAGTAATTAGCCAGTAATAAAAGCCCCCGCCCAATCGCAGGGGCTTTGTTTCATTTTTACCCACAAAATCAGAACTGGAGACCAAGATGAGCAACCCGAATATTGAGCAACTGACCGCCGCCCAAAAAGCCAACGCCGAAGTAATGATGGCCCTGCTGCACTCCGCCTTCAATGGCGTCGAGCGCCTGACCGCCCTCAATATGGCCGCCACCCGCGAACTCTTCAACAACTCGGTTGCCAACTCGCAACAGTTGATGGGTGCCAAGGATGCGAAGGATGTCGCCAAGTTGCAAAGCGAACTGGCCAAGCCGAATGCTGACAAGCTGATGGAATACTCGCGTAGCGTTTATGACTTGGTTGCCAGCATGCAGAAGGAAGTCACTTCTGTCATGGAATCCCAGTACAGCACCTTCAGCAAGAACGCTACCGGCGCCGTTGAAAAAGCGACTGCCAACTCCCCAATGGGTGGCGACGTATTTGCTGCTGCCATGAAGTCCATGCTCGGCGCTTCCACCAAAGCCTTCGACACCATGACCTCGATGACCAAGCAACTGAACGACATCGCTGAAAACAACATGCAAACTGCAGGCAAAGTAGCTGGCAAGGCCGTTAGCGCCACCGCTGCTGCTGCCAAGAAGAGCGCCAAGTAATTCGCCTTCTGTAGTTCGGCAGAAGGTCGGCTAAATGTAAGCAATGCCGCACCAACTGCCCCATAAAAAAATCCCGCCGAAGCGGGATTTTTTTTGGCTGAAACAAATCAGGCGGCCGGCGGCGGTACGTAGCCCTGAATCTGATCCGCACCATCGCCGAAGAAATGCTTTTCCAGCTGTTCAGCTAGATATTTACGATGACGGGCGTCGACCAAGTTAAGCCGGTTTTCGTTGATCAGCATGGTCTGTAGCTTGATCCACTGCTGCCAGGCTTCCTTGGAAACGTTTTCGAAAACACGCTGACCAAGGGCGCCGGGGTACGGCGGCAGGTCGAGGCCTTCGGCTTCGCGGCCGAGTTTGATGCAATTGACAGTACGTGCCATGTAAAACTCCGTGGGGTTAATGCAGCGAATTATAAAGTCTTGAAACGGCAAGACCATCATCAACTCGCTGCACTTCACATTTTATCGTTGGCCAGATGTCTGTGAGTCAGCCAACGTAGTGACCACTTACTGGCCGCCCAAACGCTTGCCGAATGAGACGGCATAGGCCGGTGAGCGGAATTGCAGTACCGGGTCGTTGCTTGGCGTAATGCCATTAGCCATCGCAAGCGGGTCGAAATTTATCGGCTCACAGGCGGCACCTTGCTGCGCCATGGCGGCACTGATGCTCAACGTACCGGCCTTGAATTCCTTGCGACCTTCCGGCCAGGCGATCGTCGGATTATTTTCCGGATCACTTGGTTCGCCCAGGGTCACGATCATGTCCCAACGTGTTGGGCCTTGCTGGGTGCGGCTGACCAAGGCCTGTTCGAGGAAATGGGCGCCGGCCGTTTTCAGCGCTTCATCACTCAGACGCTTTTCACCATCCTGCGGTACAAAGCGCCAGCGCACCGGCGTTGCCTTGTTTTTTTGGTTGATAAAATTAAAGGTGTGGATGCCCCAATAGGCGCTATTGGCGTAACTGGTTGGCGGATTGTTGCTGGCCAGATACTGTGACTGCGCCAGGTTATCCGGATGACTTGCCTTGAAGGCTTGCATCTTGGCTGGATCGGGCTTGCCGGTGGCCGGGTCGGCTTTCAGCGCCTGCATCAAGTCAAAAAAGGTCTGTGGATTGGCCGCACCGAAGATTGGCGTATTAAGCATCGCCATATGATGCAACTCGCCGCCGGGCAATTTGAACTGCAAGGCCATACCGCGCACGCTTTTCGCCGTATCCGGCACCTTGGGGTTGCCGCCGGTCACGGAAAATCGGGCAATTACCGGGACAGGCTGACCGGAAAACAAGACAGAACGACTGTACACCGCAGCATCCTTGCTGCCGACAAATTCACCGATAGCGCAAGTGCCTTTGATGTGGTTGCGGCGCTGCCCCGGATTCACCCCAAAAACACCCTCAATAGCACTAACGACTTGCGGCGCAGTCACCTCCGTTTCCCCAGCATTAGCCAGTGTGGCACCCAAGCTAAGCAAACTAGCGAGGGCGTAATGGGAAGTTTTTCTCTTCTGCATCGTGGTTTTTCCTGTCAGGGTTGAGGGCATATGGTCATTTCAAAGCAGCCAGTGTTGGCTATTTCAAACAAACCTATCGGCCAACTTACTTACGTTCAAGTTGATCGTAAACTGCAGTTGCCACCCGCGCCAGCTCACTCTTATCGATCCCGGCCGAAAGGGCGTAGCCAAATTTGCCATCGACCCAGTAAAAGACATTGACCGGGCCTTCCTTGGCAAAACGGAAAGCGGTATCGCGATTGCTGGCGTTCTCAGTGCTGACATAAATCGTCAGGCGCTGGCCACTGCTATCGTGGTACATGAACTGGGCCACCGGCCCGGTGTTGCCGGGGAGCAGACGCCCGCCGATCAGCTCGAAACCAAGTGCGCCGAGTTTGGGCGGGCTAACCGGCGTACCGAGACGTTTGGTCAGCCACTTGATCAGTTGATCTTCCTGGTCCGCCGTCACCTCAACCGGGCGCTTGACGTCCGGGCTATAGACGACGTGCGCCACGGCCGCCTGACGGGGCAAAGGAACCATTTGTGCCAGCCGATCGTTCGCCTGATATTGGCCATGCCCAAGCCAGCCGGCAGCGCCGCCAAGCAACGCAATGAAGACTCCTGCCGCAATCCGTTGCAATGACCAGCGTGACAAAAATGACTGTTTTTTGGCGTTGACCGTAGCAATGGGCTTTTCGGCCAAGGACCGCAGCTTTTCCGGCAGCTCTTCCTCCAGCAGCGGATCAAACAACTGACGCAAGGCCTCCTTTTGCGCCCGATAGGCTTGCAGGCGTTCAGCCTCAGCCGGCTCGGCGGCAAGATACGCCATCACCTCGGCGTGCCGGTCTGCCGGCAACTGCGCATCAACGTAGGCGTGCAGATCGGCTTCAGTGATCGGATGTGTAGTCATCGAACGACTCGCAAATTAACCGCCGGCGGGCGACCTTGCAGAATTAGCCGCAAGCGTTCGCGGCCCCGGGAAAGGCGCGACATCACGGTGCCAATGGGAATCTCCAAGGTGCTGGCAACGTCCTCATAGCTCATTTCCTCAAGCGCAACGAGCAGCAGGACAGCGCGTTGTTCCTCCGGCAGGCGGGCCAGCGACGATTCGAGATCGCTCAGTTCAAGCCGATCGGTTTGCGTGGCGCGGATCGGCACCTCGAACTCCTCATCTTCCATTGGCAAAGTATTCAGCCCGGGGCGGCGCAATTGATCAACTCGCAGGTTGTGCATGATGCCGAACAGCCAGGCGCGCAAATCGCTGCCCACCCGCCATTGGGCGAGCCGTGACCAAGCACGCTCCAGCGTGTCCTGCACCAGATCATCAGCAGCAGCGCGATTGCCCACCAGCGCCCGGGCATAACGCCGCAGGCGGGGCAACTCGGTCAGGATCGCGCTGCTTTCCACGAGCGTTTAGGGCTTGGCGACGTGCCAGACGTTATTGACGCCATCACCCGTCTTGTCGCCGGCTTTCTGGTCCTTGACCCAGAAATACAGCGGCTTGCCCTTGAGCGCCCACTGTTTCTTGCCATCGTCACGCATCACGATGCTGTAATCGCCGCTCGCCATGTCGTTATCCGTGGCGAAAAGCGGCGGCCAATTGGTGGCGCAGGGGCCATTGCACATACTCTTGCCGCTGCCGGCAGCATCCTTGTCAAAGACGTATAGCGTCATACCATTACTGCCAGTCAGCACGCCATCGGTCAGCATGGCCGGCGCAACTGGGCGCGAGCCGGTTGCCGAACAGGCTGCCAAGGTGGCGGATACGAGCAGTGCGAGTAAAAATTTAGGTGTTTTCATTATTGTCTCCGTCAAATTTATGGGGTCTTCATCTGGGTATACGCCAATCGGACCGGCTTTATTCCGGATCATACAAAGTTTTCACAAACCGCAATTTGGCGCTGCGATTTCGCACCGGCTCAAACTCACGACAAAGTGCAAATACCTTCAATATGGATCAACTGTTTATCTGATGAAGAAATGACATAAACCGCATCGTCCTCAGTGCATTTTTTAAAGCCGAAGTTGACCTGGCTGGGGAGAAGAATAGGGGATTTAAAGTGGGCATCAAGCGCAATAACCTGTCGTCCAGTCAGCTTTTCGATGGCCACTGCCGAGCGGCCAACTGAGTACATACCATGCGCAATTGCGGCCCTGAGACCGAAAGCTTTCGCCGCCAAGGCAGAGAGATGAATCGGATTGAAATCCCCGGAAAGCCGCGCATAGCGACGAAATATATGGGGCTTTAACAGCCAGGCACTCTCGGATAAAGCTTCAGGCAATTCTGCCAAGCGTGGTTTCCGGGTGACTTTTTCATGGTCAGTCCGGCGCGCACGGTATTCGCTAACGCAAGTAATCATCCGACGCCCGAATTGGGTGATTTCCACAGTAAAAAAAACTTTTCGCGATGCCGCCGTGTCTTGGCCCGGCCTGACCGAGACCAACGCCGTCATACAACGCCCGGCCTGAGGAGTTTGGTAAAGACGCAACTGATTACTGGCGTGAATCAGGCCGGGAATCGGATAGGAAAATCGACTATCCAGCATAAGCGCCACCTGCGCGCGCTGGGCCAGCAGATAAAAATAGGCCAAAGGAATATGCCTGCCGCTATCACCAAAGAATTGACGGTAGCGCGCAAGATGTTTCAGGTCGATAGCAGCGACGGCGAAGCTGGCGTCAAACTCAGCGAGTGAAAATGAGCCGCGCCGGTCACGCCGCATTGTCGTCATTGCCTTGAGCAGCATGCCGGGCAAAGTTGGAAGAAGGTGGTCAGACAGGGGCTATTTCCTCAGCAAGGGATGGCAGGGCTTGCAACCATGCCTTCACTTGCGTGGAAACCCAGGGGCCATCATCGAGCGGGATATCGTGCCCGGCGGTTGGGTGTTCGGCAAATGCAGTATCCCAATGCCGGGCGAGTCGCTGTGAGCAGCGCGGATCGACCAAGCCATCTTTCTGACTTGATAAAACAAGGATTGGCATGGCTGGTTTGTTGGGCGGTACCTGGTAGCGGGCAGCGGCCAGCAACTGCCGGCAGGCATTCAGGGTGGATACCGGAAATTCCTGACGATAGGTGACCCAGTCGGCAATTGTCTGACTCGGCCGTGCGGGGTGGCGGCTGGTGATATGCAATATCGTCCGTTCCCAGTCTTCAGCCTTGCTGCGAAACAAGATTCGCCGGAGGAGCGGCACATAGTTACCGGGCTTGAGGCGTTGATGAAAAGCGCTGAAGGAACGCAGGCTGGTGTTGATCAGGACGCAGCCGGAAATCTCCTCGGGATGACGCGAAGCCCAGTCAATAGCAACCATCGCACCGAGCGACATGGCGAGTAAATGGTAAGGCGGCGGAACACCCCTGGCTGCCAAATCAGCTCGGCAGCTTTCTGCCATTTCGGCTACGTTCAACGGGCTTTTTTTTTGTTGATACAGGATTCCATTTCCCGGCAGATCGATGCGGTGCACCGTCGCCCCGGGTATATCTCGCTGAAACGTTTCGGGAAAACTACCCCAGTGGCGGCACTCACGCGTCAGGCCACGCAGAAAAACCCACGTACTCACTGCGATTCCCTGCGGTACCAGTGGTTTAGCGCATCTTGCCGCTGTTGTTCGCGGGCCTCTCCAGTGGGTATCCAGCGCTGGTGGCCACTGGCGGCGCGCGCGAGAAAGTCGAGCCAGGAAAGGTGCCGACGCAGCACCCGCTGTTGGCGATGTTCGATCAGGGGATTGAAAATCCCATGGCGGGAAAAGAGCTGACGCGGATTCTTCTTGACCCACATCCAGGAGCCCATTTCCAGCGTTAGCGGTAGAAACGTGCGCCTAGGATCCAAACAGGCGCGCTGGTAAAGATAATCCCAGAGGTCGCCATGGGTCAGGTACTGACGGCTTTGCGGCTCAAAGATGTATCGATGATTCGGATGCGTCTGATCATAGATATTTTTTAGCGCATGCATCTCCGGCAGATGCTCGATTGGTTGAGCCGTGTAGGCGTAGGGAAACCAGAGGCGATCGGCAATGCCGAATCCGGAATGGCAATCAAGGGCAATGCTGAACTTCCGGCTCAGCAGTTCCTTCTCGACCAGGCAACAGACGGCACTATTTTCCAGTTCCATCGGATCACCTTGCGCCCCGCGATACCAAGGCAATCTGGCGCTTATCCGCTGCCCACCAAAGAGAAAAGGCACTTTCTCTACGGCGTTCATCGGCGCATTGCGCATCAGATCAACCCCATTCGGATTTGCCCGCGTGCCACGCCACATGCCGCCAGGATTGACGATAGGCATAAACACCAGACGAACAGATTCGAGTTGGCGATGCAGGACGCTATCCCACGCCAGGCGCACCACCAGGCTGCGCAAATAGGCCATGACGACCTCAGCGCCGATTCTTTCCAGACCATGAAAGCCGCCAAAAAACCCGACGACAGGCACATCAAGACTCGGATTACCCAAGGCAATGACATGCACCGGAAAATCTTGATCCCCAACCATGACTTCACAGGCAACGTGCGTTGAAAGCTGGCTTCCACCACTTCGAATAATATTTTCGAGCTCGCTCAATTCATTGAGTTGATTGTGGGGCTGGCCGCGCAATTGCTGATCGCCTTAAAAAATAGACAGGGGCTGTTCTGGTGGCTGAAATGCCATCCAGTCGAGCCGTATTTGTCACGCTCTTGAAACAGCGGCTTAACACTCGCCTGATATGGTAGATGCCAACCCTCTACTGCTGAGATGAATTTTTCATGACACTCGAAAGGAGCAAACAATCATGAATTACGTTCTGCGTAAAAACTTATCGCATACCGCGTTGGCCATTGGTGGCGCCTTAATCTGGGGAATCATCGAATTGGTGGCATTGAATCGTTCCCGCCAGCCGAGCACCTCAAAACAGGAAAATTGACCGACTCGCAGAACCCTGTCACAAGCCCCTTGCAATAGGCACCCAAAATCGTTCCATAAGTCGCCCCCTGAAACATTTGCGCCAAACAACGAAAATTCATGGCGTCCACTCACGATTTGCGACTTATTTTTCCCGGCCAAGTGCCGGGTTTTATTTGCCAACTTTTTGGCAACGCTTGGTAAGCGGGGTAGCTGAAGTAAAGCATTTCGCTTCTCCCTAGCCATGGAACCGGCCCAAACAGGTCTTTCGCCATCCGCATCACCGGAGGTAAAAATGCCGAAACCAATGCTCATTGAAGAACTCGTCGCTGGCGACAATCAATCGCTTGACGCCGCAGCCCATCTTTTGGTCGTTGCTTTTGATGATTGCAATCGCTACAACGAGGCGCGCATCCGCGCCCAGTTATTGCCCTCCCCAGCACCTTTCTACCGAAAGTTTTTTCTCGCCCGGCAAAACGGCGCGGTCAACGGTGTCGGTGGCATAAAAGCTGCCGACTGGGCGACAGATACCCATATTCTGTTTCTATCGGCAGTCGCCGAAGAGGCGCGTGGCCAAGGAATCGCCAAAGCATTAACTCGCGCCCGCATCGAATGGGTGCAGACGAACTTCTCTTCTGGCCGGCTACTGGTATCAACAGCGCACAAAAAACGCTTTGCCACTTACGGGTTCCGCCCCTTCAGCAAGGAAAAACCCAGTTGCCGGACGTTAATGGTGCTTGAGTTTTAGCGGCTCCAGAATCACTCCGGCCAAGGAAAAATTGCATTTATCCGACTTGATGGGCCAAGCCCAAGCGCCACAAGGAAGTCACTTCTGCCACCCGCGTCGTATGCAAAGGGTCACTGCGATCACTGGCTTTGGGGTGATTCGGACGGGTATCGCTGCGCCCCAATACTTGCAAGCCACCCGCCGCGATCCAGCCGAGCAGTTCATCCCGTGTCCGAAGTCCGAGGTGTTCAGCCAGATCGGAAAGTATCAGCCAGCCTTCGCCACCAACTTCAAGGTGTTCCGCCAGTCCAGCAAGAAAGCCGCGCAGCATGCGTGAATCCGGATCATAGACAGCATATTCAATCGGCGAACTCGGCTGCGCCGGCACCCAGGGCGGATTGCAGATCACCAGCGGCGCCCGGCCCTCCGGAAAGAGATCGGTCTTGATAATTTCGATTGCTGCGGTCAACCCCAATTTCTGCACATTTTCTGTAGCGCAATTCAGGGCGCGCAGGTCCTGATCAGTCGCCACCACCCGCTTGACACCGCGCCGGGCAAGGATGGCCGCCAAAATACCGGAACCGGTGCCAATATCAAACGCCAGTTCGCAACCCGCCGGTAGCGGCGCCTTGGCAATGAGATCGACGTACTCGCCGCGCACCGGCGAAAAAACGCCGTAATGCGGATAAATCCGACCCTCCACCGCCGGTACCGGTATGCCTTTTTTTCGCCACTCATGGGCGCTGATCACGGCCAGCAGTTCACGCAGCGAAACCACCGAGTCCTCACCTTCCGACTCGTAGGCTTCGAGACAAGCTTGCTTGACATCCTGCGCCCGGCGCAAGGGCACGCCGTAATCCGCCTTGAGCGGCACCAGCAACTGACCCAGCAAGGCAGCGCGCCGGCCCTGCTTTTGCCGGTGCTGGGCAAAGGCTTCGGCCGGCGTTGCAAATTTTTTCTCACCAGCCGGACGCGGCTGGCGGTCGGCCCGCTGCGTCAGCGCCAGCAATAAATTGCGCGCCTTTTGCCAGTCGCCGCGCCAGAGAATAGCGTTGCCCTCGGTCATCAGGCGATATGCAGCATCGGCGCTCAAGCGATCATCACCGACCACCACTTTGCTGTGCGGGGGCAATGCCGCTTCCGAACGCCAGCGGGCCGAATGCGGCTGGCCGGCTTCTTGCCATTGGATTATTGGATTCATCCGTACATTGTCGCCGATGGCTCAAGGCCGCGTCGAGCGAACTTCCTGCAGTTATCGGTGAAGTGGAAAGCCAGCCGATAAGCCGGGTTCTGTTCCCCCCTTGCGGGGTTCGGCAATCATTCCTCTAGGCCTGCCATTACTGACAGGCTCAAGCAACCTACCCGGAAGCAGCGTGGGCCACGCCTAACGCTTCCCTATTTGGTCTTGCTCCGGATGGGGTTTGCCATGCCGCTGAACGTTACCGCCAGCGCGGTGAGCTCTTACCTCGCCGTTTCGCCCTTACCTGTGCGTCTTGCGACGCCATCGGCGGTTTATTTTCTGTTGCACTTTCCGTTGCCTTGGGTCACCCGACTTGCGTCTTGCGACTTATAACACCCAGTCGTTAACTGGCATCCTGCCCTATGGAGCCCGGACTTTCCTCCCGGCGCCGAAGTTGCCCCCGGACGCCCAGCGATTGCCTGGCCGACTTTCCGGGGCGGATTATACGCGGCCGGTGGCTTGGCGCTGAAAAAAGGCGGCTGATACTATTTCACTCAGATGAGTCTCGCAAGCGCTGGCGCGATAGCGCACGCGACAAGGCGGCTGAACTGGCATAACCAGCCGCCTGTGCCGCCCGCTTCAAGCCACTCCCCAAATCAATTTCCCGGCGGGCAATACCAAGCCGCAACTGCATCACATAATCACCTGGGGTAATCCCCATCAAGGTGCGAAAACGCATGGCAAATGCGGTGCGTGACATGCCAGCCGTAGCCGCCAGTGACTCCAGCGACCAGTCCGCCTGCGGCTCCACGTGCAAAGCGACCAGCGCCCGGGCGATCCGTGGCTCCGCCAGACCGTTCAACATACCCACAGGGGTTCGTGGGTGCGCGATCAAATAACGCAGCAAGCCAATAAAGAGAATTTCCCCAGCCCGGCGAAGTAAAGCCGGTTGACCGCAACGAGGTGCAACAAGCTCGCTGGCGATCAAGCGAACAACAAGCCCCAATTCGGTCGCGTTGGCATCAAGATCAATATGCAGTGGCTCGGCAAATGCCGCCAGCAATAGTGGCGCCGCCGGGCCAGCAAAGCGCGCCTCAATACAAAGAAGGCGATGCGCTTGATCATTCGCGGGGGCCAGCAACTCATGCGTCTGATCGCCCCGAACGACTGCGATACCGGGCGCGACCATGGCAATACTGGCCGCAGCAGCAAGGCGAATATCCTGCTGCCCCTCAAGCAAAAGATGTAAATAAAGATGATCTGCCGCACTAGCGTCAATACGCGAGCATGCCGCAAGCGGCCCGGCATGGCGAATCACAATATCAGGCGCCAAGCCTTCAAGCAGGGCAGAGAGCCGATCAAGATGCGCCATAAATGTACGAAATGGTAATGATATTGAACATATTAAATCATTTCATACAACACACTACAGTCTAATAATTAACCACAAAGGAGAACAGCATGCTTTACCCCCGTCAAAACACCCCGGCACTATCCGTCGAAACACTGAGCCACGGCCACTACAACTTGGCTAATGAAATACCCAAAAACTTCTCCCTCATCGTCTTCTATCGCGGCTTGCATTGCCCACTGTGCGCCAAGTACCTGATTGAACTTGAGCGCCTGGTGCCTGAGTTTGAAAAACGTGGCGTCAATGTCATTGCTTTGTCATCAGACAATCGCGAGCGCACACAGCAGATGGCCGACAAGGTTCAGGCCAAAAATTTGCGCTTCGCTTACGGCGTCACGCTTGAAGTTGCTCGCAACTGGGGGTTGTACATCTCAGAAAGCCTTGGCAAAACATCGCTTGGCATCGAAGAGCCTGCGCTCTTCTCCGAACCTGGCGTCTTCATGGTTCGCCCGGATCAAACGCTGTATTACGGCAACGTTCAGACCATGCCATTCGCCCGCCCCAACTTTAACGATTTAGTCGGCGGACTGGATTTCATCCTTGCCAATGACTACCCGACACGGGGCGAGTATTTGGGCGCGATATAAAAACAAAAGGGGAATGCGGAACAAGATTGCCCCTTGCATTCCCCAGCACCACTAGGCCGGCGCTAACGCTCTGACCACCGGCGCTTCGCGAATCGGCAAATTGATCACGGCGGCCAGCAGCGCGAGCACGATGTCGGCATACCACATCCAGCCAAAGTCACCGAAGCGGGTAATCACCAAACCACCGAGATAGGCCCCGAGAAAACCGCCGATCTGGTGGGTGAATAAGGTCAAGCCAAAAAGCGTAGCTAGGTAGCGGATGCCGAACAGCTTGCCGACAATCGCGGCAGTAGGCGGCACGGTGGCCAGCCAGGTAAAACCGAGACCTGCGGCGAAAATATAAAAGGTCAGTTCGGTGCGTGGTGCCAGCAAATAGAGGCCGACGAGCACGGCGCGCGAGGCATACATCACCGCCAGTACGTACTTGCTGCGATATTTTGCGATGCAGGAACCGGCGTAAAGGCTGCCGAAAATATTGGCCAGACCGATGATCGCCAACGACCAACTAGCCACTGAGGGCGGTAGTCCGCACAGATTCACTTCGCCCGGCAAATGCGTAACCAAGAAGGCAATATGAAAGCCGCAGGTGAAAAACCCGGCATGCAGCAGTAAATAACTTGGATCTTTCATCGCCGTAGAGATCGCCTTGAGCAAGCCGTCGTCAGCATGCGTGTGGTGCACTGGGGTTTCAATTGGCCGAGTCAGTCGACCGATCAACGGCAGTGCAGAGAGGACCATCAATGCCATCCCCCACATCGCCCCCATCCAGCCGACCGACTGAATCAGCTTTTGCAAAATCGGCGCAAAGACAAACTGGCCGAAGGAACCCCCCGCATTGATCACCCCGGAAGCGGTACCGCGCGCCTCCAGTGGCAAGCGTTGTGCTGCAGCGCCGATCAGCACGGAAAAACTGCCTGCCCCCGAACCTATCGCCGAAATCAAACCCAAGGTAATAATCAGTCCGAAACCGGAACCCATAAACGGCGTTATGGCACTGCCCAGCGCCAGCAGCACCACGCCGCCGATCAGTACGGCGCGCGGCCCGAAGCGGTCAGCCACTGCACCAGCCACTGGCTGAGCCACCCCCCAGGTGAGTTGCCCGATCGCCAGCGCCAGGCTGATGCTGGCAACCCCCAGCCCCAGCGACATATCCATCGGGCTGATAAACAGCCCGAGCGACTGACGCGCCCCCATAGTGACCGCCAGAATACCCGCAGCAGCAAGGGTCGTGGCGAGAACACCAGGCTGGCTTAATGAACGTAGCATTGTTGTTTTTCCTGAAGCATGACTTGTTAGCGTAATTTAAACCGAACTATAGTTGTCAATTTAGTTGGCAAATAGCCCATAATTTTAGGCATTAGGTCAACGGAGCATTGACAATATGAGCTGGCTAAGTAGCTGGGATAGCTTCATCAAGGTCGTCGAAAGCGGCAGTATGGCAGCCGCGTCGCGCCGTCTGGACTGCACCCGGGCGCAAATCAGCAAGCAGGTGGCGGAACTGGAGCGTGAATTTGGCGTCCGCCTGTTTGAACGCTCGACGCGCAAACTCAGCCTGACACCCTCTGGCGAAATTTTCCATCAACACGCCTTGCGGGCGCTGGAGGCGGTGCAGAGTACCGAAATTGCCGTCAAAAATATGGGCGATGTGCCGCGCGGCGTCTTGCGGATCAGCGCTTCGATCACTTTTGGCCGGCTCTATATCGCGTCCCTCTTGCCAAAAATCGTCAGCAAATACCCTGAACTGAGCTGCGAACTGGTGTTGACCGACCAATTGGTTGACCTGTTCGAGGACAACATCGACCTCGCCTTACGTATGACCAAAGCGCCGCCTGAAGATGCCGTAGCCAAAAAATTGGTGCAGCTCAAACGGGTGATTTGCGGCTCGCCGGCCTATTTCGCTGCCCACGGCGAACCGAAGACGCCACAGGATCTGGCACAGCATCAATGCTTCAGCTTTCTCCACACCGGCGGCAGTCCGGACTGGCATCTGGTTGATCGCCAAGGCGAGCAGATCAGCATCGCCGTTAGTAGCAAGATTCACTACAACAATCTCGATTGCATCCTGGCCGCCGTCCTTGATGGCTACGGGCTGGCCATTTTGCCGACCTACCTTTGCGCTCAAGAGATAGCTCGCGGCAACTTGCAAACCATCTTCGACGACCTCGAACCGGTCACCAACTTCGGGCGTTATCTGCATGCCTGCTACACACCGAGCCGCATCCGCGCCCCCAAGGTGCGGGTTTTTCTCGATGAACTGGAACGCACCTTCAATCCCATACCGCCCTGGGAAGCCTGAGTCAGGAAATCTCCCCCAGCGGCAGATTGCTGCGGTCGACCACCCTTCTGAGCACAAAACTGGTGTGCACGCCGGTGACGCCAGTGATGCGAGTGATCTTGTTGAGGAGCAGATCCTGATAGGCATCCATGTCGCGCACCACGACCTTCAACTGGTAATCCGACTGCTGGCCGGTGATTAACAGGCATTCCAGAACTTCCGGGATTTCCGCAATGCTGCTTTCGAGATTGGCAAAGCGTTCCGGCGTGTGCTGGTCCATTGAAATGCCGATCAACGCCATCAAGGACAAACCCAGCTTTTTGGCATCGAGGAAAGCGCGATAGCCGGTAATCAAGCCGGCCTCTTCCAGTGTACGCACCCGACGCAAACAGGGCGACGGCGACAGGCCGATGCGGTCGGCCAGATCCTGGTTACTGATTCGGCCATCCTGCTGCAATACATCGAGAATCTGCCGGTCGTAGCGGTCGAATTGCATGATCTTTCCAAATTATTTTAAATAGCAAAATAATAGATCAATAAACATACAAATTACGCAATTTTATTGCTCAATTAAAAGAAAAACCGCTCAATAACGCTAGCACCTGCCAGCCGATTTTCCCTAAAATTGCGTTCAACCGATCAATTGAATGCCGCCCCCAAGGAGCCACCATCATGATGCAGAACCCCAGCGCCAAGTACCACGCTTTTGCCCCGATAAACCTCGTCGACCGTAGCTGGCCGAACCGTACCATTACCCAGCCGCCGATCTGGATGAGCACCGATCTCCGCGATGGCAACCAGTCACTTTTCGAGCCGATGAACGCCGAGCGCAAGATGCAAATGTTCATGACGCTCTGCGCCATTGGCTTCAAAGAAATCGAAATCGCCTTCCCCTCGGCCTCAGAAACTGAGTTCGGTTTCGTCCGCAGCCTCATCGAAGGCAGCCACATTCCCGACGACGTCAGCATCGAAGTCCTCACCCAGGCGCGCGAGCATTTAATTCGGCGCACGATGGAATCGATCAAAGGTGCCAAGCAAGCCATCGTTCACGTCTACAACGCCACCTCCAAGCCCTTCCGCGACAATGTTTTCGCCATGAGCAAGGCAGAAGTCATCGGCATGGCGGTCGACGCGGTCAAACTCATCAAAACACTCGCCGCCGCGATGCCGGAAACAGCGATCACCCTTGAATACAGCCCGGAAACCTTCACCGCCACCGAACTCGATTTTGCCCTTGAAGTTTGTGACGCCGTCACCGCTGCTTGGGGCGCAACGCCTGAGCGCAAGGTCATCCTCAATCTCCCGACCACGGTTGAAATCGCCACACCGAACATCTACGCCGACCAGATCGAATGGATGCACCGCAATCTCGCCCGCCGCGACAGCGTTATTATCAGCCTCCACCCGCACAATGACCGGGGCACGGCGGTGGCCGCCGCCGAACTCGGCTTGATGGCTGGCGCCGACCGGGTCGAGGGCTGCCTTTTCGGCAACGGCGAACGCACCGGCAACGTCGATCTCGTCACCGTCGCCCTCAACATGTATACCCAGGGCGTCAATCCCGGCCTCGATTTCTCCGACATCAATGCCGTCGCCCGCACTTTCGAACACTGCACCCAGCTCCCGATCCACCCACGCCATCCCTACGTTGGGGATCTCGTTTTCACGGCCTTCTCCGGCTCCCACCAGGACGCCATCAAAAAGGGGTTTTCCGCTCACGAGGCGCAAGATGACGAAAACTCGTCCTGGACAGTGCCCTACCTCCCAATCGACCCGGCAGACCTCGGCCGCAGCTACGACTCGGTGATTCGCGTCAATAGCCAGTCGGGCAAGGGCGGCATCGCTTACCTGATGGAAACCGAGCACAGCGTCGTCATGCCGCGCCGCCTTCAAGTCGAGTTTTCCGGCGTCGTCCAGCAACACACCGACACGCATGGTGGCGAAGTCACGGCAAAGGATATCTGGCGGCTCTTTTCGGCCACCTATCTCGAGTCGACCGCACCGGTGCGCTACCGCGAGCATCATCTTTACGAACATGGCAGCGCGCAATGCATCCGCTTGAACGTCGACATCGCCGGCAAGCCGCACATGCTCACCGGCGAAGGCAATGGCCCGATCAATGCGGCGGTCCACGCCTTGCAAAGCGCCGGCATCAGCATCCAGGTGCGCAGCTTTGAAGAGCGTTCGATGGTGCCAATTGGCGAAGACGGCAACGCCCAGGCCTGGGCCTTCATGGAAGTGGCCGGACAGGACAGTTTTGATCGCTATGGGGTCGGCATCGACGGCAATATCGTCACCGCCTCGCTCAAAGCCTTGATCAGCGGCATCAATCGGGTCGGTGCTCAGCAAATTACCGAAGAAGACCAGCAGTCGGCCTGATCCGGCCGACGCTCCCGGGCCGACCGGCGGCCCGGGAGCGAATTTTCCTTGATTTGCCTTGCCGCTTCGGGTATGGCCGCGTAAGATGCTAAGGTTGCGCCACAAGGCTGCAACATCACTGTTTTGCCCGCGTAAATGCTTTTCTTCCTGGTTGCGCTGTCGCTTCGCGAACTGCCAGCACGCTGAACTCAACATTTTCCGTCGCATAGCACCGTTTTATAAGCCGTCCGAGCACGCCCGGGATTTACCCGGAAAGCCGACAGCATTTGTTTAGGGCATACATGGTTCGCATTCAGTTCGGGATTGATCTTCATTACGAACTTATTTACCCCGGCGCCGATTTTGTTTTCAATATCCACGCCGCCCAAACTGCCAACCAGTTGGTGGTCAGTGAGCAGCTGCAGATCAGCCAGCCGGTGCTGTCGACCATCCAGACCAGCCCGCAGACCTATGCCCGCTATCTCCGCCTGAGCATCGACCAAGGCCCGCTGCACGTCACCTACAAGGCGACGGTGGATATTGACCACCACATTGCCGACCCGGACAGCGTCGGCGAAACGCCGATCGGCAAATTGCCGCTTTCTGCCCTGACCTACATCTACCCAAGCCGCTACTGCCAGTCTGACCGCCTTGGCCTGCTCGCCATGAAAGAATTCGGCCATCTGCCCAAGGGCTATCGCCGCGTCGAAGCCATTCAGAGCTGGGTGCGCCAGCAAGTGGCCTTCCGCTCGAACACCAGCAATTCCAACACCTCGGCCATCGACACCCTGACTGACCGCGTCGGCGTCTGCCGCGACTTTGCCCATCTGATGATCGCCATCTGTCGCGCCCTGAGCATTCCGGCCCGCTTCACCACCGGCATCGATTACGGTGCCGACCCGGCGCTTGGCCCGACTGACTTTCATGCCTACGTCGAAGTCTTTCTCGACAACCGCTGGTATTTGTTTGACCCCTCCGGCACCGCCATTCCGATGGGCTTCGTGCGTATGGGCACTGGTCGCGATGCGGCCGACGTTTCCTACGCCACCATTTTTGGTAGCGTCACTTCACCGCCGCCGGTCATTACCGTCAGCGCCATCACCGAAGCCGGCCGGCCGTGGGAAATGCCCCGCCACCGGCCGGAAGCTCTTTCGACCGATGCTACGGTCAACAACGCTTAAACCCCGATTTATTGATAGGAGAAATATCCTTGGCAAAAGAAGAACTACTTGAAATGCAGGGCGTCGTCCATGACGTGCTTCCCGATACCCGCTTCCGCGTCACGCTGGAAAACGGTCACGAACTGATTGCCTACACCTCAGGCAAGATGAAGAAGAATCACATCCGCATTCTGGTTGGCGACAAGGTAACGCTGGAACTCTCGCCCTACGATCTCTCCAAGGGTCGCATTACCTTCCGCCACATCGAAACTCGCGGCACCCCGGCTCCGCCGCGCCGTCGTCGCTTCTAAGTCGACTTCTAACTGCATTCAGGTGGGCAGCCGCGCCCGACGACCGGGGCGGAATTGCCAGGTGTCGTCGTAATACGTCGGATCTTCGTTCTCCAGCGTCACCCCGGGAATGCCGAGCAAGGGTAGGGGCTGGAAGTCACGCGGTCGCTGATAGCGGCCGCTGGCCAAATCTGCCGCCAAACGCCCGTCGACCGCAGCAATCTGCTCGGCGAATGGCAGCGTAAGCCAGTCCTCACTCACCTCGTAAAGCACTGCCTTGGCGGTCAGACCACGAAACGGCTTGAGTAATTGCTCGTAGGTGGCATGGCCAAAGATGATGAAGCGCATGGCGCTTTGTACCTCGGCACGATGCTCGACGAACAGCTTTTTCCATTCAAAGTTACGCAGCAAATCGAGCAGTTCCGGCTGGCTAGCCAACACGACGATGCCACATTCGTCGAAATGGGTCAGTGCGTCGCGCGTCATGCCGCGCACCTCGCCAGCCGGCGTCATCGCTTGTACATGGCTGGCGCTGACAGCAACTTTGGTTTGGGTGAAAGTCAGCCAAACCAGGGCATTGAAGAAGTCGTGCCAGTTATCGTGCCGGGTTTCGACCTCGCCGGTTTCCCAGATACGATTTTCATAAACCATACTGTCTGATTGCGGCGGCACAAAGCGAATACGCTGCCCATTTTCGCCATAGACGGGAAACCGCTCGACCAGCGCGTTTAGCGCCGCCGTATCCGGTGTGGCCGGCAGTTGATCCAACCAGCACTTTAGTGGCGCAAAGAGCGGCGAAGCGTAGGGTACAGCAGCGTTCACTCTTCAGCCGTAGTGGCGGCATCGCCCTCCGCCTTGACGAAAACCAGCTCGCCTTTCTTGACGCGGAAAGTCCCCATCAACTGGCCCATCCCCTCAACTGGCTCGGCATCCATCTTGGCAAAGCTTTCGCACGTCTGCGTCTCGGTTGCGTACAACCGCTTGCCAGCCTTGACGATGAAAGCACCGGATGGCACTTGGTAAATCTCGACCTTGCTGGTCGGCGTCCCGGTGCCCATGCTGTGCCGGCGCATGCAAGCCGGCATCCGGGAAACAACGAGATAGAGATTAACCTTGCTATCCCAAAAATACGGCTGCTCGCGGATCAGTGATAGCACATGCTCGCGGGTATTGTCGATTTCAAAGGTCGCGCCATCATTGACGCAGGCGCTGAGCAGCGGCGCCGCCAATAGCGGCAGGATGAGATGGCGCAGACGCATGGTCGGCATGATCAAACTCCTCACAGCATTTTCCATGACAATATTTCACCGGCGCGCAAAGGCACGATGCTGTCGCCGGTGATGTACGGATAATCGGCCGGCACTGTCCAGTTTTCCTTGACCAGCGTCACCGTGCTGCTGTTGCGCGGCAGGCCGTACCAGTCCGGGCCATTGAAGCTGGCGAAGGCTTCGAGCTTATCGAGCGACCCGGCCTGCTCAAAGGCTTCGGCATACAACTCCAGCGCGGCGTAAGCAGTGTAGCAGCCAGCGCAGCCACAAGCCGCTTCCTTGGCGCCCTTGGCATGCGGCGCTGAATCGGTGCCGAGGAAGAATTTTGCGTTACCGGAAATGGCAGCAGCAACCAGGGCTTCACGATGCACTTCGCGCTTCAACACCGGCAGGCAATACCAGTGCGGCCGAACGCCACCGAGGAAGATGGCGTTGCGGTTATAAAGCAGATGGTGGGCAGTAATGGTGGCAGCTACGGTCGACGGCGAATTGGCGACAAATTCAGCAGCATCCTTAGTCGTGATGTGCTCCATAACGACCTTCAACTGTGGAAAACGCTGAGTCAGCGGCAGCAATACCGTGTCAATGAAGACTTTTTCCCGATCGAACAGATCGATCTGCGGATCGGTTGCTTCGCCATGCACCAGCAAAGGTAAACCGACGCGCTCCATTTCAGCCAACGTGTCGTAGGCCTTTTCGATGGCGGTCAGACCGGCATCGGAGTTGGTCGTTGCTCCCGCCGGGTAGAGCTTGACCGCCTTGACGAAGCCGGAAGCGGCCGCCAGGGCAATTTCGGACGCTGGCGTGTTATCAGTCAGGTAAAGCGTCATCAGCGGTTCGAAACTGCTACCAACCGGGCGCGCTGCCAGAATCCGCTCGCGGTAGGCGGCGGCCTGTTCAACAGTCGTCACCGGCGGTTTTAGATTGGGCATGACGATAGCGCGATCAAACTGGCGGGCGGTATGGGCCAGTACAGAAGTCAGCGCCTCACCGTCGCGCAGGTGAAGATGCCAGTCGTCGGGGCGGGTAAGCGTAATCTGCATGATGTTTCTCTTGAAGGTTTATCGAATTTTAGCAGGGCGCCCAAAAACCTCGGCGGTGATTAATTAAGCCAGCCGCTAGCAAAAATTTGATCACGGCTTTGTGAGGAATGGTCGCCACTTTCTCGGCGCACGTTAGTCAATTGAAAACTTTGATCTATTCAGCTGCGGAATACTCTAAGATACAGGCCACTTTTATCGTCAGGTCTAATAAAGATGTCTTTGTTCACCACCCAATTCGAGCGAGTCAAAAATCTCGTCAATAAAATCAAAGTTCTTGAGGACAAGCTGATGAGCAATGCGGTTCTCCCGATGTCAAAACAGCACAAGATTCACGCCGAGATTCGCCAATACAAAGAAGAAATGGCGAAGCTTGAAAAAATGACGAAAAAATAACTTCAGCCCAGCAATTCAGGCGTCGGTCAGTAAGCAAGCCTCCCACTTAGGCGACTCGCCCGATGCGGCGCGATAACCCCGCCAACAAACATCAACCATCGCGATTAATCTGCCTGTTTGAGGGCCAGCGCCCGTTCATAGAGCGCATTTTTGGCCGTGCCAGTAATTGCCGAGGCCAGCTTAGCCGCCTGCTTGACCGGCAAACCTTCAGCCAGCATCAACTTCAAGACGCGCTCGCCTTCACCGTCATCGCTCCCGGCAACGGCGCCGGAAACGAGCAGGACAAATTCGCCGCGTTGGCGGTTGGCGTCTTCCTTCAGCCAATCGAGTGCTGCGGTCAACGGGCCAGAATGGATGGATTCGAACATCTTGGTTAGTTCGCGGGCAATGACCAAGGTGCGGTCGCCAAAGACGGTTGCAAGATCAGCGACGGTTTCGAGAATGCGGTGGGGCGCCTCGTAGAAAGCCAGCGCATAGGGCAATTCGATCAAATCGGTCAATGCTTGGCGACGCTGGCTGCCTTTGCTTGGCAGAAAACCATAAAACAAGAAATGCTCTTCCAGCAGACCAGAGGCGGAGAGTGCGGTGGTAACGGCGCAAGGGCCAGGCAATGGCACGACCTTGCAGCCAGCCGCACGGACGGCGGCGACGACTTTGGCGCCCGGATCGGAAATACCCGGCGTACCGGCATCGGAAATCAACGCCACTGATTCGCCGGCCTGCAGCCGTTCAACAATGCGGGCGGCGGCTTCGTGTTCGTTGTGATGGTGGGCGGCCAGGGTGCGCGCTTGCGAGCCGATTTGCTTCAACAAAGGGCCGCTGTGACGGGTGTCTTCGGCAGCAACCCAAGGCACCGTGCGCAAGATTTCTTCGGCGCGGCGGGTAAGATCGCCCATATTTCCGAGCGGGGTCGGGACAACATACAATACTGCGGCTTCTTCCATCATTACTCCACCACTCTTCCGTCATTTTCCAGGCACAAAGGCAATGGCCCACGATACCACCACGACGCGCGGTCGCGAAGCTGAAGCGCTGGCGGCCCGACACCTCGAATGCTGCGGTCTACGCGTTATTGAGTGCAATTTCCGAGTTCGGGGTGGCGAGATCGATCTGATCTGTCGCGATGGCAAGACGCTGGTTTTTGTCGAAGTACGGCTGCGCAGCCGGAGTGATTTCGGTGGCGCCGGGGCCAGCATCACGGCAAGCAAGCGCCGGCGGATTATTCTGGCGGCGCGGCATTACCTGCTCGGCAAGGCGGATTGCGAATGCCGCTTCGATTGCGTCTTGCTCGATGGGCTAAAGGTCAGCCGCCTCGAATGGATTAAAAATGCGTTTTCTACTGACGATTAGCTTGTTGTTGCTGCTGTGTCATTTCGGCAGCGCCGGCGCTGAAAGCATCCGCATTTTGGTGCAGAGCTCGCCACTGGCCGGTAGCCAGTATTACGCCGCCAGCGAAATGTGGCGGGAAATGCAAGTCGGCGACGCCCTTAAACTAATCCGCGAGCCGGAAAACCGCCATGACCGCAACGCCATCCGCGTCGAATGGCGTGGCCACAAGCTGGGCTATGTACCGCGCGCCGAAAACCGTGCAGTCGCTGCCGCGCTCGACCAAGGCGACAAACTGGTGGCGCGGATTTCCCGCCTCACCGAACACCCCAACCCATGGCGACGGGTCGAGTTCGAGGTCTTCGCCGAGCTGTGATGTAGAATGGTTTTATTACCAGCCCCCACCTGATTAAAACAAATGGACCTTATTGCCCGCGTCGCAAAGCATTTTGAAGATAGCGCCCACACCAAACTGAACGCCATTGAACTGATGGCCGCTCCGATTGCCGCCGCCATCGAAACCATGACTGCAAGCCTGATCAACGGCGGCAAGATTCTTTCCTGTGGCAATGGCGGCTCGGCTGGCGATGCCCAGCATTTCGCCGCCGAACTGATTGGCCGTTTTGAAGCCGAGCGCCAAGAACTGGCTGCCATTGCGCTAACCACCGACAGCTCGATTCTGACCGCTGTCGGCAACGACTACGGCTTCAACTACATATTCTCCAAGCAAGTCCGTGGCCTCGGCCATGCCGGCGACATCCTGCTGGCGATTTCTACCTCGGGCAATTCAACCAACGTTATCGAAGCCATCAAAGCTGCCCACGAAGCCGACATGCATGTCATCGCGATGACCGGCAAAGGCGGCGGTGAGATTGGCGAAATGCTGCGTGACGACGATATTCACCTCTGCGTGCCGGCCGACCGGACGGCACGAATTCAGGAAACCCACCTACTGGTGATCCATTGCCTGTGCGATGGCATCGATGCACTCTTATTGGGAGTCGAATAATGCAAAAATTCAAATTGAGCCTCGCAGCGGCAGCACTGATTACCGCCCTGCCCTTGTTGCAGGGTTGCGTGCCGGTCGTGATCGCCGGTGGCGCAGCGGCTGGCGTCATGTCAGCCCACGACCGCCGCTCGACAGGAACCCAAACTGACGACGAAACGACCGAATGGAAGGCCGCCCAGCGCGTTCCAGAGAAATACAAATCGCCCTCACACCTCAATTTCACCGCTTACAACCATCGCCTGCTGATTACCGGCGAGACACCGAGCGAAGAGGCCAAGTCGATCATCGGTGAACAAGCCAGCAAAGTCGAAGGTGTGCGTGAGGTCATCAATGAACTGGCGATTAGCGCCACGACCTCATCATTGGGCAATCGCAGCAATGACAGCTACATCACCTCCAAACTCAAGGCGCGCTTGGTCGATTCAAACCAACTTTCAGCCAATCACATTAAAGTGGTCACGGAAAACAGCATTGCTTATCTGATGGGCATTGTGACCGACCGCGAAGGTAAAATTGCTGTGGAAATCGCTCGCCGTACCGATGGCGTTCGCAAAGTCATCAATGTGATGGAAATCATGCCTGACGCCGACATTCGTCGCATCGACACCAGCGCACCGGGTGGTAGCCGTACCCCGCCACCGCCAGTCGCACCGGTTGAAACCCGCTAAGCTGACCGCAATGAATCTGGAAAAGGTAATTTTTGGTTTTTTCATTGTCCTCGCCGCAACGCTTAATTTCGGCTTTTTTATCGGCGACATTGAGCGACCAGATCTGCACCACGTCTACGAACTGTTTGCTGCACTCGTTGTTAGCCTGATCGCCACCGCGCTGAAATTTGGTGACCGCACCCAGATTGGCGCGATCCATCTTTCGACCAGCCTGGTTGCTGACCTGCAACTGATTGCGGCCACCATTACTTGGGCCGTTGCCGTTCATGTCACCGGCGAAGGGATGACAACAACGGTCACCTCCAGCGTCGTTTCGTTGTCGGGCGGCGCCCTGTTCGCCAACATCGTCTCGGTCATCATTCTCATTGTCGAAACCGTGATGCTCCGCCGTTAGGCGATCAGCATGAACAGCGCCTTCTTCCTTGCCCTGCGGCGCATGCGGGCGCCGATCATTGTCCTGATCGTCATCTACGCGATTGCCCTACTCGGACTGACACTGGTCCCCGGTGTCGACGCTGAAGGCCGGCGGGCAGCGCCGCTCAGCTTTTTCCACGCCTTTTATTTCATCAGCTACACGGCCACCACCATCGGCTTTGGCGAAATTCCCAACGCCTTTTCCGACGCCCAGCGGATGTGGGTTACCGTCTGCATTTACCTGACCGTCGTCGGCTGGTCCTACTCCGTCGTCACCTTGCTTGCCCTGCTTCAGGACAAAGGTTTCCAAAACACGCTGACGACCAACCGCTTTCATCGCCGGGTCGACAGAATCAAGGAACCTTTCTACCTGATCTGCGGTTGTGGCGAGACCGGCGGCCTGATCGCCCACACCTTTGACCGCCGCAGCCAGGCCTTCGTCGTCATCGAAAATGATGAACTTCGGGTGCAGGAACTTGATCTGCAAGACTTCAAGACGGACACCCCAGCCCTCGCCGCCGATGCGCGCCAACCCGACATCCTGTTGCTGGCCGGCCTCAAGCACCCGAAATGCCGGGGCGTACTGGCCGTGACCAATGATGAGGAAGCCAATCTCGCCATCGCCATTGCCGTGCGCCTGCTCAACCCGAAAATCCCGGTCATTGCCCGCGCCCGCAGCCCGACCGCCGCCGCCAATATGGCCTCATTTGGCACGCACTACATCATCAATCCTTTTGAACGCTTCGCCGACGACTTGGCACTGGCCATCTCCGCCCCCGAACGCTTTCGTCTGATCGAACTACTGACCAGCCTGCCCGAAAGCCCCATTCCAGAACCGCACCGACCGCCGACGGGGCACTGGATTCTCTGTGGCTATGGTCGTTTCGGCCGCGCCGTGGCCAATCACCTGCAGCCCAGCGGCATTCAACTAACGATCATCGACCCAAACGCCGCCGATGCCGATAAAAATATTTCTGGCGATGGCACCGAAGCGGCGACGCTCATTCAGGCCGGCATACAAAGCGCCGTCGGCATCATCGCCGGCAGCCACAATGACGTGAACAATCTTTCGATTGCGGTGACAGCCAGCGCTTTGAAACCCGAGATTTTCGTGGTTGCCCGGCAAAACCACGCCGCCAACAACTCACTTTTCGCCGCCTACGGCGCCGACTTCACCATGCTACCGAGCCGGATTGTGGCGCAGGAATGCATCGCCATCCTGACCACTCCGCTCCTCGCCCAGTTTCTTGAATTGCTGCGCCAGCAAGATGAAACCTGGAGCAAAACCCTCGGCGAGCGCCTACAAACACTCTGCGACGGCCTGACACCTAGCGTCTGGGGGATCAATTTAAACATCAGCGAAGCCCCGGCCACCTGGAAAGCGCTAATGCATGACAAAAAATTCAAGCTCGGACAAATCCTGCGCGACGGCACCGACCGCGAGCAGCCCCTAGCCGCCGTCCCCCTGTTGATTGAGCGTGATGGCAGGCTTTTCCTGCTCCCGGGAAACGACTTTGCGCTGATTGCCGGCGACAACCTGTTACTCGCCAGTTCACCCAGCACCCGCCGCAACCTGGAATACACCCTGCAAAACCCGAACGAACTGGACTACGTC
>JBBSCQ010000029.1:0-34977 GCA_038250105.1 Burkholderiales bacterium | reverse complement strand
ACAAGAAAAAGATCATGGTGTTGGGCGGTGGGCCGAACCGCATTGGCCAGGGCATCGAGTTCGACTACTGCTGCGTCCATGCGGCGATGGCGATGCGCGAAGATGGTTACGAAACCATCATGGTTAACTGCAATCCGGAAACCGTTTCCACCGATTACGACACGTCTGACCGTCTCTACTTCGAGCCGCTGACGCTGGAAGATGTGCTGGAAATCGTCGCCATTGAGAAGCCGGTCGGCGTTATCGTTCAATACGGTGGCCAAACGCCACTCAAGCTTGCCTTGGCCCTGGAAGCCAATGGTGTGCCGATTATTGGTACCTCGCCAGAGTCCATCGACATCGCTGAAGACCGTGAGCGCTTTCAGAAGTTGCTGCACGATATTGGTCTAAAGCAGCCGCCCAACCGCACTGCCCGTACCGAGGCGGATGCCCTGCGTCTGGCCGTTGAAATTGGCTATCCGCTGGTGGTTCGTCCGTCCTACGTGCTGGGTGGCCGGGCAATGGAAATCGTCCATGAACAAAAGGATCTTGAGCGCTACATGCGTGAAGCCGTCAAGGTTTCCCATGACTCTCCAGTCTTGCTCGACCGTTTCCTGAACGATGCCTGCGAAGTTGACGTTGATGCGCTGTCCGATGGTGAGGAAGTCATCATTGGTGGCGTCATGGAGCACATCGAACAGGCTGGCGTGCACTCAGGCGACTCGGCCTGCTCACTGCCGCCGTATTCGCTGAGCCCGGCTGTTCAGGATGAATTGCGTCGTCAAACCAAGCTGATGGCCAAAGCCTTGAATGTTTGTGGTCTGATGAACGTCCAGTTTGCGATCCAAAATGAAATCGTCTATGTGCTGGAAGTGAATCCGCGTGCTTCGCGCACCGTGCCTTTCGTCTCCAAGGCAACCGGTATGCAACTGGCCAAGATTGCGGCGCGCTGTATGGCGGGTCGTAGCCTGAAGGATCAGGGCATCACCGGTGAGGTGGTGCCGCCTTACTACTCAGTTAAGGAAGCAGTTTTCCCCTTCGTCAAGTTCCCGGGTGTAGATACCATTTTGGGCCCCGAAATGAAGTCGACCGGCGAAGTGATGGGAGTTGGCGTGACCTTTGCTGAAGCCTTTGTTAAATCTCAACTGGCGGCCAGCGTCAAATTGCCGTCTTCGGGCAAGGCCTTCCTGTCCGTTAAGGATGGTGACAAGACCAAGGCGGTTGAGATCGCCCGGCATCTTCACGAAGCTGGTTTCCAGTTGGTGGCGACGCGGGGTACGGCGCAGGTGATTGAAACCGCTGGTTTGCCCGTTCAGGTGGCAAATAAAGTGACCGAGGGTCGCCCGCACATTGTCGATATGATCAAGAACAATGAAATTTCGCTGATTATCAATACGGTTGAAGAAAAGCGCTTGGCCATCAACGATTCTCGCTCAATTCGCACCTCGGGCCTGCAAGCCCGGGTGACGATGTATACGACGATCTGGGGTGCGGAAGCCGCAGCAGAGGGCATTCGCAAGGGCGGAGAGCTCGTTGTTTATCCTATTCAGGCGCTGCACAAGCAGCTTCACTGAAACTAAATAAAACCGCCGGGTCGCCGCATTCGGGCGCCGGCGGTTTTGCTTTTGCTGAAAGAAAATATGAGCAAAGTTCCGTTGACCGTAGCTGGTGCTGAAAAACTGCGTGATGAGTTACATCGGCTCAAAACCATCGAGCGGCCGAGCGTTATCGCGGCGATCGCCGAGGCGCGTTCGCATGGCGATCTTTCCGAGAATGCCGAATACGATGCCGCCAAAGAGCGCCAGGGCTTTGTCGAAGGGCGTATCCAAGAAGTGGATGGCAAGCTTTCTAATGCCCAGATCATTGACCCGAAATTGCTTGATGCTGATGGCCGTTGTGTTTTTGGTGCAACGGTGGATATTGAAGATCAGGATTCCGGAAAAAACGTGACCTATCAGATCGTTGGTGAAGATGAGGCTGATATCAAGGTAGGCAAAGTTTCCGTTAGTTCGCCCATGGCTCGTGCGCTGATCGGCAAGTATGCCGGCGATATCGCTCAGGTTCAGGCGCCGGGCGGATTACGTGAATACGAAATCATCGACGTGCGTTACGAATGATCTTCAGCGTTGATCTGTCCAAATGATTACGTCTGTCACGGCAAGTTTTTGCTCCTTGATAGTCTGACGCCGGGTTATCAGGATCATGCGCAAATTCTCCGAAGCCTTGTATTTGATAGTCATCACCTTGTGGGTCGGTGGCTTGTGGACAATTGGCTACTTGGCAGCACCTATTCTGTTTTCCAGTCTTGGCGACCGTCAACTAGCGGGCTTAGTCGCTGGCAAATTATTTAGCTTGATTGGCTGGCTTGGGCTGGGTTGTTCGGTTTATTTATTGATTTTTTTATTCGCCCGCTTGGGGAGCCGTTTTTTTCGCAGTGCAGTTTTTTGGTTGGTATTGCTAATGGGTTTGCTGGCCGCAGCCAGCCAGTTTGGTATTCAGCCACTTATGGTGCAGCTAAAAGCCGATGCCTTGCCGCGTGAGGTGATGGAAAGCGTCTTGCGCGACCGCTTTGCTACTTGGCATGGCATCTCCAGCATCCTCTATCTGATACAGAGTTTGCTGGGGTTGTGGCTCGTCGTTTGGGTAAATCGAGGGCTACGCTGATCAGCCTTGAAAGCTGCGTTTCGTCCGCCGTGGTTCGGCCGCTGAACGGCGTGATTTTGTGCTGTTTGCGGCGTTGACCGCAGCTTTGCTGGCTGGGTCTGGGCGGTAGACTACAAGTAGTTTGCCGATGTGTTGCACCGGAGCGGCATCAAGTTCGCTGCAGATCTGGGCGAAGTAGGCTTCACGGTTTTCACGACTGTCGCCGTACACGCGAATTTTGATTAGTTCGTGTGCTTTGAGATTGACTTCGATTTCCTTTATTACAGACTCGGTCAGGCCGCTTTCGGCAATTGAGACAACAGGATTGAGATTATGAGCACGGGCACGTAATTCGCGGCGCTCGTCAGAGGATAATGGAAGCATGAGAAAACCTTTCAAAAACGGCATTTTACCGAATGGCTAGAACCAGGACCAGTAAAGCTTGGATGCGAGAGCATTTCAATGACCCGTATGTGCAGCTCGCCAGGAAAGAAGGTTGGCGCTCGCGCGCCGCTTTCAAACTAATGGAAATCGACGACAAGGACAAGCTGCTGAAGCGGGGCGAGGTCGTCGTTGACCTCGGGGCAACGCCCGGTGGCTGGTCGCAGGTGGCCGTCAAGCGTGTTGGCGACGGCGGCTTGGTCTTTGCGCTCGACTTGATTGAAATGGAGCCGATCCACGGCGTTGAATTCATTCAAGGCGACTTTCGCGAAGATGGTGTTCTGGTGAAGTTGAAAGAAAAACTAAAAGGTCGGCAAGTTGGTCTTGTAATGTCTGATATGGCCCCCAATATGTCAGGGGTACCATTGGTTGATCAGGCGCGAATCATGCACCTCGCTGAACTGAGTCTTGAATTTGCTCTCGCTCACATGAAACCTGAGGGCGCTTTTCTGGTCAAAGTATTTCAGGGAACAGATTACGAAAATTTTATCCGTTCAATGCGTGAAGCGTTTCAGTCGGTTGTTGTACGCAAACCAGATGCTTCGCGTGACAGAAGTGCCGAGCTTTATTTGCTTGGCCGTATATTGCGCTGAAACTTTTGTTTAGAATGGCGTTTTTATCGCTCGAAGCAGTAGAAGGAGTGCAAGCTTGAACAATACGTTCAAAAACCTCGCAATTTGGCTGGTCATCGGTCTTGTACTGATGACGGTGTTTAATCAATTCAATACCCGTCAGGTCGCCCAAGGTTCTATCGAGTATTCCCAGTTCATCGAAGAGGTGAAGCAGGGCCGCATCAGCAAAGTGGTGATGGAAGGCCGTACCTTGAAGGCCACAACCACCGAAGGCAAGCGCATTACATCTTATGCGCCACCGGATCTCTGGCTGGTTTCTGATCTGCTGAAGAATGGCGTCAAGATTGAAGCTAAACCTGAGGAGGAACAGTCCTTCCTGATGAGCCTTTTCGTCAGTTGGTTCCCAATGTTGTTGCTGATTGGCGTCTGGGTTTTCTTTATGCGTCAGATGCAGGGCGGCGGTAAAGGCGGTGCATTCTCCTTCGGTAAGTCGCGCGCTCGGATGACTGACGAAGCGCAGAACACGATAACTTTTGCTGATGTTGCAGGTTGCGACGAAGCCAAAGAGGAAGTGCAGGAACTCGTTGATTTCCTGCGCGACCCATCAAAATTTCAGAAGCTGGGTGGCCGTATTCCCAAGGGTGTGCTCTTGGTTGGCAACCCGGGTACTGGTAAAACCTTGCTCGCCCGGGCAATTGCTGGCGAAGCCAAGGTGCCTTTCTTCAGTATTTCCGGATCGGACTTCGTCGAAATGTTCGTTGGTGTCGGCGCTGCGCGTGTTCGCGACATGTTCGAGAATGCCAAGAAGCACTCGCCGTGCATCATTTTTATCGACGAAATCGATGCTGTTGGCCGCCATCGCGGTGCTGGCGTCGGTGGTGGAAATGATGAACGTGAGCAGACTTTGAACCAGTTGCTGGTTGAAATGGATGGCTTTGAAGGTCACGCCGGCATCATTGTGGTTGCTGCGACCAATCGTCCTGACATACTTGACCCAGCTTTGCTGCGCCCGGGTCGCTTCGACCGCCAAGTCGTCGTGCCGTTGCCGGATATTCGTGGTCGTGAGGAAATCCTCAAGGTGCATATGCGCAAAGTGCCGATCTCCGGCGATGTCAAAGCTGACATCATTGCGCGTGGCACACCGGGTTTTTCCGGCGCTGATCTGGCCAATCTGGTCAATGAAGCAGCCTTGTTTGCGGCTCGTGGCAACAAGCGTCTGGTTGATATGGACGACTTTGAGAAGGCCAAAGACAAAATCATGATGGGCGCCGAGCGCCGCAGCATGGTGATGAACGACGACGAAAAGAAAAATACGGCATATCACGAGTCGGGTCACGTGGTGATCGCAAAACTGATGCCGAAGTCCGATCCAGTACATAAGGTCACGATCATTCCGCGCGGTCGCGCCTTGGGCCTGACCATGCAGTTGCCGGAAGAAGATCGCTACGCCTATGACCGTCAATATTTGATGAGTCGGATTGCTGTTCTTTTTGGTGGTCGGATCGCCGAAGAATTGTTCATGAATCAGATGACGACTGGTGCTTCGAATGACTTCGAGCGAGCTACTGGAATGGCTCGCGACATGGTTACTCGCTACGGCATGTCTGACCTTGGCGTTATGGTCTATGGTGAAAATGAGGGCGAGGTCTTCTTAGGCCGTTCAGTGACGCAGCACAAAAATCTGTCCGAAGCGACGATGCAGAAGGTCGATACCGAAATGCGCCGCATTATCGACGAGCAATACGCGCTTGCCCGCAAATTGCTTGAAGAGAATCGTGACAAGGTTGAAGTGATGGCGCAGGCGCTTCTTGAGTGGGAAACACTCGATGCTGAGCAAATCAACGACATCATGGCTGGCAAGCCACCGCGTCCTCCCAAGCCCGCGCAAAGTACGGCGGCGCGCCCATCTACCCCGAGCGATACGCCGGGAGCAGAGCCGACAGCGCCTGCGACAGCCTGATTTATACGACGACAAACTTGGCCGGGAGTGTTCTCCCGGCCTTTTTCATTTGAGCCATGTCACTTCTCCATTGCGGCCCCTATCGGCTATCACTCTCTCGCCCATTGCTCATGGGAATTGTTAATCTGACACCGGATTCGTTTTCCGGTGATGGTTTGGTTGGCAGTGTTGATCGCTCCATTGAGCATGCCCGTCTACAATTCGAAGCGGGATCGGATATCCTCGATATCGGTGCCGAGTCATCGCGCCCGGGAGCGATTCCAACCTCTGAGAGTGAAGAGCTGCAGCGCTTGATACCAGTGCTTAAGGAAATTGTAACTTGGGGTGTTCCGGTTTCGGTTGATACCTATAAACCAGCCGTAATGCGCGCTGCGCTAATTGCCGGTGCTACGATGATTAATGACATTACTGGTATGTCCAATCCAGTTGCGCTTTCAACTGTGTCGGCAAGTGATTGCGCTATTTGCATAATGCATATGCAAGGGCAGCCCGGGTCGATGCAACAAGCCCCGTGTTACGAGGATGTAGTTGTAGAAGTGCATGACTTTTTGTCATTGGCAAGTAATCGCTGCCTGCAGGCAGGGGTAGCTACTGAACGGATCATTCTTGACCCTGGTTTTGGTTTCGGCAAAACACTAGATCAGAATTTAGCCCTCTTTGGGGCGTTGACCGCAGTAAGTAGTCATGGCCTGCCATTGCTTGTTGGTGTTTCACGAAAATCGATGTTGGGGGCGATTACGGGGCGCCCAGTTGAGCAGCGCCAAGCAGCGAGTATCTCAGCGGCGCTGCTCGCTGCCCAAAAAGGTGCGAAAATATTGCGTGTGCATGATGTGGCTGCAACCAAAGATGCTTTGTTAGTCTTGGCAGCTATCGAACAAGGGGAATTAAAATGAGTAAAAAATATTTTGGCACCGATGGTGTGCGTGGTCTCGTTGGTCAATCACCAATTACGCCGGATTTTGTCATGCGGTTAGGGTATGCAGCTGGCAAAGTTTTACTAAAACAGAGCAACATGCCAGCCGGCGAACGCCCTTCCGTTTTGATCGGCAAGGACACCCGTATTTCTGGATATATGCTTGAGTCAGCTTTAGAAGCGGGCTTTTCTGCGGCTGGTGTCGATGTTTGCCTGGTTGGCCCCTTGCCAACGCCTGCAGTCGCATATTTAACTCGAGCACTTCGTTTGCAGGCGGGGATTGTCATTTCTGCCTCCCATAATCCCTACTACGATAACGGCATAAAGTTTTTCTCGGCGCAGGGTGCCAAATTGCCAGATGATGTTGAGCATGCGATCGAGGCAGAAATTGATCAACCAATGGTTTGTGTATCGTCGGCTGAATTAGGAAAAGTTAAACGAATTGATGATGCGCGTGGACGATATATCGAGTTTTGCAAGGGTACTTTTCCTAACGAATATGATCTTCGTGGCCTGAAAATAGTCGTAGATTGTGCCCATGGTGCGGCATATCAGACTGCGCCCGATGTGTTCCATGAACTTGGCGCAGAAATTGTCGAAATTGGAACGAAGCCGGATGGTATAAATATTAACGATGGTTTCGGAGCTACTGCGCCCAAGGCCCTGCGTGAGGCGGTTCTGGCCAATAGTGCGGATATTGGCGTGGCACTGGATGGCGATGCTGACCGAATCCTGATGGTCGATGCAGAAGGCAATCTTTACGATGGCGATCAGCTACTTTTTGCCATCGTGAAGAGTCGCGCAAAAAATGGCCCAGTGAAGGGGGTGGCGGGTACCCTTATGACCAATCTTGCGCTGGAGCATGCACTAGGCAAGATGGGAGTGCCGTTTGGTCGAGCCGCAGTCGGCGATCGCTATGTAGTTGAGATGTTGAATGAACAGGGTTGGCTTTATGGTGGGGAAAATTCCGGTCATATTCTGGCGCTCGATCGACATACGACAGGGGATGGCACTGTTGCGGCGCTGCAGGTGCTAGCTGCACTAAAAGAAGCTGGCGGTACCTTAAAAGACTTGCTTGGTGATCTTGTTTTGTATCCCCAAAAACTGATCAATGTGCCAATGGCAAAAGGCTTCCCTTGGAAAGATGATCCAAGAATTGGAGTGGCACTAGCTGAAACTGAGGCTCGCCTTGAAGGGCGGGGTCGTGTGCTCTTGCGTGCATCCGGAACCGAACCGTTACTACGGGTCATGGTCGAGGGGGAAAACGCCGATGAAGTCTTGGAAGCAGCCGAAAAACTGGCAAGTGTTGTACGTGATATTTCTCAGTAAATTCAATTGCTGTCATCTGAGGATTGACCGAAAATTGTCTCGACCGCTATAATCCACAGGTTTTTCACCTTCAGAACTGCTTAGCTCATGCGAAAAAAGCTCGTCGCTGGAAACTGGAAAATGTATGGCAGTCTTGAGCAGAATCAGATTTTGCTCGAGCGTATTAAAGCCGGGGAAGTCGGACTTAACTGCGATATTGCCGTTTGTGTGCCTTACCCGTACCTTTTTCAGGTGCAATCGATCCTGTCCGGGTCGAAAGTGACTTGGGGGGCTCAGTCGGTTAGCGAGCACGCAAACGGTGCTTTTACCGGTGAGGTATCCGCATTAATGCTGGCAGAGTTTGGCTGTCGATATGCTCTTGTTGGACATTCCGAGCGGCGTAATCTGTTTGGTGAGTCCGATAGTGATGTTGCTACCAAATTTGAGGCAGCACAAAAATCCGGTTTGCTGCCAGTTCTGTGTGTTGGTGAAACATTGACTGAACGGGAAGTTGGTTCAACAGCAATGGTGGTTGCTCGTCAATTGGATGCAGTGCTTAATCGAGTTGGTGTTGCTGCCCTAAAATCAGCTGTGCTTGCTTATGAGCCAGTTTGGGCTATTGGTACCGGGGTTACAGCATCCCCACAGCAAGCCCAAGAGGTGCATGCAGCAATCAGGGCGCAAGTAGCTTTGCTGGATTCTGAAATAGCGGGTGGTTTGCGTATTTTGTATGGCGGTAGTGTAAAGCCGCAGAATGCGCTGGAATTGTTTGCGCAGCATGATATCGATGGTGGTTTGATCGGTGGCGCTGCGTTGGTTGCGGATGATTTTCTGGCAATTTGCCGGGCGGCAAATTGATAGGCGTAAAAAAATGAATTGGCTTTTTTCTATAGTTTTAACTGTACATATTCTTGTTGCGCTGTCGATTATCGGATTGGTCCTGATGCAGCATGGCAAGGGGGCTGATATGGGGGCTGCGTTTGGTAGTGGAGCCTCCGGTAGCCTATTTGGTGCGACCGGATCGGCAAACTTTTTAAGCCGAGCTACGGGTATTCTTGCAGCAGTTTTCTTTGTTACAAGTTTAGCTTTGGCTTATGTTGCATCAAGCAAGCCGAAAACGATTGGCAGTGTGATGCAAGAGACGGTACAATCACAAACGGTCACACAGCCTGCGTTGACGGGTGGTGAGGTTCCTGCGGCAACGGTTGGTGCGGAATCTAAAGCAAAAGAAATTCCAAAGTAATGCAGTGGCTTCCTGAGCAATAATCCTCGCTTAGGAAGTGAAGTTAAGTGCCGACGTGGTGAAATTGGTAGACACGCTATCTTGAGGGGGTAGTGGCGCAAGCTGTGCGAGTTCGAGTCTCGCCGTCGGCACCAATAAATTGGGGCAGTCACTAAACGGTGTACTGTTTCGTACAAGAAACTGAATTTTGGCGGCGGGCATGGAAAACTACTTTCCGATTTTGATGTTCGTACTGGTTGGGGTTGCGGTCGGCGTTCTGCCGATAGCGATGGGTTTCCTTCTGGCTCCACATCGTCCGGATGCAGAAAAAAACTCACCTTACGAGTGCGGCTTTGAGGCGTTTGAGGATGCGCGCATGAAATTTGATGTGCGCTATTACCTCATTGCAATCCTCTTCATTCTTTTTGACTTGGAAATTGCGTTTTTGTTCCCTTGGGCTTCGATTTTCAAAGATATTGTCGCAACAGAGTCGATAAAGGTGTTCGGTTTTGTTGAAATGCTGATTTTTGTTGTCATCCTGGTTGTGGGTTATGTATATGCCTGGGCCAAGGGTGCGCTTGAATGGGAATAAGCCATGGCTATTGAAGGCGTTCTCCAAGAAGGCTTTGTCACTACTACGGCTGACAAGCTCATTAACTACATGCGAACAGGTTCTTTGTGGCCAATGACGTTTGGTTTGGCTTGTTGTGCTGTCGAGATGATTCATGCTGGTTGCTCGCGTTATGACCTAGATCGATTTGGTGTTGTTTTTCGAGGGAGCCCACGACAATCCGATGTGATGATTGTTGCTGGTACTCTGACAAATAAAATGGCGCCAGCATTGCGTAAAGTTTACGATCAGATGGCTGAGCCGCGTTGGGTTATTTCTATGGGCTCGTGTGCCAATGGCGGCGGTTATTATCATTATTCGTATTCAGTAGTTCGCGGCTGTGATCGTATTGTGCCGGTTGATATTTATGTACCAGGGTGTCCGCCGACGGCAGAAGCCTTGCTATACGGCATAATTCAGCTGCAGAACAAAATTCGTCGTACCAACACAATTGCACGTTAATTGCCAAGGCTGATTAGATATGTCTGCCAAGCTGGAAACGCTTAGCCAAAACTTACAAAACCACTTCGGGGAAAAGCTCAAGTCATTGACGCTTGCTCTCGGTGAGTTAACCATCGAAGTTGCTGCAGCTGACTACCTTTTTGTAATGACTGCATTACGAGATGAGTCTGATCTTCAGTTTGAAGAATTGGTCGACCTATGTGGCGTTGATTATTCAACCTACGGAGAGGGGGCTTGGCAGGGACGACGTTTTGCTGCGGTGGTCCACTTGCTTTCAATAATTAATAATTGGCGCTTAAGGGTTCGTGTATTTGCCGAGGATGATGAATTTCCAGTGGTTGATTCAATCACCGGTGTATGGAAAAGCGTTAACTGGTTTGAGCGCGAAGCATTTGATCTTTACGGTATTGCCTTCGTTGGGCACGACGATCTAAGGCGGATTCTTACCGATTATGGATTTATTGGGCATCCATTCCGTAAGGACTTTCCAATATCAGGACATGTTGAAATGCGTTATGACCCCGATCAGGCTCGAGTGGTCTACCAGCCGGTAACGATTGAGCCGCGCGAAAATACACCGCGCATTCTGCGCGAAGGTACATACGGGGACACGCTACATGGCTGATATCCGGAATTTCACACTAAATTTTGGTCCTCAGCATCCAGCTGCGCACGGTGTGCTGCGTCTAGTGCTTGAATTGGATGGCGAAGTTGTCCAGCGTGCAGATCCGCATATTGGGCTATTGCATCGCGCCACTGAAAAGCTAGCTGAGACTCGTACTTGGGTGCAGTCGGTTCCATATATGGATCGACTCGACTACGTATCAATGATGTGTAACGAGCATGCCTACTGCTTGGCGACAGAGAAATTGCTGGGTATTGAGGTTCCTGAGCGCGGCAAATACATCCGTACGATGTTCGACGAGGTTACTCGACTGCTCAATCATTTGTTATGGATTGGGTGTCACGCTCTCGACGTTGGAGCGATGACGATGGCGCTCTATACTTTCCGTGAGCGGGAAGATCTGATGGACGCCTATGAGGCGGTTTCTGGCGCACGTCTGCATGCAGCATATTATCGTCCGGGTGGTGTATATCGCGATCTGCCTGATCGTATGCCTCAATACGAAGAGTCTACTTGGACAAGTGCCAAAAAAGCGAAAGAGTTAAACGTAAATCGAAGTGGATCGCTACTCGATTTCCTTGAGGACTTTACCAATCGATTTCCGGTATACCACAGCGAATACCATACCTTATTGACAGATAACCGGATTTGGAAACAACGTTTGGTTAATGTTGGTGTGGTATCGCCAGACCGTGCATTGCAGATGGGGTTTTCAGGTGCAATGTTAAGAGGGTCCGGGATCGCATGGGATCTGCGTAAAAAACAAACGTACGCTGCATACGACAAAGTTGATTTTGATATTCCAGTAGGCGTGAACGGCGATAGTTATGACCGTTACCTAGTGCGCATGGAAGAAATGCTCCAGTCAAACCGGATCATTAAGCAGTGTATTGCTTGGTTACATAAAAATCCTGGGCCAGTGATTACCCAGAATCATAAAGTGGCACCGCCGCCGCGTGAAAGTGTGAAGTCAAATATGGAAGAACTGATCCATCACTTCAAGCTATTCACTGAAGGGATTCACGTTCCGGCCGGCGAGGCCTATGCGGCAATCGAACACCCCAAGGGTGAGTTTGGTATTTATTTTGTTTCAGACGGTGCAAATAAGCCGTACCGTATGAAGATTCGCGCTCCAGGCTATGTGCATCTAGCGGGTATGGATGAGATGGCTAGAGGCCATATGATTGCCGACGTTGTTACGATAATCGGCACCCAAGATATCGTTTTTGGCGAGATTGACCGCTGATGTTTTCTCCTGAAACCCTCCAGAAATTCGCTCGCGAGGTAGCTAAGTACCCCGCTATTCAAAAGCAGTCAGCCGTCATGGCGTGTCTGGCCCTCGCGCAGGAAGAAAAAGGCTGGTTGCCTCCTGTAGCAATTGAGGCTGTGGCTCTCTATCTTGAGATGCCTCCAATGGCTGCCTATGAGGTTGCTTCTTTTTACAATATGTACGATCTAAAACCAGTTGGTAAATACAAGATCATGGTTTGTACGAATCTTCCATGTGCATTGTCAGGTGGATATCAGGCAGGCGAGTACGTTAAAAACAAACTTGGAATTGGTTATGGTGAAGTAACCGCCGATGGAAAGTTTTCCCTAAAAGAGGGCGAGTGCATGGGGGCTTGTGGTGATGCTCCGGTGTTGATCATTAATAACCGTACGATGTGCAGTCATATGCATCCAGAACAGATCGACAAGCTGCTCGAGGAGTGCAAATAATGGCAATGCTTGGTTCGATCAATGGTGTGCTGATGGAAGGTCTCGATGGCGACAATACTTGGCGCCTAAGTGATTACGTTGCTCGTGGTGGCTACGTACAACTCAAGCGAATTCTTGAAAACAAGATATCGCAGGAAGAGGTAATCAGCGAGGTTAAAAAATCCGTTCTTCGTGGTCGCGGTGGCGCCGGATTTCCAACCGGCTTGAAATGGTCATTCATGCCGCGCTCATTTCCTGGTGACAAGTATGTTGTCTGTAATACTGACGAAGGCGAGCCAGGTACGTTCAAAGACCGCGATATTATGCGTTTCAACCCGCATTCGGTTATTGAAGGTATGGCAATTGCCGCCTACGCAATGGGTGCAAACCGTGGATACAATTATGTTCATGGTGAAATATGGGAAACCTACAAACGTTTTGAAGAAGCTTTGGATGAGGCTCGTGCAGCTGGCTTTATAGGTGCAGATATACTCGGGTCAGGATTTAATTTCGAATTGTTTGCTCACCATGGCTATGGCGCATATATCTGCGGCGAAGAGACTGCGCTACTTGAGTCGATTGAAGGAAAAAAAGGTCAGCCGCGGTTTAAGCCACCCTTCCCAGCATCGTTCGGTTTGTATGGCAAACCAACAACTATTAATAATACTGAAACATTTGCTTCCATCCCATTTATCCTGAAAATGGGTGGTGAAGAGTTTCTGAATCTTGGTAAGCCCAATAATGGCGGCACCAAACTGTTTTCGGTATCCGGTCATGTGAATCGCCCGGGTAATTATGAAATTCCCTTAGGAACACCTTTTTCAACGCTGCTCGAGATGTGTGGCGGTATGCGCGGTGGGCGTAAGATCAAAGCCGTCATTCCTGGTGGATCATCGGCGCCGATTGTTCCTGGTGCGGTAATGATGGATACGACGATGGATTACGATTCCATCAGCAAGGCCGGATCGATGCTTGGTTCTGGTGCAGTCATTGTCATGGACGAGACTGTGTGCATGGTTAAGGCTTTGGAGCGTTTATCGTTTTTCTATTATGAAGAATCCTGCGGACAATGCACGCCTTGCCGAGAAGGTACTGCTTGGATGTACAAAGTAGTTCATCGCATCGAAAACGGACTCGGCAAGCCAGAAGATATTGATTTACTCAATAGTGTGTTGGGTAACATCATGGGACGGACCATATGTGCCCTCGGTGATGCGGCTGCTCTACCGGTACAGAGTTTTCTCAAGCATTTTGGCAATGAATTTGAATACCATATTGAACACAAGACCTGTCTGATTCCCAAAGATGTTCAATGGGCCGGCAGTGGCTTCCATAAGGCTCCGGTTTAACCGAAGTCTTCCAAGTAATAGATACGATAGAACTGCCTACAAGGTAGCGACATGCTAGAAATCGAAATCGATGGAAAAAAGGCGCAGGTGCCAGACGGAAGCACGGTGATGGATGCCGCGCAACAGATTGGCGTTTATATCCCGCACTTTTGTTACCACAAGAAACTGTCAATTGCAGCAAACTGCCGCATGTGCCTTGTGCAGGTTGAAAAGGCGCCGAAGCCGCTACCTGCTTGTGCGACACCGGTAACTAACGGCATGAAGGTTTTTACCCACTCCGATCTGGCAGTCAAAGCCCAAAAAGGGGTAATGGAATTTCTGCTTATTAACCATCCGCTTGATTGCCCTATTTGCGATCAGGGTGGAGAGTGTCAGTTACAAGACATGTCAGTCGGATATGGCCCAATGAAAAGCCGTTATACCGAAGAAAAGCACGTTGTATTTCACAAGAATGTTGGGCCACTTATTTCCATGGAGGAAATGAGCCGTTGTATTCACTGCACACGATGCGTTCGATTTGGGCAGGAGGTCGGAGGCATAATGGAACTTGGAATGGCGAATAGGAATATGCATTCCGAAATCACTACATTCCTTGGGCGCACCGTTGATTCCGAATTGTCTGGCAACATGATTGACCTTTGTCCTGTTGGTGCCCTGACGTCCAAGCCTTTCCGTTACACAGCCCGATCATGGGAATTGCAGCGTCGTAAATCAGTGAGCCCTCACGACTCCGTTGGTGCGAATCTGGTTGTTCAGGTTAAACACGATAGCGTAATGCGGGTTTTGCCACGTGAAAACGAGGCAGTTAATGAGTGCTGGATTTCTGATAAAGAGAGATTCTCTTATCAGGCCTTGAATTCAGATGAGCGCCTTACCAAACCGATGGTTAAGCAGGGCGGAGTATGGCGTGAGGTTAACTGGAACGTTGCTCTAGATTATGTGACGCATGGTTTGAAAGATGTTTCCCGCGAGCATGGCGGCGACAGTATCGCGGCTTTGGCTGCACAAAGTTCAACAGTAGAAGAATTGTTCCTTCTCGGGAAAGTTATGAAGGGGCTCGGAAGTAATAATACTGACTTCCGCCCGCGTCGTACTGATTTTGACTCTGACTCTAAGACTTTAGGAACGCCTTGGTTGGGCATACGGCTTTCGGATATTAAGGAGCTAGATGCAGCCTTGGTCATTGGTTCGTTTTTGCGTAAAGATCACCCACTTATTGCTCAGCGACTGCGCCAGGCAGCTAAAAAATTCACTAAAGTAAGTATGCTTTCGGTTAGTGATGATGATCAATTGATTGATTTCCACGCCAAGATATCTGTAGCTCCAGCACAATTGGTTCAGGCTTTAGCTGCCATTGTGAAAGCAGCAGCTACTTTAAAAAATGTCGAAACTATCGCTAGTGTAATTACGGTTGATGTTTGTGAAACCGCTAAGAAAATTGCGCAGAGCCTTATTGAAGGTGAGAAGCGAGCAATTTTTCTTGGAAATGTGGCAACTCAGACTAAGGAAGCTACACAGTTGCACGCTCTCGCTCTCGAGTTGGGGCGACTGATAAATGCAACAGTTGGGTTTTTAGGAGAGGGTGCCAATACCGTCGGTGGATATGCTGCACGTTCATTCCCGACGGGAGCAAATGCTCTTCAAATGTTTGAAAGCGAACGTAAAGCATACGTCTTAATGGGCATTGAGCCTGAGTTGGATTGTGCTAACCCTCAATTGGTAGTAAATGCACTTAAGCAAGCTAGCTTAGTTGTCTTTATGTCAGCATTTAAACATATACCAGCTCTTGAATACGCTGATGTGATATTGCCGATGTCTCCTTATACAGAAACTGCCGGAACATTTGTAAATACCGAAGGGCGCATACAAAGTTTTAATGGGGTTGTTAAATCACGTGGTGATTCTCGTCCCGCATGGAAAATTCTTCGTGTTTTAGGCAATGTCCTGAATATTGATGGTTTTAACTATGAGTCCAGTGAGTCGGTTCGTGATGAAGTTCTGGGAAAAGATGCAGAATTTTTATCTGGGTTAAGCAATGAATTGAATAGTGTAGTAATTCAATTGCCAGTTATAAATGAAGGTCTGCAGCGCATTTCGGATGTGCCGATTAACTTCGCTGATCCAATGGTTCGTCGTTCTCCAGTTTTGCAACAGACTACCGATGCAAAAGCGCCAACTGCCCGCTTAAATGAGCAGACACTGTCGCTGCTAGGCCTAGTTGCTGGTGAGAAAGTTAAAGTAAAGCAAGGCCAGGGTGAGGCCATGTTAATCGCAATGGCTGACAATGCCGTTCCTGTTAGTTGTGTTCGTGTTGCCGCTGCGCATACGAGTACAGCTATGCTAGGTGAAATGTTTGGCCTGATTTCTGTGGAGCGTGCATAAATGGACGCACTGATGAATTTTGGACAAGGGATATTTGGTGGTGTCTGGCCTGCAGTCTGGACACTTATTAAGATTGTTTTTATTGTTGCCCCACTAATGCTGGGTGTCGCATATCTGACATTAGCTGAACGTAAAGTAATCGGCTTTATGCAGGTCAGAATTGGACCAAATCGTGTTGGACCTTGGGGTTTGATACAACCAATTGCTGACGGCTTAAAATTACTGCTGAAAGAAATTATTGTTCCGAGTAGTGCCAGCAAGGGTGTTTTTATCATTGCACCAATGCTGGCAATAGCACCTGCGCTTGCTGCCTGGGCAGTGATGCCTTTTACGGACACATTGGTTCTTGCAAACATCGATGCCAGCCTACTCTATATAATGGCGATAACCTCGATCGGAGTTTACGGGGTCATCCTTTCCGGTTGGGCTTCTAACTCGAAATATGCCTTCATTGGTGCAATGAGATCTGCAGCCCAAATGGTTTCTTACGAAATCGCGATGGGATTTTCGCTGATCGTTGTCCTGATGGTTTCTAATAGTTTGAATCTAGTCGAAATCGTTAATGGCCAAGATCATGGTAGGTTCGCTGATTTAGGAATTGGATTTTTGTCTTGGAACTGGCTCCCGCTTTTTCCCATGTTTATTGTCTATTTGATTTCGGGTACAGCTGAACTTAACCGAGCTCCATTTGACGTAGCTGAAGGCGAATCTGAAATCGTTGCGGGTTTTCATATTGAGTATTCAGGTATGGCGTTCGCGCTGTTCTTCCTGGCTGAATACGCCAACATGATTCTGATCGCTACGCTGACTTCGCTCCTGTTTCTTGGCGGATGGTTATCACCGGTCGGTTTCCTGCCGGATGGCATTCTTTGGTTATTTGCCAAGATGTCTTTCATCTTGCTGCTATTCCTCTGGTTTCGCGCTACATTCCCGCGATATCGTTATGACCAGTTGATGCGTTTGGGCTGGAAGGTATTTTTGCCGATTTGTTTGATTTGGCTTCTTGTCATCGGACTGTGGATGATGTCGCCGTTGAATATCTGGAAATGAGGAGAAACTTATGGGTTCGATGAAGGAAATCTTCAACAGCCTCCTCCTCAAGGAGTTGTTGAAAGGAATGGCAGTAACGGGTAAATATTTTTTTGCCCGCAAGATTACTGTTCAGTATCCAGAAGAAAAAACGCCGCAAAGCTCTCGCTTTCGTGGGTTGCATGCCTTGCGTCGTTACCCGAATGGTGAAGAGCGTTGCATTGCATGTAAACTTTGCGAGGCAATTTGCCCGGCATTGGCGATCACTATTGAGGCCGAACCCCGTGATGACGGTTCGCGCCGTACCACACGTTACGACATCGATTTGACTAAGTGCATTTTCTGCGGCTTCTGTGAAGAGGCGTGTCCGGTCGATGCGATCGTCGAAACACGTATATTTGAATATCACGGAGAAAAACGTGGTGACCTGTATTACACCAAGCAAATGCTGCTGGCGACTGGTGACCGCTACGAGGCACAGATTGCCAAAGATCGTGAACTTGATGCACCTTACCGATAACAGGTACTAGTGATGGATTTTCAGACATTTGTTTTTTTCTTTCTGTCGGCGATTTTGATCGCAGCCAGCTTACGCGTGATTACCGCTAGAAACCCGGTACACGCAGCCCTTGGTTTAATTCTAGCGTTCTTTACATGTGGTGGAATTTGGGCTTTGCTACAGGCGGAGTTTCTCGCCATAGCCATCATTCTGGTTTATGTCGGTGCTGTAATGGTCTTGTTCCTGTTTGTTGTAATGATGCTCGATATTAATATTGATCGTGTTCGCCAGGGGTTTTGGAACTATCTACCCCTAGGTGCCCTATTGGGCGTTTTAATGGTTGTCGAGATGGGTTTGGTGCTAGGTAGCAAGTACCTTCAGGTGCCGGCGGCAGAGATCATAACAACTGCCGGAGTTTCCAATACCAAGAGTATTGGCGCTCTGATGTTCAGCGAATATGTCTATCCCTTTGAACTCGCCTCTATTGTCTTGTTGGTGGGTATGATTGCTGCAATTGTTTTGACTCACCGCGGCCCTAAAAAATCAAAATATACTAATCCGAATCAGCAGGTCTTCGTCAAGGCTAAGGATCGCGTGCGTGTCCTACAAATGCCGGTCGAAAAAGACTGAACCAGGGGCGCCCAAATGTTAACTCTTACACTGTCACATTTCCTGATACTTGGTGCGATTATTTTCGCGATTGGCGTTGTCGGCATTTTTCTAAACAGGAAAAACCTGATAGTACTGATGATGGCCATCGAGTTGATGCTTCTTGCGGTCAACATGAATTTTGTCGCGTTTTCCCATTTTCTGCAGGATCTATCTGGTCAAGTTTTTGTTTTCTTCATCCTTACCGTTGCCGCAGCAGAAGCCGCGATCGGTCTGGCCATTCTGATCGTGCTGTTCCGTAACCTCAAGAGCATCCATGTGGATGACTTGGGCAGCCTCAAGGGTTAACCATGGAAATGCAAAAACTCTATCTGCTCGTGCCTTTGGCACCTTTGGTTGGTGCCATGATCGCGGGCCTGTTTTGCCGGATCATTCCGCGCTGGCTTGCGCACACGGCAACCATTGCTGGCGTGGCGATATCCTTTGTTTTGTCGGTCATTATTTTTATGGATGTACAGGCCGGTCATACCTTCAATGGAACGGTTTATACATGGATTACCAGTGGCGACTACCGCTTTGAAGTCGGGTTTCTGATTGATACATTGACAACGACGATGATGCTTGTCGTTACTTTCGTCTCCTTGATGGTGCACATCTACACCGTTGGCTATATGCGCGAAGACCCTGGCTATAACCGTTTCTTCAGTTACATTTCGTTGTTCACCTTCTCCATGCTGATGCTGGTCATGAGCAACAACTTCATGCAGCTCTTCTTTGGTTGGGAGGCTGTTGGTCTCGTCTCATATCTGCTGATTGGTTTTTGGTACACCCGTCCGACAGCTATTTTTGCCAATATGAAAGCTTTTCTGGTAAATCGGGTCGGTGACTTTGGTTTTATTTTAGGTATTGGCTTGATTTTGGCCCATTTCGGTACCCTTGATTATGCGACGGTCTTCGAGATGGCGCCAGGGCTTGCCGAAACTACGGTTTCATTGTTCGCGGGTCGCGATTGGGCAACTGTTTCATTGATGACGCTGACATGTATTTGTCTTTTCATCGGAGCGATGGGTAAGTCGGCTCAAGTGCCTTTGCATGTGTGGCTACCTGATTCAATGGAAGGCCCGACACCGATTTCTGCGCTGATTCACGCCGCCACAATGGTTACTGCCGGTATTTTTATGGTTGCCCGGATGTCACCGCTGTTTGAATTGTCGACGACGGCGCTTTCCTTTGTTTTGGTGATTGGTGCAATTACCGCGCTCTCCATGGGTTTCCTCGGGATTATTCAAAACGATATAAAGCGGGTGGTGGCCTACTCCACGCTTTCGCAGTTAGGCTATATGACGGTTGCTTTGGGTGCCTCGGCATACTCTGTCGCCATCTTTCACCTGATGACTCATGCTTTCTTCAAGGCTTTGCTTTTCCTTGCGGCAGGTTCGGTCATTATTGGCATGCATCACGAACAAGACATCCGCAAAATGGGCGGGCTGCGAAAATATATGCCAATTACCTGGATTACCTCACTGGTAGGCTCTTTGGCATTGATCGGTACACCTTTCCTTTCGGGCTTCTACTCCAAGGATTCGATTATCGAAGTCGTTGCGCTATCGGAGATACCCGGGGCAGGGTTTGCCTATTTTGCGGTTATGGCTGGCGTATTTGTCACGGCTTTCTATTCTTTCCGAATGTATTTTCTGGTATTTCATGGTGCAGAGCGGTTCGGTAAAGAGGAAGCGCATAAACAAGAGCATAAACAAGAGCACAAACATGATGCCGAGCACGACGCAGAGGAGGATGCTCACGATCATCACCACGGCTTGGCTCCGGGGCAGAAGCCGCATGAAACACCCTGGGTTGTGACTTTGCCTTTGATCCTGCTCGCGATACCGTCCTTGTTGATTGGATACATTGCCGTTGGGCCGATGGTGTTCGGTGACTATTTCAAGGGCGTTATCTTTGTCGATTCGCTCGCTCACCCAGCCATGAGCCAACTAGAGGCGCATTTTCATGGTGCTGCTGCGATGGGTGTTCACGCGCTGACGACTTTGCCATTTGTTCTGGCTTTGGCGGGTGTTTCGCTTTCCTGGTTTTTCTACATGAAGCGTCCAGACATTCCTGCTGCCATTCAGCGCAAGTTCTCTGGGATCAATACGCTTTTGGAAAACAAGTACTACTTTGACAAGATTAATGATGTCGTTTTCGCCGGTGGGGCTCGACTTTTAGGCAAGGTGCTATGGCGCGGTGGCGACGTAGGGTTCATCGACGGCGTCGTGGTCAATGGTTCCGCCAAATTGGTTGGATGGCTCTCTGCCATAACCCGTTTGTTCCAGACGGGCTACGTCTATCACTACGCCTTCACCATGATCATCGGCGTCTTTGTGCTGATGACCCTGTGGGTCAATCGCGCCTAGCGTGAATAGTTTGCAGAAAAGCAAGGAATAACATGTCGACTTACCCGCTGCTATCTTTCGCCATTTGGCTTCCAATTTTTACGGGTTTGGTGGTGTTAGCCACCGGATCGGACAGGAATGCCCCTTTGGCACGGATGCTCGCTCTCTTTGGGGCGATTGCCAGCTTTATTGTCACCATCCCGCTTTGGGTTGGCTTTGATGTCGCCAATGGTGGTATGCAGTTTGTTGAGTTGAAAAACTGGATACCCCGCTTCAATATCAATTATCACCTCGGCGTCGATGGCATCTCTATGCTGTTTGTGATCCTCAATGCTTTTATCACGATCATCGTAGTGGCTGCCGGCTGGGAGGTCATTCGGGAAAAAGTGGCTCAATATAATGCTGCATTCCTGATCATGTCCGGCTTGATGAACGGGATTTTCACTTCGCTCGACGGTATATTGTTCTATGTTTTCTTCGAGGCATCACTGATTCCGCTTTATCTGATCATTGGGGTTTGGGGCGGGGCAAACCGTGTTTACGCTGCCTTCAAGTTTTTCCTCTATACGCTATTCGGTTCGCTCCTTTTCCTGTTGGCACTGATGTATCTGTTTGTCCAGTCAGGTGGTAGTTTCTCCATTCTCGAATGGCATAAACTACCGATTGAACTTGGTCCGCAGATTTGGTTGTTTCTTGCTTTTCTGGTTGCGTTTGCAGTCAAAGTGCCAATGTGGCCGGTACATACCTGGCTGCCGGATGCACACGTTGAGGCGCCAACAGGTGGCTCCATAGTGCTGGCGGCAATTGCTCTTAAGCTTGGCGCCTACGGATTTTTGCGGTTTTCCTTGCCGATTGCGCCGGATGCTTCACAGGAATTGTCTTGGCTGGTAATCGCTCTGTCCCTGATCGCCGTGGTGTACATCGGCTTTGTCGCACTAGTCCAGTCCGATATGAAGAAGTTGGTGGCCTACTCATCAATTGCTCACATGGGATTTGTTACTTTAGGTTTCTTTATGTTTAGTCCGCTGGGCATGGAAGGCTCACTCGTTCAGATGATTTCACATGGCTTTGTCTCGGGTGCGATGTTCTTCTGTATCGGGGTGATGTATGACCGCGTACATAGTCGGCAGATTGCTGATTACGGTGGTGTGGTGAATACCATGCCTAAGTTTGCTGCTCTCTTCATGCTTTTCTCCATGGCTAATGCCGGCCTGCCGGCAACGTCCGGTTTTGTCGGCGAGTTCATGGTTATTCTGGCTGCGGTGAAGTTCAACTTCTGGGTTGCCTTCGCGGCCGCTACGTCCTTGATTGTTGGCGCGGCTTATACCCTCTGGATGTATAAGCGGGTGATCTTTGGCGATGTCGCCAATCATCATGTTGCCGAACTTTCGGACATTAATAAACGCGAGTTTGCGATTCTTGGTGTACTCGCGATCTGTACCCTTTGGATGGGGTTGTATCCGCAACCTTTCACTGAAGTCATGCACGCCTCGGTCAACGACCTGCTGCGCCACGTTGCCATCAGCAAGATTCAATAAACGGTAACCGACATGTTCGACAATTTCGTTGTCCCCGATCTCCTTCCTGCCGCGCCAGAGCTTTTTTTGGCAGCAATGGCTTTGGCTATTCTTCTGATTGACCTTTTTGTCAAGGATAATCGGCGCACAGTCACCTTCGTCTTGACCCAATTGACACTCGTTGGTTGTCTTGCCATTCAGTTTTATACCAGTACCGGCGAAATCGTCTACACCTTCAGCAATATGTTTGTTGACGACCTGATGTCGGATTTGCTGAAACTGTTCCTTTACATGACGGTTATTCTTGTCCTCTTCTACTCGCGTGCTTACATCACGGATCGTGAATCGATGAACAGGGGTGAGTATTATGTTCTGACACTGTTCGCGACTCTGGGCATGATGGTGATGATTTCGGCAAATCATTTCGTGACCGTCTATATGGGTATCGAACTGCTCTCCTTGTCGCTTTATGCGATGGTCGCAATGAATCGCGACTCGGTGGCTTCTACCGAAGCTGCCATGAAATATTTTGTACTCGGTGCATTAGCGTCAGGTCTCTTGCTCTACGGCATGTCGATGATCTACGGTGCGACGGGTACGCTGGAAATTACAGCCGTCGCTGAGCGCTTGTATGGCGGCGGAGTCGATAAGAACTTGATGGTTTTTGGTTTGGTATTTCTGGTTGCCGGACTGGCTTTCAAGTTGGGCGTGGTGCCGTTTCACATGTGGATTCCTGACGTTTATCATGGTGCGCCCACTTCGGTCACTTTGCTCATTAGCACGGCGCCAAAGCTTGCTGCCTTTGCCATTGTTATGCGGCTTCTGGTTAATGGTCTGATAACCATGGCTCAGGACTGGCAGGTAATGCTGATTATGCTTTCTGTTTTATCGATGGCGATCGGGAATCTGGCCGCGATCGCGCAGACTAATTTGAAGCGTATGCTGGCTTATTCTGCTATCTCGCACATGGGTTTCATGTTGCTCGGCATTACGACAGGGGTGGTCAGTGGCGATGCCCGCTATGCACTGAATGCTTATAGTTCTGCAATGTTCTACGTCATTGCCTATGTGCTGATGAGCCTTGGTTCTTTCGGCATGATTTTGTTGATGGCAAGGGCTGGTTTTGAAGCTGATCAACTTGATGACTTCAAGGGGCTTAACAAACGTAGCCCCTGGTTTGCCGGCATTATGTTGATGCTGATGTTTTCGATGGCCGGTATTCCGTTCTTCGTTGGTTTCTTCGCGAAGTTCTCGGTACTGCAAGCGGTTGTTGCGGCAGGGTATATGTGGCTGGCCATTGTCGCGGTCTTGTTCTCGCTGATTGGTGCGTATTACTACTTGCGTGTTGTCAAGTTGATGTATTTTGATGCGCCAGTCGATGATTCTCCCCTAACGGCCGGCACCGATATGCGTGTTTTGATCTCGGCTAATGGCCTAGTTGTCGCCTTGCTGGGTATTTTCCCGCAGTTCATCATGTCACTTTGCGCCTATGCATTGTTGCGCTCGCTCTGATATCCGCTAGATATTGATTTAGGAACGCCCCGCGAGTCGGGGCGTTTCCGCATTGGAGATCAAAATGTCTGTTGACTTGCATCTTATTGAATCTGAGCTTTCCAGCGAAACTGTATTCAAGGGAGTCTTGCTTGAGGTTCGGAAAGATAGTGTGTTGTTGCCGAACGGCAAAGAGTCGATTCGGGAATATGTTGTTCATCCTGGAGCCGTGGTTATTTTGGCTTTTCTGGATAACGGAAACATTCTTTTCGAGAGGCAGTTTCGCTATCCGTTACGCCGTGTTTTTCTCGAGTTGCCGGCCGGAAAAATCGACCTTGGTGAAGCGGTTATCGATACCGCGCAGCGAGAATTGCGTGAGGAAACCGGCTACGTTGCTAGCGAATGGGCTCATCTCGGCCAAATGCATCCTTGCATAGGCTATTCCGACGAACGGATTGAGATATTCACTGCTCGGAACTTGCGGTTTACAGGAGAGAATCAACTCGATCATAACGAGTTTCTCGAGGTTGTTGAGATGTCTCCAGCTGAAGCTAAGCAGGCCGTTTTGAGTGGCATTATTACTGATGCAAAGACGATCGCCTCATTATATTGGTTGGAGTTGCCGTAATTTTATAGGCGCTCACGATGAGTTTTCGCGGAGGTGTAAAGAATTCGTTTTGCCACTGCGGATGAAAAAAAGCCCACCTTCGTGTAACGAAAGGTGGGCTTTTGCATTTGTCCTCGCCTTGCTTGATGTCTGTGCAAGGCAAGCGAGTAGGTTTGCTAGCCGCAGGTGCCAACAGCCCCGCAGGCGGTGCAAAAGTCACAGCCATCTTTGCGGATCATGGTGTGGTTGCCGCACTCGCCGCACAGCTTGCCTTGCGTTGGCAGAACGCTATTGCTAGCGCTTTCCGGAGCCTCGAGGATGCCCATTTGCTGAATCGGGAAGCCTTCTTCATTCAGGATGCCGAGCATGGCGTAGCGGTGGATGATCAGGTTGGCAATATAGGCCACCGTGGACGGGTAAGTCTGCTGCTTGCGTGAGCCGGGAATGAAGGCCATGAAATCGCCGAGCGGCTCGGAGTAGTCGAGCAACTTGCGCAGTTTCATGCCGATCCAGGCCGGGTCAAGGACACGCATGTCGAGCGAGAGCAGCTTGGATAGGCCGTCGAGGGCACGTGGGTAGTTGCCGGAGAGCCACATCGAGTAGGGGCGGGTGACGCCATCGGGCAGGGTGATTTCCTTGAGGCCGAGGACAAAGTCTTCACCGGTCGAGGGATTGTTAATGTCGACCGTCCAGGACAGCGTACCGTCGGTGCCAGTCTTCGGCTCCTTGGCGCTGAACAGGGCATCCTTGACCGGGGTCGGGCCTTCGTGGCTGAGGGCGCCGAGTTGGTCAACGCGCCAGCGGATAATCTGTGCCATGGCGGAAACGACGGAGGGGACGCGTTTGCGTTCGCCATGCGGTGGCATCGGGATTTCGAAGGCGTCACCTGGCGTCTTGGCGAGGGCGTCGAGTTTCATTTCCAGCCAGGCGTGATCGTTGGCGCGCATGTCCATCGACAGCGTTTTGGCAACAGCGCCCAAGCCGCGTGGTTCGGCCGGGCCGTTGGCCCAGACTTCGAAGGGCCAAGCGCGGCCTTCCGGTTCAACGTGGCCGACAAACAGGGCGAACTTGCCAATTGGCGAGTCGAGCATGTAGGTCCAGCACATGTTGCCTTCCGGCAGATTCGGGCGACCCGGCCAGCGCAGGCTGGAAAGGACGGGTGCTGGCAGGTTTTTGATCGACAGGCGGCGATTGGCGTCGGAAACGAAATCCTGCGGTGATTTGGCGTCGACCGTAGCATTCTCGGGTTTGCTTGGTTCCACCGAAAGAACGGAGCCAAGAATGCTGTTCGGACGGTAGGTAGCCAGCCCCTTGAGGCCGGATTTCCAGGCACTCATGTAGAGATCCTGGAAATTTTCGTAGGGGTAGTCACCCGGCACATTAACCGTCTTGGAAATGGCAGTGTCGATATACGGTGCGACGGCAGCAACCATGTCTTTGTGGGCGGCGGCAGAGATTTCCAGCGCCGTGACAAAGTAGTCTGGCAACTTTGTGACATCGCCGCCGAGGTGTTTGTAGAGGCGCCAGGCGTAGTCTTCAACCGAGTATTCTTTCAGCGTGCCATCCGGCATGCGCTTCTTGCGGCTGTAGGTCCAGGAGAAAGGCGGTTCGATGCCGTTCGATGCGTTGTCGGCGAAGGCCAGGGAAATGGTCCCAGTCGGGGCGATCGAAAGCAGGTGCGAGTTACGCAGACCGTGCTTGCGGATTTCTGCTTTCAGGTCGCCGGGCAGGCGGGAGGCGAAATTGCCGCCGGAGAGGTAGAGCTCGGCGTTGAAGAGCGGGAAGGCGCCGCGTTCTTTGGCCATTTGTACGGAGTACAGATAGGCCGTATCACGCATGAATTCGGTAATGCGCGTTGCCATGCCGCGGGCTTCCGGCTTGTCGTAGGCGAGGCGGAGCATGGCCAGGGCATCGCCCAGGCCGGTAAAGCCAAGGCCGACGCGACGCTTGTTGGCGGCTTCCTGGCGCTGGCGCTCAAGCGGCCAGTGGGTGGCGTCGAGGACGTTGTCGAGCATGCGGGTGGAGATGCGAACGACCTCACTGAAAGTATCAAAGTCAAAGTCGGCCTGTTCCGAGAACGGGTGCTTGATAAATACGGTCAGGTTGATCGAGCCCAAGCAACAGCAGCCGTAGGGCGGGAGCGGTTGTTCGGCGCAGGGGTTGGTCGCCTCGATCACTTCGCAGTAATTGAGATTATTGTCCTTGTTCATGCGGTCAAGGAACAGAATGCCCGGCTCGGCGTGGTCGTAGGTCGAACGCATGACCTGATCCCACAGATCGCGGGCGCGCACTTTGCGGTAGATCCAGATGCCATCGTCGCGCTGATAAGCACCGGCAGACTTCATGTCGGTGTTCGGTTCGGCGCGATGCACCAGTTCGACGCTGCCATCGGTATCAACCGCTTCCATGAAGGCATCGCTGACGCCGATGGAGAGGTTGAAATTGGTCAGGTCGCCCTTGTCCTTGGCGTGGATGAATTCTTCGATATCCGGGTGGTCGCAGCGCAAGACGCCCATTTGCGCACCGCGACGGGCGCCGGCCGATTCAACCGTTTCGCAGGAGCGGTCGAAAACACGCATGTAGGAAACCGGGCCGGAGGCGCGTGAATGCGTGCCTTTGACGTGAGCGCCTTGCGGCCGGATGCTGGAGAAGTCGTAACCGACACCGCCGCCACGGCGCATCGTTTCAGCGGCTTCGGCCAGCGCGGTGTAAATGCCTGGCTTGCCGTCGGTGGTTTCGACGATCGAGTCACCAACCGGCTGGACAAAACAGTTAATCAGCGTTGCCTGGAGGTCGGTGCCGGCGGCGGAGTTGATCCGGCCAGCCGGGATGAAGCCATTTTCCTGGGCCCACAGGAAGCGGGATTCCCAATGGGCTCTTTCCTTGTCCTGCTCAATCTGGGCCAGCGCGTAAGCGACACGACGGCGGACGTCATGGACACTGGTTTCCTTGCCCTTGGCGTACTTTTCGATCAGCACTTCACCGGAGATTTCCTGCTCCGGCAGTGGGGCGAATTGTGGCGGGGCGGGGATGTCGGTCAGCGAGAGTTGTTCGGAAACGTGGCCCATTTTTTGCTCCTTGGTGTGGCGGTTTTTATCGGGGGTGAAAATTTTCGGATGGCCGTCAATCTACTAGATATAGTAGGTCGGCGCAATCCGTTGACTAGATGCAGTGTTTTCTGCATTCAGACAAAGCGCGCTGTCATGCTGGCAAAAAGCCAAAAAAAACAAAGCCCCGGCACTTTTCAGTGGCGGGGCCAAGGGAGAAAAATATTTTTTGTTTAGAGGGCTAAAAGCGTCTGGGCGTGGTGGGCCATCATCCATTCTTCGTTGGTCGGAATAACTAACACGTCGACGCTGCTATTGCCCGCCCCAATATGTAATTCGTGGCGGGCATTGGCTTCCGGATTCAGGCGAATGCCCAGCCAATCCAGTTGCAGGCATACGCGGCGGCGAACTTCGGCGGCATGTTCACCGATGCCGCCGGTAAAGACCAGCGCATCAATACCACCGGCGGCAGCCACTAGCGAGCCCAACTCGCGAACGATGCGGTAGCAGAAGAGATCAACGGCTTCCTCGGCTTCCGGTTTGTCGCTGGCGAGCAGGGTGCGCATGTCCTGGGAAATGCCGGAGACGCCAAGCAAACCGGACTCTTTGTAGAGCATCTTGGTCATGTCTTTGACGCTGAGGCCCTTGGTTTCCATCAGGTGCAGGATAACGCCTGGGTCAAGGTTGCCGCAGCGCGTGCCCATGACAAGACCGTCGATGGTCGAGAAGCCAAGCGTGGTGGCCAAGCACTTGCGGTTAACCATGGCGGCCATGCTGGCACCATTGCCGAGGTGAGCTACGACGACCCGGCCATCGGCCCGGGTTGAGTGCTGGGGCAGGGCGCGGGCAATGTATTCATAGGACAGACCGTGGAAACCGTAGCGTTTGATGCCTTCTGCGGTCAACGCGCGGGGCAGGCCAAAAGTCTGAGCGACCTGGGGTTGGCTGCGGTGGAAGGCGGTATCGAAACAGGCGATTTGCGGCACGCTGGGCAACAGCGCCTGCAGGGCGAGGATGCCGGCGACGTTGTGCGGTTGGTGCAGCGGGGCGAGCGGGATAAAGCTGGTCAGATGGTCGAGGACGCGGCTGTCGATAATGGTTGGCTGCGAATAGCGCTCACCGCCGTGCACAACGCGGTGGCCAACAGCAACGATTTCCCAGTCGGCGTGACTGGCGGTGAACCATTTCAGGAGTGCATCAAACGACTGAGCGTGGCTGACCTGCTGGCCGGCCAGTGTTTGGTCGGTAATGCGTTCGCCAGCCTTGTTCTTGGCGACCATCCGAGTGGCATCGGTGCCAATGCCGTCGATCTGGCCGGAAACTTCAGCTTCCGGCGAAATCGGGTGGGCGAGTGAAAAGAGCGCGAACTTGATCGATGACGAGCCGGCATTGATCGTCAAAATACCTTGTTTCATATCAGACATTTCCTGTTTTACGGTTGTTATGGGCGACCAGCGCAGCTATGACGCAAGAGGCAATTCGGGTTTCGGCGGTGTCGGCGCGGCTGGTTAGCACAATGGGGACGCGGGTGCCGAGAACGATGCCAGCGGTCAAGGCATTGGCCAGATATTCCAGCTGTTTAGCCAGCATGTTGCCGGACTCAAGATCAGGTACGACGAGAATTTCGGCGTGGCCGGCCACGGCTGACTTGATGCCCTTGGTTTTGGCGGCGACGATGGAAACGGCGTTGTCGAAGGCGAGTGGGCCATCGAGGATGCCGCCCTTGATCTGACCGCGATCGGCCATCTTGCACAGGGCGGCGGCGTCGAGTGTGGACTGAATTTTCGGATTAACGGTTTCAACTGCCGAGAGAATCGCCACTTTCGGTTCGGGAATGCCGATGATGTGGGCGAGGTCGATGGCGTTCTGGATGATGTGCATCTTCTCTTCTAGCGTTGGCGCAATGTTGATCGCCGCATCGGTGATCAGCAGCGGACGATGGTAAGTTGGTACTTCCATCACGAAAACATGGCTGATCCGGCGCGAGGTGCGCAGGCCATTGGCGCGGGAAACAACCTCGCTCATCAGCTCATCGGTGTGCAGACTGCCTTTCATCAAAGCTTCGGCATCGCCGGTGCGAACCAGCGAAACAGAGATTGCGGCTGAGTCATGACTGTGGCGGGCATTGACGATGCGGATGCCGTGCAGGTCAATCCCGAACTCTTCGGCGACTGAACGGATTTTCGATTCCGGGCCAACCAGAATCGGCTCGATGATGCCCTCCTGGAAGGCAATGACCGGTCCCTTGAGCGATTCCTGGTCACAAGGGTGGGCAACCGCTGTGGGAATTGGCTCCAGGCCTTTGACGCGGCTTAGGAGGCGGGTGTAGCGCTCATGCTTGTCGTCAATGCTCACTTCGGGCATGCGGACATCCTGCATGCGCGATACTTTTTCGGTTGGGGCGAGCACTTCGGCCGTACCGCGCACGACCTGCAACCCTTCCTGGTTGGTGCAGACGCAGTCAAAAACAACGTGCTGGTTATGGTCGAATTTCTGCTTCGCCGTGACCGTGACGGTGATCGTGTCACCGATGGTGACCGGCCGGGCAAAATGCAGCGCCTGGTCAATCAGCGTGGTGCCGGGGCCGGGGAACTGGGTGCCCAGGACTGTCGAGATTAGCGAGCCGCTCCACATGCCGTGGGCGATTACTTCGCGGAACAGACCGCTCTCGGAATAATTTTGGTCGACCAGGCCGGGGTTGAAGTCGCCGGTTAATACGGCAAACAGTTTTACATCTTCCGGCATCAGTGTTCTGACCAGGCTCGACGTATCTCCGACACGAATTTCTTCGTAAGTCCGGTTGACTAAATGTCGTTGCTCGTTATTCACATGCATGTTCTAGCTCCTGATAAACGATGCGGCCTAGGCTGGCTTACTTCGCTATGTCGAAATATATTATGTTGCGGCGCAGCAAAAAATCAAGTGGTGACTGACGATGGTGCGCAGAAATCAAACTGCAACGTGTTTTTCCATCCACTGCAGCATGTAATGCGCGACTATTTCCCATTCTGGTTCCAGCATCAGCATGTGGCCGGCACCTTTGGCCCGGTAAAGCTCGGCCCGCCAGGCGCTAGCCATGAAGTACAGCATGGAAGCCGGAAAAACAGCATCTTCAGTGCCGCCAATGACCAAGGCGGGCAACTTTGGCCGGCGAACGCACAGGCGGACATCCGGTAAGGCCATTTCGGTGACTGCTTGTAGTGATTCCGGGCAAAGCATGGGTAAAAACTTGAGTGCCTCGGCTGTCGAGACGGACGGCGAAAAATAGATCTTCGTCATCAACTCTGCGGTTTTTGCCGATATTTTGCCGTTGACCGCAGCATCGAGGCATTCAAAGAATGACGGGAAGCGGAGTGCCAATTGCACGGCGCTGCCGGCTGTTCCTGTTGTGGGAATCGGGGCGAGGAAAATGGCTGCCTCAGCGTGTCCGGTTTCGAGAAATTTCTCCAGTACGCGCGCGCCCATTGAGTGGCCGACGACAATGCAGGGCCGCGCAATTTTTTCTACCGCGAAGGCCAGGTCATCGACATAATCGTTCAGGCCAAAATCGTTGATCCGTGCTCTGTCGGCGCTCTTGCCATGTCCGGCGAGATCAATGGTGAAACAGTCGTAGCCCTGTTGCTGAAAGAAGGGGACAAAAAAGAATTTCCAGCAACTCGCGTCTACATAAGCCCCATGAACAAACAGCAAGGCTGCTTTGGTGCTCGGAGAAACCGCCGGGAAGGCGTTCACCTGAATTTTCCGGATTTTCATTGGGGGTTTTTCATTTTGGCAGCGCCGGCCAAGGGTTTTAAAGTCAAGCGGCGCGCTGTTGTGTGCGGCGGTCATGGGCCGCATTAACGGGAGGAATCTCGATTTGCAAATCGGGGTATTGATTCAACAGGCGATCAACCACCCATTGATTGGCATCACAGGCAAATTCGCGCGCACACAGGGGGGCTTCGGCATAGGCTTCAACAAACAAAGCAACGGCAGCGGAGCGACTAACGCCGTACTCGCAGTGCACCATGACGGAAATATTTTCCGGGGCATCGCTCAAATCATGGACGAAATGGCCAATCTGGCGCGCCATGACATGGTCAAAGAGGCCGGGCATCGGGGCGGGCAAATATTCTTCGGCCGGCACCGCGTCGTAAAACGACAAGCGGAGCACATCCTTGAACTGGGCGCTGAGATTGGCGTCTGGCGTGCCCGGGTCAGTGATCGAAATGACTGCGGTTGACGGGTTGCCGGTCAGTGATTCGGCATGTTCGCGCGACACGAAGTTAACTTTACTGATTGGCATGCGTTATTCCATGAAAACCGGGTCGGAAAAGACCAGCGTTCCATCCAGGCGCATCATCAGGTTATCGGCTTTAATGAGGTCGGGCAGGGCGCCGTACTCATTGGAGAATATCTCCAGCGCCTTGAGTGATTGTTGCAGCGCATCGTCCCAACCCATCGGGGTGACAACGAGATGGTGCAGCGCGATGCGTCCCATATCCTGCGCCAGATTTCGCCACATGCGGCAGGCGTCGAAATAGGAGGTGCTGATCTTGGTTGCTGCTTCGGCAGCTTCACCCGTCCCGGGCAGCGGGTAGAGTTTTTCCACTTCGATAATCTGGAAGGGAAAGCCGCGACTTGAACGCCCGACGCTACCGTGGTCAGCATAAACAATCGGGAAGTGAGGGCCGACAGGACGGTCAGATGCCGTGTAGTAGGCGTAGTCGGTGGGGGAAGACAGTATTTTGAAGACGCGAGCCTGGCCTTCAACAATATCACCGTCAAGCACAATGGTATTTTCGCCGCGACCGATTTCTACCCTGCCGTGGAGCAGTGGATGATCGGGGATCGGGTCGGGGAGAAGTTCGCCGCAATTGATGGTCATGGCTAGCTCCGATGAGGGTAGGGAAAGCGGGGAGGCCGGGTAAGCGGCATTCCCCGCAGCGTGGCTTAAGCGACGATGTGCGCGCCGGCGTCGACGTAGATCGTCTGGCCGGTCATGCCGGAAGAGCCGGAGGTGCACAGGAAGGCCGTTAGTGCGCCGACTTCTTCAATGGTCACAGTATGGCCGAGCGGTGCCTTGATAGCGTCGCTATCGAGCAACTGATTAAAGTTGGCGATACCAGAAGCAGCACGGGTCATGATCGGGCCAGGTGAAACGGCGAAAACGCGAATGCCTTTGGGGCCCAGGTCATAAGCCATATAGCGCACGGCTGATTCCAGTGCAGCCTTGATAATGCCCATCACGCCATAGTTACGAACGACGCGCTCGGCGCCGAGGTAGGACATGGTGATCAGCGAGCCACCTTCAGTCATCAAAGGCTCAAGGGCTTTGGCCATGCGCAGGAAGCTGTGGCAAGAGACGTTCATGGCTGAATCGAAGCCGGATTCGGAGGTGTCGATAACGCGGCCGTGCAGGTCTTCCGCTTCGCAGAAGGCCATGGAGTGAATGGCGAAGTCGATCTTGCCGAACTCGGCGCCACATTTCTCGACCACAGCTTCAAGACTGCCCGGCTGGGTGACGTCAAGCTTCTCAAATATCTTCGCGCCTAGGGCTTCGGCCAGCGGCTGCGTGTATTTGGCGGTCTTGTCATTCTGGTAGGTCAGGGCAATGTCGGCACCGAGGGCGCGGACTGCTTTGGCGACGGCGAAAGCGATTGACTTGTCGTTGGCGATGCCGGTAATCAAACCCTTCTTGCCAGCCAGCGGAAGCAAGGGGTTGACTTCGGCGGCAGGGGCTTTTTCAGTGATGGTGTTCATGCTGTTTTCCTTTTTACAAGTTGGTCGGGGGGTAGGTGTCTGCGCACCCTTGCATGTTGACCCTCTGAATCAGACGGCCAGTGTTGCGCTGCAACATTGCTAATTGTTACACAATATGATTACCGTTTGATGATAATTTTTTCCTTAATGACAACAAAGTCAGCAAAAATAAGACACTGTGGTAAACCCTGTGGCAGAGCGGTTTTCATTGATCTTGGCAACAATCTAATCAAGTGTTGACCTGGAACAAAACGCCTGCATTAAGTTGGTGCTAGGATTTTTTTGTTATATGCCCGGAATGGGAGGTTGTCGTGGCTCTGAACGATATGCATACCGAAGCGGTGGCGGGGATTGTTGACCGCGTCGTCACCCGCTATCGGCGCGATCCCACCTGCATGTTGCAGATCCTGTGCGAAGTGCAGGAGGCCAGTGACTGGATTTCTCCGGAAGCGATTGATCGCCTGCAACTCACCCTTGGGGTGCCGCGCACCAAAATTGAAGGTGTGGCCGGCTTTTATTCCTTCATCTACACCCAGCCCCGCGGCAAATACCGCATTTTGTTCTCGGATAACATTACCGACCACATGCAGGGTAGCCGGGCCTTGATGGATCAGCTGTGCAGCAGTTTGTGGGTCGAGCCGGGCAAGGTGTCGGAAGACGGCCTGCTCAGTATCGACAAAACCTCCTGCACCGGCATGTGCGACCAAGGGCCGGCGTTATTGGTTAATAATCGGGCAATTACCCGGTTGACCGCAGCACGCATCGATGAAATTGCCGAACTGATTCGCAACAAGCTACCGCTGGCCGAGTGGCCGGCCGAGTTTTTCCAGGTGGATGACAATATCCGCAAAGCCGACATCATGCTCGGTTCGCAAATGCAAGCGGGTGATGCTTTGCGCGCGGCGCATGCCCGGGCGCCGAGTGATGGCCTGATGTCTTCCAATATGCGTTCCTGGCGCGAAGGTTTGCCGACGGGTCTGGGCGGGCCAGCCGCGATGCTCGATGAGATCAAGCGGGCTAATCTGCGGGGTCGTGGTGGGGCGGGCTTTACCACCGGCCTGAAATGGGAAGCTTGTCGAAATGCGCCCCTCAAGGCCGGGCAGCAGCGTTTTGTGGTTTGTAATGCTGACGAAGGCGAGCCGGGTACTTTCAAGGATCGCGTCCTGCTGGCTTCCTATGCCGATCTGGTCTTTGAGGGCATGACGGTCGCCGCCTATGCGCTGGGTGCCCGGCGTGGTTTCCTCTATCTGCGCGGCGAATATCGTTATCTGCTGGAACCGCTCAATGCCGTGCTTGATCGGCGGCGCAAGGACAAATTGCTCGGCACCGATATCATCGGGATTCCCGGAGCCGATTTCGATATTGAGATTCACCTCGGCGCCGGGGCTTACATTTGCGGCGAGGAGTCGGCGCTGATTGAATCGCTCGAAGGCAAGCGTGGCACGCCGCGCAACCGGCCGCCTTTCCCGGTGACCAATGGTTATCTCGACCAGCCGACCATCGTCAATAATGTTGAAACCTTTGCCGCTGCAGCCTTGATTGCCTTGAATGGTGGCGAGTGGTACGCCGGTTTTGGCACCAAACACTCAGCCGGCACCAAGATTCTTTCCGTATCCGGCGACTGCGAGCGGCCTGGGTTGTATGAATATCCCTTCGGCGTCAGCATTCGCCAGGTTTTGGCCGATTGTGGCGCGAGCGACGTGCAGGCCGTACAGGTCAGCGGTCCCTCCGGTGTCTGCCTCAGCCCGGCTGAGTTTGAGCGGACGATTGCCTTCGAGGATATTCCGACGGCCGGCGCCTTCACTATTTTCAACAATAGCCGCGACATGTTCGAGGTGGCGCGCAACTACGTGCACTTCTTCCAGCATGAAAGCTGTGGTTT
>JBBSCQ010000028.1:0-37218 GCA_038250105.1 Burkholderiales bacterium | reverse complement strand
GACCCTGCTACCCCGAGAGAAGACGTGTGCCACTTCCGTTATTCAGGCATCCGTCCAGCGGCCTTCCCCTTTTGACCACAGGGTCGGCTTCTCCATTACGTTTACGAGGCTACATCTAGGTTCACTTGCGTTACGGCCTGCTCTCTTGCTGTGTGAAAACTTACGACAGTGGATTACTCCACCGCCGCTTCCTCATGCTACCGGGGCGTACGGACAACTCCCCGGACGGGACTTTAACCCGCTAGATTTACTGCTGTTACTGCGAACGGTCAGACTCGACATAATGAGCATTTCCGCTAATCAGTCTATTCAAGACACCACATCAAAGGTCGCCCAGCATGGCCAGACTTCCCTGCTACCTTATTTCCGGCCAGCCGCAGCACATCATCCAGCGCGGTAATAATCGCAGCATCATTTTTTGCCGAAGACGATTACCGCTTTTATCTCGACTGCCTCACCGAGGCGGCAAAGCGGGAGGGCTGCGATATTCGCGCTTATGTGCTGATGACCAACCACGTTCATTTGCTGGCAACGCCTCGTCAGAAAGAGAGCATTGCCCGGATGTTGCAGTCGTTTGGACGACGACATGTGCAGTATTTTAATCAGATTTATCAGCGCACCGGGACGCACTGGGAGGAGCGCTACAAGGCGACGCTGATCGATATGGAGGCTTATTTACTAACTTGCTATCGTTATATTGAATTGAACCTGGTGCGGGCCGGGATGATTGCGCAGCCGAAAGATTTTTTGTGGTCGAGTTACCGTTACCACGCCGACGGCGCACCGGATGCACGGTTGACTGAGCATGCTTTGTATCGTGCGCTCGGTGAAGATGATGGAGCAAGGCAAGCGGCTTACCGCGAACTGTTGAATATGCCGTTGAATGATAGTGAAATGCAGGAAATACGTGAGGCGACCCACAAGGCTTGGGTATTGAGTAGTGCACGCTTTAAAGCGGAGAATGCCGCTTAAGCCGAAAGACGCATTGAGCAGTTGCCGAAGGGGCGGCCCAGGAAACAGGTAGCATCTGACGCCAAGCTCAATTAATCGCCAATTTTGCGGTAGACCGCAGCATTCCCCGGACTGGCAAAAAAAGGAACCCCTGATGGATAAAAAAATACTCCTGGCCCGCGAGTGGCAAACACTACAGGACAATCATGAGCAGCATGAAAAGAGTGCGCTGCTGATCAAACTGACCAGCTTGATCATTTGCGTAGCCGGCATTGCTGCCAATGTCCCGGCGTTCTGGCTGGCAATTGGCGTGCTGATTTGCTGGTTACAGGAAGCCATCTATAAAACCTACCAGGCCCGCCTGGTTGAACGACTGCTCACGGTGGAAGCATTGCTCAGGAAAACCGAACCGCCGGCGGAGGCTATGCAGCTTTACACAGCATGGACGGCCAATCGTCCAAGTGGACTTGGCTTGATCGCTGGATATGCGGCCAGCGCTTTGAAGCCAACTGTCGCCTTTCCTTATTTGCCGATCTTGCTACTGGGCAGTCTGGCGCGGTTGCTGCATTGGGCCTGAGGGTTTGTTGGTGCGTTTACTCCAGCCAAGCCTGACTCAAGCCCGCTGCAGAACCACCACCGCTAACGGCGGTAGCGTAATTTCCAGATTCGCCGGTCGGTTCATCCATTCCCCGGCGGAAGCTTCAAGTCCGCCGCCATTGCCCAAGTTGCTGCCGCCGTAATAGGCCGAATCGCTGTTCAAAATTTCAACATAGCGCCCAGCTTCCGGCACGCCGATACGGTAGCCGGTTTGGGGGGCTGGGGTGAAGTTGACCGCAACTATGACGAAACCACCGTCGTTTCCCCAACGAATCCACGAGAGCACCGAGTGTTCGCTGTCGTGGCAGTCGATCCAGTCAAAGCCAGCATTTTCAAAATCCTGAGTATGGAGCGCTGGATGGTCGCGGTAAAGCCGGTTTAAATCGCCGGACAGGCGTTGCAGGCCGGCGTGGGCGGCATCACCCAGCAACCCCCAGTCGAGTTCGCGACCTTCTGACCATTCGCGGCGTTGGCCGAATTCGCCGCCCATGAACATCAGTTTTTTACCCGGCGTGAAGGTTTGCCAAGCCAGCAACAGGCGCAGATTGGCGCTTTGTTGCCAAGCGTCGCCCGGCATCTTGCCGATTAGCGAGCCTTTGCCGTGCACAACTTCATCGTGCGAGAAAGGCAAAACGTAGTTTTCGCTGTAGGCGTAAACCTGGCCGAAGGTGAGTTCGTGGTGATGCCAGCGGCGATAGATCGGGTCACGGTGGAAATAACGCAGCGTATCGTTCATCCAGCCCATATTCCATTTCATCGAAAAACCGAGGCCGCCGACGTAGGTTGGGCGGGAAACGAGCGGCCAGGCGGTGGATTCTTCGGCGATCGTCAGCGCGCCGGGGAAGTCGGCGTGCACCATGGTGTTGAGTTGCTTGAGAAATTCAATTGCTTCGAGGTTTTCTCGGCCGCCATGTTTGTTCGGCAGCCATTCGCCGGCTTTACGTGAGTAGTCGAGATAGAGCATTGAGGCGACGGCATCGACGCGCAGTCCGTCAAAATGGAACTCTGCCAACCACCAGTGCGCCGAGGAGAGCAGGAAGCTGCGCACTTCATGCCGGCCGTAATTGAAAATGTGTGTTCCCCAGTCGGCATGTAGGCCAAGGCGGGGGTCTTCGTGTTCGTAGAGCGCCGTGCCGTCGTAACGCGCCAAGGCCCACTGGTCTTGCGGGAAGTGGCCGGGCACCCAATCGAGCAGGACACCCAGGCCGGCCTGATGGCAGGCATCGATAAAGAAACGCAGGTCATCCGCCGAGCCGTAACGGGCGCTCGGCGCGAAGTAGCCGGTGGTTTGGTAGCCCCAGGATTCGTCAAGCGGGTGTTCAGTAATCGGCAGCAGTTCGAGGTGCGTGTAGCCGTGCTCGACGGCGTAGGGAATCAGTCGCTCCGCCAGTTCGCGCCAGAGATAGGGTTTGCCGTCGGGATGGCGCATCCAGGAGCCGGGATGGATTTCGTAAATATTAACCGGGGCGTGCTGCCAGTCCCAACTGGCGCGCTTTTCCAGCCAGGCGGCATCGGTCCAAATGTGTGTGGACGGCGGCACGACATAGGCGGCAGAACCGGGGCGGAGCTCGACACCACGGGCGTAAGGGTCAGACTTGATCAGCACATCGCCGGTGTCGCGATTGGTGATTTCGAAGCGATATAGGCTATGCGGCAGCGCTTCCGGCACCTGCAACTCCCAGATACCCGAGCCACCGAGCGCGTGCATACGGTGGGCATTGCCGCGCCAGGCGTTGAAATCGCCTAACACTGAAACCTGCGAGGCGTTGGGCGCCCAAACGCGAAAAACGGTGCCAGCAGGCTCCGGGTGGGCGCCAAGCAGGCGGTAGGCCTGAAAATTTCGGCCCTCATTAAACAGGTAAAGCGCGTCAGATAGCTTCATTTGAACCCCCTATCGCAGTATCATAAGTCAAAACAGCGACCAGGGAGGTCCGCCATGCCCCTAAGCACAGCCTGCCCGCATCAGCCTTATTGCGAAATGCGCGAACAGACCGATATGCGCTTCATCAGTCATCTGACGCGCAATACCTTTGCCATTATCCTGGCCGGTGGCCGGGGAACGCGCCTGAAGCAACTGACTGATTTCCGCTCCAAGCCGGCCGTACCGTTTGCCGGCAAGTTCCGAATTCTCGATTTCACCCTCTCCAATTGCGTCAATTCGGGTATTCGCAAGATCGGTGTCGCCACGCAATACAAGGCGCACAGTCTGATTCGCCACATCCAGCGCGGCTGGAGCTTTCTGGATGGTCGCTTCGACGAGTTCATCCAGCTTCTGCCGGCCCAGCAGCAGATTGACGAACATCAGTGGTATCAAGGCACGGCGGATGCGGTTTACCAGAACCTGCATTTCCTCCGGCGCTATCAGCCGGAACATGTGCTGGTCGTCGCCGGCGATCACATTTACAAGATGGACTACGGCCGCATGCTGGCTTTTCATGCCAAGCACCAAGCTGACATGACTGTCGCCTGTATCGACGTGCCACTGGACGAAGCAAGCGAATTCGGTGTCATCGGCGTTGATGAACACGATCGTGTGGTCGACTTCATTGAAAAGCCGAAAAACCCGCCGGCCATTCCCGGCCAGCCGGATCGCGCCCTGGCTTCGATGGGCATTTACATCTTCAACGCCAAGTTCCTTTTTGAACAACTGGAACGCGATGCGCAAACCAAAGGTTCGAGCCGCGACTTCGGCAAGGACATCATCCCGCACATCATTTCCCGCAACCGCGTCTTTGCCCATCGTTTTGCTGATTCCTGCGTCGGCAGTGAGAATCACAAGCCTTATTGGCGTGACGTCGGCACCATCGACGCCTATTGGGAGGCGAACATGGAGATGACCAAGGTCACACCTGAACTTAATCTCTACGACAAGGACTGGCCAATCTGGACTAATCAGGAGCAAATGCCGCCGGCCAAGTTCGTTTTTGACGACGATGATCGGCGCGGCACTGCGGTCGACTCGCTAATTTCGGGTGGATGCATTATTTCCGGCGCCACGGTCAAACGCTCGCTGCTCTTCTCCAATGTCAATGTTCATAGTTGGGCGGCGGTCGAGGATTCGGTGGTGCTGCCCGGCGTCGATATCGCCCGGCACGCGGTGGTCAAACGCTGCGTTATCGACAAGCACTGCAAGATTCCCGAGGGCATGGTGATCGGCGTTGATCTGGAAGAAGACCGCAAACGCTTCCATGTCAGCCCGAAGGGCATCACGCTGGTGACCGCTGAAATGCTCGGCCAAGGCGCGGCAGATAACCAACATGGCTGATCTCGCTTTTCTCTGGCACATGCATCAACCGGACTACCGGCACCCGGACAGTGGCCAGTTTCTACTGCCCTGGGTGCTGCTGCACGCCATCAAGGATTACACCGATATGGCGGCGCATCTGGAGCGCCACCCGACGATCCGCTGCACGGTCAATTTCGTCCCGGTACTGCTCGACCAGATCGAGGATTACGCCGCGCAGTTTAAAACCGGCCAATGGCGCGACCCTTTGCTACGCATCGCCAGTTGGCCCGATCCAGACACTCTGAGCACGGAAGATCGTGACTGGTTGCTTGACATGGCTTTTCGTTGCCATGCGCCGACCATGCTCGAACCTTTCGCCCCCTACCGGCGCCTGCGCGACATTCTGACTTACATTCGCAGTCAGGATGGCAACGGCCTGAGCTATCTCTCCGGAGCATTTTTCGCTGATCTGGCGACCTGGTATCTGCTCGCCTGGAGCGGCGAAAGCCTGCGCCGCAGCGGCAAGGTGATTCCCCAATTGATGGCCAAGGGCGGCAGTTTTACCCTGCAGGAACGGCAAAGCCTGCTTGCCGAACTGGCCGCAGCGATTGCCGGGCTGATTCCGCGTTACCGGGCGCTCGCCGACAGCGGCCAGGTTGAACTCAGTTGCACGCCGGGCACACACCCGTTAGCTCCGCTGATGATTGATTTCAATTCGGCCCGCGAGGCTTGGCCCGACTGCCCATTGCCCGCCGCACCGGAATACCCGGGTGGGCGTTCACGCGTTGCCGAGCATCTGGCGATGGCCCAGGAAAGTCATAGCCGCCGCTTTGGCCAGCCAGCCGCCGGTCTATGGCCGGCCGAAGGCGCGTTATCAACGCCTTTCCTCAAGCAAATTACCGATGCCGGCTTTAAATGGACGGCAAGCAGTCACGGTGTGCTCAAGCATTCCGCCGGCAACGATGCCAAAACCAATATCCCCTGGCAAGCCCCAGAGGGAACGGACGGCGACATCACTTTGTTCTTCCGCAACGAACGGATCTCGGACCTGATTGGTTTCGAATACGCCACCTGGCATGGACGCGATGCGGCACAGCACTTCATGACCGAGGTAAAAGCGATCCACCTACAGGATAGCCATAACCTGATCCCGGTGTTTCTCGACGGTGAAAATGCTTGGGAATACTATCCGTACAACGGTTGGTATTTTTTCAATGACCTTTACGATGCGCTGGAGAAAAACCCGCAAATTCGCACCGTCACGCTATCTCAGGCGGCTGACGAACATCATCAACGGCGTGCTCGCCTGCCGCGATTGACGGCGGGAAGCTGGGTTTATGGCACCCTGTCCACCTGGATCGGCAACCCGGACAAAAACCACGCCTGGGAGATGTTGTGCGAGGTCAAGCAATGTGCCGACCGGGCGCTGGATAGTGGTCAGCTGAACGAGCCGGCGCGACGCGAAGTGATGCGCCGCCTCGCCAACTGCGAAAGCTCCGACTGGTTCTGGTGGCTGGGCGACTACAACTCACCGGAGTCAGTTGCCTGTTTCGATAGCCTGTTCCGCGAAAATCTCAAAGCCCTTTACCTGCTGCTCAAGCTCCCGCCGCCGATCAGCCTCGATCACCCGATCAGCAAAGGCGGCGGCAAACCGGAAAGCGGTGGCACGATGCGCCGCGCCAATTAGGCAAGACTCAACATGACCCACCCTGTAACGCTGCTCCTTGGTGTGCACGCCCACCAACCGGTAGGCAATTTCCCGGAAGTCATCGAAGACGCGCACCTGCGCTGCTACAAGCCGTTTCTCGAAACACTCCATGCCTATCCCGACTTCCGCTTCGCCGCCCATTTTTCCGGCTGGCTGCTCGACTGGCTGCGCGAGCGTTATCCGGCCGACATGGCCTTGCTGGCCGAAATGGTCAAGCGCGGCCAGGTGGAGTTGTTCAGTTCCGGCGATACCGAACCAGTTCTCGCCGCTATTCCGCATCGCGACCGGGTTGGGCAATTACGCACGCTGAACAACAAACTGACCACCTGGACTGGCGTCAAACCGACCGGCGCCTGGCTTACCGAGCGCGTCTGGGAATCCGCCGTGGTGCCGTCGCTGGCCGAAACCGGCATCGGCTATGTGACGGTCGATGATTACCATTTCTTCTGTACCGGCATGTCGACCGCAGCATTGGATGGCTACTTCAGCACCGAAGAAGGTGGCACCCGGCTCGACCTCTTCCCGATCTCCGAAGCGCTGCGTTACCAGCTGCCTTTCTCGCCAGCGCATGAGGTCATCGGCTATCTCGAACACTTGGCCGATCAAGGGCAATCGGCGGCGATCTATTTCGACGACATCGAAAAATTCGGCATCTGGCCGGAAACTTTTGACTGGGTGTACAACCGTGGCTGGTTGAAAGCCTTGATCGAAGGCGTGCTGGCCAGCCCGAAAATCCGCACTTCCACCTACGCCGATTTTCATGCCGAGCAGGCGACGCGCGGTATTGTTTACCTGCCCACCACCTCGTACAGCGAGATGAACGAATGGACGTTGCCGATGCCGGCGGCTGGCATTTACTCTGCCTTGCTGGCTAGCGAAAAAACAGCTGGGCGCGGCGATCTGCACCGGCCTTTCCTGCGCGGCGGCATCTGGCGCAATTTCATGTCGCGCTACGCCGAAGCGAACTGGATGCACAAGCGAATGCTCGGCCTTTCCGCCCGTCTGGCCGCAATCCCTCATCCCTCCCCCGTATTGGTCGAAGCACTGTATCGCGCCCAAGCGAACGATGCTTACTGGCATGGCCTGTTCGGCGGCCTCTACCTGCCGCACCTGCGGCGCGCCGTGTGGAACAATATTGTGGCGCTGGAAGCTGAACTCGACGTCCTTTCACCCCGTCCGGCAATTGCTACGGTCGACCTCGATTTTGATGGCAAAACCGAACTTTTCGCCCACACGCCGAATCTGCAAATCGTCATTCGCGACGATGGCTTGGCCGCCGCGCACGAACTTTGCAGCTACCCGCTGAGCCACAACTTTGGCGACACGCTGCGCCGCTATCACGAGCATTACCACGACAAAATCGGCAAAGGCCCAACCGAGCACCAAGGCGAAGGCATTGCCTCGGCGCACGACGTCATCCGCTTCAAGCATCCGGTAGCGCCGGAAGACATCATTCCGGACGCCCTGCCGCGCGCCCTTTGGCTTGATGAGCTGGACGGCCACAGTCTTGCTGACTATGCGCCCACAGCCCCTGGCAGCCTGAGTTTCGAGCGCGCCGGCATGCGTAAAACCTATGCAATTTCCGGGTCAACCGTAACAATCACCTGGCAGATCAACGGGCTTGCCGGGCGCCGCTTCAGCACCAGTCTGAACTTGGCCATGCCCAGCTGTGATGGCTTTCTTGGCCGCTATGTACAGGCCGATGGCAGCATCCCCGGCGGTTTTGGTCAGCCGCTGCAACTCAATAAAGCGACTGAACTGCGGCTCGAAGATGGTGTGCTCGGTGGCCAAGTCAAAATTCAAACTTCAATTTCGGCCAAAATTCACGGTCGACCGCAGCAAACAGTCTCCCAATCCGAAGCCGGCTTTGAGAAAATCATGCAAGCCGTCGAACTCAGACTCGCCTGGACACTTCCCGACGATGCCTGCACCCTGCAACTCCAACTGACCATAGAACCCAGCAAATCATGACCGGAACCCTCTACACACTTGAAGTTAACCCAAAAATTCCGGAACGGCTGGAGCGTCTCGAAGAGCTCGCCAATAACCTGTGGTACAGCTGGGACAGCCCGACCCGTGGCCTATTTTCCAGCCTGTCGCACCCGCTTTGGCAGGCGAGCAATCACAACCCCAAGGCATTTTTGAAGCGAGCCGACCAGAAAAAACTGGAAGCCGCCGCCGAAAATCCAATCTTCCTTGGCGCCCTGAATCGCGTTCTTTCGGCCTACGACAGCTATCACGAAACGCCGAGCATGGGCCACGTGCATGGTCACCCGTTCAAGGACGACGACCTGATTGCCTATTTTTGCGCCGAATTTGGTTTTCATTCCAGCTTGCCGATTTATTCCGGCGGCCTCGGCATACTCGCTGGTGACCACTGCAAGGCAGCGAGCGACATGGGCCTGCCGTTTATCGGCATCGGCCTGCTCTACCGCCAGGGCTATTTCCAGCAAACCTTGACCGCCGATGGTAATCAGCAAGCCACCTACAACGATTCAGATTTTGACGATCTGCCGGTTTCTCCGATGCTCGATGCGCAAGGCCATGAAGTCCTGGTGGCGGTCGAGTTTCCTGGCAGAACCATCCAGGCCAAGCTCTGGGAGGTCAAGGTTGGCCACGTTCGGCTGATCCTGCTTGACACTTGGTTGCCGCAAAACTCGGCCCGCGACCGCGAAATCACCCACCGCCTGTATGGCGGCGACAAGACCAATCGCATCGAACAGGAAATCCTGCTCGGCGTTGGTGGTGTCCGCGCCCTAGCCGCCGTTGGGCTAAAGCCAACGGTCTGGCACGTCAACGAAGGCCATGCTGCTTTCTTGATTCTCGAACGCATCCGCCACCTGATCAGCGGCGGCCTGCCATATGCAGCCGCCCTCGAAGCCGTCGCAGCGAATGTCGTCTTCACCACCCACACGCCGGTACCGGCCGGACATGACCATTTTTCCGAGGAAATGATCCGCCATTATTTCTCCGGCTGGTGCCACGAGCTTGGCCTATCCTGCGACCAACTAATGGCGCTTGGGGCCGAACCGGGCAAGACCGATCTCAACATGACTTCGCTGGCGCTGCGTGGCTCGCGTCACCACAATGGCGTTTCGCGTATTCACGGTGACGTTTCAGCCGACATCTGCCGTTACCTCTGGCCGCAAATCGAACCGAACGAGAATCCGATGGATTACGTCACCAACGGCGTCCATCTGCAGACTTTTCTCGCCTCGGAATGGTTTGAAACTTTCGAGCGTTACCTTGGCATCGGCTGGCAGGAGCGGCAAACCGAAGCGGCCAACTGGGATGGCATTGAGCGCATTCCGGATGCCAGCTTCTGGAGTATTCGCCAGCAACTGAAATCACAATTGCTCTATCGCGTCCGCGAGTCGATTCGTGTCCAGCACCTACGCAACCAGGGGTCTCCCGCCCACCTCGACCGTTTACTGAAGTTTGCCGACCCGCACAATCCGAACATCCTGACCATTGGTTTTGCCCGCCGTTTCGCCACCTACAAACGCGCCGCCCTGCTTTTCCAGGACCCGACCTGGCTGCGTGAAATCATTACGCAGTCCGACCGCCCCGTCCTCTTCCTCTTTGCCGGCAAGGCCCACCCGGCCGACCAGCCGGGCCAGGACACCATCCGTAAAATCACCCAGATGGCCAAGCTGCCGGAGTTTGAAGGGCGCATTCTGTTGCTTGAAGGCTACGACCTGAATCTGGCCCGTTCGCTGGTTTCCGGCGTCGATGTCTGGCTCAATAACCCGATCTACCCGCTGGAAGCTTCCGGCACCTCCGGCATGAAGGCGGCGATGAACGGTGCGCTCAACCTGTCGGTGCTCGACGGCTGGTGGGGCGAGGGTTACGACGAAGGCGACGGCGTCGCCAATGGCTGGGCGATCAAACCCGCAGCCGGCCACCTGACCGATCTCGAACGCGATACTGAAGAGGCGCGCACGCTCTACGAACTGCTCCAGGATCAGGTTATCCCAACCTACTACCGCACCGGCCCGATGGGCTATTCGCCGGAATGGGTAGCGATGTCGAAGCGTTCGATCACGACGATTGCCCCGCGCTTCAACGTCATCCGCATGGTCAGCGAGTATGTGAAAAAGTTCTACGCCCCGGCAGCAGCGCACGGTCGACGCTACGCTGGCGACAATTTCGCCATCGCCCGCGATGTCGCGCAGTGGAAGAACAAGGTGCATGCCGCCTGGTCAGGCGTTCGCCTGCATCGGCTCGACATAGCGGAACGGCGCATGAGGTTTGGCGGCTCGCTGCATATCGAAGTCGCCGTCCAGCTCAACGGCCTGAATCCGCAGGACGTGACAGTCGAGGCGCTGTTCGGACGGCCGCAACGTAACGGCAGCAGTCATCGCGGTCGGCACTATCCGTTGCATTGTTCCGGCACAACCCACAACGGCGAAGCGCTGTATACGCTGGAATTGACGCCAGAACTGTGCGGCAAGCTGGAATACCAGATCCGTATTTTCCCGACGCATCCGTCGCTCATTCACAAATTTGAAACTGGCTTGATGCTCTGGTTATGAACCTCGTAGATTCACCGGCCTGGCGGGCTCTCGCAGCCCACGCCGAGGCACTCCGGCCGCAACATTTGCGTGAACTGTTTGCGGACAATCCGGATCGTTTCAGCCAGTTTTCACTGCGCCAGGATGGCTTGCTGCTCGACTTTTCCAAGCAACGCGTCAACGCCGACACCCTTGACCTGCTCCGTAGCCTGGCGGTTGCGGCAGATCTCGATGGCTGGAAGCAGAAAATGCTCGCCGGCGAACCGATCAACCATACCGAAAACCGTGCCGTCCGCCACATGGCGCTGCGCGCCGACAAGCAGGAGCCGCCGGAAGTCCGCGCCGTGTTGGAACGTCTACAGCAATTTTGCGAAAGCATCCACAGCGGCACGTGGCGCGGCTTTGCCGGCGAGCGCATCACTGACATCGTCAATATCGGCATTGGCGGTTCCGACCTTGGCCCACGCATGGCAGTAAAAGCACTGGCTGCCCAGCAACAACCGGACATCAACGTTCATTTCATCGCCAATGTCGATGGCGCCGATATCGCCCTCTTGCTCGGCCGACTCAACCCACGCACAACGCTGTTCATCGTCGCCAGCAAGACATTCACGACGCAGGAGACCCTGACCAACGCCCGCACCGCCCGCGCCTGGCTGCTCGCCTCGGCCGGGCGGGAAAGTGCCGTCGCCCAGCACTTCGTCGCCATTTCGACCAACCTTGAACTGACTGAGCAATTCGGCATTCCCTCGGCCAACGTTTTTGAATTCTGGGACTGGGTCGGTGGCCGTTTCTCCCTGTGGTCAGCGATTGGCCTTTCCCTGGCGCTGGCCATCGGCTGGCGCCAATTCAAGCAACTCCTGGCTGGTGCCCGCGCCATGGACAAGCACTTCACCGACGCCCCCGCGAGCGAAAACCTGCCACTGACGCTCGCCCTGCTGACGCTGTGGAATACTGACTTCCTCGGCGCGTCGACCGCAGCAGTCTTGCCTTACAGCCAGTCGCTCTCCCTGCTCCCGGCCTATTTGCAGCAACTGGAAATGGAAAGTAATGGCAAGCAGACCGACCGCGATGGTGATCCGGTCGGTACCGCAACCTGCCCAATTCTCTGGGGCGAAGCCGGCACCAATGGCCAGCACTCCTTCTACCAACTGTTGCATCAAGGTGGCCGCGTCATCCCTTGCGACTTTATTGCCCTGCGGGAAGCCGATTTCCCGCTCCCTGGCCACCATTTCTTGCTGCTGGCCAACTGCCTGGCCCAGTCAGCCGCCCTGGCCTTTGGCCAAACGGCTGACGAGGTTCGCGCCGTCGGCGTGCCGGAAAGCCTGCTGCCTTACAAAATCTTTCCCGGTAACCAGCCGTCGACCACACTAATCCTCCCGGCGCTCAACCCCTACACGCTCGGTCAGATGCTCGCCCTCTACGAGCACAAGGTGTTCTGCCTCGGCGTTTTGTGGAACCTCAATTCCTTTGACCAATGGGGCGTTGAACTCGGCAAGCAACTGGCCAGCCGCCTTTCCCCCTTGCTCGCCGGGGATGGCGATGACGCCGCCTTTGACGCCTCGACCCGTGGCCTGATCGCCGTCTTGAGAACAGCATGAGCCATCTTTCCATTCTTTTCGCCAGTGCCGAAATGGCCCCCTGGGTCAAAACCGGCGGCTTGGGTGACGTTGCTGCCGCCCTGCCAGCGGCGCTGCGCCGGGCCAAGCACGACATCCGGGTGCTGATTCCGGCTTACCCGGCAATGCGCCAGGCCTTTCCGCAAGCCACCCTGCTCGCCGAGCTACCGGCACTCGCCCCGGCGCTACCGCCGGCCCGTTTGCTCGCCGCCGAAAGTGATGGATTGCCGCTGATCCTGCTCGACTGCCCGGCCCTCTTCGACCGACCGGGTAACCCCTATCTTGATGCCCTTGGCCACGACTGGGTGGACAATGGCATTCGCTTCGGCCTGCTTTCCCGCGTCGCCGCCCTGCTCGGCCAGGCGGAATCACCGCTCGCCTGGCGAACCGACATCGTGCACCTGAATGACTGGCAAACCGCACTCGCCCCGGCCTGGCTTGAGCCCCAGGATGCCGCCAGCATTGTTACGGTGCACAACATCGCTTTTCAAGGCTGTTTCGCCCCCAGTCATTTATTGGCCCTCGGACTGCCCGAACACACCTGGCGCTTTGACGGCATCGAGTTCCACGGCCAGCTCTCCTTCCTCAAAGCCGGGTTGCAACTGGCAACGCTGATCTCGACGGTCAGCCCGACCTACGCTGAGGAGATTCAAGACGAGGCATTCGGCTATGGCCTCGCCCCGTTACTGCGCCACCGCGCCGATGCCCTGCGCGGCATTCTGAATGGCGTTGATAGCGCGCTCTGGAACCCGGCCACTGACCCAGCACTCGCGGCGCCCTATGCGGCCAATCGCCTCGCTGCCAAACGCGAAAACAAACGCGCCCTGCAAAACGAAATGGGGCTCGATGCTGCGGTCGACCGCCCACTATTCGGCATAATCAGCCGCCTGACTGAACAAAAAGGGCTGGATCTGGTGCTCACACTGGGCGAGGGCATTACCCACCTGCCAGCCCAACTGGCCATACTGGGCAGTGGCGACAAAGCCATGGAAGCGGGCTTTGCCGAGCTAGCCGCCCGTCACCCCGGGCAAATCGCCTTCCGCCAAGGTTTCAATGAAGCACTGGCACATCGGATCGAAGCCGGTGCTGACTGCTTCCTGATGCCCTCGCGTTTTGAGCCTTGCGGCCTCAACCAGATGTATAGTCTGCGCTATGGCACGCCGCCCATCGTCCGCGCCACTGGCGGTCTGGCCGACACGGTGATTGACGTTTCGGCGGCCACGCTGGCCGACAAAACGGCGAATGGTTTCGTCATCAACGAAGCATCGCCGCATGCACTTTGGCTAGCGCTGGAAATGGCCACGCGCTGCTGGCACGACCGGAAACTTTGGCAACGCATTCAGCAAAACGGCATGCGCCGCGACTTTTCCTGGGAAAACGCAGCCGACGAATACCTCACCCTGTATCGCGACGCCATCGCTCGCCACCACTGAAAGCACAAATGCCGGAAATTGTCATCATCGCCGCCGTCGCCAAAAATGGGGTCATCGGGCGCGACAATCAACTGATCTGGAACATTCCGGAAGACATGGCGCACTTCAAGGCACTGACCCAAGGCCATACGGTGCTAATGGGCCGCAAAACCTGGGAATCACTACCGCCACGTTTCCGGCCACTGCCCGGCCGCCGGAATATCGTCATCAGCCGACAGGCTGATTACAGCGCCCCGGGTGCTGAAGTCGCCGATTCTTTGAAAAATGGCCTGAAATTGGCGTCGCCCTCAGGGCCAGCCGTTGACTCTATGGCCGTAACAATCGTTTTTATCATCGGCGGTGAGCAGATTTACGCACAAGCAATGGCGCTGGCCGACCGTCTGGAAATTACCGAAGTTGAGCTAGAACCTGACGGCGATGCCTGGTTTCCGGAAATTACTACGCCGTTGGAGTCTACGGCTGGCCCTACGGTCAACTGGGAAATAGTGGCAAAAAGCACCCCGCCGAGCCAAAGCGGGACGGGGTTTTCTTTTCTTACCTACAGACGAAAATAAGCGCTTTTAATTCACGCAATCAACGTAATACGTGCCATCCGCAACTTTGACCAGACCATGGACATCGGTCTCGAAGCCGGGGAACGCAGCGTTGAATTCGCGGGCAAATTTCAGGTAATCGCAAATTGGCTTGTTGAAGCGCTCACCCGGAATCAGAAGCGGAATACCCGGCGGATAAGGCGTCAGCAGCACCGCTGTCACCCGGCCTTCGAGTTGGTCGATGGCGACCCGTTCGATCTCGCGGTGTGCCATCTTGGCGAAGGCATCGGCCGGGCGCATCGCTGGCACCATGTCGGACAAGTACATTTCGGTGGTCAGGCGTGCTACGTCGTTCTTTTTGTACACACTGTGAATCTGAGTGCACAAATCTCGCAGTCCAACGCGCTCGTAGCGCGGGTTTTTCTGGACGAACTCGGGCAACACTTTCCAGAGCGGCTGGTTCTTGTCGTAATCATCCTTGAACTGCTGCAGCGCTGTCACCAGCGTGTTCCAGCGGCCTTTGGTGATGCCGATGGTGAACATGATGAAGAAGCTGTACAGGCCGCACTTCTCGACGATAACGCCATGTTCGGCCAGATATTTGGTAACGATGGCGGCCGGAATACCGAATTCGTCGGCAAAGTCGCCATCGACATCAAGACCCGGCGTGATGATCGTTGCCTTGATCGGGTCGAGCATATTGAAGCCGTCAGCCAGATTATTGAAACCGTGCCAGCGCTCGCCCGGCTTGAGCATCCAGGCGTCACGCTCTTCGATGCCTTCTTCCGACAAGTCATCCGGCCCCCAAACCTGGAACCACCAATCGACGCCCCACTCTTCATCAACCTTGCGCATGGCGCGGCGAAAATCAAGGGCTTCGGTAATCGACTCTTCAACCAATGCGGTGCCGGCTGGTGCTTCCATCATCGCCGCCGCCACGTCGCAGGAAGCGATGATCGAGTATTGCGGTGAAGTCGAGGTGTGCATCAAGTAAGCCTCGTTGAAAATATCGCGGTCGAGTTTACGGTTTTCACAATCCTGCACGAGAATTTGCGATGCTTGGCTTAAACCGGCCAGCAGCTTGTGGGTCGACTGCGTCGAGAAAACCATCGAGTCCTTGCAGCGCGGCCGGTCAGCCCCGATGGCGTGATAATCACCATAAAAATCGTGGAAGGCCGCATGTGGAAGCCAGGCTTCGTCGAAATGCAGGGTATCGATCTTGCCGTCGAGCTCTTCCTTAATGTCTTCAACGTTGTACAAAATACCGTCGTAAGTCGACTGCGTAATAGTCAGCACGCGCGGTTTGGCAGTCTTGTCGGTGATGAAGGGGTTGGCGGCGATCTTCTTCTGGATGTTTTCCCAAAGAAATTCAGACTTAGGGATCGGCCCGATGATGCCAAAGTTATTGCGCGTCGGCATCAGGAAAACCGGAATCGCCCCGGTCATCATGATGGCGTGCAGGATGGACTTGTGGCAATTGCGGTCGACCACCACGATGTCACCCGGCGCCACGGTCGAATGCCAGACGATCTTGTTCGAGGTCGAGGTGCCGTTGGTAACGAAATAGAGGTGGTCAGCGTTGAAAATCCGCGCCGCGTTGCGCTCGGAAGCGGCAACCGGGCCAGTGTGATCAAGCAATTGGCCGAGTTCTTCCACCGCGTTGCAAACGTCGGCGCGCAGCATGTTTTCGCCAAAAAACTGGTGGAACATCTGGCCCACTGGTGACTTCAGGAAGGCAACGCCACCCGAATGGCCAGGGCAATGCCAGGAATAAGAACCATCGGCGGCATAGTGCACCAACGCCCGGAAAAAGGGCGGTGGCAGCGAGTCAAGATAAGATCGTGCCTCACGCTTGATATTGCGGGCAATGAATTCCGGCGTATCTTCAAACATGTGGATAAAACCATGCAGTTCGCGCAGTACGTCGTTCGGAATGTGCCGTGAGGTGCGCGTTTCACCATGGAGGAAAATTGGAATATCCGAGTTGCGTAGGCGAATTTCAGTGACGAAAGCGCGGAGCTCGGCCAATGTTTCTTCCGGCTCCAGCGCCAACTCTTCATCGTCAATCGACAAAATGAAGGCACTGGCCCGCGATTGCTGTTGCGCGAAAGAGGTCAGGTCGCCGTAACTGGTCACGCCAAGTACTTCCAGCCCCTCCTTTTCCAAGGCCGCAGCTAGGGCGCGAATACCGAGACCGGAGGTATTCTCCGAGCGAAAGTCTTCATCGATGATGATGATGGGGAAGTGGAAGCGCATTTTGAATCCTTGAAAAGCGGCGACCCGCCGCAGCGGGTCACAGAATAAGTCGTTTTTGTTACGCCAATGCGTAAGCCAATTCCGTTTTCAGATCAATTGTGACGCGAAGACGAGTCGAAGACAGTGCAATTAGCACGGCGAGGCGAAGTCGACAAAGTCACGGTTGGCCTGAAAATGGAATCAGATCTTGGGCAGAGTTACGCCGACTTGGCCCTGATATTTGCCACCACGGTCCTTGTAGGATGTTTCGCAAACCTCGTCGGACTCGAAGAACAGCACCTGGGCGCAGCCTTCACCAGCGTAAATCTTGGCTGGCAGCGGCGTCGTGTTGGAGAACTCCAACGTCACGTAGCCTTCCCATTCGGGTTCAAAGGGCGTCACGTTCACGATAATGCCGCAACGGGCATAGGTACTTTTGCCCAGACAAATGGTCAGCACTGACCGGGGAATACGGAAATATTCCATCGTCCGGGCCAGCACGAAAGAATTCGGCGGGATAATGCAGACGTCAGACTCAATTTCAACAAAAGACTTGGGATCGAAGTCCTTGGGATCAACGACCGTCGAATTGATATTGGTAAAGACCTTGAATTCGCGGGCGCAACGGATGTCGTAACCGTAGCTGGAAGTACCGTAGGAAACGATCTTCTGACCATTATGCTCACGCACCAGCTCCGGGGAAAACGGCTCAATCATGCCGTGCTCTGCCGCCATCCGGCGTATCCATTTATCTGATTTGATGGTCATTTTCTCGTATCCACGCGACAAAAAACAAAGGCGGGATTTTACCCGCCTTTGTGTAAGGATTAAGCGAAAAGTTTAGGTGTTCTGCACAACAATATTCGGGAATTTCGAAGTCATGTCCTTCGCTTTTTCAGCTACCTTGACGGCAACGCGACGGGCAATGCTGCGGTAGATCTCTGCCGTGCGCGAATCAGGCGCCCCGACCACGGTCGGTTTACCGCTATCGGCCATCTCGCGAATCGCCAGTTCGAGCGGCAGGCTACCGAGGAACTCAACATCGTAATCCTTGCCCATGCGCTCACCGCCACCGGTGCCGAAGATGTGCTCTTCGTGGCCGCACTTCGAGCAAATATGAATGCTCATATTTTCCACAATGCCGAGAATGGGAATATTCACCTTCTCGAACATTTTCAATCCCTTGCGCGCGTCGATCAATGCGATGTCCTGCGGCGTGGTAACAATCACCGCGCCAGTAACCGGGACTTTTTGCGCCAGCGACAATTGAATATCGCCAGTACCTGGCGGCATATCAACGATCAAATAATCGACATCGCGCCAGTTGGTCTGCGTGATTAGCTGATCAAGCGCCTGAGCCACCATTGGGCCGCGCCAGACCATCGGCGTTTCGACATCGACCATGAAGCCAATCGACATCGCCTGCACACCATAGGCTTCGAGCGGTTCCATATTGGTTCCGTCATGCGACTCAGGCTGCTGGCCTGCAAGGCCAAGCATTTGCGGCTGCGACGGGCCATAAATATCGGCGTCGAGAATACCTACCGTAGCGCCTTCCTGGGCCAAAGCCAGAGCCAGATTGACCGCCGTCGTGCTCTTGCCGACACCGCCCTTACCAGAGGCAATGGCAATGATGTTCTTGACGCCGGGCAGCAGTTTGACCCCCAGCTGAACGGCGTGAGAAAGAATTTTGACACTGACATTTGCCGACACGTTACCGATACCGGGCACGGTACGAACCGCGGCAATCACTTGCTTGCGAATAATGTCGATTTGGGTTTTTGCCGGATAACCGAGTTCGATATCGAAAGAAACATCATCGCCATCAAACTTGATGTTCTTCACCGCTTTGCTGGTGACGAAATCCTTGCCTGTGTTGGGGTCGACCGCAGCAGTGAGCGCGGTCTTGATCTGCTGTTCTGTAAGACTCATGGAAACTCCAGTTTGGGATGGACTATCGGGAATACCCGAGCGATTTTGTCTAGTATACCCGAAACGGGAAAATCAAATCAGCCTTGCTGGACAGTATCCAGCCGATAGCCCTGGCCATAGACCGAGCTCAGCATCAGGCCACTTTCGCCGCCGAGCCCGAGTTTTTTACGCAAGCGGCTGGCGTGGGTATCAACCGTGCGGGTATCGACTTCCGTATCGCGCGCCCATACATTGGCCAGCAACTCCTCGCGCGGCAAGACGCGCCCGACATTGCGCAGAAAGATCACAGCCAGATCGAATTCACGCTGCGTCAGGTCAACATCGACCCCGGCCAGCTTAACGCGCCGCCCAGCCAGATCAACCTCAATACTACCGAACCGCAAGGAACTGGGCGCTACGCTCTGGCGGCGACGCAGCAGGGACTCAATCCGCGCCATAAACTCCATGTAGCGAATCGGCTTGGGAATGAAGTCATCGGCACCGAGTCGGAGGATGTCGGCAGCGTTTTCTTCCGTCGTCCTGGCCGTACAAAACACTACCGGCACCTCCCAGCCACAATGCTGGCGGACATATTTGAGCACTTCATCGCCGCCAATATCGGGCAGCGTCCAGTCGATGATGAAAAAGTCGAACGTCCGGGTTTTCAATGCCTCAATGCAAGCCAAACCTTCGGCAAACACCTCAACTTGATGCCCCTCACTCTTCAAAAGCGCTTTGAGCACTTCGGCCTGGCTCCGACTATCTTCAACAACTGCAAAATTCATACGACCTCCATTTACCGTTGATTCTGAGGTCATTTTCAAACGAAATCAATATTCAATCAGGCCAATTAACCCTGCCGACACAGTCGTTCGCATTTAGACACAATAGCCCATCACTCCCCTTCGGCCTACAAACCGACGCATTGCCCCAGCGCGCGGTAAAATCGCGCTTTATTTCACAGCACTCTGGCCTCCCATGTCGCGCAAAATTCTTGTCACCTCCGCCCTGCCTTATGCCAACGGCGCCATTCACCTCGGCCATCTGGTCGAATACATTCAGACCGACATCTGGGTGCGCTACCAGAAAATGGTCGGCAATGAATGTTGGTACGTTTGCGCCGACGACACGCACGGCACGCCAATTATGCTGCGCGCCGAGAAGGAAGGCATCACGCCGGAAGCGCTGATCGCCCGAGTGCATGGCGAGCACTACCGCGACTTCACCGGCTTCCACGTCGGTTTCGACAATTACTACAGCACGCACTCCGACGAAACCCGCGACTGCGCCAACGATATCTACCTCAAGCTGCGCGCTGCGGGTCTGATCGAAACCCGGACCATCGAACAATATTACGACCCGATCAAGCAGCTTTTCCTGCCCGACCGCTTCATCAAGGGCGAATGCCCGAAGTGCCACGCCAAAGACCAGTATGGCGACAACTGCGAAGTTTGCGGTGCGGCCTACGCGCCGACCGATCTGATTGAGCCCTTTTCAGCCATCTCCGGTGCCAAGCCGGAACTGCGCACTTCGGAGCATTATTTCTTCAAGCTTTCCGATCCGCGTTGCGAATCTTTCCTGCGCCAGTACACCAGCCGCGACAACGGCGTATTGCAGCCTGAAGCCGCCAACAAGATGCAGGAATGGCTGGGCGCCCCCGGCGAAAACAAGCTGACCGACTGGGATATTTCGCGTGATGCGCCCTATTTCGGCTTTGAAATCCCTGATGCACCAGGTAAATACTTCTACGTCTGGCTCGACGCACCCATCGGTTACATGGGTTCCTTCAAAAACCTGTGCAGCAAGAACGGCCTCGACTTCGACGAGTATTTCAAGCCGGATTCAACCACCGAGTTGTACCACTTCATCGGCAAGGACATTCTCTACTTCCACGCCCTGTTCTGGCCGGCCGAACTGGCCCACGCCGGCTACCGGACGCCGACCAAGATCTTCGCGCACGGCTTTCTTACGGTCGACGGCGCAAAAATGTCAAAATCGCGTGGCACATTCATCACGGCGCAAAGTTATCTCGATACCGGCCTCAACCCAGAGTGGCTGCGCTATTACTACGCCGCCAAGCTGTCGGCGACGATGGAAGATATTGACCTCAACCTGGAAGACTTCGCCGCCCGCGTCAATTCCGATCTGGTGGGTAAATACGTAAACATCGCCAGCCGCTCGGCCGGCTTCATTACCAAACGCTTCAATGGCCAACTGGCGCCGGCGGCTGCCGATCTGCCAGCGATCAAAGCCATTCAAGAAGCGGCAAACCGGATCGCCGAACTTTACGAAGCGCGTGAATTTGGCAAGGCAATGCGCGAAATCATGTTGCTGACGGATGCCGCCAATCAATACGTTGATAGCGTCAAACCCTGGGAATTGGCCAAGCAGGAAGGTAAGGAAATTGAACTGCACGCCGCCTGCAGCAATGCCTTGAACCTGTTCCGCCTGCTTACGGTACTTTTGAAGCCGATCCTGCCGATCATCGCCAACAAGGTCGAGAAGTTCCTCAACATTGCGCCGCTGAACTGGACCGACACGCAAAGCCTGCTTGCCGCCGGCCACGGCATTAACATCTACGAACACATGATGACGCGCGTCGATGCCAAGCTGATCGAAAAACTGGTCGAAGCCAACAAGGAAACGCTGGCCCCGGCACCGGAGGCGCAATCGCCACAGCGCCATGCTGAACATCAGCAAAAAGAAATCCAGTCAGAAAGCCCGTGGGAGCCGTTCTGCAATATCGACGACTTCATGAAGGTCGATCTGCGCATCGTACGTATTGCCAATGCCGAACACGTTGAAGGCGCCGACAAATTGGTCCGCCTGACGCTGGATGTTGGCAACGACGAAAGGCGCAACGTCTTCGCCGGTATCAAGGCGGCTTACGATCCGGCGCTATTAATTGGCCGCCTGACGGTGATGGTGGCCAACCTGGCGCCACGTAAGATGAAGTTCGGCATGTCTGACGGCATGGTCTTGGCGGCATCTGACGTCGATGGCAAAACACCGGGAATCTTTCTACTCTCGCCCGATTCCGGGGCGCAACCCGGTATGCGCGTCAAGTAAATTGACGCCAAAAAAAACTACCTGCATTGCAGGCAATTTTTTTTGCGGCGCAGCAAAACAGACTGCGAAGTTCATGAATTACTTTAACTAATACCCACAATGCGGTAACTGGATATAGCCTTTTCGATCTATCCACAAAAACTGTGGATAAGTCTGTGAGTTAATCGAGAAGGGAGAGGCTAAGTGTCAGTCCCACAAGGCTTTTCCTTACCCTGCCCGAAACTTGAGCTAATACATAACCCATTGATTTAATTGCAAATAACAAATACAGACTGGATTTGACAGTTTTTTGAGCGAAGACGAATCCGGACTTCAGAAATTATTTTGATCTGTGAATAAACCAAAGCTTGACAACCGCCTTGTCAAGCCTTTTTGTCGCAAATTGCAGAAGGAAACAAATTATTTCTGCACTCGTTCAGTCTTTGAGCAAAACCCACTTGCCGCCCTTGACAGTCATCATCAAGCGCGAGCGTTGGTCCATTCCGTTATGGTTCTGCGGTGTCATATTAAAAACACCTTGCGCCCCGACTAACTCCTTTGAACGCTCAAGGGCATCCCTTAAAGCCAGGCGAAATTCCGGGGAACCGGGCTTGGCTTTCTTCAACGCCTCGGGAATTGCCTTTTGCAAGAGCAAGCCGGCATCCCAAGTATTGGCGCCGAAGGTGGACATGCTGCCGACACCATATTTTCCTTCGTAAGCCTTGATATAGCCCTGAGCGACCGCCTTGATCGGATTAGCTGCGGCCAGATCATCCGCCACCAGCAGCGGTCCGCCAGCCATCAGCGTACCCTCGACCGCCTTGCCACCAAGGCGGATGAAATCCTGGGTCGCCACGCCATGCGTCTGATAGATACGGCCCTTGTAGCCTTTGTCCTGCAACCCGGCCTGCGGCAAAACGGCCGGCCCACCGGTGGCGGCGATAAACACGGCATCCGGCTTGGCCGACATGACCTTCAATACTTGCCCGGTCACGGACTGATCGGTCCGGCCATAACGCTCACTGGCCACGAGTTGTATCCCGGCCTTTTCCGCCAGCCCACCAAAGACCTTGAACCAGTTCTCACCATAGGGATCGTTGAAACCGATAAAGCCGAGTGTTTTCACCCCGGTAGCCTTCATATGAGCAAGCACTGCTTCGGCGATCAGATCATCATTTTGCGTTGTTTTGAAAATCCATTTTTTCTTGTCATCCATCGGCAGGACCACTGCGGATGAACCCACCGTCGTCAGCAGCGGCGTTTTCGCCTCGGCAACAAAATCAAGAATCGCCAGCGCCGCCGGCGTTGTGGTCGGGCCGATCAAGGCGTCAACTTGATACTCCGTCAGCAACTTTTTTACGCCGGTCACCGCATTGGTCGGGTCGGAGGCATCATCGAGCACGATGTATTCAATTTTTTGCCCGGCTATTTCGCTGGGCAACAGGGCGACTGTATTTTTCTGGGGAATGCCGACCACAGCCGTTGGCCCGGTCGACGAGGCAATAACGCCGATTTTGATATCCGCCCGGACCACCCCAGTCAGTAGTAACAAACCAAGCAACAGAGAAACGCGGGAATAACGCGGCATGACAAGACCCCTTCAGGCAGAATGTGGATTCCTGCCATTATAGCGACCGACCATGCTCAACAATCCGCTGCGCACCCCCCGCCCCACCCTGACCGGGCCAATTTTCGGCTACGCCTTGATTGATGTCTTTGGGCTTTCCTGTGTCGGTATTGGCGCCAGCTGGTTTGCCGCTGGCAAGGGCGCCATTTTGACCAATTTTCCGTCGTCGACCGTAGAAGCCGTTGCCTGCACCGCCGGTGGTGCCGCCGTGATGCTCTGGGCCGTCAGCCGCATCCTGCGCGAAATCGCCAAGCAGGCGCCGGAAATGCAGGCAAAGTACGACCGTTACATTGGCATTCATCATCCCGACAAGGTGCGGCCTCGCGAAGAAGAACCGAAATAGCCTATTCGACGGGCTTGCCGGCAGCTTTCAGCCAAGCCGGCAATTCGCGCTCACCAGCATTATCGAGAATGTATTGCCGCACCAGTCGGCGTACTACTTGCGATGGCGTCAGATCATTAGCGGCGCAAATCTCCTCAAAAATCTTCTTCTTTTCGGGATCAATCAAAAGCGTCAGGCGGGCGGTACGGTTTTCCATTGTGCGGTTTACGTTCATCTCTCAAGCCAATGGAATCATATTAACATGTGATTAACATTGACGAATAATTAGGCGCTCATATAATCCTTGGTTTACCTTCCGAGTGCGCGCCATGAAATTCGCTTTCCATCCAAAGTTGCTGGATTGCCTGCCCACCTACAACCGCGCCCAATTCGGCAAGGACCTCGCCTCGGGCATCACCGTTGGCGTACTCGCCCTGCCGCTCGCCATGGCCTTTGCGATTGCCTCGGGCTGCTCACCCACCGCCGGCATCTGGACGGCCATCATCGCCGGCCTGATTATTTCGCTTTTTGGCGGCTCCCGCGTCCAGATTGGCGGCCCGACCGGTGCCTTTATCCCGATTATTTACGGCATCGTCGCCATCCATGGTTTTGCCAACCTGATGGGAGCCACCATGCTCGCCGGCGTGTTTTTACTGGCGATGGGCATTGCCCGTATGGGGCAACTGATCCGCTTCATTCCGGTCACTGTCGTTATCGGCTTCACCAACGGCATCGCCGTCGTCATCTTTCTCGCCCAAATCAAGGATTTTTTTGGCCTGCAAATCGACAACCTGCCCGCTGAATTCTTTGGCCGTATCAAAACACTGGCCGCCAACGCTCATACCGTTGATCTACCCACCCTGACCCTGGCCAGCATCTGCTTTGTTTTCCTGCTTTCCTATAACCAGCTGGCGCAGCGCTTTTCACTTTTGCGCCGCGCCCCCGGCCCACTGGTCGTGTTGCTTGCCGGCACGCTGGCTTCCTTCATTTTCAACCTGCCAGTGGAAACCATCGGCAGCCGCTTTCACGGCATTCCGCAAGAACTCCCCAATTTCGGGCTGCCCGAACTTTCCATCCATGATTTCGGCAAGCTGATTTCGCCAGCCATCACCATCGCCCTGCTCGGTGCCATTGAGTCCCTGCTCTCCGCCCGCGTTGCCGACAGCCAGATCAATGACCGCCACGATCCAAATCAGGAACTGATCGCCCAAGGACTGGCCAATATCGCCGCGCCGCTCTTTGGTGGTTTTGCCGCCACCGGCGCCATCGCCCGCACCACAACCAATATCAAAAGCGGCGGCCGGACGCCGATTGCCGGCATCATCCACGCCCTTGTTCTACTCGGCATCGTGCTGATTGCAGCGCCACTCGCCTCCTACGTGCCGCTTGCCACCCTTTCGGCTATCGTCATGGTCGTTGCAGTCAACATGGGTGAATGGCATCACTTTATCGAGCTGCGCCGCTACACCTACAACTATCGCGTCATCCTGCTCGCCACCTTTTTCGTCACGGTCGTCTTTGACCTGACCATTGCCGTCGAACTGGGCATGGTCCTGGCCAGCCTGTTCTTCATATACCGGATGTCGGAGCTGACCCGCATTGAACGCCTGCCACTGACCGAAGAAGCCGACGAGCCGGCCTTTCTTTACCCGGACGGCACGATGCGCGTCGCTGCCTGGCAACTCTTCGGTTCGCTGTTTTTCGGCGCGGTGAACAAGCTGGAAGAACTACTCGACCCGGCGGCCGGCCATCCAGAAGTGGTTATTCTCGATATGGCGCGGCTGATCCAGCTCGACACCACCGGTCTCGAAGGCCTGGAAAATCTGCGTGACCAGCTGCAAAAACGAGGCTGCACCTTGCTCCTCAGCGGCCTCAATTCACAACCCGGATCGCTGCTCTACCGTTCCGGTTTTATCGATCACCTGGGCGATGACAACGTCTGCCTCGATCTCTCCGCGGCGCTCAAACGCGCTTATATCCTGCTGCCTAACCTGATGGGTAGCCATGAAGAAGACTATTGAAAGATAACAATATGAGTGGCTTGCCCAACTGCCCGAAATGCAAATCCGAATTCACCTACGAAGATGGCAGCATGTTGATTTGCCCCGAATGCGCTCATGAATGGACCGCCGAGGCCGGCACCGAGAGCACCGATCAGGTCAGAGTCTGGAAAGACGCCAATGGCAATGTGCTGCAAGATGGCGACACCGTCACCTTGATCAAGGATCTGAAAATCAAGGGCTCGTCGTCGGTGGTCAAAGTCGGCACCAAGGTCAAAAACATTCGCCTGGTTGATGCCGACCATGACATTGACTGCAAGATCGATGGCATCGGCGCCATGGGTTTGAAGTCAGAATTCGTCAAAAAGATCTGACTTCGCGGGGCAGATTGCTGGCTGAATAAAATCAGCCAGCCGCTTTACCCACGCGCAAAGCGGTAAAGATTGCCAAGGTTTGCAGAACCGCGACGCCAATCAGCACTTCGCCGAAGCGCCGGCCATCCATCAGGCCGCCAAAAGCCAGTGGCGCAATTGCCAAACCGGCATCGAGACCGGAATAAACGAAGCCATAAACCCGACCATAAGCCGCCTGCCCGAAGCGCGCGGTGGCCGCCTGCCGCACCAGCAAATCACGCGAAGGCCCGGCCACGCCAGTACAAAAACCAATCGCCCCCATCAGCGGCAAGATGCACCAACCCGGCAACCAGCCAGTCGCCAGCAGGATGGCGAACAAGGCCGCCAAACCAAGCGCCAGGGCAATTAATTTGTCGTTATCGCCACGTTTCGCCAAAAAACCACCGAGCAAAATTCCAAAGGCACCACCCAGCAGATAGGTTGATAAGGCCAGCGCTGCCGTCGCCAGCGACAAACCGTAGAGCGCTTGCAAAATTGGGCTGGCGAAATTCTGAATGGCGCCGAAGGCCGAGGTAATCAGCAGAAAAAAGAGAAAGCACAGCCAAACGGCCGGCGAGGCAAGAAAACCGAATACCGAGGCGTCGACCGCAGCATGTTTCGACGCCACTGCCGCCTCAGTCAGATGCAAGGCCTTGCGCCGCCAGATCAGAAGAAGCAGCGCGGCCAAGGCGAGCAAGGCCGCCCCCAGTGCGGCAACCCGCCAACTGGCGAGCGTCGCCAAACCCGTCATGAAAAGCGGTGCCAAAGCCCAGCCCAGATTGCCGGAAAGGCCGTGAATGGAAAAGGCGTGACCCAACCTGGCTTGCGCCACCTGCCGGTTAAGAATGGTGAAGTCAGCCGGGTGAAATACGCTATTACCCAGACCGGCCAGCGCGGCGACGCCGATCAGTGCGCTATAGCTATCAGCCAGCGCAAGCAACAACGACGCGGCAATGAAACAACAAATACCTCCGCCGAGCACGCGGCCGGAACCAAAGCGATCAACAAGAAAGCCGGCGAGCGCCTGGCCGATGCCGGAGATGACGAAAAACACCGTCATCGTCATGCCAATGCCGCTAAAAGTTAGCCCGAACTCCGGCATCAACCACGGAAAAAGAGGCGGCAGCAACAAATGAAAGAAATGCGACACGCCATGCACGAAACCGATCACCGAGATCGTTTCGAGGTCGCTGCGCGGGCTAGGGCTGAGGCTGGGCGTGTCAGGCATGGTTCATTGACGGAAATTGATAGCTAGAAGTAAATTTTGACCAAAGCATAGGATGCTACGGTCGACACGCCGACACCGATCATTCCTGGAATCATGAAGCTGTGATTCAACAGATATTTGCCGATGCGCGTCGTGCCGCTGCGGTCCATGTTGATCGCCGCCAGATCACTCGGGTAGAAGGCAAAGAAGAAATAAGCGTAGCAGGAAGGTAGCAGGCCGAGCAGCAAGTGCGGCGACAAGCCAAGCGCCAGACCAAAAGGCAGCATGATGGTCAGCGTTGCTGCCTGGCTCTTGACGAAGGCGGAGACGGCGAACATTGCCAGTGCAAAGGTCCACGGCGCGTACTCGACCATGGTTTTGATGTTACTAACCAGGAAGGCCTCATTGGCCTTGACGAAAGTGTCGCTCATCCAGGCGATACCGAAGATCGACACGACGGCAATCATGCCGGCGATGAAGACTTCCGACCGGGCAATCGCTGCCGCCTTAAGATTACCAACAAAAAGGATGAAGGCACCGAAAGCGAGCATGACGATCTGCACCACCGTCGTCATCGGAATTGGCTTACCTTTGGCCAGCGGCAAAAGCTCCGGGAAGAGCGCCAAGGCGACAATGCTCAGGATGCCGGCAAAGAACAGGACGACGGAGAGCTTGGCGGTACGCGGCAGCTCAATATCCAGCGTCGTCACCGAACGCTCGACCGAGGCACGAAAAGCCGGGTCTTGCATGCGCGCAATAAATTCCGGATCTTTATCCAGCTCAACGCCGCGCCGCATGCTCCAGATGGCGGCGGCGATCACGCCAATCAAGCCGGCCGGCACCGTCACCATCAGGATCTGCGCCAACGTCAGCGGTTCAGTGGTTTTTGCCGTCATCGCCAGAAAAGTCGTGACAGCGGCCGCCACCGGGCTGGCCGTGATGCCCATTTGTGAGGCCACGCTGGAGATCGCCATCGGCCGCTCCGGGCGAATCCGCGTTTTCAGCGCCACGTCACCGATCACCGGCAATAGCGAATACACCGCATGGCCGGTACCAACGCAGGCAGTCAGGAGAAAGGTAGAGAGCGGCGCGAGAATGGTGATCTGTTGCGGATGCGCCCGCATCAGGCGTTCGGCCTGCTGCACCAGATAGTCCAGCCCACCGGCCACCTGCAGGGTTGCCGAGGCAGTCACTACGGCAAGAATGATCAACATCACCGTAATCGGCGGCTCGGAAGGCGCGACGCGGAAACCGAAGGTCAAAACGGCAACCCCTAGGCCGCCAATCAAGCCCAACGCCACCCCGCCCCGACGAATGCCGATCAGGATGGCGGTCAAAACCAGTGCAAACTGAATCCAGAAGTCGAACATGCTATTCCCCAGAAATTAACAAATTATTGTGCGCTGCAACATTTTTTCGCACTATGCCACACTGGGGCTGACCTGAACAGGATGCTGTGAGATGAGTTTACTGGCCGGGACGAGTGGCCAGACTCGCCCGATTCAGACTGCAACGAACCGAAACCCGGCCAGATAAATGCCTTAAGGCATCCAGAATTTGGCGGTTTCTGTCGCATTAACTTTTGGATTGGCGACATCTTCGACGGTAATTTGAATCGGGTGCGCGCCCGCTGTGGCGGCATCTGCATCTAACTGGAGGACCAGCGTTGCATCGCCAATCGCCGCTGGCGGCAGGGTAATTTTTTGCTGTTCGGCCAGCCGCAAACCGGGCAGACCGGCAACGCGAACGGTGTAGGTCTGTGCCTGTTCACTGGCATTAGTCAATTGCAGCGTAAAGGTATTTTCAATACTGCCATCGGCTGCTTCACGCGACATCGCCATCCGGTCACGAATGATCGTCACCTTGAGCGGCACTTTGGTCGCCAGCGACCAGGCGGTAGCAAACGAAACTGAGAGAAAAACGGCCAGATAGAGCAGCACGCGCGGCCGGAAAGCGCGACGAATAATCTCGCCGCGTGTTGCTTTCATCGTCACGGCATTTTCCGTCGAATAGCGAATCAAGCCGCGTGGGTAATTCATCTTGTCCATCACTTGATCGCAGGCGTCAATACAGGCAGCGCAACCAATACATTCAAGCTGCAAGCCATCGCGAATGTCGATGCCGGTTGGGCAGACCTGAACACAGATACTGCAATCGATGCAGTCGCCAAGCCCTGCAGCACGCGGATCAACGCCTTTCGGCCGGCTGCCGCGCGACTCACCGCGTGCCTTGTCGTAGGTGATATTCAGCGTATCGCGATCAAACATGACAAACTGGAACTGGGCATAGGGGCAAATGTACTTGCACATATGCTCGCGCAAAAAGCCAGCGTTGCCATAAGTCGCCGCGCCGTAGAAGAGCACCCAGAAAGCCTCCCACGGTCCCGGTGAGAGGCTCACGAGCTCCTGCAACAAGTCGCGAATCGGCGTGAAATAACCGACGAAGGTCAGGCCGGTCCACAAAGCCAGCGCCAGCCACAGTCCATGCTTGAGCGACTTGATGGCGATTTTGTGGGCGGACCAAGGCGCGGCATCAAGCTTGATGCGTGCCGGACGCTCGCCCTCGACCAGCTTTTCTATCCACAAAAATATTTCCGTGTAGACCGTTTGCGGACAGGTGTAACCGCACCAAAGTCGCCCGGCCACGGCGGTAAATAGGAACAAGGCCAAAGCCGAGAGGGCGAGAAGAATGGCCAGATAGATCGTGTCCTGCGGCCAGAGCACGAGATCGAACAGGTAAAAGCGACGGGTATCGAGATCAAACAAAACGGCCTGTCGGCCATTCCAGGGCAACCAGCACAATCCATAGAAAACCAGTTGAGTCAGCCAGACAAAAGCCCAGCGCCAGCGCTGAAAGTAGCCCTTGATTGAGCGCGGATAAACTTTGGCATCGACGTCGACGACCGGCTTGATTTCAATGACCCGCCTTTTGGGACTCGACTCAGACATGTTGTTCCAGATAGTTAGCCGGCAGAATCGTCTCTGCCGTGACAAAAAGTTCGCGCTCTTCAAACTGAACATGGGCTTTAAGCAGGTCGCCAAACGGCTTCAGCGCCAGCAAGTCGCCAGTGCTGATTCTTGCAACCAGATGACGCATCTCGCTGTGTTCTGCCAAGGTTCTTGCCACCAGCGCTGAAGCACCAGCCGCCGCCAATTTGGGTAAGAGTCCGTTTTCTTCTTCCTGAAAATGCACTTCCAATTCTTCTAGAAAGATCACCGGCACGCTGCCCGCCAGTTCAGCCAAGTCATCAGGATCAGCCGCTCGGGCAATACGCAGCGCGAGAACCAGCGCCGTATGATGCTCGCGCGACAGTTTTAGTAAAGCCGGCGAACGCTTCATTTAGCAATCTCCTGATTTCCTGCCGCCCGCAAGACGCTGACCAACAAGGTCAAAACGAATAAGGCCAGGCTGATGGCGTTCAGGGCTGAACCAAGCTGGCGCAAGCCCCACCACGCGTCGAGATTACCTACGACCCGCACGACTAGAGATAGTTGCAAGGCGGCCAGCGGCAGATAGAAAAAGGGGTGATAAGGGATTTTGACCCGCATTACGGCCGGGAAAATAATCGGCGCATGGCCGATCACCATGGAAAAAACAAACCCCAGCAAGATCGCGTGCAGCGCGCTATCCCGCCACGGATGGCCGCTGGCAAAAGCGCCGGCAAGGCCGAGCAGGCCGCCCACCGCCAACCAGCCATAACCGAGCAACAGGCAAACCGCCACAAAACGGGTCAGCCCAGCTTGCTTGACTGTGCGTCGGGCGATGTCAAAGCGAATCAACCAAAGCGCCAGCACCAGCCAGCCGCCCGCCAGTGCTTGCGAGCCGATGTCCACCCCAAAGAGAATCAAGGCGCTGGCGACAACAATAACGGCTAGCACACTGATGAAGATCCGTTGGGCCAATGGTTGCGGCGGAAGAAAACGCGTCAGTTCAAGGCGCTCGCCAGCAATAGTCAGGATGAGAAAACTCATCCACAAAGGCATCGCCAGACTGATCTCGGTAGTGAACAACCAGACCAGATTGCCCAATAACAAGGCGGCTGCGCCAAGCAAGAGGGTGAAAGTAAAGAGGGCCGGCATTTGCCGATAAACCAAGGCGCTGGCGGCGAAAAAAACACAGCCGGCCAGGCAAAACAGGATCGGCGAGACGCCTGCGGGTAGCGGCAACAACAAGGCGACACCACCGAGGCCGGCACACAACGGGGCCAGATAAGGCCACAAGCGGCGCAAGGCAACGGCTCGTTCCAGGCCAATCACCGTCGAAAAAAAACCGGCAATCATCAGTGCCCCATGGCTGCCGGCCTGCGCTTGGGCAAAATCCGGCACATCCAGCGCAACGCGAGCCAAACCGGCGAGTACTGCGGTCAACAGGCAAATCATGCCTAAAATCAACAGCGGCAAACGCCAGATCGGCGGAATTTCACGAAAGCTCATATTGGTGTTTACCAGCCGAGGTTTTCACGCGCCTTGTCGCTCATCATTGAAGGATCCCAGGGCGGCGACCAGACCAAGGTGATGCTTACCGCTGCCCCTTCCGGCAACACAGCATGCAGCGCACTTTCCGCCTCGGCAATGACCAGATCGCTGAGCGGGCAGGCGGGTGAGGTCATGGTCAGCGAAACCTTGACCTCGGCGAGCGTCGATTCAACCTGGTAGACCAAGCCGAGATCAACGATATTGACGCCCACCTCAGGGTCGACCACACAACGCAAGGTATGGCGAATTTGCTCAGAAGTCAGTGGCAGAGTGTCAGTGGCATGCATACGTTTTTTAAAGATGTATAATTTTGACTGCTTTAAGGTAGCACCCCGCCTCCTCAAAAGCAATATACTTTTTACTGCTTATAACTCATGCGCCTGACGACATTTACTGACTACACCTTGCGGGTCTTGATGTATCTCGCCATCGAACCTAAACGCCTGGCAACGATCCCGGAAATAGCCGGCGCTTATGGCATTTCGGAAAATCATCTGATGAAGGTTGTCCATCGCTTAGCACGCAGCGGCCTCATTGAGTCCGTCCGTGGCAAAGGCGGCGGCGTTCGGCTGGTGTCACCGGCCGCAGAAATCCGACTCGGTCAGGTTATCCGCACCAGTGAGGGCGAATGCGCGATCGTTGAATGCTTTTCGGCCGAGAGCAACACCTGCCGCATCACGCCGGCTTGTCGCCTGAGCAAAATTCTCGCCGATGCTTTCGAAGGGTTTTACCAAACCCTGGATACCTATACGCTGGCCGACCTAATTGCCGATCCAGAGCAACTCGGGCAACTTCTGTTGATCAAACCAGCACAACTCGCCGGATCAGGAAAATCGACGCAGTTAAGTTAGTCTGCTTTCCTGACCGGTGAATACCAACTGTCAACCCAAAACAGAAGCCGTTCTTGCCTTTGTCATGAGGCGGGTAACCAAGTCGAGCTGATAGTCAGCGCGACCGCTCACGGAGAGCAATTCGACCGCGTTTCTTTCAGCTACAACAATCGGTTTGTACCCATCTTTGAGTCAGGCCAAATGGACGCGCGGCCTGATGATGGGCTTTGCTACGGTCAACCGGCCAAATGAACCAAAAATGCTTAACGCAGTTGCTTCCGTTCCAGCCAATGCAGCAAAATACGGAAGAGGTTCTCCGGTTCCGCCGGTTTGCCAATAAAGTCATCCATGCCAGCCTCGGTGCAACGCAAGCGGTCTTCGACAAAAGCATTGGCCGTCATGGCGATAATGGGTGTCTGTTTATAGCCAGGCAACTTGCGGATTTGCTGGCTGGCTTCCAGACCATCCATGACTGGCATCTGCATATCCATCAGGATCAGGGCGAAATAGCTGTTTTTTGCCTTGCTCACGGCAATCTGGCCATTGTCAGCAATCTCAACCACCATCCCGGCTTCTTCAAGCAGCAGAGCGGTGATCTCCTGATTAATCGGTTCATCCTCAACCAGCAAGATTCGGCTACCCAAAAAGTCGCGCTGGAGGATTTTTTCCGACTGACCCTGAGGGTGATGTTCTTCCATCGGCAGAGGGGCCGTTCCCTTTTTAAGATGCACGCTGAACCAGAAAACGCTGCCAACACCCAAAGTACTGCGGGCGCCGGCATCGCCACCCATCAACCGGGCCATGTTGAGGGTGATGGCTAGACCCAGGCCGGTGCCACCATATTGCCGGGTGGTTGAATTTTCTGCCTGTTCAAAAGCAGTGAACAGCCGAGCCAGATTCTCCGGGGCGATACCGATGCCGGTATCTTCAACTTCGAAACGCAGCCAAATTTCTGCGGCATTCTCCGCCTCAATTAGCGTTCGTAAAACCACTTGACCCTGTTGGGTGAACTTCACGGCATTCGAGGCCAAGTTGAGCAAAGCCTGGGTGATCCGGGTCACGTCGCCGAGCAAAGCACCCGGCAACGCGGCTGTCTCAATGTGCACCTGCAAACCCTTACTACTCGCATTTGGCGCAATGATTGAAGCAACGTTGACAGGAATTCGTTCGATGGCGACGGGCTCTTGCTCGATGATCATCTTGCCGGCATCAATTTTGGAGAGATCGAGAATGTCGTTGATCAGCGACAACAGATGCCTGGCTGAACTCGCCACCTTGTCCAGGCAATCCTCCTGTTTTGGGCTAACGCCGCTACGCCGGAGAATATGCAGCATGCCGAGAATGCCGTTCATTGGCGTTCGAATTTCGTGGCTCATGTTGGCCAAAAATGCTGCTTTTGAACGCGTTGCCGTCGCTGCCACCAAATTCGCCTGCTCCAACGCCTGATTTGCGGCAGTGAGTTCGGCGGTGCGTTCCGCGACCAAGCGCTCAAGGTGGCTTCGGTAAGCTTCCAGCTCAACTTCGAATTCTTTCTTCTCTGTCACATCCTGCTTGATGGCAAGAAAATGTGTGATCTGGCCGTCTTCTTGGCGAATCGGCGAAATTATTTCCGATTCGACATAACATTTACCATTCTTGCGCCGGTTGATGAATTCGCCACGCCAAGTATTGCCTTGCGCCAGCGTCGACTTCATCGCTTCAATGGTTTCGGCAGGGGTTTTTCCGGAAGCCAGCATGCCCGGATTCTGGCCCTGCAATTCGGCCCAACTATAGCCACTGGTCTGTAGCAGCGCCGCATTGGCGTATTCAATCAGGCCGCTGGCATCGGTGATGAAGATGCTTTCGGGGCTTTGTTCGACAGCGAGTGATAATTTACGGATCTGGTCTTCCGTGCGTTTCCGGGCAGTGATGTCGCGCGACGAGGCGATCAGGAAAGTCGTGCCATCATCTTCAAAGCAATGGCAATTGATTTCAACATCAATTTCCCGGCCATCCAGGCATCGATGCCGAGTCTCCAAGGTGAGGCTCTCTTTTGAACAACTAAGCCGTTGAATAATTTCAATAATTTGCTGCGAATCCCGATGAACATCAAAGCTGTCCGCGGTGATTTGACCCACTGCCGACCGATTCAAACCCAGCATCTTGAGAAAGGCTGGATTGGCCTCAACCAATCTTCCCTCAATATCAAGTATACAAATACCATCGCTGGTGGACTCAATCAGTGCCTGCTGGCGGAAGATTTTGCGCCAACTGACCGCCGTCCGTTTTTGATAGATATGTAATCCGACCAGCGCTAATGCCACCAACGCAAGATATAGCCCAAAAAACTGCAATGCCTGGCGATACCAATCGGCAAAAATAGCGTCGGCGTTGCGGCCGATAGCCACGACCAATCCGTAATCCATATTCAATTGTTGCGGTTGTACTGTCGAAACGGCAACCAGTTGCGGGCCACCCAAGCCCAAGGTCGAATCGATCACCAGATTTGTGCTCTCAGGTTTCGCCTGGTGCTGCATGAAAAATGATCCAGCTTGATTCATATCCCGGCCAGCCCCTTCTGCCAGGCGGGTGGTATTGAGCACTTGTACGCCATTGCCATGCGTTAGCGACGCCCACATATCCTGGGCATAGAGCGTGCCGATGAGCAATTTGCCGATATAGGGCATATCTATCGTCGCCATCACTACGCCGAGCAAACGACCTTGGCGATCAATAATCTGGCGTGAAATCGTAAAGGTGAGTTCCCCCAGCACCGTCTCGAATGGTGGCGAAATAATGCGTTTTGAGCTGTCGACCGCAGCAATCGCCTGGGAAAAATAGTAGCGATGGGCAAAGTTTTTACCTTGCAACTCATCTCTGTTGGCGGTGATTACATCACCCGTTGGCCCAAGAACCATCAGAATAGATGTGCCATTGCCCAACTTGGCGAGTTGGGCCATCAGTTGCGTCAGTTTGTTTCTCGCTTCACCTGCCGGAAAGCCTTCCGCCAGCTCACTTTCGACCAGCGTCATCAAGCCGTCAGCGGCCCTCAGGCGCCGCGTAAGAATGTCTGTGGTGATCTGATTCAGATTTTGCAGATGCAACTGCTCAAGACGATCCGTCGCAACCCGACTGGTGATCAGGTTGTAGATGAGCAAAACTGCGATCAAGCAAAGGAATCCCGCCGCCGTCCACCACTGCGTGCGAAAGCTTTTGTGCAAGGGGTGGGATGCGTTCATTGACTCAATAAATAAAAACCTGGGATTTTTGTATTGTCATGGGCAATAAATGCCCGTTGGTTGACCTAGGTCAACAATATCCCGAAAAAAATTAGGCTATTTAATTGGGGTATCCGGATTTGAGTGTGTTTCCGGGTTATTTTTAGCTCTTTGTAATTTTATATTAAAACCGGATTTTGTTGTTGCAACAGTTGCTTTGTCTAGCTACAATGAAACCGGATTACATTGTGGGCACAAGGAAAAATATGAAACTCTTCTCAGCACTCGGATTTCACTGGGACAGGTCAGCCGTGCCCGGTGTGGTGCCGACTCACTCCATCGAGCGAGTGGCCTTCCGTTTCCATCGCATGCTGCCCGAGTTCGTTTGGGATGCGTCCGTCCTAGAAGGAAACCCGTTCACCTTTCCCGAAGTCAAAACCCTACTCGATGGCGTGACCATCGGCGGTCGGAAAATCTCTGACCAAGAGCAAGTCCTCAACTTAGCGGAAAGCTCCAAGCATCTTTTGGCGTTGGTGAAGGCTGGCAAGTTCTCGTTGGACAAAGCCATGTTCACTGAGTTGCATAGCCTTGTTGCCCGCAATGAAGCGTTGGAGTGGGGACACTTTCGGGGTGAAGGTAAAGAGACAAGCTACACGCCGGATGTCGGTTTGGGTGAACAGGGGCGATACACGCCACTGGCGACCGTGGCCGGTGCGCCAGAGTTGAATCGTGTCTTTGCCAGTGGCCTGCAAGCGCTTCAAAGCGACGTGCAGCAACCCTTCGAGAAAGCTGCCGCCTTTTTCCTGTTCGGTGCTTTGCAGCAGTTCTTTTTTGACGGCAACAAACGCACGTCCCGTTTCATGATGAATGGCATTTTGATGTCGGCGGGCATTGATGCTGTCAGCGTCCCCGCAGCAAAGGCGCAGGAATTCAATGAAAACATGGTCAGGTTTTACATGGAGAAGGATGCCACTGAAATGATGTCATTCTTGGTCAATTGCCACCCGGACGCTGAACAGATTCATGAGACAAATCAAACCACTCCAGTCGAAGACAGTGATAACGGAATGGAGCCATGATGAAAAATTACGGCTATCCCAATTTGGCTGTGTTTACCCACAACAAAATCCGATTTTTTGGAGTTATTGCATGACAAATGAAGTCTTGAACACCGATGCATCCCCGGCACCACGTAGAGGTCGGAAACGTGCCGACGCAACCAATGAGGTGCGGGTTGTTTCACAGTTGCACAGTATCGAAGAACGCCAACAACAAGCCGCCTATATTCGGCGCTACTGCAATGTTCGACCCGTCCACCCATGAGCCACGCACCAGCAAGTCAGCCTTAATGGGTGATCTGATGGCTGAGTTTGCAGACAAGCCGGAATCTTTC
>JBBSCQ010000027.1:0-39230 GCA_038250105.1 Burkholderiales bacterium | reverse complement strand
CGGTCACCCTGTTCGAGAAGATGCCCTTGCAGCAAGCGTTTCCGGGAAATGACTGCAAAAGAATCGACAAGACACAGTGCAACCAATTGAATCTATTCGATTTTTAACCGGACAGTAGTGAGTTGAAATACGAAATGCCCTTCGCCAAACCTAACCGCTTGGCCGGCTAACGATTACTGGCATCAAGGTTGCGTACGCCTATGGCATTTAACTGGCAACACGATAAATTAACGGCAAGACTAATTCTTCGCTTGGCCACCCAGTCGCTGGTAATGCGCCACTACCAGTGGCACATAGCGTAGCGTTTCGGCGTAGGGCGGCAAACGACGGCCATGGCGGATGACCGCACCTTCACCGGCGTTGTAGGCGGCCAGCGCCAGTTCCAGATTGTTGTCGAAGAGTCCCAGCAGATGGCGCAGGTAGCGAGCGCCAGCGCGGATGTTTTCGCCGGGGTCGAACAGGTTGACCGTGCCATAGCGGCGGGCCGTGGTCGGCATTAGTTGCATCAGCCCGGTCGCCCCTTTGGGGGAGACTGCGCCCTGGTTGTAGCCGGATTCGACGGTGATTACCGCGTGCAACAGTGCCGCGTCGATGCCGGTATCGCTACTGGCGCGTAGCACGGAGTCGTGAAACGGCCGCTGGCCGAAGGGCAGGGCGAGCACGCCACGCGGCACCCGCAGCGCCGCCCGGGCCGGCTCGAAGCGGTCGGCGAGAACTAGCCGGTAACGCTTGTCGTCCGGAATGTTGCTCATGTGCTCAACGCCGTCGTCATCGACAAAACTGAAAATACCGGCCGCTGCGAGACAGTGAACTGGCACGAGCGCCGAGATGACAAGGCAGAGGAGCGTGGCGCGGAGGTGTGAAGGCATGAGCAGCAAGGGTGGGGCCAATTGCACAGGCTAACGCCAGTGTGTTACAGGATATTGACCATGGCATGACTGACCCGGCGCAAACAGTGTCCTGTTCGTCACGATCCTGTAACGCGGAATACCTAGTATCGCCGGTACTTTCAACGACCACTGGCGATCTCGTGCTGCGCGACTTGTTCTCCCGCTTTTCCCAACGCATTTCCCCTGTCAATAACTTGCGCCAGCGTGGCTTCACGCTGCTTGAGCTGCTTGTCGTGATGGTCATCATCGGTTTGCTGGCCGGCTATGTCGGCCCCAAGTACTTTTCGCAGATCGGCAAGTCCGAAGTCAAAGCCGCACGGGCTCAGATCGACTCCCTAGAAAAGGCACTCGACCAGTACCGTCTCGACGTCGGCCATTACCCAACCACTGAGCAGGATCTGGCCGCGCTGATGAAGCGTCCGGCCGGCGAGGCTCGCTGGCAGGGCCCCTACCTGAAGAAGGACGTGCCCGCCGACCCTTGGGGTAATTCTTACCAGTACCGCCAACCGGGCGAACATGGCGAACTTGATCTTTTCTCCTTCGGCAAGGATGGCAAGCTCGGTGGTGAGGCCGAGGCCGCCGACATCACCAACTGGTGAGCGGCCGCGCGATGGATTACGAAGTGACCGCACTCTTTCCCGGGCAGGGCGTTTCCCTGCTCCGGGTAAGTGCCGATTCGCCGGAGGCGGTTGCGGCTGCGCCGGCTTTGCACGGTGGGCTGGTGGTTTCACTGCGGGCGCTGGGCGTTCAGAAAGCCGGCGGGCGGCGGGGCAAATTCCCGCTGCCCTTGTTTACCCGCCAGTTACTGGCGCTGCTCCAGGCTGGTCTGACCGTGGTCGAAGGGCTGGATACTTTGGCCGCGCAGGATCAGGGTTCAGTGACTGCTGAGGTGGTCGGCCGCCTGTTAATCGATTTGCGCGAGGGCCTGTCCCTGTCGGCAGCGCTGCAACGCCAGCCGGAAGCTTTCCCGAATCTTTATGTCGCGACCGTCAAGGCCAGCGAACGCACCGGTGACATGCCGGAAGCGCTGCAGCGCTACATCGTCTTCCACGAAAAACTGGCCGATCTGAAAAAGAAGATCGTCAGTGCCGCCATCTATCCGGTTTTGCTGATGTCGGTCGGCGGCATCGTCACCTTGTTCCTGCTTGGCTACGTCGTACCGCGCTTTAGTCTGATCTTTGCCGATAGCGGGCGCGATCCGGAAGGTATTTCCAGCCTTCTGTTCGCCTGGGGCGGCTTCATCAATCATCACGCCGGGGGTTTGGCGATTGCTGCAGCGCTGGCCATTGCCGGCCTCTTCGGGCTGTCTACCTTGCCCACGGTGCGCGCCGCGGCAGCTCGGCTGGCCTGGCGCTTTCCGGCCTTGGGGGCGCGTATCCGCCTGGTGTATCTGGCCCGTTTCTACCGGACGACGGGCATGTTGCTGCGGGCCGGCATTCCGCTCAAGACGACGCTCGTCATGGTCGCTGATATTCTGCCGGCCGCACTACGCGAAGGTCTGCTCCGGGCCATTGCCGATATCGAACAGGGGCAGCCGTTTTCGAAGGCGGCCGAGGGCGGTGGACTGACGACGCCGGTGGCCCAGCGCATGATCGCTGTCGGCGAGCGCAGCGGCCAGCTTGGCGACATGATGGAAGCCGTTGCCACCTTCTACGACGAGGAAATCAACCGCTTCGTCGATACCTTTACCCGTCTGTTTGAACCGCTGCTGATGACCGTCATCGGCGGCATCATCGGTGGCATTGTGCTCTTGCTCTACATGCCGATCTTCGAACTGGCTGGCAATTTCCAATAGGCACGGCGATGAATTCACCTGTGGAAGAACGCTTGTTGATCGACACTCTGGAACGCGATGCCCTAGTTGCCGAGTCACGGCAAATGGCCGCGGCTGGTGGCGGACTGGTGGCGGTGATGGCCGCTTTGCAGGCCGATTTCGGCCAGAGTGAGGAAGTTGCCGGTGAGCTGACGGCGGTTGCTTTCGGCCTTGCTGCGATCACTTTGGCCGAACTCTCCGAATTCTCCCTGGCCTTGAACCTGGCGCCTTTTGCCGAATTTATCCGCCGCCAGGCACTGGTGCTGGACGTTGGCGAGGCTTATCTGGTGGCGACGCCCAATCCATTCGATGGGGTCTTGCGCGACTGGCTGGAAGGTCTGGTCCCCCTCGGCAAGCCCTTGCGCTGGCGGCTGGCGCCGGCCTCGGTGCTGACGGCCTACCTAGCCCGCGAGGAATCCCGGGTGCGGGCGCTGGATGGCAGCCTGGGCGGTGAAAGTGGCCAGATCGCCATTGGTTCGGTGGCCGAAGACCTGTCGCTGCAGCGCATTTCGGAAGACGGCAGTGCGGTGGTGCGATTACTGCGGTCGACCCTGCATGACGGGCTAAAAGCCGGTGCCAGCGATATTCATATCGAGGCCCACAATCGCGGTTTGGCCATCAAGTACCGGATTGACGGTGTGCTCAACTACGCCGGCTCAATTGACGGCAGCGAGACTGCCGAGCAGATGATTTCCCGGGTCAAGGTACTGTCTGATCTCGATATTTCCGAGCGCCGCGTGCCGCAGGACGGCCGCTTCAAGGTGAGCTGGCAGGGTCGCGAGATCGATATCCGGGTTTCCATCATGCCCAGCATATGGGGTGAGGATGCGGTCTTGCGAGTGCTCGACAAGCAGGCGCTGACCGACCATTTGCAGGGCTTACGTCTGGATGCCATGGGCTTCGACGCCGACATCATGGCGCGCATTCGCCGCCTGTCCAGCGAACCCTACGGCATGGTGCTGGTCACCGGCCCGACCGGCAGCGGCAAGACGACCACCTTGTATGCCGCGCTGAGTGAGATCAACAATGGCGAAGACAAGATCATCACCATCGAAGACCCGGTCGAGTACCAGTTGGCTGGCGTCCTGCAGATTCCGGTCAACGAGAAAAAAGGCCTGACTTTTGCCCGTGGCCTGCGTTCCATCCTGCGTCACGACCCGGACAAGATTATGGTCGGCGAAATCCGCGATTCGGAAACCGCGCAGATTGCCGTGCAGGCCGCATTGACCGGTCACCTGGTATTTACCACGGTGCACGCCAACAATGTTTTCGATGTCATCGGCCGCTTCCTGCACATGGAAGTTGATCCGTACAACCTTGTTTCCGCCCTCAACGGCGTCATCGCCCAGCGTCTGATCCGCACGCTGTGCACGGCCTGCATGAAGCCGGTGACGCCTGCGGCGGAGGCTCTGGCCGATGCCGAAATCGATCCGCTCGCCAGCACTGGCTGGAAATTTCACCAAGCCGTCGGCTGCGGTGCCTGCCGGGGCACCGGCTACCGGGGCCGGCGGGCGATTGCCGAATTGCTCGTCCTCAACGACGAAATTCGCGAACTGATTATTGGCCGCGCCCCGATCCGCCAACTCAAGGAAGCGGCCCGCCGTGGCGGCACTCGTTCGTTGCGCGAAAGCGCCCTTGATCTCGTGCGCGACGGCGCCACCAGTCTGGAGGAGGCCAATCGTGTCACTTTCGTGGCTTGACCGCTTAACCCTCTTTATTCACCCGCAACGGGTCGTCCTCGAACGCCAGCCTTGGCGCGGGGCGGTCAGCCGTCAGTCGGCCGAGGTCGCGCCACCAGTCAGCGGCGCAGCCGACTGGCAACCGGCGCTTGCTGTTGCGGAAATGCTGCTCAAGGATTATCGCCGGCAGGGTGGGGCGCTACGTATAGTCGTTGCTGACCATTTTGTCCGCTACGCCTTGCTGCCGTGGAGCGAAAGTGTCACCGGCAAAACGCTGCGCCTGGCGATGGCCAAAGCGCTGTTCAGAAACACACTGGGCGACAAAGCCGAGAGCCTGGAAATCACCCTTGATCGCCCAGCCTTTGGCAAGAACGGCATTGCCGCCGGGATCGATCGCCCGCTGCTGGCCGGCCTGCGTACTGCCGCCAAGGCGCAGCGGCTGCGTCTCAACAGCCTACAACCGCGGCTGCTGGCGGAACTGGCGGCCAAACACAAGGTCCTGGCCGATGGCTGGTTCGCCTGTATTGACCACAATTGGCTGACCTTGGCCGGCCTGAATGGCGGCGAAATTGCCAGCCTGCGCAACCATCGCGCCAGTACCGGCGAGCCGGCCGTTCTGGCCAATGAACTGGCCGGCCTGCTGGCCGCCGGGAGTGCTGCGGTCAACGGCAAAAAACTGTTTATTTCCAGTCGCGAGTCGGCCTTGCCGACCCTGCCTGGCGGCTGGGAAACGACGCACTGGCCAACCGTCGTTTGCGGAGACGCGCATGCGTAAAATCGACCTCGATTTTCAGCCACGCCGCCCGGGCCTGCTCGCGGTGGTGCTGCTCCTTGCCGGCTTGTTGCTCGGTGCCGATGCCTGGCTCGAAGACAGTATCTTGCGCGGCAAGCTCGATGAGGTTAAATCCCGCCTCGATCAAGCCCAACGTCGGGTCGAGCGGGCCGATGCCGGTCGCCGCCAGAGCCAACCGGAGAATGTTTTTTCGGCCGATGAAAGCAAGGCCTTGCGCCAGGCGATTGGTGCCATCCGGATCAACTGGGAAGGGCTTTACCATGGCATTGACCAGGCGGTCAGCGAAGAAATCAGCCTGCTGGCGATTCGCCCCAGCATCACGGCCAAAACCGTCCAGATTTCCGGTGAAGCACGCGACATGGCGGCGGCGCTGGCCTTCGTCGAGTCCCTGCGTCGTGAGCCGCTGGCTCAAGTTGTTCTGCTGTCGCACCAGATCAAGCAGAACGACCCGCAACATCCCATTGTTTTCGAGATTTCCGCGACATGGCTGAGCGCATCCTGACCCACTGGCTCGGCCGCCTGCGTTTTGTCGCCGCAAACCTGGCGGTACTGCCGCTGATCGCCTTCACGCTGGTGCTGGCCGCTGCGGCGGCGCAGCTATTTTTGTTGCCCAGCCATGAAGCCGCGATTGAGGACGCCGAGCGCCGCCTAGTCAGCCTTGACCGCAACGCCCGGCGAGTCCGGATTGAAAGCCAGAACGAGCAGGTTTCCCCCGCCGACACCCGGCAGCGCCTGCTCAACCGCTTTCCGGGCGAAGACCAACTCAACGCCGAACTAGGTCGCCTGATTGAGCTGGCGACGCAACAAGGTCTCAAATTGCCGAGCGGGGACTACCGACTGATGCCGGGCAAAGATGGCCTGTTCGACCGCTACGTCCTCAACCTGCCGGTCAAAGGAAGCTACCAGGCCATTCGCAGCTATGTTGCGGCGGCGCGCCACGAGTTTCCCGACCTGGCGGTCGACGACATCACGCTGCGCCGCGAGAATATCGCCAGTACGGAAGTTGAGGCGCAATTGCGCTTTGTCATCTTTGCCCGGAGGCCGACACCATGACGCCGAAACAGCGCTGGATGATTCTCGGCGGCCTGTTGCTCGCCACGCTGACCGCCGGCTACATGGCCGACGACGAGCCGGTGCAGGAATCGGCTAAGAAAAAAAACTCCGCCTCAAGCAAAAAGGCGGTAATTGCAATAGCCGGCGAAAACGGCCGTGCGATCGGCAAAGACAAGGCAGTGGCGCTTGCCGCTGGCCCACTTGTTTTTCCCGAGCCGGTTGTCGCCCAAGCCGAGGCAGCGAGCGAGGCGGTCAAAGTCATCGATCCCTTCCGCAACAAGAGCTGGTACCTTGCCCCCGCTCCACCGCCGCCGCCTAAGCCGACAGCACCGCCATTGCCCTTCCAGTATCAAGGCAAGCTTGCCGAAGGTGGCGAAACCCGTGTATTTCTCAATCATCAGGGCAAGTACCTGATTGTCAGTCTTGGCGATGTCATTAACGGTACTTATACCGTCGAAGAAATCACCAGTGGCCGGGTGACTTTTCTTTACCAGCCACTGAAGGAAAGGCAGGTACTGACGATTGGTGCGGAAAACTAGCCCGGCTCGCTGAATCAAGTTGCTTGCTGTAACAAGCAACTGACCGATGGCTCATCACTGCTCAGAACTGCCCCAGTCAAGCGATCGGCCGAGCCAGTCGCTTGCCTGCTGATGCTGCACGCCAGGGCGGGCGTGGCGGATTACCGTCCATCCATGCGACAGTCATTTTATCTTCACCGTCAAGTAACATTTGTCGCGTAAATTCAGATTTTTATGATGATCTGGAGATCGCCATGATGCGTGAGGAAATGATCCAATTACTGGTACTTGATCGCTTGGAACACCGGGATGATCTCGGTCGCTATTTGCACCTGCACAAAGTGCTGGAAAACGGCTTTCGAGGCTTTCGAAACCTCTCGGATGAGGAGTTGGCTGCTGAGGTCATGGCGTTAAACGTGGATGTCAGGCATGAAGCATTCGTTGATGAGTTTGATGATCATTTGAATGACTATTTGTTCGATTCCAGCCTCTCTGCTGGACACGGCTTGCCGTTGAATTTCGTCAGAGAATAGGCAACTCAGGTATTTTTTTTCTCAGCAGAGCGGCTCATGAGCCGATGGAAATGCTTTTGATATATTTTCGACATGCTGGCGTAATAGTGTCTCGCTAATCTCGGAAAACTGTTCAACTTCCGGTATTGACGCCATGACCTCCAGAGTATTTTCCTATCGTCGTCGTTTTCTCCGCCAACTGACCGTAGGCAGCGCCGTTGCCACCGGTGGCGTCATTCTGCCGCTCCGGGCTCTGGCCGATGAAATGACCGGCGAGCACTTCCCTGAATCTGAGCACAAGGCCATGCTGCAGCATGGCCATCGCCTGAAGGTCAGTTTCGATCATGGCGTCGCCAGTGGCGATCCGCTGGCCCGTCAGTTGATCATCTGGACACGGGTTAGCAGCGAGCGTGGCGGGATGGTTCCTGTCCTCTGGGAGGTTGCTTTGGATCGCCATTTTCGCCGCGTCGTCAGTCGCGGCATTACCCGCACTGACAGCGGCAGTGATTACACCGTCAAGGTCGATGTCAAGGGCCTGCGGCCGAATAGCAGCTACTACTACCGTTTCGTCGTTGGCCGGACTGTTTCGCCCGTCGGACGCGGCCGCACCCTGCCGCTGGGCCGTGTCGCTCAAGTCAAACTGGCGGTCTTCACCTGTTCGAATTATCCGGCCGGCTATTTTCACGTTTATGCTGAGGCGGCGAAGCGTGTCGACATCGACTTTGCCGTCCATCTCGGTGATTACATCTACGAATATGGCCGTGATCAATATGCCTCCGAGGACGCTGCCACCCTCGGTCGTGAAGTGGAACCGGCCGGTGAATTGCTGACGCTTGACGATTATCGCCGGCGCTATGCCCAATACCATACCGATCCCGACCTCCAGGCAGTGCATGCCGCCATGTCCTTCATCAACGTCTGGGATGACCACGAGATCGCCAATGACACCTGGAAAGATGGTGCCGAAAATCACGACGAAAGCAGCGAAGGCGAGTTCTCCGTCCGTCGTGTCGCTGCCTTGCAGGCATTCCACGAGTGGTTGCCGATTCGCAGCCCGGATCCGCGTCGACCGCAGCAGATCAACCGTTCCTTCGCTTTCGGCAATCTGTTGGCCCTGCACATGCTGGATACCCGGGTGATCGCCCGTGATCGGCAACTTGAATACAGCAACTACTTCGGCAGTGATGGCAGCTTCGACAGCGTCCGTTTTGCCGCTGACCTGGCCAATACCGGACGGCAGTTGCTCGGCACTGAGCAACTGCTCTGGCTGCAGCAGCAAATGGCCGGATCAGCAGCCACCTGGCAAATGCTGGGTCAGCAGGTGCTGATGGGCCGCATGAACATCCCGGCGCCGCTGGTTCTTGGTCAGATCAGTTTTTCCGCCTATTCGGCCTTGGCCTACAAGGCCCAGACGGCGCCTGCTACATTGACGCCGCAGGAGCAGTTCATCCTTGCCCAGCCCGCCATTCCCTACAACCTAGACGCCTGGGATGGCTATGCGATGGCGCGTGAAACGATTCTTGCCATGTCGCGTGCCCTTAACAAGAACCTCGTCGTGCTGGCCGGCGATACCCACAACGCCTGGGCCAATGACCTGCTCGACTATCAGGGCAATGCAGTCGGCGTCGAGTTTGCCGTGGCTTCCGTTTCATCGCCGGGCCTGGAAGCCTATTTCCCGGCGGAAAATCCAGCCCTCGTCGCGGCCGGGCTCGAAAGCATCATCGGTCCGCTCAAATATGCCAATACCGGCGATCGTGGCTACATGGTGGTCACCGCAACGCCGGCTGAATGCCGTGCCGACTGGCATTACGTCAGCACCGTCAAGGCAGTCGATTACACGACTTTCAACGGCAAGTCGCTGCGTACCTTCCCAGGAGTGGCCAATCGCCGGTTGGCACCGGTCTGATTCACCAAAAGCAGGAGTAGGCCCAAGGCGGCACCCCGAATGGGGGTGCTGCTTTTTTTCTGACTGCGAATGATGTTATGGAGCGGACAACGAGCGCCGATGTGAAAAGTGCCACAAGAGCGGAAAAGGTGACCGTTCTTGTGGCACTTGGCAGGCGCTGAATGCGCCTGGTAGTTACGCCGGATTGCCGATCTGACGGCTTTGTGCGCTACGGCGGCGGGCGATGACGCCAATAAAGCCGAGGCCGGCCAGCAGCATGGCGTAGGATGCCGGTTCAGGAACCGGCAAGGTTGTTACGGCGAACACGTATTGGCCGCCGAAGCTACCGGTTCCAGTGCCAGAGACGGCGAAGTAATAGTCGTTAGCAGGAACAAACACCCCGGAGCCGACTTTAAAGTTAGCGGAGCTGCCGGGATTGCTATTAAGATTGGTGATCAAGGTATTGGTGTTGTCATACAACTGCACAGAAAGACCACCGATGTTAAATAGATCACCGAAATTTGAAATGGAAATGTTCAGGTTGCTGACTGAACCACCGGAGAACAAAGTAGTGGGGATGTCAAATATCCATTTGTCGGAAAAGCTGCCGACGGCGACCTGAACAACTTGGGAGTACGTCGATGGCGCAAAGACCGCCCCCAAGTCGTATGTCGTAGCATTCGCGCCAGCAACAACACCCAAGCCCAAGGCAAGAGCGACTGCAGATTTCATGATATTCATAAGGTTGGACTCCAATTTAATGAAAAACTCCGCCCGTGTGCGCGAAGACCAATGACACTGTGACGCTCGAATGTTGCAACGGATGTAGCGGATAAAAGGAAAAAAGTAGTCCGTTCGGACTACCGCGAAGTCATCTTTGGGACTACCGCGAAATCACCTATGAGCGCCAATTGTGTTGAATTGTTGGGGCGTTATAAGCCATAAAAAGTGGGAACCAATGCCAGAGCATCCAGGGAGCCACTGATCAATTCACTTATGAAATGACAAGGTGTTTGACGACGGAAAAAATTGGCCAATCGGTTTATATTCAGGGCAAAAATGTTGCGCTTTCGGAGATGCTTTGCGCGGGTCGCATTTGCTTAATAAAAGCGTAATAAATCAGGACGATACTGTTGAGGAATCCAGAGAGTCCAAGTAACGCGGCCTGATGAAGACGGAGGCCGATTCAAAGCATGAAGGAGTTAGTGAAAATGCAAACCGAACAAGACCGATTGAGAGAAAAAGCGATCAAACTCTGTGCTGAACGTGGCATTGCCGTGCATCCCTATGGTCACGTCTGGTGGCTGATCGGTAACGGCATCAACCGCGTCGTTGCGGAATTGGCTGGCCTGTGCCATTCAGACCTTGCACCACTCCCACTGGCAGAAAGATGAAGCATTTTTCCAAAAGTAATGCTGTAAATAAAACCAAGACCCGCCCCAAAGCGGGTTTTTCTTTATTCGCTTCACTTTACGAACATACCTTCCCCCCTTGTTCAATTTCACGTGAGCGTAAGTCAGGCTGACGTTTGGCCGGGATTGTTGCCTTGATCGATTGAGCCAGCTTGGAGCCGACCGAACAGAAGCTTAAGTAGGTAATCTTTGGGAGTAATCTATCTGAAATAATTTTGTCATGAGAGTGGCGTAGGGTTGGAGTTGGCTATCCATTGATGAGGCCTGTGTCGTTTGAACGCATCCTCTGTACTTGGGAAGGCCTTTTTCAGGAGTATCTACAATGCCATCGACTGCAAGCACTAGCGTTGCAAGGAAAACAGCGCTCCCTAAGATTGCTGCGGGAAAAATTACTAGCGAGGACAGTAAAGCGGATTCTGCGAAACCTGCCGAGCCGGCCAAGAAGCGGGTCTCCCGTAAAAGCGGTGTTGATTCGGCGATGCAGCCAGTAGAACGGAATCACTTGATTGAAGTTGCTGCTTATTACCTTGCCGAGAAGCGTGGCTTCCATGCGGAATCCACTCATGAAGACTGGCTGCAAGGCGAACGGGAAATCGACGCGATGATCGCTGCCGGTAAATTTGCTGTGTAATTTGGGTAATCCCGTCTGCCACAGCGGCCAAACACTTTGTTCTGGCGAGGAAGATCATGCAAGGAAAGAAACCGACGCCTCAAAGCGACACTTGGGATGAAGGGATCTGTAAAGCCCTCATCGATCAGCTCTGGACCCTACGCGAGAACATGCTGACGCATGAGGCAACGCTAGCGTCTTGGCTTGAAACTATCTCTCCAACTTATCAGGCAAGTGCGCGCAACTTGGCGCACTATCTGGCGCTACGGCACCACGACCGTCGTCCGTTGCAGGATGGGCTGGCCAGAATAGGCGTCTCTTCTCTTGGGCAAGCCGAATCCCATGTTCTGGCCAATCTCGACAAGGTTCTTGGAATCCTGCATCGATTGACCGGGCAGCCCTGGGAAGATCATTCTCAGGATGAACCTGCCGGTATCCAGAGCGGCCACCGGTTGCTCGAACAGCATACGGCGGAATTGCTTGGAGAGTCTCCACCAGGGAGATCCGTGCGCATCATGGTCACCCTGCCTTCGGAAGCGGCTGGAGATTTTGGCTTAGTTCGTCAATTGGTCGATTCGGGCATGGACATCGCCCGAATCAATTGTGCCCATGATGGTCCTGCCGAATGGAAAACGATGGCGGCGCACGTGCGTCGGGCTGCCAAGACGGTAGGGCGTCCGGTGCGGATTCTAATGGACTTGGGGGGGCCAAAATTGCGTACCGGGTCTATTACTCAAGGGCCGGCCATACTCAAGCTGCGGCCTAAGCGTGATCATTTTGGCCGGGTTCTTGCCCCAGTGCGCCTCGGCCTGCGGCCAGCAGGTTCCTCCGTTCAATTGGTTGGGGCGGCAGTGCATGTTGGCGTCGACGTTGATTGGCTGGCCCGACTAGAACTGGATGACCATCTTGATCTGACCGATGCACGAGGGACTGAGCGCAGCCTTCTGGTTGTCTACCAGAACGAGGAGGGCGCCTTGGTGGAGTGTTCCCGAACGGCTTATCTGGTCCCCGAAACACTGCTTAAACGCCAGCGCAAGGGGGCTGGTCGTCGGACAACCGGGTTGGCTGATCTGCCCTCGCAGCCGGGATCCCTGCTTCTGGCGCGTGGCGATTTACTGCGCCTGACCCGGGATGGCATCGGTCAGCCAGTTCTCGCTGAGCATGTGAATAAATTGTGTCATTCATTGCCCAGTATTGCCTGTACCTTGCCAGAGGTGTTCGAGCAGGTTTGTATCGGGGAGCGGATCTGGTTTGACGATGGGCGTATCGGCGGGGTGATCCGCCGGGTTGACCGGGAATGGCTGGAGGTGGAAATCACCCATGCCCGAGACAAAGGGGAAAAACTAGCCGGTGATAAAGGCATTAACCTGCCCGATAGCCAAATCGACCTGCCAGCCTTGACCGAAAAAGACCTCAAGGACCTTACAATTGTTGCCAAAGAGGCCGATCTGGTGGGTCTTTCATTTGTCCAGCGTGCCAAGGATGTGGAAACCTTGCGGGACCACCTGCGCGAGCTTGGGGCACCAGACCTGGGTATTGTGCTCAAGATCGAGACGCGCCGTGGTTTCGAAAATCTCCCCGAGCTCCTGTTTTCGGCCATGGCCGGGAAGGCTGCAGGTGTGATGATTGCCCGTGGCGATCTGGCCGTGGAATGTGGCTATGAGCGACTAGCCGAAGTTCAGGAGGAAATCCTTTGGGCGGCAGAAGCGGCGCATATGCCCGTGATCTGGGCAACGCAGGTGCTCGAGACCCTGGCCAAGACGGGCCTGCCTTCTCGCGCCGAAATAACCGATGCGGCGATGGGTGAGCGGGCGGAATGCGTCATGCTCAACAAAGGTCCGTACATTACCGATGCTATGCGCACCCTCGACGATATCTTGCATCGCATGCAGGCGCATCAGACCAAAAAACGGCCATTGTTGCGGGCATTGAACGCTTGGGGGGGCGGTGGAGAAAATGCTGGCTGATAAATGCGTCGATCAGACTTGCCCGGTGTTTTTTCTGATTTACGACTTACAGGCTTGAAGTATCGTAATTGAGCCGTTGCGTGCTGCCGGGATATTTTGGTGGAATAGTCGCGCGTCCTGCGGGTAGAGATGGCGCCGTTGCCGACGTCAGGCGAATACCCGCAGCGTATTCGATGCCGGTGGCTGGGATACTGCGCCATTCGTTGAATTTGCCAAGCACCGCTGGTACATAGCGCTGCGTTTCAGGGTAAGGCGGGATATTGCCGGCATGCTGGGCAATAGCCCCTTCGCCGGCGTTGTAGGCGGCCAGTGCCAGCTCAACCCGCTGGTCAAACTTGTCGAGCAAAAAGCGCAAATAGCGGGTGCCCGCCAACAAGTTGGCGCGAGGCTCGCTGGCATCGGCGACCCCGAAGCGGCGGGCGGTATCAGGCATCAACTGCATCAGCCCACGGGCACCTTTTTCCGAAACGGCATCGGCCCGATAGGCTGATTCGATATGGATGACGGCGTGCACCAGCGCCGGATCAAGTCCGGCCTGATGAGCTGCAGCCGCAATCTCGGTGGCGTAGGGTCTGCCCGCCAAGCGTGGAGACAGGGAGGGCGGAGCCGGGCGCTCGGTTGGCAAACGGTATTGCTGGCCGCCGCTCAATTGCAACCGATAACCTGCCAGTTCCAACGCGCCAGCGGCTGATGGCAGCGCGACCAGGCTGAAAGCAATAACGACCAGCCCCAGCTTCGCTGTCAATGTTGGCCCTTTTTCTTATACCAGCCCCAGGCGAGCAGGCCGCAAAGTACCCCGACACCATCAGCCAACCCGTCATCCCAATCAGGCTGACGTTGCGGGACGAAAAACTGATGCAGTTCATCGGCCAGCGCAACACTCAATGCCAGGCCAATGATGATCGTTACCGGCAGTTTTGGCAGCGATAAGCGTAAGGCTACGGTCAACATTGAAAAAACGCCAAAATGCACCAGCTTGTCCCATGGGTGCGCCACCAGATTGGCCGATGCCGACGTGCTACCAAAACCAAAAAGCAGTATGAAAATACCAACGATGGCTGCTAAGGCAAGCCGTGAAGGCTGCCGCCAGTCTTGCTGGCTAGTAGGCATACTGATCCTTGAAAACGACGGCGACCGTCTTGAAAATAATGTAAAGATCGAGCCCCAGCGACCAGTGGCGCAGGTAATCGAGGTCACAATCGACGCGCGCCTTCATCTTGTCCAACGTGTCGGTTTCGCCGCGCAAACCGTTGACCTGAGCCCAGCCGGTAATGCCCGGCTTGACCTTGTGGCGCACCATATAGCCATTGATCAGTTTGCGGTACTGCTCGTTGTGCGCCACCGCATGTGGGCGGGGGCCGACAATACTCATGCAGCCTTGCAGCACGTTGATGAACTGGGGCAGTTCATCAAGCGAGGTTTTGCGCAAAAAGGCACCGAGGCGGGTGACCCGCCGGTCGCCCTTCTGCGCCTGGGTGATTTGCGCGCCATCCTCGCAGACTGTCATTGAGCGGAACTTGTAAACGACGATATCCTGCCCATCCAGCCCGTAGCGGCGCTGTTTGAAGATGATTGGCCCGGGTGACGAAAACTTTACGCCGATGGCAATGGCCAGCAGGAGGGGTGAAATCAGCAGCAGGATGAGCAGCGACAGGACGATGTCGGAAAGCCGCTTGGTCACTCCGTTCGTTCCAGTAAATGGCGTTTCGCACACCGACACCACTGGCATGTCGCAAACTGTTTCCATGCGGCTCTGAATGATGTCGGTGATGAACATGTCCGGGACAAAATAGATCGAGGCCGTGGTGTCGCGCAGTTCATCGAGCAGGCGCATGATGCGCGGCTGTGTTGCCATCGGCAGCGAAATGTAGATCAGGTTGATCTGCGCCTGTTTGACATATTCGGCCGCCTCGCTGATGCGGCCGAGCAGTGGCCGGCCATGCCCGATTGCATGCAGGCGATCAATATTGCGATCATCGAAAAAGCCGAGCATTTGCAGGTCGCTATACGGGCTTTGCCCCAGCCTGGTGGCTAGTTGTGCACCTTGTTCGTTCATGCCGAGAATAACCGCTCGTTGGGCGCCCTGGGCCCGAAGCAGCATCGGCGCAGCGAACCGAAACAAGGTGTGGGCGACGATCAGGCAAAGTGGCGCGGCCCATAGCCAGGTGACGATTGCATGCGGTGGAAACATACTCAAGGCTTTTGTCGCATAGCCGAAAAAGATGATCAGCGAAGCCAGGAATAGCCAGCCCGTGACAATGCTGAGCAGACTGCGGAAAAAAGACTCTTCAAGGCGCGGTCGGGCCGGAAAGGTCAGGGAGAAAGCCATCAGCGAGACAAGCAGGTAAGGCAGGGTGAGTTCGCCTTCCTCAGTGAAACTGATCATCCACACCGAAAAGGTCAGGACCATCGGTTCAAGAATGACCTCAATGACATTGATCAGATTGTCGCGCCCAATATGCAGGCTTGCGACGCGGCTAAAGCGCGAGGTACTGCCCAGATGCGGCGGCAACGCTGCAGTCGGTGGTGAGGGGCAATTGGTAGAGGCAATAGCGGTCATGATTCGTTTCTGCCGAGGCGAAAGTGCAGTGCCGACTGTTGGCAAATAATGGGAGTGGTCAGCTTATTCTTTGTTCATTAAACAATTGTGAAAATGGGGGCTCGCCGGTAACAATCGCCAAATCCGCCAGGCAGTTGCATCGCTGTTCCCGAAGTAGGAGCGTTATTCAGAAGCTGTCGCTTATGCTCAACATCGAATCGCGGCTCGAATAAACGGGATAAATTATCCAGCCGATAGGCCAATGGGGTATTTGCTGTTGTTTTCTTAAATGTCACAAACTCGTCATTTTTCCGGCGTAATCTTGACTGCCTGATTTGGCTGAATGAGGCGCTTTCGATGCAAGCTGAAAACATTTCCAATCTGGTCGATACATCGGCTAACCAGATAGGCCGGCAATTTGTTTTCATCAAGGATGACCGCTTGCAGGATGCGCCGACTGTTCTCAGCCTGCTCAGAGCAATGTCGCCCGCGATGCCTGAGACCACTTGCGAAGCGGTGATGGCGCGTTTTCTGGCCGATAAGGCGATCCATGCCTTGCCGGTGGTCGATACCGAATTCAGACCCGTGGACCTGGTCGACCGCAAGAGTTATATCGAGTTTTTCACCAAGCCATTTAGCCGGGAGATTTTCGGGCGGGATGGCATCCTTAGCTTTTTGCGCTCTGGTCATTACCACTCATCGACCCCGATCATTGTCGATGAAACTTGCAGTGCTGAGGATGCCGCCCAGATCGTCATCACCTCCGGTATCGAGCATCTGGTCACCGGCATCATGGTGACAAGCTTTGGTCAATACATTGGTGTCGCCAATAGCCACGACCTGCTCAACCTGATTACCCAGCGCAAACAGGCCGAACTCTATTTCCTGGCGCATTACGACCACCTGACCGGCGCCCCCAATCGTGTCCTGCTTAACGATCGGATTACCCAAGCCTGCAAGGATGCCGACCGGAAAGGAAGTAGCGTTGCCCTGTTGTTTATTGACGTTGACCGCTTCAAGCAAATCAACGACTCGCTCGGCCATCGTGCGGGTGATGCCGTATTGCGTGCCCTGGTTACCCGCATCAAAACTGCGGCAAGAGAAACAGATACCGTGGCCCGCATCGGCGGTGATGAATTCATTATCCTGATGGACGAGGTCACTGATCCGGCCAGGGCAAATGATGTCGCCCAGCGCTTGGTTGAATCGATGCTCCCGCCCTTCGAATTACTCGGCCATTCGCTGGTTGTGACGGTCAGCATTGGTATCGCCATTTATCCTAGCGACGACCGCGACCTCAGTCGTTTGCTGGCCAAGGCTGATTCCGCGATGTACGAAGCTAAGGCTAGGGGGCGCAATGGTTTCCGGATGTATAGCGAAGCCAGCGCCGGCTATAACCCGGCCCGGTTAACGCTTGAGAACGACCTGCGCCTGGCCGTGGACTGTAACGAGCTTTCCCTTGTTTACCAGCCTCAAATCGATTTTGCCAGTGGCCGGATCCAGGGTGTAGAGGCCCTGCTGCGCTGGCAACATCCGGTGCGAGGGGCGATTTCCCCATTGGAGTTCATCCCGCTGGCCGAAGAGAGCGGCTACATCGTCCAACTTGGTGAATGGGTTATGCGAAGTGCGTTTCATCAGCTTAGTCAGTGGAAGGCGAAGGGATTGCCATTGACGCGTATGGCAATCAATATTTCCGCCGTGCAATTCCAGCAAAAAAACTTTGCCGATGTGCTCGCCCAAGCGTTGGCTGACTACGCGGTCGATCCCCATTTCATTGAACTGGAACTCACCGAAAGCGTTCTCATGCAAAACGTTGAGGAGGTTCTTGACAGCTTGCAACGGATCAAGGCCATGGGTGTTCGCCTCGCCATCGACGATTTTGGCACCGGGTTCTCCAGTCTCAGCTATCTGCGCCGTTTTCCTATCGATCGCCTGAAAATCGACCAGTCCTTTGTTCGCGACATTGAAAGGACGCCCGCCAACGAATCGATTACCCGCGCCATCATCGCTCTCGCCGAAAGCCTGTCCCTCGAAGTGGTGGCTGAAGGCATCGAGAAAGTCAGCGAGCACGAAATCCTCAAAAAACTGGGCTGTCTCGAAGGGCAGGGTTACTACTTCGCCAGACCGCTGCTGGCGGCCGATGTTGATGCCTGGCTCTTGCCCTGAATCAGTCGATTTTTGCTCGTTTTTCCCGGTCGACCGCAGCACTCTTTGCTTTGCCAAAGATCAAAAATTGTGACAGCCGAGCGTCGATATTGATCCGATCGGACTATAAATAGCTATTTTGAACTATGCCATCGGTAATATTTGACAGGCAAAATCAAAGTGCAAATTAGCCACTTTCCCATTGCCACTTCGGCAAGACTGCCCGTGCACTGAGGCAAAAATAACTGTAGCAATTTGCTGACAGACCAAACAACTCCAACTGTTCAACGACTACCCACTGAGAGGTTTCCATGAAAGGCAAAAGCCACCCCCGGAACGACCTGACGCTCAACCCGTCAGGTAACGAGTCCATTTTCGACATTATCGGCCGCCTCGACGTCAGCCGTCGCCGCTTCGTCCAAGGCAGCGCCAGCGCCACCATGCTGGCCGCTGCCGGCGGCATAACCCTGTCCGGCATTGTCAATACCGTTGAAGCAGCCGAAGCTTCGCTGGTTGTCGGCATCGGCTTTGACGCCATCCCGCCCAGCCTGGCCCCGGTTGCCGATGTGGTGAGCGTGCCCCCGGGCTACACGGCCAAACTGCTCGTTGCCTGGGGTGACCCGATCATGCCCGGTGGCGTTGCCTACAAGGCCGATGCCAGCAATACCGCTGCCGAGCAGGCGAAGCAATACGGCATGCACACCGACGGCATGCATTTCTTTCCCTTCCCGAGCCGTGGTCAGGTCTTGAGCGACCGTGGCATCCTCTGCGCCAACAACGAATACACCCACGAGGAAGTTCTCTTCCCGGCTGGCCAGACCGGTAGCGACGTACTTGGCGCCGGTTACAACATCGAGAAATGCCGTAAATCGCAGTCGGCGCATGGCGTTTCGATTGCTGAAATTCGCCGCGTCAATGGCAAGTGGAACACCGTGCCGGGTTCGGTTTATGGCCGCCGCATCACCGCCAATACGCCGATGCGTGTCGCCGGCCCGGCAACTGGTCATGCGCTGATGAAAACCAGCGAATTTAACGTTACGCCAACCGGGTCGCTCGCCACCGGCAAAATCACCGATGGCACGACAGCCAATGGCACCGTCAACAATTGCGCCAATGGCATCACGCCATGGGGCACCTACCTAACCTGCGAAGAAAACTGGAACGGCAACTTCGGTGCGACCGCCGCCCTGCCGACCGCTGCGACCGAGGCTGGCAAGCTCTTCAGCCGCTACGGCGTTGTCGCCGCCGGTTTTGGCTACCGCTGGCACACTGTTGATCCGCGCTTCGATCTGGCGGTTAACCCGAACGAAAGCAACCTTTTCGGCTGGGTTGTTGAAATCGATCCGCTCGATCCCAAGTCCGTGCCGGTCAAACGTACTGCCCTTGGCCGCTTCAAGCACGAAAGTGCCCAATACGTCGTCGACCGCAGCAATCAACTTGCCTTTTACATGGGTGACGACGAACGCAACGAATACATCTACAAGTTCGTTTGTGCCGGCAAATTCAACCCGGGCAACAACGCCGCCAACCGCAACCTGCTTGACGATGGCACGCTCTACGTCGCCCGTTTCGACGCCGACCTGACCGGTACCTGGCTGCCTTTGCTGCCGGAAACCCTCGGCGTAAATGGCGTCGCGCTGCGCGACAACCCCAACTTTATTGGGGCGAATGATGCCGAAGTAATGGCCAAGATCCTGATCAAGACCCGCATGGCCGCCGACGCCGTGGGCGCCACGATGATGGATCGTCCGGAATGGACCGGCGCCCGTCCACGCCTCAACGGCAATGACGAGATTGAGGTCTATTGCACGCTGACCAACAACAACCGTCGCGGTACCAGCGCTGCTTCTTCGAACAAGATCGACGGTTCGACGACAGCCGCCTCGGCCCGTCCGCCGGTCGATGCTGCCAACCCGGCCGAAGACAACATCTACGGCCACATCATTCGCTGGCGCGAAGACGGCAAGTCGGTTCTCGCCACTGAGTTCACCTGGGACATCTTCGTGCAGTGTGGTGATACCGCGACGATCAAAGCTGCCAAGCTAACCAACAACTACCAGGGCAACATCAATGACACGCCGGATGGCTCGGCTGACATCGGTGCCCCGGATGGCCTGTGGTTCGACCCGTTTGGCCGCCTCTGGGTGCAGACCGACCAGATTGGCAATGCCACGGGCGACTGGATCAATATCGGTGCCAACAGTCTTTCTTGTGCTGACCCAGTGACCAAGCAGTTCCGTCGCTTTCTGACCGGGCCGAACAAGTGCGAAGTCACCGGCATCACCATGACGCCAGATGGCAAGACCCTGTTCGTCGGCATCCAGCACCCGGGCGAAGATGCCATGGCGGCAAATCCGACTGCATTCTCGAACTGGCCAGCCAGCCAGTGGGCAACCCGGGCCGATGGTGTGACGCCGCTTCCCGGTGGCCGTCCGCGCAGCGGCGTGGTGGTCATTACCAAGAACGACGGCGGCATTGTCGGCGCCTGATTACCCCAAAAATTCCCCGGCTTTGAGCCGGGGAATTTAACTGTACAAAGGATATTCAATATGAACAAATTCAACCTGATTGCCGGTCTGCTGCTCGCAGCTAGCACCGTAACCGCCCAAGCCGCGGTCATTGTCGACCGGGCCGATGTGCCGGCCACGGCAACCGTGCTCGATTTCGAAAGCTACGACGGCAATGTTTTTGCCGCCGGCACGCTCAACTACAACGGTCTAATGATTTCCGGCAACCAGCAATTCACCGCCGGCCAGAACATCGCCGATCTCGGCGAGAACGGCGTCTGGGGTGCTGGTAACCACTTCCTGTCATTCGACCATATCGGCAACATGACACTGGACATCAGCTTCAATGGGCAAACCACCAAGGGCTTTGCCTTTGATTACAGCATCTATGAACAGGACCTGGACGGCTCGGCTTTCCTCACGGCGCGCTACTTTGATCTGAACAACACGCTGATCAAGAGTACCAAGTTCATCTACTCACCGTTTGGCGCCGATACCTACGACCAGTTCCAAAGCTTTGGCTACGTCAGCAGCACCGCCAACATCGCCCGCGTCAGCATCAGCGGTGACGGCGTAGTGCTCGATAACCTGACCTACACCCAGCCCATCCCTGAGCCGGAAAGCTACGCCATGTTGCTGGCCGGCCTCGGCATCCTGGGTGCCGTTGCCCGCCGTCGCAACCAGCGCGGCTGATCAAGACCCGGCGGTTTAGCCGCTGGCGTTGTTGTTAGAGAGGGCCGGAATTTCCGGCCCTTTTTTTGGGGTGCTACCAGCGTGGCAATCGGGACCGCAAAAGTAATATTAAACATCCTTAAGCCAACTAGTCCGATCGGTTCATGCAAAAAAACTAGTGGCCGGTGCTGGAGGTAACAACGGGGCGTCATGATCAATTCTGGAATGACCATCCCTGTTGCAAACAGCAGCCTTACGACAGTTAGTGTTCGTCGTTCGCCGGTATAGCGTGAAGGATGGTTTTCCAGCCATGTTCTATCAACTTCAAGACCAGCCAAGAGCGCCAGAAATGCAGAAGAAATACCTCAACATAGCCGTAGCCAGTGCCTTGATCGCCATGTCCGCCGCTGCCAATGCAGCCGACACCAATTTCGACAACTTTACGCCATTGACCGGTAACCCAGCTGCCGGCAGCCTGCCGGAAAGTGCACCTTTCAAGCTGTCATCACCCAATTTTAGCCAGGTTTCTTTGGCCAACCGTGCGAATCAGAACACGCTGGTGCCGGGTTCCAACTCTGGCAGCTGGGACATGATTGCCGCCAACGAAACCGGCCCGAACGCCGGCCGCTACCTGTTCATGCCCTTCGAGAACGGCAGTGCTGGCGTGCAGCGCGTCGATCTGTGGAATAACAACTACAACACCCGTACGGTTACCCTCGTCGCTCCTGGTACGCAAGGCTTCGTGTCCGGCGACGCCTCGTTGTGGACGCCTTGGGGCGGCTATTTGACTGCCGAGGAATCCTGGGGTGCAACCAGCGCCAAAGGCCGTCTCTTCGAATTGACCAATCCGATCACGGCGACCGCAAACAGCGGCAGCTTCGTTCAGCGCAGCGTCGTTCCCCGTGTCTCCCACGAAGGTTTGGCCTTCGACAAGAACAACGCCCTGTATTTCGTCGATGAGCTGAACGGTGGCTCGATCTACAAGTACGTTTCCACCAACCCGAATGCCACCAACGGCAACGACTACTTCGCAACCGGCCAGACCTTTGCCATGAAGGTCGGCGCGGGCGCCCAGTTTGAAGGCAACAACGCTCCGGCCATTACCGGCAGCGCTTCCTGGGTAGCCATCACCAACGCCACGGGCGGCGCCCTGGCCGGTGTTTCTACCGTACTGGCCGACGGCACCATCGACGGCCGGGTTACGGCTGACCACGCCAATGTCAAGGCTACCGGCTACAACCGTCCGGAAGACATGGAAATCCAGACCCTTGCCAATGGCAAACAGATTATCTACTTCACCACCACCGACTCCGACAACGACGGCGTCAGCGCCAATGGCCGTGGTCGCGTCTATTCGATCAATCTTGATTCGAACGAAGTGAAGCTGGCTGCTGACAATACCTTCAAGGATCTGGCCACTGGCAATGCTGTCGGCACCACCTGGAGCAATCCGGACAATCTGGCGATCGATTCGGAAGGCAATATCTACGTTATCGAAGACCAGGATGGCGGCAAGGCCGATATTTGGGTTCTCAAGGATGCTGACAAGGACGGCGTCGCTGAATCCGTCGCCAAATGGGCCTCGCTGACCACCACCGGTGCAGAACCTACCGGCCTGTACTTCGACAAGCTCAATCCGAATGTTGCCTACGTCAATGTCCAGCACCCGGGCAGCGGCGACGACCGCCTGATCCAGATCACCGCCGTGCCGGAGCCGGAAAGCTACGCCATGATGCTGGCCGGTCTGGGCTTGTTGGGCGTTGCTGCTCGTCGTCGTAACCGCAAGTAAAGCCTTCGGCGCTCGTCTTGGTGCCGCGCTACCCTGCCCACCCGTGGGCGGGGATTTTGCTGTTTTGCAAGACCGCCAACATCAATTCACACCGGCGCCCTGTTTTTCACCCTGTTCTTCAATATCCCAATGTGAAAATACAAGTGCTGGGAAAATTCCCAGCACTTTTTGCCCTCAATTCCAGGCCATTTTTCGGGTTGACCGCAGCACTCGCGGTCAGCCGCAACACAGCCCTTTGCACACAAAGCCGGACCGTCTTATTTAGCCTGGCTGAGCTTTTGCTCAATGCGATCCAGCGGCACTGCCCCTGGCACCCGCTCGCCGTCAGCAAAAAACATCGTCGGCGTGCCCGTGATGTTGAACTTGCGGCCAAATTCCTGATTCTTGCTCACCGCCGTCGTGTCGCAGTCATCCCGCCCTGAGGGCGCCTTGCCATCGATCATCAAATCGTTCCAGGCCTTGGCCCGGTCTGCGGAACACCAGATCTGCTTTGACTTGCGGACTGAATCCTCGGACAAAATCGGGTACAAAAAAGTGTAAACCGTGACATTGTCCAGTTTCAGCAAATCCTTGGCCAAGCGCTTGCAATAGCCGCAATTCGGGTCCTCGAAAGTCGCCAGAACGCGCTTGCCATCACCGCGCACCTGTTTAATCGCCTGCTCCAGTGGCAGGTCATTGAATTTGATCGCGGTCAGCCGCTTCATGCGATCTTCCGTAACGTTCTTCATGTTCTTTGCATCGATCAGCTGTCCGCCAGCCAGGATCGCGGTCATCTTTCCATCCGTATAAAAAATGTGACCATCGGCATACACCTCATAAAGGCCCAAATAGCCAGCCTTGGCAACGCTTTCCACCTTGGTGCCCAACTTGGCTTCCATGCCCTTTTTGATATCAGCCTCATCGGCCACAACGGCCGACCCGAAAGCCAGGAGCAGGGCAAGCGGTAACAGTTTTTTCAACATCTAAATTTCCTCAAAAGGGTGATAGCCAAATAGAAACGGGAGCCGTAGCCCCCGTTTTTGGTCGTGATGCGCGTCAATCAGAGCGCATCGGATTGCTGCTTCTTGCGGCGCGCAGCGAAACCGATCAAGCCCAGACCAGCCAGCAGCATGGCGTAGCTTTCCGGCTCGGGAACCGGTGCCGACAGGACGATCAGTTGGGATTTCGAGAATGCGGTTGCACCCGCTCCTTGCAATTGCTCGGCAACCAGATAGATCGTGCCTTTTTCATCAATAGTTACGCCTTCGATGGCATTGAAATTGCCACCGGCGCTGTTCAGCACCGAGGACAGATCGAAGCTGCTGAGGACATTGCCGCTGCGGTTTACCTCGATCAGCTTGCGGGAACCCAAGCTCAGCAGCAGCAGGTTATCGGCCGCGGTTGTGCCAACCAGCGAATCGACGGTTGACAACACCTGCACGTCCGACAATGTGGTCAAACCCAGAGATGTCGGGTTGAACAACTGCGCCATAGTCGACATGCCGCCGCCGGTCGGGGAAGCCCCGTCTTTGGGTAGCGGATTAGGAAGGCCGCCAGTTGCGGCGGCGAATGTCAGTGTGCCGACAAGAATGTCCTGCGGATTCTGCTGCTTGATCGTCACGAAACTACCAGCGCCGCGCGGATCGTAGCTGATTCCTTCTATCCCGTCGTTGCCCACTTTCGCGTTGCTGATCGACACAAAGTTGTTGGCCAGCGTCACCGTGCTACCTGCAGCGTAAGTGTAGCGATAGGCGTCTTGTAGCCGCTCTTCGGTAGAAACCAGCACACCGCCACCCAGATACGTCAAGCCTTCGGTGTCGTGCTTGGTGCTGCCGGTGCCGGTCCAGTTGAAGGCCATGTTGCCGATGGTCTGGCCGGTTTTTGAGATTTCAACCACGCCCGTGCCTTCGTCACCGACAAAGAACAGCGTGCCGAGCTTGCCGGTATTGGGGTCGACTCGATCCTTGGCATAGGTCACCGCCGAGGCTTCCAAGCCGGAAATGCCGCCACTGGTGCCATTAAGAGAATCCAGCGCGTAGTTGCCGGTCACCGAATAGTTGCCCAGGTTGATCGAGCCAGCCGCCTGCGCGGTCACCGCGCCAGCCGAGAGAAGGGCGGCAACAACCCCTACCAAAAATTTCGTTTTTACTTTCATGGCTTACTCCAAAATCAATGAATAGCGTCGGAGAACCCGCGCAGCAGCAAATTTGAGGGCCAAAATTGCGCGTGGCGCAACCTTGGTTTGGCGATACAAAACCCTTCAAATGATAGAGGGTAGGTATGTCCTCTTGGTGACACGACCATCCCGAATACTGGTCCGATCGGACTAGTGAAAGCACCAAACAAGCGTCATCCGGACGTAGGGTAGGGTTGTTGGGTGCGTACCACAGCCCGCCTTTGAGCTCTCCGAGAAAGCAATTCCTCGGTAGACCATGCACATCGCCAAAAGCCGGACTGGAGGTTACGGGCTTGCGATCCCAAAGGGTGATAATTAATACAAACCCTTTGGTGGCAAGCGATCACCGATAGCGGGCGGTCGAAGAGACTTACCTTCGCTGTAGCACATAAGAAAACAGGCCGGAAACCCAAGCGGATAACTTAACGTGTTGCCGAATTTGGCCAAATCGTCTCCCAATCCTCGCCGTTGCTCAGCCTGCGAGGATTTATCTTGGCCGTGATTTCCTTTTTAGCTAAACGATGCGGATTGTGACGCTACGAGCACAAGCAGCTTAATTTTGGCTGGACGCCGAACATTAGCCAGACTAGACTAAGGTTTAACTTATGGAGGTTTCAATGCAAGCCGTCAACATGCTGCAAGCCAAATCAACCTTGTCCCGTTTAGTTGATGCCATCGAGCAAGGCCAGGAGCGGGAAATCGTTATTGCCCGAAACGGTCGTCCCGCTGCCAAGCTGGTGCCAATCGATGCCGCCCCGGCAGGGATGCGTATTGGCGTTGCCAAGGGGATATTTGAGGTGCCTGACAACATTGATACACATAACGACGAAGTGTCCAAGTTGTTCGTCGGTGGGGTGGCGGCGTGAACCTTCTGCTGGATACCCATGTTGCTTTGTGGGCTATCGCGGACAGCCCAAAGTTGTCGCAGAAAGCCCGCGAGTTGATTACCTCGCCGAAGACGAATGTCTGGGTTAGCACCGCCAGCATCTGGGAAATTGCCATCAAGCACGCGTTGGGCCGGGGCGACATGCCGATTTCTGGCCAGGACGCCCTACGCTATTTCTCAGAATCCGGCTATCGGCGGCTGCCAATTGAGCCAGAGCATGCTGTTGCGGTCGAAGGCTTGCCGGCGCACCACAATGACCCGTTTGACCGAATCCTTGTCGCCCAAGCCCTCGTCGAGCCAATGCGCTTGATGACCCATGACTCACTGGTGGCGCTTTACAGCGACACCATCATCAAGATTTGACCGAACGTTAGTAATGTCAGAAAACCGCGACAAATTGACGTACCTCGGGGAAGTTGACCACCACCAGAAGCGCCCTTGAACCTTCTTCGTCAATTGATTCTCCTGCGCGTAGTAATTCGAGGTTTTCTCACCCGGACTCTTCCGCTTCTCATCTGCCTGACCTGGCATTTACCTGCATTGAGTCAGGTATTGCCACAGGCTAGCGCGCTGAAGCCAGCCCAGTTGGCAGTTGTCGTCAATGAAGCATCACCCGAGAGCGTTGAAATTGGCACCTACTATCTCAAAGCGCGAAATATTCCCGGTCGAAACCTGATCAAGGTCACCCTGCCTGAAGGCAATGGAACCCTCACGCCTGAAGCTTTTGAAATACTAAGGCGCGACATTGATCGCCAACTCGACTCGACGATTCAGGCAGTCGTCTTTATCTGGACCAAGCCTTGGGCGGTTGGCTGCAATTCAATTACCGGCGCTTATACCCTTGGTTATCAGGAGGGGATTTGTGGCAATACATGTCAGCCGAGCAAACCAAGCAACTACTTCAATTCCCGATCAGCCAAACCATACAAGGATTTTGGCATGAGGCTCTCCATGCTGCTGCCAGCGGACAATGTTGCACTCGCCAAAAGCTTGATTGATCGTGGCGTCCAGGCCGATCTGAGCTGGCCAAAAGCCAGTGCCTATTTCCTTCTGACATCCGACTTGGTGCGGAACAGCCGTGCGGTGAATTTTCCACAGTCTGGGCAACTCGTTTATCCCCCACTCAGTCTCCATAACTTGCACGCCGACGTGCTGGAAGAAAAGCAGGATGTCATGTTCTACTTTACCGGCGGCACCCATATTTCCGGGCTTGAGACGCTGAAGTTTCTCCCCGGCGCCATCGCTGACCATCTGACCTCATTTGGCGGCGACTTACTCGGCAAGCATCAAATGAGTAGCCTGCGCTGGCTTGAAGCAGGGGCAACCGGCAGTTACGGGACGGTTTCAGAACCCTGCAATTACTGGCAAAAATTTCCAAATCCAAAGGTGCTGCTCAGCCATTACCTAGCTGGAGAAACGTTGATTGAAGCCTACTGGAAGAGCCTTGCCTGGCCAGGGCAGGGGGTGTTTATTGGTGAACCGCTGGCCAGTCCCTATCGCCAACTGCAATTTCGCGTCAATCCCCGTTACTGAGGGCAGTCCACCGTCGATTGGCTCGACACACCCATTTCCGCTCAACTCCGCCCGTAAGTATCCTCAAAGCGCACGATGTCATCCTCGCCGAGATAACTCCCCGACTGCACCTCGATCATCTCCAGCGGCACCGTGCCGGGGTTTTCCAGCCGGTGCGTTACACCCAGCGGAATGTAGGTCGATTGATTTTCCGTCACCAGAAACACCTCATCGCCCTTCGTCACCCGCGCCGTGCCGCTCACCACAATCCAGTGTTCCGCCCGGTGGTAATGCATTTGCAGCGACAGCGTGCCGCCCGGCTTGACGCCGATCCGCTTCACCTGAAAGCGTTCGCCGGAATCAACACCGTCGTACCAACCCCACGGCCGATAGACCTTGCGATGCAGCAGCGCCACGCTGCGCTTCTCCGCCTTCAGACGATCGACAATTTTCTTCACATCCTGCGTCGCATCGTGATGCGCCACCAAAATGGCGTCGTCCGTTTCCACCACCACCAGATCGCTAACGCCAACGCAAGCCACCAGTCGGCTTTCAGAAAACGCCAACGTGTTGAGGCAGTTTTCCAGCATGACATCACCGCGCACGGCATTGCCATCGCCACATTTCGGCAGCACTTTCCACAAGGCATCCCACGCGCCGACATCCGACCAACCGGCCGACAGCGGAATCACCACGCCACGCGGCAAACCGGGCAAGCCTAGGGTCAACCGCTCCATCACGGCATAATCGATCGAATCCGCCGGGCAAGCCGCAAACGTCTCGCGCCCAATACGCACGAAATCACCATCTTCCTTCGACTCCGCCATCGCCTTCTGGCACACCGCCAGAATATCCGGTCGGTCAATTTCCAGCGCCGCCAGCCACACCGAAGCCCGCATCACAAAGATGCCGCTATTCCACAAGTAATCGCCAGCCGCCAGATAATCCTCAGCCGTCGCCTTATCCGGTTTTTCGACAAAGTGCGCCAGTTCAAAGGCGCCCGAACCATCGGCCAGCGCCGCGCCTTGCTGAATGTAGCCATAGCCCGTTTCGGCACAATCCGGCGTAATACCAAACGTCACCGCCGCCCCGGCCAGCGCCAGGCGCGTCGCCCGCTCAACCGCCTGGCGGAAGCTGGCGCCATCGGCAATCACATGATCCGCCGGCATCACCACCAGCACTGGGTCATCGCCATTGCGGCTCGCCCACAAAGCGGCCAGCGTCATCGCCGGCGCCGTATTGCGGCCCACAGGTTCGAGCAATATCGTGCCGCGCTTGCCGAGCAAACGCACCTGCTCCGCCACGACAAAACGATGCTCTTCATTGCAAATCAACAAAGGCTCAGCCAGATTCTCCAAGCCTTCCAGCCGCACAACGGTGGACTGCAACATCGAATTTTCATCGACCAAAGGCAACAACTGCTTGGGATACTTCTCCCGAGAAATCGGCCAAAGACGGGTACCGGAGCCACCGGAAAGAACAACAGGAAGAATCAAACTCATCTCAAACCCCTAACGTTAAATAACCAAATAAACAATTTTCTGCCCTTAGAAAACGCTCTTTAATTCGTCATCGCCGCGCCGGCGGGGATCCAGCTCCCTGACTTTCTTGGGTTTCCCCCTACGACCGGGGATCGGAACACACGAAGCTTGCAGAGATGGGTGAAGGTCGCGCTTGTTCAAAGCTTTAACCTCAGTCCAACCATTAAAGGAAACCAAGTTATACCGTTAATAAAAATCTGTTTATTAAAGCTTTGCAAAACCGTGGTCTGCCCCTTGTTTTCCGGCTTTTGTGAATTAAAACGGCAAGAACAGATTTAGCGAATGGTCTGCCATCAGCTCAAAGCCATATTTTTGATAGAAATTGACTGCGGAATGCTTCGCATTGACCACGAGCCCAACACCACCAACCTCTTTTGCAATGCGCGTAGCTCGGTCTATGGCGTCGAAGAGCAAGTGCTCCCCAATGCCTTTGCCCCGATGTTGCATGGCTGATGCCAGCCGCCCCAGTCGAAATACGGGAACCTTGTTCGGTAAGCGTTTTCTGGACTGCGCAGGGAGGTCGTTATTAACCAGTTCAGCCCAGCTGATAGCGTAATAGCCAAGCACTTCTACGCTTGTCTCTTCAGCCACCGCCACAAAGGTCGAAGAAACGCCTTTCTCTTTTTGTTGCCTGGCTGTCTGGATTAACCAGCCATTCAGGTCGGCGTCACCGCAATTAAAGCGTTTCCTGTCAAGGCTGTCGTTCAGTGGTCGAACTAGCATCGTCCTTAGTCCTCTGATAACGGGCCTGCGCTTGAAGGAACTTCTCATTGCGCGGTGGCGGATTTTCAATCAGCTCCAGCAGCCTCAACGATTCCCTGCGAGTCAGGACAATCGCCGATTCGCTTTCGATAACTTTATCTGCCTTTTCCAGAGCCGCTTGCACGACAAACTGGTTGAGCGTTGCCCCCAAGATGTCAGCCGCCACTTGCAGCTTCGCCTGCACATGGTCGGTGATTCTCGTGGTGAGCCGTTTTCCTGTATTAGCAAGCATAGCAACCTCCTTGTAAGACAATACTGCAACATTTTCAGCGTAGACGCATGGCGTCATTATGTCACCACCAGCCTGGGAAAAACGTGGTCTGCCAACGGTTTTACGTTGGCTGAACCAAGCTATGCTGCCTTCCGCTCCTTGAGCTCCTCGCGGATCACCTTCCTGATCGTCGCCTCAATATCGGACTGCTGCAAGGAGGGCTTCAGGGCCTCGTTGATCAGTGTTTGATAGCCACGCTCGCCACCGTGTCCTTAAAGCGTTCCACCAGGGAAGCCAAGGTACAGGGTCACGCGCTTCTTTAATTGCACCACCCGGCCTTCGACACGCATGCGCAAGACCAACTTGCCGGTATCGATGTCACCCACAGTTAATGGGGGGTATTCTCGTCAAGGCTTGCCGTAATAAATTTCTTGCTCATTTCGTTCTGCCTTCCGCATCGAAATTACCCGGATTTCCTCATCCGTCTCGGCAGTGGTAATGACCACCACCTCCTCGCGCAACACGCCCAGCAACAACCCTCACCATAAGCCCACGACAGCATTTCAAAATTAATCCAAATTTCGGGTTGACCGCAGTACTACGGTCAACCCGAAAATTTGCCCAAAAACGAAATGCCCTCAGTCCTTGCCAAACAAATCCCGCGTATAAATCTTGTCCAGCACATCGCTGATGTCATCCGTCACCCGGTTAGCCACAATCACACCTGCCATTTGCGCCCCTCGGAACGCTCACCAACAATAATGCGCGACGGATGCAAGTTGTCGTAAAGCGCCCCCCCGCGCCAGCGGGAAACCTTTTTCTACAAACGCCAAACAGCAATACCCGCCGCTTCCAACGCCTGCTGATCAAACGCCGCCTTCACGTCAATGAAACAACCGCCGCTGATCACCTTGTTTGTCAAGTCACCCACTGCCTTTTCCACATATTCCTGATGCGAAACCGCTGCCACAATCGCTTCGGCGCGCGGCAAGTCTTCCCAGGCGCATAGCTCGACGCCGTACTCATGCAGCGCCTCGGTCGGGTCGCCATAGGGGTCATGCACAAACACGCCAACACCGTAGGACTTTAGTTCCTTGATGATGTCGATCACCCGCGAATTGCGCAGATCACCGCAGTTTTCCTTGAAAGTCAGGCCCAGGATATTCACCCGCGCCCCCTTTACCGAGCTGCCACTGGCAATCATCTGCTTGATCGTCTGCTCGGCTATAAACTTGCCCATGCCGTCGTTGATGCGCCGGCCGGCCAGGATCACCTGCGGGTGATAGCCCACCATCTCAGCCTTGTGCGTCAGATAGTAGGGATCGACCCCAATGCAATGCCCGCCGACCAGGCCCGGCTTGAACTTCAGGAAGTTCCACTTCGTCCCCGCTGCTTCCAGCACCTCGCTGGTATCGATGCCAAGTCGGTCAAAAATGATTGACAACTCGTTCATCAACGCAATATTCAAGTCGCGCTGGGTGTTCTCGATCACCTTGGCCGCTTCGGCTGCCTTGATGCTGCGGCAACGATGCACGCCCGGCTTGACGATCTTTTCATAAAGCACTGCCACCTTCTCCAGCGTTTCCGGTGTATCGCCCGAAACCACCTTGAGAATCGTCGTCAGCGTGTGCTCCCGGTCACCCGGATTGATCCGCTCCGGCGAATAACCGACGAAGAAATCCTCCTTCCACTTCAAACCCGATTCGCGCTCCAGCACTGGAATGCAAATCTCCTCCGTCGCCCCCGGATACACCGTGGACTCATAGACCACGATGGCGCCCTTCTTCATATTGCGCCCGGCGCTGATGCTGGCGCCAACCAGCGGCGTAAAGTCAGGAATGTGCGCATCATCAACCGGCGTCGGCACCGCAACGACAATGATGTCCGCCTCGCCCAGCACTTTCGGATTTGACGAATATTCCGCGTTGACCGCAGCAGACATCTCCGCGTCCGACAACTCGCGCGAAGGGTCAACTCCACGCCGGCATGACTCAACCTTAGGCAGCGAAATATCAAAACCAATCGTCCGCGAATGCTTGCCGAACTCGACAACCAAAGGCAAACCGACATAACCCAAACCAATAACCGCAACGACAGAAGTCATGGAAAAACCTCAAAACAAAAAATGAAATAACGTCCGCTTAGCGGCGCACAGCTTCCTTTAACAACAGGCCAAAAAACGCCATGTCATCAATAAAGTAACGCCTGAACATCCGGCGCGGCTCTTGCAGAAAGCGGTAAAACCACTCCAGCCCGCTCTTCTGCATCCATACCGGGGCCCGTTTCACCTTGCCGACCGCGACGTCGAATGTCCCACCGACGCCCATGGCGAAGGGAATCTGCATTTCAGCCTGATATTGGCCAAGGAATTGCTCTTTTTTCGGCGAGCTGATCGCCACGAAAAGGAGGTCGGCGCGGGCAGCCTTGATCTGCTCGATAACGCCCGCTTCTTCCTCCTGCTTCCAATAACCGTTGCGATAACCGGCCACGGTCAAGCCCGGGTATTTTTTCAGATAAATATCGCGGACGCCGGAAACCACTTCCTCGCGGGCGCCGAGCAGGAAAACCCGCCAGTTCTTTTGCGCCGAGCGCTGCATCAGCGACTCGAAAAGATCGACTCCAGCCACCCGTTCTTTCAGCCCCTTGCCTAGCAGGCGAGAGGCCCACACCACTGGCATGCCGTCGGCGTTGATCAGTGCGCAGTCATTGATGATCTGGCGCAATTCCGGATCACGGTTGGCCTTGACCAGCTTGTCCACATTAACCACCACATGCTGGTGCGGCTTGCCACTGTGGATGAAACCCTCAATCGTCTGCAAGGTTTCCTCCATCGACAAGTTATCGATCTTGCAGCCCATCATTTCAATACGGCGATTCATCGCGCAAGCTCCTTGGCCAAAATGTCCACAATCCGAACCGCCGCCTTGCCATCCCACAACTGCGGGCAACGGCCCTGTTTGCCTTCGCCGCGCAACACCTTTCGGGCTTCCGCGACGATACGCACCGGGTCCGTCCCGGCCAGCACGTTGGAGCCTTCATCCACCGTCACCGGCCGCTCGGTGTTTTCGCGGATGGTGATGCAGGGCACGCCCAGTGCCGTGGTTTCTTCCTGCAAGCCGCCGCTGTCGGTCAGCACCACCACGGCGTCCTTCCATAGGCTAAGGAAAGCCATGTAAGCCTGCGGCCCGACCAAGGTCACATTCGGTCCGAGATCGACCCCGAACTTTTCCAGATTGGCCCGGGTACGCGGATGCACCGGGAAAATCAGCGGCAGTTCGGCAGCAATTTCGCGCAGCGCACCGCCAATACGCGCCATCATCTCGGCGCTATCAACATTGCTCGGCCGGTGCAGCGTCACCACACCATAGCTACGGTCAACCGGAATAATTGCCGAAATTTCAAATCTAGAAGTATCCGCATCCTTCAGCTTTTCAGCTTGATAGAGCAGGTTATCCACCATCACATGGCCGACGTAATGAATTACCGACTCAGCCTTGCCTTCGCGACGCAAGTGATCAACACCGCTCGGCTCGGTAACGAAAAACCAGTCGGAAATGCTGTCGGTGACCAGACGGTTGATCTCCTCCGGCATCGTCATGTCGCCGCTGCGCAACCCGGCTTCCACGTGGGCAACGGGAATGTTCAGTTTTTTGGCGACAATCGAGCAGGCTAGTGTCGAATTAACATCGCCAACCACCAGCACGGCATCCGGCCGCTGTGCCTGGCAAAGCTCCTCGAAGGCCACCATGATCTTGGCCGTCTGCTGGGCATGGCTGCCACCACCGGCCGCCATGAAAACGTCCGGCTTGGGTATGCCCAATTCTTCGAAAAACACTTCGTTCATCTCCCGGTCGTAATGCTGGCCGGTGTGGATGATGCGGAAATCAAGCCCGCCGTGGGCCTGAATGGCGCGCACGATGGGAGCGATTTTCATGAAATTGGGCCGGGCGCCGGCAATGAGATAAACAAGAGGATTGGTCATGATCTTCTACTTAAAAATCCTTGGTGAATTAACGGACTGAAACGGCGTTGCCAACAACGGCAATTTCTCGACTACCCAGCTTGACCAGCGGATTTCCAGCGGGGAAAGAAACCAGGGCTTTGGGCGAGGTGCAATCCATGCGCAATACCGCAACAAAGTAGGCGGCTGCTTTCGGCGCCTGATAAGAAAAACGATTCCAGTAATGCGGCCCGATGGCAGTTGACAGCACCGGCGCCGGCGAATATCCCGGCTGAACCGTCAATGAGACCGCGTCCGGCGCAACAATATCGGCACACATTTCGGCTCCCTCAAGATTCAGTTTGTAGCCCCCGGCATTGGCCAGCAGCGCTGCCGTCGTGTGCAGGTTCCACTCCCAACGCCGGGGCGTGGCACTTTGCAACTGATCAATGACTACCAGTGTCGCCGGCCGCACGAAAACCAGCGTGCGTTTGGCCATCGACACCTGCCCACCGTAGGCAGCAGTGGCATCGCCAGTCACTACATCGTAATCATCGTTTGTTACAAATTGAGTAATCTTGCCGCCAAACAGCGCGCTGCCCAAACCATTCGCCCCCAGGCTTTGCCCCTTGCCACCGTCGAACGTAATCGCGTTGTGGGCCTTGGTCTGCTTGTACCAGTTCCGCCAATGCAGCGAGTTGTAGTAGTCGTAGTAGCCGCTGTCCATGGCCAGCACCTTGCCGCGGGCGTAAAGCAAAAAGCCATTCTGATCGCCATGCGAGTGATTCAGCGAACCGTAGGGGCTGCTCTTGAAATACACCGAAATACGAGCGCGATCAGCCAGAGAACTATGCAGCGCAGTCCAGCCCACCGATGGAAAATAAGCGCTGTTTGCCACGTTCGCCGGCCATGCGGCGCTGCTCGAAGCACGGTACGGGCTGAGTAAAATGTGCAGGCGAGCGATGTCCTCACCGAACAATTGTTTTTCATACCAGCGCGCCAGCGGCGTGGCATAGCGGCTCATGATCGCCTTGCCGAAGCGCGGCCATTCCTCCTTGCGCTCGATTTCAGCGCCATCACCAAAGACGCCGGCCGGTGTCCCCGGGGGCAGGGTGTAGGCAACAAATCGTGGCAACTGCGCCACCCAGGCCTTCTGGTACACCGGCAGACCCAGCACGCGCTCGATCAAGTCCCAGATCAGCAAAGACTCACCGGTATCCCACAGCACGTAGCTGCTACCGTTAGCGTAACCCCCATCGTCGCCACCCCATGGGCTGAGATTGGCCAGATAAGTTTGCAAGGCGGGTTCCAGCCAGGCACGTGCCTCCGGCACTTCGCCCAGTACAATTGTCAGCGCCCCGATAAATTTGCCCAGTGCGTGGAAAGCAACGCCATCGCGCGGGTTGGCCTTGACATTTTTGAGTGCTGTCGGCAGTGCCGCAAGGGCGCAGGACTTGACCACGTTTCGGGCCAGATCACGCTCTGCTGGCTCAAGTGCCGGGTAGGCAAAATCGTAAGCCAAGGCAAAATACCAGGCGTACGTCCGTGCTTGCATCAACTCGCCACGGCACTGGTTATCGATAACCAACGGGGCAAAAATCGCCATGCGTGCCCGCAGTTCCTCCAGATACCAGTTATCACGGGTCAGGTACCAGCCGACTGCCGACTCGGCCATGCCCTCCAGCGCCCGATCCTGCTTGAACCAGTTTTTCAGGTTGTCCGGCGAACCCAGCGGTTCCGCTACGGCAATAAACGATTTGTCCACGATGCGTATTGACGTCCGGTGCAAGTATCCGGACAAGGCACGAACCCCAGCGGCGCGCTCCGTTGCCGCCGCTGCAACAATCCCCGAATGATCTGCTTGGCCGCTAAAGAGGCGTGGATGACCCATCGCCGGCCCCTGCCCGAACGTGGTGAGCGCCACAGCGATAGCGGTGTTACTGAAACGGGGATCATCGGCCGAATAGACCAGCGTCGCATGGCCGAACAGGCAGCAAAGCAGAAACTTCCAAAAGCGGTGGTTCATTGCGCCAACTTTGCGTATTGCCAGCGCAGCCGGTCGAGAACAACTTCGGCGCTATAACGTTCGCTCACTCTCATTTTTGCCTTCTCGCTCAGGGGTGCGCTGCACACGCAGTCGAGCGCGGCCAGAATTGCCTCGCCCAATTGCTCAATATTCCCCGGTTCGACGACAAAACCGCAGTTTCCGTCATCGAGCATTTCCGTCACGGCACCGACGCGGCTTGCCACCACCGGTGTTCCCGCCGCCATCGCCTCCAGCACCGACATGGGCATTCCCTCGGCGTAGGAGGGTAGGACAAAAACACCCGCCCGGCGCATCAAGTCGGCCTTGGCATCGCCCTCAACCCAACCCGGGAACTCGACCTGCGAACTGATCCCGCGATGCGCCACCAACCGCTTGAGCGGCGCCTCGGCCGAACCGACACCGCAAAGCAACAGGCGCACTCCCGGTACCTGTTGGGCAATGGCCGCCACCGCATTGACCAGATCGAAAACGCCTTTTTCCTGTTCCAGCCGACCGAGGAAAAGAATGCTTGCATCCCGGCTTTCCGATATTTCGTCAGCGGCCGGAAAGTTGATCGGGTTTGGCAGCACTTGCACAGGAACACCCGGCGCAAGCTTGCGCAACCAATGGCCAACCTCGTCGTTCAGGCAATAAATCAGGCTGCAGGCTTTCAGGCTGCCAACCACCTTCCGTCGCGCCGAGGGGGCAAGGCGCTGATCGACAAACTGCCGGAATTCGCCACCGTGCAAATGAAAAATCACCGGCACCGAAAATAGGCCGGCCAGCCGCATAAAAACGCGCTTGCGCCAAAAGCTGCCATGCGAAGCGCCATGCACATGCAGCAGGCTTACCCGGTGCATCAACAGCATGAAAGCAAAGCGGCTCAGGGCAAAAGTTGCAACCCATAGCTTGCGAATGGCACGGCCTTCTGTCGCCGTTGTCAGATAACGGCAGCGTTTGCCGGAAAACAGCCCGTTTTCGCGGTAGACCGCAACTACCGAGGCCATTCCCCCCTTGGCATCTGGGCAGGGGCCGATCATCACGGCGCTTTTCACGAGACGGCGCTTTCCTCGACGTCGATATGCGCTGCGCCAAGATAGCGAGAGAGATCCAGCCTTTGCACCAATAGTCGGTGTTTGCCAGAAATGGTGCGAGCAATGTCATCCACACGCACCACCTCGATTTCCAGGCCGCCTTGAGTCTTTGCCCGAATTCCTGATGCAAGTGCTTCCTTGGCTCGGGACGATAGATCGTTCTCTGACAAGACCTTGAGTACGGCGCGGCCTGGTGCTGTTTGTTCAAACTGCATTCTGTCGGCACTTGCCAATTCTTCAAAATGCGCAGCGCCGATGGTGCAGATGGACACCAGACGATGGTCGCTGCATACCAAAAACTCCTGAAGTCTCCCCTCGATCCTATCGACAACCGAAAAACCCGGGCGAGTCTGGTTGGGCGCACTGCTCCACATGGCCAGATCGCCCGTCCGGTAACGAATTAACGGCATGACCTTGTTATCGAATCCCGTGCCGACAATCTCGCCCAATACCCCCGGTTCGGTTACCGACTTACCATCAAAATCGATCAACTCGACCTTGCCGTAAAGGGGCCAGAAAAAATAGCGAGGATCATCCGGCAAGGAAATTGATTTCACGGCCCGTTCGGAATGCCCGTAATCAAGCAATACCGGGCAACCGAAAACCTCACGAATCAAATCAACCTGATAGTCGTAAATGTTTTCAGAAAACAGCTGAACACATTGGATGCGTTCGGTCACATCAGGAGCAGGGTTGGCCTGCAACCATTTTGCCAGTGGCACCAAGGCTGAAGGGAAGGCATGAATGAAAGTGGGTTTCCATTGTCGTGCTGCCTCAAGGTAGCGCGGCATGTGCTCTACCTCCAGATGGTCGGAACTTAAATGCAGGTAGCTCTTGATCGGGTCAAACATCCAGATCGGCCCGCCCGGCTTGTCTGCGCCAGGCACCGTACGGCCGCGCAATGCGAGAATCGTATCGCCATGCCGTATGCCAGCAATGGTGTCAAAAGTGCCGTTGTAGGCGAAGTCCTTTGAACGTGAAACGTATTTTTCGAGGTAAAGCTTCATCGGCACTGAAGTTGATCCGCCAGTATGGGTTAACAAGTGGGTTTTGTGCGGCATCGCCCGGGAAATGTACCGGCTGGTGTCGGCCTTGATGTCCTCCTTCGGCAACAAGGGGAACTCAGTCAATAACTCGGCGGGTGAGCGATCAAGCTTGGTCATGGCCTGCAGTGAAGCAAAAGCAGGTACCGTCTCGGCAGCCCAGCGCAAGGTGGCTAGCAATTTCTCATCGGCACGCTGGCGCAACCATTGCTCATCATGGCTGCGTTTAATTTCCGCCATGAATTCATCGTATTTCGAACCATAGCGCAAGCGGGTCGGAATGCGCGCATAGGCACCGCCCAGTGTGCTTTTGACCCATTGGGGAGCAGCGGTGTAGTGCTTAACAAAAGGATGAATGATGTCTTCAATGGGCATAGTAAAACCTCAAAATACGTGGCTATTCAGACTGCTTGTTTTGTAGAGCATCTTTGCTCTGGCTTCTCGTCAGGATCACGAAGCCGGGTGAAAGAACTGCGATGGAGTTGTCCGGGATATCAGCATTTACAACAGTATTCGCACCGATTTTCACGTTATTGCCGATTCGAATTTTTCCAAAAACGCGTGCACCCGGGGCGATATGGACGTTATCGCCAATTGCCGGAACGCCTCGCTTTTCACCTTTTCCAGAAACGCCAATGGTGACGCTTTGGGCGATGTTGCAGTTGGATCCAATAATCGCAGCCGGGGAAATTGTGATTCCCCCGAAGTGCCCTATATAAAGACCTGGCCCAATCCTGGCTGAGCGCGGTAACTCAATTCCCCAAAGTATCTTCAATAGTTCATTGAAAATGATATAGACAGGGTCGAGAAACAGCCTTAAAGATGGATGAAGCGTTCTACTCCATTGGCCAAAACGGTAAATCGACACAGCTTGCACTCCCGGCGTTCGAATGCAATGAAGAATCTTGATGAGGCGGTTTCCTTCAAGATATTGATAGGTGCGCCCAATATCGGCCTTAAGTGACGTCCAGACCGATGCCATTGTTATTCTCCCTGATCGCGCGAATTCATCACGCGAGCCGGAATGCCGATAGCCGTAGCGCCGGGCGGAACATCCTTGACCACCACTGCATTCGCCCCGATGCGCGCCCCACGCCCGATGCGTACGGGGCCGAGAATCTTCGCACCGGCGCCGATCGTCACGTGCGCCCCTACCACCACGTTGTTACCGATCACCGCCCGGCGGTGCACGATGATGCCCAGCCCCTTGTAACCGAGTAGTACGCCTTTGCCGATCTGAACGCCGGGTGGCACGACGGCGGAAAAGACAATGCGG